>JBKJMI010000065.1:0-56425 GCA_046596515.1 Chitinophagaceae bacterium | reverse complement strand
CACATCATCCGGATGAACTCCAATGGCCAGGATATCTAATTTCATTTTTTCTGAATTTGATGGCAAATTTAAACAAAGCGAAATTCTTCGCAGATCAAAGATTTTATCATGACTTATCAGTTAAGCATCAATGGATATGCTAAAATACCTAACGGTCATTAGTAAAATGGCCTGGATCAGATCTCTGCAATAACAAAACATTATCCGCTATGGCTCAATATATTGGCCTATATTTGCATCTTCAATCTTCGCATTAATGGCTACTGTAAAATTTTCACATACTGCCCAGTCTTTTCATACTGAGCTTAAAAAAAGGATTAATGACTATTTCGCGAACAAGGGAAAGCCTTCTACCGGAAATTATAAATTGTTCGCCAAGGCTATTGTTCTAACTCTCGCTTTCGCATTTGTATACGTACATCTGGTATTCTTTACTCCGATTGCATGGATAGCCATTCCGGAATGTGTTCTCCTTGGTGGATTAACCGCGGCCATTGGTTTCAACGTGATGCATGATGGCATGCATGGAAGTTTCAGCCGTTACAAATGGGTGAATGAACTGGCGGGTCTGTCATTGAATTTTCTGGGCGCTAATAATTTCATGTGGCGCACCAAACATAATATCATTCATCATACTTATACCAATGTTGAAGGCATAGATGATGATATTGAGGCGAGGCCTTTCCTTCGTCTTAGCGGGTCCCAGAAACATCTGAAGATGCATAAATACCAGCACTGGTATTTCTGGATCGCTTATTCCCTGCTTTATTTATTCTGGGTATTTTTTACAGATTATAAAAAATATTTCACCCGCAGAATCGGTCCTACTCCACTGAAAAAAATGGCCTTTATAGATCATCTGAGTTTCTGGTCATTTAAACTACTTCACGCATTTCTTTTCGTTGCTCTGCCCATTTATATGATCGGATTCATGGACTGGATGATCGGTTTCCTTTCATTATCCTTATTTGCCGGCTTCGTACTCAGCATCGTTTTCCAGTTGGCGCATACTGTAGAGACTACAGAGTTTCCTGCGGTGAATGAACTTACAGGTAAGATGGAAGATGAGTGGGCAGTTCATCAGCTAAGGACCACAGCTAATTTCGCTACACGCAACCGTTTTATTTGCTGGTGGGTTGGTGGACTTAATTTTCAGATCGAACATCATCTGTTCCCACGTATCTCTCACGTACATTATCCGGAGATAAGCAAGATCATTAAGAAAGCTTGTGAGGATTTTGGCATGCCTTATCATGAATTCAGGAAAATGCGGACAGCCATCGTTTCCCATGTAAAACATTTGAAAAGTTTAAGTGTAGCCTAAGATGCAAACCATTCTAGGATCAGGAGGCACTATTGGAATTCCACTGGCCAGGGAATTAAAAAAACACACTGATCATATCCGGCTTGTCAGTCGAAATCCAAAAAAGGTAAATGAGGATGATGAACTTTATTCCCTCGACTTCACCCAATTATCTGGTATTGAAAAAGCCATAGAAGGATCTGAGATCGTCTACATTACTGTAGGTTTTGAATACAATCTTGCCGTATGGCAAAAAATCTGGCCGCCATTTATTAAAGCCGTTATTGAGGCATGTGAAAAACAGTCATGTAAACTGGTCTTCTTCGATAATATGTATATGTACGACCCCTCTACTCTTGGCTTCATGACAGAAGAAGCTCCATTAAATCCTTGCAGTAAAAAAGGTTTAGTCAGAAAAGAATTAGTAGAAATGATACAGCAGGCTAATCAGCGTGGCCTGAAGACCCTGATTGCCCGTGCGGCAGATTTTTATGGCCCTGAATGTAATAACAGCCTTATAGGTGAAACGATTGTAAAGAATCTCCTTAAAGGAAAGAAAGCGCAGGCTTTAAGTCCTGTTGATAAAATTCATACGTATTCCTATACTCCTGATGCTGCAAAAGCAACCGCCCTTCTGGGTAATACCGAGGATGTCTATGGGCAGTCCTGGCATCTACCCACTACCAAAGAAAAGCTTACACAGAAAGAGTGGATAGAATTGGTGGCAAAAGAGATTGGAGTAAAAGCAGCGATACAAAATATACCGCTGTGGATGCTCCGATTACTGGGCTTATTCATTAAACCAATGCGTGAGTTTCCTGAAATGCTTTACCAGGGAGAATCAGACTATATATTTGATAGCAGTAAGTTTGAAAAACGTTTTGGATCCATGACCACTCCTCCGGAAGAAGGAGTAAAACAAATGGTTCAATGGTTTAAAACTCAGGTAAGCAAGTAGTACATGAATGCATACCCCATCTTTTCGCTACCTTGCGTAGCTTTTCAAGCATGAAATCATGATAGACCTTAGTTTATACGACCCTAATAGTGTAGGCAATCCTAATAATAATATCTTCGGATTACCTACTTCCGAAGATGATTCCAGACTCATTATTCTTCCCGTTCCCTGGGAAGTGACCGTGAGTTATGGCTCGGGTACCGCCCGTGCTCCTGAAGCCATTTTCCGCGCCAGCCTGCAGGTGGATCTTTTTGATCCAGATATGCACCAGGTTTGGATGCATGGCTATTTTATGCGGAGCGCAGACAGGAAGATCCTGATGAAAAGCGATTATCTCCGCAAAGAAGCTGAACTGTATATTGATTATATATCAAAAGGAGAAGATGTTTCTGCCAATCATTTCATGACTAAGACTCTCAGAGAAGTGAATGAAGGAAGTCTTTATATGAATAATTGGGTATATGAGCAAACCAAGGCCCTTCTTGAAAAAGGCAAGTTGGTTGCCTTACTCGGAGGGGATCATAGCACACCATTAGGATATTTCAAAGCTACTGCTGAGAAGCATGGTGATTTTGGTATTCTTCAGATCGATTCGCATTGCGATCTGAGAGAAGGATATGAAGGTTTTGTGTATTCTCACGCTTCCATCATGTATAACGCGCTGAAAGAAATTCCATCGCTGGTAAAACTGGTACAAGTGGGCATTCGCGATTACAGCGAAAGTGAATATGATTTTATTCAGGACAGTAATGGCCGGATAGTTACTTATTTCGATAAGCATATCCGTAACCGTATGTATGAAGGCGAAACATGGAAACAGATCGTAGACGCGATCGTAGCTAATCTTCCTCAAAAAGTTTTTATCAGTTTTGATATTGATGGTCTGGACAGAAAGCTTTGTCCTTTTACAGGTACACCAGTACCCGGTGGTTTTGAACTGGAGCAGGTATTTTATCTTTTCACCAAAGTGATGAAAAGTGGCCGAACGGTGGTAGGTTTTGATTTGAATGAAGTAGGTATTGGTGGCGATACTGATTGGGATGCCAATGTGGGAGCACGAATTTTATTTAGAATGTGCAATATGCTGGTGGCCAGCAATACACCTGATGATCATTCATGAAAGAATATTCGTTTGTAATGCCCAACCCAAAAAAGGATACCTATAACTGGTTCGCTTTTCTGCTGGTATTGTTGTTCCTCACCGGATTTTATTTTGTTGCAAACAAAATATTGCTTGCCATCTTACTGGCGCTGCTTTCAATTTTTTATTACCTCAGTCAAAGAAAAAGGGTAATTCGGATCCGGCCGGAAAGTATCTTCTATCCTGCCCTGCTGCAAAAAAAGATCGACTGGTCAGAGCTGAATAATGTTATTCTGAAAGACGGAATGCTCACTATAGATTTTAATAACAATCACATTCTCCAGGTGGAAATAATGGAAGCGGTGAATGAAGGAGAATTTAACGATTTTTGCAGGGAACAGCTAAAACAGCAACCTGGTAAATAGAACCAGGCGCCATCCGGACCAAGGCGATCATTATTTTTTTTAACCATAACGAATGACCCCTTTTATTCTATATTCTGACGGTAAAGGCAAGATATTTGAAGACAAGACCCTTTACGTAACCGGGCGAAGTGGATGGGATGCAATGCCTGTTCCTGAAGACCAGTGGATCGAATTACCTGAAGGCGGATCACTTTATGAGCTTCCTGGTAGAAGAGGCATTGGCATAGATGTAAAGACAGGTGACATGAGGCTTTGTGAGAAAGGATGGGCCGTCGCCGCCTTTATTCCTCCCGCGCATACTGGTTTTTATCTGGCTGCTTACGAAACTGCCCCCGATGCGCCGATTCTTCCTTTATTCTGTTATACTGCGGCAGGCTGGCATGATGATAAATTTTTTGTTCCGGCTACAAGAATAGAATCAGATATAAGACAGGAATGTGCAGGATACGATCAGGAAAAAATAGAAACCGGAGTCAGAGAATTACAGAAGCATTATCCTCATAACCGGCTCGTCGCTCATCTCACTAATAACTGCGCACTTACCTATCATTGTCCGGCTGCAAGAAATTTCGCAATGGGTCGCTGGGAATGTCCTGTGCCTTCATCACCTGCCTGTAATGCGAATTGCGTTGGTTGTATCTCACTTCAACCCGATGAAGAAACTATTGTTTCCACGCAGGACCGTTTGAATTTTAAACCCACGGTAGAAGAAATTGTAGAATTCACTGTGCCGCATTTGGAATCGGCCCCCTATCCTATTATAAGTTTCGGACAAGGATGTGAAGGCGAACCTCTGCTGATGTGGGAAACAATACGCGATGCTATAATAGAGATCAGGAAACACACATCAAAAGGAAGTATCAATATAAATACCAATGGATCGGATCCTGAAGCCGTTAAAATTCTTTGCGAAGCAGGATTAAATTCAATCCGGGTTAGCACAAACAGTGCGAGGCCAGAAATTTATATGCCTTATTACAGACCGAATAATTATCAGTTCGGCGATGTCATTGAAAGCCTGAAAGTGATGAATCATTTTGGTGGATGGTCTTCCATTAATTATTTTGTTTTCCCCGGAATGACCGATGCAATGGGAGAATATGAAGCATTGAGAAACCTGATTCGTAATACCGGATTGAAGATGATACAATGGAGAAATTTTAATATTGATCCGGACTGGTACCTCAAAAAGATCGGTGTAACAGATACAGGAGATTTTCTTGGAGTAAAACAATTGCAGGAACTTATCAAAGAAGAATTCCCTGAACTTAAATACGGTTATTTCAATCCTCCTATTGAAAGAATCAAAGGAAATTTTCTGGCTGACTTCGCGCATTAAAATTTATTATGACCTACCGCGAACAGAAAACCGGAATAGCCCTTGCCCTGCTGGCAGTCACCATCTGGTCGGGTAATTTTGTGATCGCAAGGGATCTGATCAAACAGATAGCACCTGTCAGTTTAAATTTTTATCGCTGGTTACTCGCATCCCTGATCCTCGCCCCTTTTGCCTGGAGATCAACAAAAGAAAGCTGGACATTAATAAAAAAAAATATTCGCTACCTGTTTTTAGTTTCTTTATTGGGAATTTCTCTGTTTAATAGCTTTGTATATATTGGCGCACATTATACTACCGCCATCAATATGGCTTTAATAGGCACTACCAGTTCCCCGATAATGGTAGTGATACTCGCTCGTATATTTTTGGGAGAAAGAATTTACCTGGCTAAAGCCATCGGCACACTGCTATGTATTATCGGGGTATTGTTTTTATTAAGTCATGGAAATTTTAATAACCTGGTCCATTTTCAATTTGGTGAAGGAGATCTTTGGTTACTGCTTGCAGCCTTAAGTTTTGCTATTTACAATATTCTAGTACGGAAAAAACCAAAAGAGCTGAAGCCTTTGCCTTTTCTCTTTATAATATTCAGCTTGGGAACCCTGCTGATGACCCCCTTCTTTTTTGTGGAAGCGTCCAGAGCAGCACCTGTGGTCTGGAACCTTCGATTAATGTTCTCTGTTTTATTTCTTGGACTTGGTGCTTCCGTGATCTGCTTTTTTATCTGGAACATAGCCATCGCTAAATTAGGAGCTGGAAGAACAGCATTATTTGGAAATCTCATTCCTGTTTTCAGCAGCCTGGAAGCGGTAGCTTTATTGAATGAAAAGATCACCTTGTTTCATATAATTAGTTTCTGCCTCGTAGTGGGCGGGCTGGTAATAGCCAATCTCAGTCATAAAATAAACTGACAAAAGATCTAAACAATTCTGGTAGTATTTATCTAATATACCATTCTGCAAGTAATTAACTACTGTCCCAATTGTTTTTTTATCCAGGCAATAGATTCCAGGAGGTAACCAGGTGGTTCACTGTTTATTCCATGCTGTTTATAATACTCTGTTACCGCTTTACTAAATGTTTCTAAGGCCGGAAGATAGGACTGTTGAATTATCAGGCCATCTCCTTTAAGCGAGAGCCCATCCAGCGAAAGAGGATTTTTTTTCAATATTCTGTCAGCATATTGAATTGTCTTTTCTGCATCATTTGCATGCCAGTAATATTGCCCGATGCGCAACCACATTTCCTCTGTTTCTGCAATAACCAACGGCATGATTTCATCTCTTAACTCAAGTTGAGCTACATCACTACGCTCCCCTCCCACTATCGCATTAATTTGGTAGGCACCTCCTGGTATTTTTTTCATATCCTGAGGATTTATGCCAAAATAGGCGATATAATAACCCTTCTCATCAAGTATGGCGATAGACTCTGGCGATGGATTGGTAAAAACTGTTACTGGAAGTTCAACCTCGGCTCCGGTGCCACTGTAAACCATCTTCCATTTTACCAATGATGACCAGGGGCTATTCTGGTTGCCAAGGGTTAAAGAAGAAATAGTCCTTTTACTGGTATTTAGTTGCGTTTTTTCCTTTTCATAATTTTCCCTGCTTATTTTATTTGCCTTTAATAAGTCATCCAGTTCATTCAATCTTCTGTCTTTAGCCCTGTTCCATCGGCTATTCTCCTGTGCTTCCCGGTTTGTAATTGTTACGGTCAGTAACAACGGTTCATTATGATACAATTTTTGACCTGAATTGTAATTTAAGCTGAGGGATACCGTAACAGGTTGCTGCGCTTTCAGCTGCAATGAAAGGGTAAGCAGCAAAGGGAAAAAAAATTTATAAATTAATTTTCTTCTCATGATCTTTTGTTTTTATAAAAATCATCTGTTGCCACAAGATTTGGGAATGCCTCCGGCTCCGGATACACGGATCTGTGTTTTGCAATTTCCCCGACCGGCTGCTGCACTCTGAAAATGCAGGCCACCCGCATTATAACCTGTGCCAGCTGCACTGATGCACATACTGATCCCTGGTTTCTCTGGGATCCTGGAAAGAGGAGTACCTACATTATCATATCGCATTACACATACCACATCGCCGCTTCGCAAGCCATGAATAAGATCAAATGCTTTTTCAATTTCCGGATCGCCTTCTCCATGATGGCAAACATTATTACCATGCAAAAGTTCATGCGCCACCACGGCAGCTAGTTTATCCGAGTAAACGAGTTTATCCTTTTCGGCAACGCCGGTATTGACCCTGTCAACAGATGCTTTTATTTTGGTGGTATATAACCGGATCTCAATTTCTGCATTAGGAACGGTAGGCTGCCCCGTAGATGAGTAGGCGATCCCCAGCAAACTGGAATGTGTTCCTTTGTCCACCAGATGAAGACCCCTTTGCTCAAAATTCAGGTGGGTCGTTCTATTAAAATTGAAGTTGACAAAGCGCTTATCATCTGAAATATATTGTGCTTCTGTTATTTCATGCGCATCCAGCTCTGAAATATTGGCATACAGATCAATTGGAAGGTTGCCTTCCTTACGAATAAAAATGTCCTTCACTTCATAATTCGTTCGCTGATGAATTACGCCCGCATTAGTTGATATCTTAAACCCCCTGTACTCCTCATAGTTAGTAAATCCATCTCCCTTGAATGAATCACCGGTTGGTTTGTCATCTTCGTCTATTTTATTGTCCGCAGGATCATTTACAACCACCCCACCAGTAGATGCCCATCCACCATCCGCGATCCGGTTTTCATCAATATCCTGCGGGATAGTAACACGATTATCAGGGTATTCTGTTTTCTTAGACCTGCCCAAGGGATGTACTACATCGGATATTTTAACAGGGATGGATTGATAAACAGGTTTCCCCTCGAGAGAAATCTTTCTGTTGACGTTGGCAAAACTCCTCAGAAATCCATAGGAACCAAAATCCAATGAATATATTTTAATGCTGTATTCTTTTTCCGGCCGATTTGTTCTTGCCTGCTGGTACATATCTTTCCGATCACATTTGCCGGCTCCCTTTGTTTCATCAAATGCTTCCTGGCCACTTTCATTATTAATTTTCAGATCACGGCAATCATCGGCATATTTGGGTTCTGGACTGTTGAGGCAAACTCCTTTTTCAGTTGATACATTTAATAACTCAAAATAATGGATACGGCACATATGGGCCAGGGCTGGTTTCCAATCACCATCCTTATACATTAATTCCGATTTTAACTCAAGGCTGTTATCCTCCTGTGGCAACCATGTCAGTTCAGATTGACTTAGTCGAATACCCGGCTGATAGATCCTTAAAGTAAATTCATCAGATGTCTTTGCTGGATCCATTCTTTCGCCAGCCGCATTCATTACTTTTACTTTTATTCGTACTTCAATCACATCCTTCCCTTTTGGCATTTCCATTGGTGCCTCATATATAACATTCTGCCCTCTATTCCCTAATATAAACTGTCCACCCCCGGCAATGATTGTCCATTCCCAAATGATATTGTCAGGATAAGACTTCAGCCCACTGCTGCTTGTGCAATTGGATGAACTGCAGTTAAAGATTACATCATCCGGATCCTTCTGATCCTGGGATCCCAACACGATCCATTGGCCAAGAACCATTTTATCCTTATCAGGCACAGAAGGAAGGCTGATCCCTGGCTTAACAAGGTCATCCTTTGGATTCCAATTTGGCCCAATGAGCCGGCAAGAACCGCTAACTGGAGCAACCGCCGGAATCACAGGCCCCCCGGGAGCACCACCAATAATTTCCACTGTGTATTTATCAGGAACAGATTTTTTTCGGGTGATTTTAATTGTAATAATTTTAAGAACTGTTTTATCCGGAACCGGTGAGCCATCGTCAATAATGAATAACGTCATAACCGTGGTGAAGGTGGTGTCAGCATTTTTTACCGGTGAGGGGACATATGGAGGCTGAAAAATTACATGTTCTCCTTTATCATTTTTCTCATCCTCTGCCGCACAGCCCAACTTTACAAATTTACCTTCGCCGCTATTGATGGTCCATTCAAATCTTACCTTACCTGTTACAGGTATTGTTTTTTCACTTCGTGAATCAGGGCAAGGTTTCTGGGGATCACATTTAAATGTCACCAAATCTATGTCTGAACCCACGGCCTCCAATGCAATGTAATCATCCCGAAAAATAATATTAGAACTTGTGCTACCTGTTTGTTTATTTTTCAATCCTCCATCTATAGGAGGATTAGCAATTTCATCTACTCCGGGAAGGCAAACTTTTTCATTGGTATCAGGTATATATGGTACTTCCAAACTGCAGCTGAAAGGACAGCTTGTACCATCACTGCAAGTAACTGTGCCTACGAGATAAATATTATAAGCACCATTCTTTTTCAACTTTACTTTTACTGAAGGACCATTCCCCTTGCCAACTATTTCTGCTACATCTTTCCCGCTTTCACCGATACTCCATGTATAAAGTATTGGCCCAACCGCGCACACCGCCCTCGTTCCACCGCTGCCTGCGCTTCCAGAGCAGGCCGCATTAATTTTTGCAGTAAATGAAATTTCTGTCCCTGTTTTTGGTCCTGCGATCACTTCGCAACTGGCGGAACAATTACACCTGCTAGTTGTCGGCGGATTTTTCTCCTCACCGGGAGTTGAAACCGTTCTGCCTGCCTGATCCAAACAACTTTGAGCTGTACACACTGTACCATCTGAACAAGTTACCGTGACGATTACGCAAACGGTATAGGCGCCATTATTTTTTGGGTTTGTATTCAAACTGGATCCATCTGTTTTTCCAACCAGCTCCACATTCTCTTGCCCCGACTTTACTGACCATTTATAGGCAGTTGATAATATGCCGCAGACAGGGAATGTATTAATACCAATTCCATAAACACCTTTACACACAGGTTTGGCATCTGCATTAAAAGCATTGCCTGTTTTGGAAACAGTTACGGATACGCCGCAATCGCAGGATTTTTTAGTATACCCGGGCGGAACCTCGGAGCTGGGTGTAATGGCATCTCCCGGCTGAGGAAGATCAAGATTAATATTAACTGAAAAAATTCCTGTGCTAAGGCTTACTGCAGGACAATGAATAGAGAAATTTCCTTCAGTACTATTGGCTGGTGGCCAAATTGGAATAACCTGAATATTCCCGTTCGTGATAGTTACTATAGATGGAGTAGCATTGGTAATTGTAAGGGTAGCTTTATCGGGCAGGTTTTCCAATCCTGTAACCTTTACATCAATGAAAGTATTTTCACCTTTCCTTAAATTGAGCTTGCCTGTGGATACTTGCATATCCACACCCGAGACCTGCCGTGTACAGGGGTCAAGCCCATTTTCACTTATCTGAACGGTCTGCATTCCCTTCGCATTTTGTGGAAACAATACGATGCAGGACCTTGGCGATTCTGCAATAATAGGGATCTCCTCTCCACCGATACGACATTTTGTATTACTGCTGTTTCCATCAAATGGCCCTGTAATTTTCATCTGCGATCCTGTAAGTACATGCGTGGGGACCATACATTCTGATCCGCTTGGTTTTTGTTCATTTACCGGTATCGATGGAATGTTAAGTTGTATGGGTTTGCCACCTCCAGCCAATATCAATTCCATTGGCTCTTGTAATGGCCGGATCTGATTGGCATTGAAATGAAATTGCTTATTTGCCTGATCAACAGGGAAATTTTCATTATTAAAACGTAATGTGGATTTTAACAACACATCAAGGTTTCTGGCAATTTGCTTTTCATTGTTGCCGGAAGCTTCCGCCACAATCGTTCCGGATATCAAATCACCCGGCCGAATATCATCTGGCAGATAAATTTTGACGTTACCATACTGAGTAGAATATACCGCAGTAACTAATCCCTTCTGGGAAGAGATTTTTTGCGCCCAGGTTATTGATGCGGGTACCAGCAGGAATAAGGAGAGCACAGCTGAGGAAATTATTATCTTTCCCATAACAGTGCTTTTAGTAAACTAAAGATATACGAATTGCCAAACTTTCCTAACTTTTTGTAATGGGCCCACAAAAGCATGTACTTCCAATCATTGTGATTTCGCAATTCGCGGGCACTTCCATTTGGTTTGTGGGCAATGCAGTATTACCCGAGCTTAAGCAATCCCTGCATCTTCAGGATGTCCCGGGATTGATAAGTTCTGCAGTAACACTGGGGTTTGTAGCAGGAACTCTTTTTTCAGCCTCTGCATCATTAGCAGATAGGTTTTCACCAGTACGCTTATTTCTATTCTCAGCAATTCTTGGTGCACTAAGCAATGTCTCCATTATTTGGTTTGTAAAAGATATAAATGGACTTTTCTGGTTTCGATTCAGCACCGGATTTTTTCTGGCTGGCATCTATCCTATTGGAATGAAAATAGCGGCAGACTGGTATAAGGAAGGATTAGGAAAAGCACTTGGCTGGTTGGTAGGTGCATTGGTTATTGGTACTGCATTCCCCTATTTATTAAGAGATAGAAAATTTGATCTGCCCTGGCAAACCGTTTTATACATTACTTCTGGCATGGCGGTAACGGCTGGACTGATAATGAGTTGGCTGGGCGATGGTCCTTACAGAAAAGCAGCGGGTAAATTTAAATGGAACGCTATTCCAATTATTTTTTCTTCAAGACCCTGGAGAAAAGCCGCCTTTGGATATTTTGGTCATATGTGGGAACTCTATACGTTCTGGGGTTTTATTCCTGTTATCATTGCTTTATACTCTGCAAAAAATAATATTGGACTAAATATTCCTTTATTAAGTTTTCTGGTGATTGCATCCGGTGGTATTTCCTGTGTGGCCGGAGGTTATTTCTCTGCCCGATGGGGATCGAATAAAATAGCCAGAACAAGTTTGTATATATCCGGCTTTTGCTGCCTGTTTTCCGCATTTATTTTTAGCTTGTCTCTGCCATTTTTCCTTATTTATATTTTTATATGGGGACTAACTGTTTCATCCGATTCTCCCCAATTCTCTGCAATGGTATCACAACTGTCAAGCCCTGATCTCCGCGGCACGGCACTTACCATCTATAACTCTATTGGTTTTACCATTACCTCGCTCAGTCTTTTTGTGATGGAATCGGTCCATAATTCTACAGGTTTTTTTGGAGGAGAAAGGAGTTTTATGTTGTTGGGATTGGGAATGCTGCTGGGAAATTTCCCTTATAGTTGGAGAAAAACGAGTCAGGAAAAACTTTAACATTTCCTAGCCTGCAAACAGCTCAATTCTGGCATCATTTGTTCGTTACTAACAGGTGTGAAGAACAAGGCCTTTTAAAGCCAACTCCCAAAAATTACCTTTGTATGAATAACGCTTACGCAATGTCTGAATCCCTTGAAGCAAAATACCGTTCCCAGGCCGGAATGATCACCGCGGCCTTTGCGGCCTTCATGCTGCTATTAATGTTCCTGTTGAAATGGGATATGACGGCAATTATAAAAGCTCCTGAACCTCCTTCCATTGAAGTGGAACTTAATCTTCCGGAAGAAGTACCTGCTATTCGTACCCATGGAGGCGGTGGCGGTGGCAATCCTGTTCAGGCGGCAGAACCTCCGGGCATCGCTAAAGCAGTTCCTCCTCAACCAGGCGACATAGCCGATTCTAAAAACATCGATGAAACGAATGATAAAGAGGCCACACCCATAGTGAAGCCTACTGTCACTAAACCTAAGGCGACTAAAATCACTAATACTTCAGTAGTTAAAGCCGAACCTAAGCCTATTATTGAAACACCCGCACCTCCTAAACCGAAGGCTGTATTAGGAAAGACCACTACGGGTGCAGGAAAAGGCGGTGGCTCTGCGGATAACTATGATAAGGCCGGTGGTACGGGCACAGGTTATGGAGTTGGAAACGGCTCGGGCACCGGAGGCGGCACAGGTACTGGTACTGGTGGAGGAAATGGATCTGGTAGTGGTGGTGGTAATGGACCAAAGATTACCAGAGGTGATCGTAAGATCGTGCGATATTATTCATTTGACGGTGACCTCGAAAAAGCGGTGATCTATGCGAATATCAGCGTATCACCTGAAGGTGCTGGCAAGTTTGTAAGTATTGCCAAAGGATCTTCAAACAGCAGTAACTCATATAAGGCTGCGATCATGCAGTATCTTCAAAATATTCGCTTCGATAAAGCAGACCATGAATCATTGCTTACAGTGCAATTTAATTTCAGGGTGAACTAATTTGGATGGTTGGTTTGGACAAAAGGGCGCAGGACATATGTTTTGCGCCTTTTTTTATTGCAATTTTCATCAACAATCAGTCAGGTTGGTCCTTATTATCTTTGCGCAATGACCTACCAGGAAACCCTTGATTATCTCTTTGCCAAACTACCTATGTTCTCCCGTATCGGAGCAGCTGCATATAAGGAAGACCTGACAAATACCATTGCTCTTTGTGATTACCTGGGCAACCCTGAAAAAAAAATCAAAACAATACATATTGCAGGTACCAATGGAAAGGGATCGGTTAGTCATATGCTGGCGGCCATTCTGCAATCTGCAGGGTATAAAACAGGCTTATACACTTCACCTCATTTAAAAGATTTCAGAGAGAGAATAAAGATCAATGGAGAAATGATTTCAGAGTTGGAAGTGATCAGCTTTACTGATAAAATGAGTGAAATCATAGAAAAAATTCAACCTAGTTTTTTTGAACTTACAGTCGCCATGGCCTTCGATCATTTCGTGGACAAGGTTGATATCGCCGCGATCGAAACAGGATTGGGAGGAAGACTGGATAGCACCAATGTGGTAAGTCCGGAAATATCCGTGATCACAAATATTGGTTGGGATCATATGAATTTATTGGGTGACAGCTTAGAAAAGATCGCGGCAGAAAAAGCAGGTATAATAAAGCCGGGTATAACTGTTGTGATCGGTGAATTTATTCCGGAGACGCGCGCTGTTTTTGAAAATATCGCCCGTCAAAAAAACGCCCCGCTATATTTTGCACAGGAGCACAGATATGTTTCAGCCTGGACCGACAACAAGCATTTCCTTCAGGCAGAAGTGGCCAGGAAAGATCAGGTGGACCATCATAATTACCAATTGGACCTTAATGGCATTTATCAGTTAAAGAATCTGATCACTGTGCTCGAAACTTGTGAACAACTAAGATTACAGGGATGGAAGATCAGCGAGGAAAATATTAGGAATGGACTGAAACATTCTAAGGAATTAAACGGATTACATGGAAGATGGGAGATTATTAACCAGGAGCCGATGGTGATTATTGATGTAGCCCATAATAAAAATGGGATCGATCAATTACTGGAACAGATAGAACTCATGTCCTACAGTGAACTACATCTGATCATCGGTATGGTAAAAGATAAAGACATAACTCAAATTTTAAAATTGTTACCCGCTTCCGCTATATATTATTTTACCCAGGCACAGATACCACGTGCCCTGCCATCAGAAGAGATGAAAAATATCGCTACATCATTTGGACTTAAGGGCGAGGCATTTGCAAATGTCAACCAGGCATTGAATAAAGCTAAAAATACTGCACATAAAGACGATTTAATCATCATTTGCGGAAGTGTTTTTCTAGTTGGAGAAGTGGAATATTAAATTTTCGCCTCGGCCATTTCAATCAGGGCGTATAAAATGCAGCTTATATGCATGGATTGCACGATCCTGTTTTCCCTGATCAGTGTTTTTAATTCTTCAAGGCTAAGCTCAACTATTTCCATTTCTTCATTGGGATCCAGTTGCTGAACAGCCGTTTTTTTACCTCCCCTGGCGAGAAACATATGGAGCAGGTTATTATTTGTAGAAGGATTAGCGGATATTTTTCCAAGGTATTTTATTGAACTGAATTCATACCCAGTTTCTTCTTTTAATTCGCGGGCAATTGCGAATTCAAGATCAGTATCTGTATCATCAACACATCCTCCGGGAATTTCAAGGCAAACTTCTCCTAATGCATGCCGGTATTGTCTTACCATTATGATCTTTCCATCTTCCGTTACAGGCAATGCACCCACCCAGGTAGGAAATTCATACACATAATAAGGATCGATAATCTTTCCTTCAGGAGTTTTACAAACGTCTTTACGTACTTTAAACCAAAGGTCAGAGAAAAGGTATTGAGAGGAAATTGTGGTCCACTTCAGATCTCGCATAAATCAATTTTTAAAACCTCAATGTCGGTTACCACCCTTTTCTTTCCCGCAATTTCGTAATATGCGCCACATGATGTTTTCCGTGCCAGGCATATAATCCCAGCAGGAACCACAATCGCATAGTACGGTTATGTTCAGGATGAACTACCGTCCGGTCGTTCCATTCCTCATCCTTCACTTCTTTTAGTGCCTCACACCATCTTTCATGCAGGGCATGAAGCAGAGTAAGTGAAATATTGATGGGTAATTTATGTACATCGTTTAACTCAGCCCATTTGTTCTCATCATAAGGCTTGATGGTAGGATTGTCTTCTGTAAGCGCCAATTTAAATCTTATATAGGCGTTCATATGACTGTCAGCGATATGATGCACCAGTTGATGAACGGTCCATCCTCCTTCACGGTATGGCGTCTTTAACTGTGCTTCATCCAGGTTAAGAATGGTATTCTCCAGATTGAGTGGCAGGAATTTTAAATCCGCCATCCATTCTATTTTCTGTTCTATAGAAAAAGGCTTTGGTTCATATTTACCAATGGGATAACGAGGATCTTCTTGCATAAAATTGAGGGGTTGAGAGGTTGAGGGGTTGAGCGTCCATTCACTTATTCACCTATTCACCTATTCACTATTCACTATTGACTATTGACTACTAACTACTGACTTTTGACTACTCACTACTCACTACTCACTCCCCTCTCAGCCCATGTCCGGTTAATTGAATAAAAACATCTTCCAGATTGGCAAGCTTCATTTCACGGGGTCTTTCAAATCCTGTAGCAATAAGGGCATCAATAAGTTTATCCGGACTATCCATGGCGATGATCTTTCCCTGATCGATGATCGCTACCCGATCGCAGAGATATTCAGCTTCATCCATATAATGTGTTGTAATAATAACCGTGGTGCCTTTATCACGAATTGCTCTTATCAACTCCCAAAGACTTCTTCTGGCCTGCGGATCCAATCCGGTAGTAGGTTCATCCAGAAAAATAATTCTTGGCTGATTGATCAATGTGGTTGCCACAGAAAAACGTTGTTTCTGCCCACCACTTAACTCTTTTACTTTTGACTTGGCTTTATCCTTAAGATTCACCTGCTCAAGCAGTTCCATTGGATCTACATTTCTATTATAGAGGCCGCAGAATAATTCTATCAATTGTAAAAGATTCAGACCCGGATAATATCCACTTGTTTGCAATTGAACGCCAATAATTTTCTTGATCTCATTGGGAACCTTATCCAGATCAAGACCATCCACAATAACGGTGCCGCTGGTCTTGGTTCTCAGGGTTTCTATGATTTCAAGGGAAGTGGATTTTCCAGCGCCATTGGGCCCAAGCAATCCAAATATCTCTCCTTCATTCACATCAAATGAAATACCCTTTACAGCCCTGAACTGTCCGTAATCTTTTACAAGGTCCTTTACAGTGATGATCTTATTCTTAATCATAATTCTTTTATTAATTCAAATAGGTTTCAAGTTCATCCATCATACTGCTGCTGCCAACAAAGAATGGAGTTCGCTGATGCAGTTCTGTTGGTTGAACATCCAGGATCGGGATCTCTCCGTTTGTGGCTCGTCCTCCGGCCATGGTCATAATAAAAGCAAAGGGATTACATTCATACATCAGCCTTAGTTTACCTTTTGGTTTATCCAAAGTGCCTGGATACATGAAAATACCGCCCTTGATCAGATTACGGTGTACATCGGCCACCATACTTCCAATATATCGTTGTGTGTATGGGCCACCATTTTCTTTTGTTTTATTCTGACAGACAGTAATATACTCTCTGACTTTTTCAGGATACTTAAAGAAATTTCCATGATTCACAGAATAGATCTTACCGGCAGTGGGGCATTTAATATCTGGGTGACTCAGCGTAAATTCTCCAATAGAAGGATCAAGGGTAAAGCCATTTACGCCTCGCCTTGTGGCATAGACAAGCATGGTGGAAGATCCATAAACAATATATCCGGCAGCTACCTGCTGGTTACCTGGTTGCAGATAATCTTCAAGCTTAGCCACAGTTCCTACAGGAGTTATCCGGCGATAGACAGCGAATATGGTACCGATAGAAACGTTCACATCAATATTGCTGCTACCATCCAACGGATCATAAAGACATACATATTTTGAGTTCACACTTTTAGGATCATCGAAGGCAACAAAATCATCCAGTTCCTCAGAGGCAATTCCCGCGCAGGCAATTCCATGACGAAGTACCCCGGTGAACTGGTCGTTTGCAAACACATCCATTTTTTTCACTTCTTCTCCCTGCACATTGATGGTTCCATGATCGCCCAGAATATCAACCAATCCTGCTTTATTTACTTCCACATTTACTCTCTTGGCAGCAAGGCCAATATTTCTAAGCAAATGCGATAACTCACCGGTAGCATGAGGAAAATCCCTGATCTGCTGAATGGTGAATTCATCAAGTGTCTGAATTTTTCTGTTTACGTTCATATGAGGAAGTTAGGTTGGAATTACCAGTTGAATCCAGACAAAAGTAAGTGAATAGGTCAATAGGTCAATAGGTGAATGGCACCCAATTGTAAGCATTTTTCACTCAACAGCTCAACCCCTCAACCCCTCAACTTTCCTCCCTTATCTTTGCAAATTATGCAAGTTTTTAAATTCGGTGGTGCCTCGGTTAACAGTGTAGATAGAATTAGGAACCTGGCAACAATTCTCGGAAATTATAAGGGAGAGAAGATCATGGTGATCATTTCGGCCATGGGGAAAACCACCAATGCTCTTGAAAAAGTGACGGAAGCTTTTTTCGAAGGCCGCCGGGATGATTCCCTGCAATTATTTCAGCAGGTAAAAAAACTACACCTTGATACAGCCAAATTTCTGCTGGTAACTCATTACCTGGCATGTGAAAAAAAACTGGTCGATTTTTTTACAGAAGTAGAATGGTTACTGCACGATAAACCGGTAAGGGATTATGATTATTACTATGATCAGATTGTTTGTATTGGTGAATTATTGTCCACTTCCATTATCGGTGCTTTTCTTGAGCAGGAAGGAATTGCAAATCAGTGGCTGGATGTGCGCGATGTTTTCCGTACGGATGATGATTTCCGTGATGCTTCCATTCTATGGGAATTCACAGAAGATAAAGTCAAAAATGAAGTGGTTCCGGCTTTCAGGAACCATGATATATTGATCACACAGGGATTTATTGGTTCTACAGATGAAAATGAGAGTACAACCCTTGGACGTGAAGGCTCTGACTATTCCGCCGCTGTATTTGCGTATATGATGGACGCTGAGAAACTGGTGATCTGGAAAGATGTAGAATCAGTAATGAATGCGGACCCAAGACAGTTTCCGGAGGCTGTGGCAATTCATTATCTGAGTTATAATGAGGTGATCGAAATGGCTTATTACGGGGCACAGGTCATTCATTCTAAGACCATCAAGCCATTACAAAATAAAAATATTCCTCTCTACGTAAAATGTTTTGCTGATCCTTCTCTGGAAGGAACCCTTATCGCTGATCGACCTGTTAAAAATCTTCCTCCTATTATTGTATTAAAGGAAAATCAGGTCATGATAAAATTCAGCGTTCGCGATTTTTCTTTTGTGGGAGAACATCATATCGGGGAACTCTATTCCATATTCAACCAGCTTCATATCAAGCCTAACTTAACGCAGAATGCAGCGATCAGTTTTCTGGCAGTAGTAGATGACAAGACGGAAAAGATTGAAAAACTGGCTCTTGAAACCTCCGGTTCATTTGATGTGGAAGTAACCAAAGGATTATCCCTAATAACCATACGGCATTATAATGAAGAGATACTGAACAAAATGCTTGAAGGAAAAAATATTTTATTGAGGCAACAAACGAAAAAAACTACCCAGGCTCTGTATGCCTAGCCCTTCCTATTGACTATTCACTACTTCCCACTTTCCACTCACTACTCACTACTCCCCACCGTCACCGTCTGCACCATTTTCTTCGCCACATTCTTCTCTCCTACTTTGGCAGGGATCCAGCGATCCATTTTTTCCATTCGGTCAATCAGTTCATCTTCCAGGTCTTCTCCTCCCTTTACTCCTTTCAGCACTTTAAAATTTACTGGAGAGCCATCCGTATCCACAAAGAATTCAACTTGTACATAGGCTTTTTTGATCCCTTCGGGAAGAAAAGAAGAAAGATCCTTTCCGAGCTGGTCCAGATATTTAATGAAGGCCTCTCCCCCACCCGGATACTCCGGCCATTGATTCACCACATCGGCAATATGGGTAAGATTGCGTGTAACATGCGGACGAGCCACCCGTTTCGTTACCTGCTTATCATCCAGTAATCCCTTTGGCTTTTTGGGTGGTACATCATTGATCAGGTATTTTCCCTTATCATCTATCATCACCACAGGCATTTGTTTATATTTTTCAAAATAATCAAATGCGTCTTCCATACGCTCCGACCATTTTTTCAGATCCGAGTCATTTTTTGTAAGTCCCTCAAGGAATTTAACGCTGCGGTCTACATTGAATCTTATAGGAAAAATATGAACCGGAATAAAATCCTGGCCCATATCTTTTGCATGAGCCGCCAATATATAGAGCTCATCAATCTGCTGATCGGTGATAGGTATGCATCCCACGGTAACGCAACTGCCATGAATATAAATAGAACTGCCTGGCTTCAGCGAATCACTTAGAATCTTATCAGAGGCATTGGGATAATTTATTCCAAGTGAGAGATAATAAGTACTATTTGGATTGAATTCATTGATATAATAAAATCCTTCCGGCACCTGATAATCTCCCTCCATTCTTTTTGGTCCCAGTGTACCTGCCAGTGCGCAGACTTTATAGGTTTTAAATAATTTAAAAGGATCAGCAACTTTATCCTTAACCCAAACTTCCATTTGGCTATCATACTTAAAGGATCGTATATAAATGAATTTGGCGGGCCAGGTTAATTTTTTTGCTTCAAACTGTTTTTGGAGTGTATCCTCTTTCCTCTGAAGGGCTTCATTAGGTCTTGGAAATCCTTTCTGGTAATTGATAAAGGAAAATGCATTAGGGCCGCCGGGCTGTGAAATGCCCGCCACTCCAATAAAGAGAATGAAAATGAGTAAGGGAATTCTCATGGTTTGGATAATTTTTGAGCTTTCTAAAGATAAGGATTTTTGAGCTGCCAGGTTAGGGGTTAGGGTTTAGAGATTAGGCCTACAGGGTGGCAGGCTAAGCTTAGATCCAAGTTTGTTAACCAGATCTCTAAACCCTAACCCCTAAACCATCTTCAGAGATTCCCTCTCGCCTCCTGCTCTCTCTCTATCGCTTCAAACAGGGCCTTGAAATTTCCTTTGCCAAAACTCTTCGCGCCTTTTCGCTGTATGATCTCGAAGAATAAGGTGGGCCTGTCCTCTACAGGTTTGGAGAATAATTGTAAGAGATACCCTTCATTATCGCGGTCAACCAAAATTCCTAATTCTTTCAATGGAGCCAGGTCCTCATCGATATGCCCTACCCTGTCCAGCAGATCATCATAATAGGAAGTGGGTACCTGCAAAAATTCCACTCCGCGGGCGCGAAGTTCAGTTACTGTTTTTACAATATCATGCGTGGCCATCGCCACATGCTGTACGCCTTCTCCTTTATAAAATTCAAGATATTCTTCGATCTGTGATTTTTTCTTGCCTTCCGCCGGCTCATTGATAGGGAATTTCACAAAGCCATTCCCACTGCTCATCACCTTACTCATCAGCGCCGAATATTCAGTAGAAATATCGCTATCATCAAAACTTAAAATATTCCGGAAGCCCATTACTTCCTCATAAAATTTTACCCAGGGATTCATCTGGTTCCAATTCACATTCCCTACACAATGATCTACATACAAAAGCCCGGTATCAGCAGGTTGATAATAAGGATTGGACCATGCTCTGTAACCCGGAAGGAAGGCTCCATTATAATTTTTTCTTTCAATAAAAAGGTGAACCGTTTCTCCATAAGTATGAATTCCGCTCATAACCACTTCGCCATCCTCATCTTTTAGCACTAAGGGCTCCATATAAGATTGCGCTCCCCTTTTTGTTGTTTCTTCCCAGGCTTTGCGCGCATCCGGCACCCGCAGTGATAATGATTTTACACCATCTCCATGAGTATAAATATGATCAGCGATTGCGTTGTCTTTACTGATCGGAGTAGTCAAAACAAAAGTGAGTTTATGTTGTCGTATAGCATAGCTGGCACGATCGCGGTGACCCGTCTCCGGACCCATATAAGCCAGTGCCTGAAAACCAAATGCCGACATATAATAATGAGCCGCCTGCTTGGCATTACCAACATAAAATTCTACATAATCGGTTCCTTCCAATGGAAGAAAATCATTATCGGCTAAATTATTTGAGGCAGCAGAAGCTGTTGTTTTGTTCATGGATCTGTATTTAAAAATTAAAAATGAAGAAGGGATGAGTTGAGATCACTTATCCTACAGATTGATCCATGGCCAGGGTTTCCATGAGAAGATTAAAATTCTCCCGGCGGTCGCCAAAAAGCTTATGAGGATAATCAGGGAGCATAAAGCAAATGTAGAGTTTATTAGGGATTTATACAGGCAGGTCCTCTCAACTTTCTCAACTGTCTCAACCCTTCAAACCCTTAATTTCGCTACATGAAAATCGGCATACTTGGGGGTGGACAATTAGGTAGAATGTTGCTTCAGGCGGCAGCGAATTACCCTGTGGAGACCTTTGTAATGGAGAATGACGAGGCCTGTCCTGCGGCCCACCTTTGCCAGCATTTTATTAAAGGTGATATTCGAAATTTCGATGAAGTTTACCGTTTTGGTCAGCATGTTGAAGCCATTACTATTGAGATTGAAAATGTGAATGTGGAAGCATTGGAAAAGCTGGAGATGGAAGGGAAAAAAATATTTCCAAGGCCTTCAGTGCTAAGAACAATAAAAGACAAGATTCTTCAGAAGCAATATTATTCTTTATTTCAAATTCCAACGGCAAGTTTCGTTATTGCAGAGGACCATCATGCTGTGCAGGCCCTGGCTCATATGCTACCTATGGTGCAAAAAATGGCCACCGGTGGTTATGATGGAAAAGGCGTACAGGTTATAAAAGAAGCGGGTCAATTATCAGAGGCATGGGATCAGCCTTCGGTCATTGAAAAAATGGTAATCATTCGTAAAGAGATCGCACAAATGGTTGCCATCAATGAAAAAGGTGAATCTGCGATCTACCCCCCTGTTGAAATGCTTTTCGATCCCTATTTGAATTTGCTGGATTATCAAATTTCTCCCGCTGAACTGGATCAAAAAACGCGTTGGAAGGCTGAGGCCATTGCATTGACCGTGGTAAAAAATTTTAATTCCCCAGGCATTTTTGCAGTGGAAATGTTCATTGACAATGATGGCGAGGTACTGGTCAATGAGACGGCGCCTCGTGTTCATAATAGCGGTCATCATACTATTGAGGCCCATTTTAGTTCTCAGTTCGATATGCTATGGCGAATCATGCTGGGATACCCGTTGGGTAATACCAGTGCCATTATGCCTTCAATTATGGTAAATATTATTGGACAGGAAGGGTATGAAGGCGAACCAAAATATGAAGGACTGGAAGAAGTGCTGAAAATTGAAAATGCCTTTGTCCATATTTATGGAAAGAAAATAACCAAGGCAGGCAGAAAAATGGGTCATGTAACGATCCTTGCACGAGATCGGCAGGAACTGACCTTCCAATCAAATAAAGTAAAGCAACTGCTAAAGGTAAAATCCTAGCCCCTTATCCGGCATAGTAACCGTTCATAATTCCCTCATTTATATAGAAGGTATCTATTTGTTTTGTCGTCATATCCTTTGGCCGTATTGAATTATCTTTAAAGCCAGCTTTTACCTATAAATATGAGAGTTTTTTATTGTACGATTATTGTTGCCATTCTCCTGATTTCTATCGGATGTGGCAGTAAAAAAGAAAAAATATCCCCTAATCAGGCTGGCGCCAAAATGCCGCCTTTGCAAGTAGATGGTTATTTAGTGAAGTCTGAGCTCTATCAGGATAATCTGGAAGTACCGGGAAATATTGTTGCCAACGAAACCACTGAGATCCATCCTGAAGTTTCAGGACGTATCGTTAGTTTAAATATTGTAGAAGGCAGACAAGTTTCCCGTGGCGCTGTACTTGCTAAATTATATGATGGCGATCTGCGCGCCCAATTAAATAAAATTCAGGTACAACTGGCCCTTGCCCAGAAAACAGAAGAAAGACAGGCCCAGTTATTGAATATCCAGGGTATCAGCCAGCAAGATTATGATATCAGTTTATTACAGGTGAATAATCTTCGTGCCGATATTGGTATTCTTGAAACATCGATAGCGAAGACAGTTGTTCGCGCTCCATTTTCCGGTAAGATCGGATTGAATAAAGTGAGTCCAGGTGCCTATGTAAGTCCGGCTTCAATATTGGCAACCATCAGCCAGACTGATCAGCTAAAACTTGACTTTACTATTCCTGAAAAATATATCGGACAGATCCATATTGGTCAGCCGGTAACTTTTACCACCGAAGGTTCTAAAAAAACTTTTATGGCTAAAGTGGTTGCCACCGAATCTAATGTGATGGAGAATACCCGAAGTCTTACGGTTCGCTCTATGATCATCGGATCGGATCCCAGTTTACTTGCAGGCGCATTTGCAAAAGTGAAATTGAGTTTTGACCCTGATCCAAATGCGATCATGGTACCCAGCCAGGCCATTCTACCACAGGCAAGAGGGAAAAAAGTGATTGTTTTTAAATCGGGTAAGGCCATTTTTGCTGATGTGGAAACAGGCAATCGTGATTCCGCCCGCGTACAGATTCTCAGTGGAATAAAATCTGGTGATACGATAGTGATCACAGGGTTGCTTAGTGTGCGCCCCGATGCTCAGATCAAGATTGGGAGAGTAGTGAATGAAAAGAAAAAGGATAGCCTAACCCGCTAAATCAGTAACATGAACATTTCGGAGCTTAGCCTACGACGCCCTGTTCTGGCCATTGTGATGAATATCGTAATCGTGGTATTCGGGGTGATCGGTTTTAAATTTTTGGGAGTAAGAGATTATCCGGCTATTGATCCGCCCAATATCAGCGTACGTACTTCTTACCCTGGAGCCAATTCAGATATTATTGAATCGCAGATCACTGAGCCATTAGAAAAAGCCATCAATGGAATCGCTGGCATTAAAAATATTACCTCCAGTTCCAGCAATGGATCCAGCAATATCAATGTTGAATTTGAATTGGGTGAAAACCTGGAAGCAGCTGCTAATGATGTGCGTGATAAAGTATCGCAGGCAGCCAGATCACTTCCCTCCGACCTCGATGCGCCTCCTGTTGTATCTAAAGCAGATGCCTCCTCCGATCCTATCCTTTCCATGACGGTACAAAGCACTATGCGAAATCCTCTGGAGATGACGGAATACGCAAATAATGTATTGGTGGAAAGATTGCAAACCATTCCTGGAGTAAGCGGCGTGCAGATCTGGGGAGAGAAAAAATACGCGATGAGGATATGGATAGATCCTACCAAACTCATCGCAAAAAGAATTACGGCAAACGATGTACAGGCAGCATTGCTCAGAGAAAATGTAGAACTTCCTTCAGGAAAAATTTCCGGAAACACCACCGAACTTACTGTAAGAACCTTCGGCAAAATGAACACCGAAGACGAATTCAACAATCTTATCATTAAGAGTGTGGATGGCGCCGATGTGAAACTTTCCGATATTGGTGAAGCGGTACTTGGCCCGGAGAATGAAGAGTCTTCTCTTCGTGGCGATGCCACTCCCATGATCGCACTGGCCATTATTCCACAACCAGGATCAAATTATGTATCCATTGCGGATGAATTTTATTCTCGTCTTGAAAAAATAAAAAAAGACGTACCCGAAGATGTTAAGATCAATATCGCGCTGGATCAAACAAAATTTATTAAGCGTTCTATTCTTGAAGTAGAAGACACCCTGATGATCTCTTTCCTCCTGGTTGTAATGATTATTTACGCCTTCTTCCGTGACTGGATCATTGCTATCCGTCCGCTGATTGATATACCCGTTTCCCTGATCGGTGCTTTTTTCATTATGTACCTGATGGGCTTCACTATCAATGTACTTTCCTTGCTGGCTATTGTACTTGCTACCGGATTGGTAGTTGATGATGGTATTGTAGTTACGGAGAACATTTTTAAGAAGATGGAGAAGGGAATGAATAAATGGCAGGCCGCAGTGGAAGGATCAAAAGAAATCTACTTCGCGGTAATCGCCACCTCAATTACTTTGGCGGTGGTATTTCTTCCTATTATATTCCTTCAGGGATTTGTTGGTCGACTATTCCGTGAATTCGGTATCGTGGTTGCAGGCGCCGTGCTGATCTCTGCTTTCGTTTCCCTTACGCTCACGCCTGTATTGAACGTCAAGCTGACCCGGAAGGTCATGAGACACTCCTGGTTCTACAACAAGACAGAACCTTTCTTCCGTTGGATGGAGAATGCATACATGAATACACTCCGCAAGTTCATGGGTGTTCGCCGGGTAGCCTGGGTAATAATTCTGGCATGTGTGGCCGCGATTTATTTTATCTTCAACCAGCTTAAATCTGAACTGGCACCGATGGAGGATCGCAGCCAGTTTCGTATTGGTCTCACCGGACCTGAAGGCACTTCCTATGAAGCGATGGATATGTATGTGCAAAGGGTTTCCAATTTTATTTTGGATTCCGTACCGGAAAAAGAATTGGTGCTTAGCGTCACCTCCCCCGGCTTCACTGGTAGTGGTAATGCGAATACGGGCTTTGTAAGAGTTACTTTAGTTCCGCCTGACGAAAGAGTCCGTTCTCAGAAAGAGATCGTGGCTATGGTAAATAGAAATCTTTCCCGTTTTCCCGAAGGGCGTTCTGTAGTGATAGAAGAGCAAACGATCTCGGTAAATCGTCGTGGTGGTCAGCCCGTTGCCTTTGTGATACAAAATAATGATTTCAATAAACTTACTGCTGTACTTCCGAAAATTTTGGAGAAGGCAAGAGAAAGTAAGATCCTTCAGAACCCTGATATCGATCTTAAATTTAATAAACCCGAATTAAGGGTTCAGATAGACCGGGCAAAAGCGGCTTCTCTGGGGGTTAGCGTAAACGATATTTCACAGACACTCCAATTAGCCTATAGTAATCGCCGGATGGGATATTTTACTAAAGAAGGTAAGCAGTACCAGGTCCTGGGACAAGTTGCCCGCAGCGACCGAGATGATCCCAATGATTTAAAAAGCTTATTTGTCCGAAATAGTCGCGGAGATATGATCAGCCTGGATAATCTTGTTAGTACTTACGAAGCCAATACACCTCCTTCTATTTATCACTTTAACCGATATAAATCGGCCACCGTTTCCGCTGGCCTGCAGCCGGGATATACTATCGGCGATGGTATTAAGGAGATGGAAAAAATTACAAAGTCATTAATGGATGAGACCTTTACCACTTCTCTCTCGGGATCTTCGCGTGATTTCCAGGAAAGTGGTAACAATACCAGCTTCGCGCTGTTTCTTGCGTTAGGATTAATATTCCTGATACTTGCAGCGCAGTTTGAAAGTTTCATTGATCCGTTGATCATTATGTTTACCGTGCCACTGGCTTTTGCCGGCGCCTTACTTTCACTCTGGGCATTCGGACAAACCCTTAATATTTTTTCTGAGATCGGCATGATCATGCTAATAGGTCTTGTAACAAAGAATGGTATCCTTATCGTTGAGTTTGCCAATAAAAGCCAGGAAAAAGGAATGAATAAAAAAGAGGCCGTGATCTTCTCTGCCACACAACGTCTTCGTCCTATTCTAATGACTTCCATGGCTATGTCGCTGGGTGCATTACCTCTGGCCCTGTCACTGGGTGCTTCCTCTACCAGCCGTGTTCCACTTGGTATCGTGATCGTAGGAGGTATTCTTTTTTCATTGGTATTAACCCTGTTCGTGATCCCGGCGATATATAGTTTTCTCAGTAGTAAAAAACAGCCATCACATTTTGATGAGTTGGCACATCTAACAACTGTTCCCTCTGCTCCTGAACAAATTCAAACAGCGTAAATTCATGAATCGACATTTTTATATACCTTATTTAAAAATCATTCTGCTGCTTGTGGTCATCGCAGTCTCTGGCTATACCGCAACTGGTCAACGCCTGCTCACAGTAGAAGAAGCCATTGCCACCGCGCTTCAAAATAACTATGAGATCCAACTGGCAAAAAATGATTCTATGGTTGCTGCGCTGGATTATTCCTATCGAAATGCGGCTTTCATTCCTACCCTAAACGCAAATGCTACTTATTCCTTTAATAATGTTTCTCAGAGGCAAAAATTCGCAGATGGTACTGCAAGGGAAAAAAATGGGATCAATTCAAATACGCTTTCAGCCAATATGTTGCTGAACTGGAGGATATTTGATGGGATGAAAATGTTTGCCACCCGTGATCGCCTGCAACAACTGGTAAAACTGGGAGAAATAGGTATCAGAGAACAGGTGGTGAATACTGTAGCAACTGTAGCGATCACCTATTATGATATTGTGAGGCAAAAGCAACAATTACGAGCTGTGGAAGAACAAATGTCTATCAGCGCCGAAAGAGTAAAACTGGCTCAGTACAAACTGGATATTGGTGTGGGTGCAAAACCAGATCTTTTGCAAAGCAGAGTAGATCTTAATGAACAGAAATCAGCCCAGTTGCAGCAACAAACGCTGATCAGTCAATTGAAAGATCAGTTGAATGAACAAATGAATGTGAAAGCCAGCACTGATTATGATGTAGCAGACAGTATTCCATTTGATCATACAATTACACTTACAGATATACAGGCAGGAATGAATAACAACAACCCTACCCTGATAATGGCAAAAAAGAATATTGATATTGCAGGAATTGTATTGAGAGAAAGAAAAGCAGATCGCTTCCCAACTGTAAATTTAAATTCAGCTTATAATTTTAATCGGACCGATAACCAGGCCACAGTAAATCCTTTCTCGCCTCTTTTCAGCCGCAATCATGGATTAAATTATGGGATCACTACAAGCATTCCCATTTTTAATAACTACAATGTAAAAAGGCAGATTCAGCAGGCGCAACTAAATATCAATTACCTGAATACGGTGTTTCAGAACCAGCGCTCCAAGATCAATCTGGCAGTATTTAATGCATGGAAGAATTATGAATGGCAGAAAAAGGCCCTGAGCCTTGAAGAAGAAAATATTTCACTTGCAAGAGAAAACGTAGATATTGTATTTCAAGTCTACAAATTGAATTCCACTACGCTGATTCAATTAAAAGAAGCACAGAAAAGTTTACAGGATGCCAGAACCCGACTGATCAATGCCAGATATAATACCAAAGTGGCAGAAACAGAATTGATGAGATTGAAAGGAGAGGTTGCGAAGTAAAGGATCTTATAATTTTACGGCGATCTTAAAAACATTGCTTCCTCCATCATCATTATCTGCCACCAGTAAGAGATAAAGAAATTCTTTAGTCTCCTTCCATATGCAAACCCCTTCAATCTTCTGATTTTTGAAGGCAGCATCCATTATTTCAAGATCAATTATCTTATCCGGATTCATCGCCTTCCATTGTGTTTTTGATGACATATTTTTCACCAGCCAGAGATAGGATTTGCCAATTTCTCCATCATCATAGGAATTACCAACTTTCTCAGTAGAAACAGTCGCGATCAGGATATCCTTCTTTCGGGAATAAGCGAGTCCGGAAACACCCTGGAAGGAGCTACTATCTTCACTCACACCAAAAAGCATTTTATTAATATAGGCCTGTTCGGGTTTCTTATAAAAATCAGGCGACGTAAAGATCAGTTCATTATGACGATAATTCATATTGCCCCGGTTTGCCAGCACAAGGGACGATGGCAGGATTGTCGTTCCTTCAATATTGATCTGATCAATATGATGCTCTGAAAATCGTTGGAAAAAACTATCGAGGTGTATACTATCAATTGTTTTATTTTCTGGATCAAAAATTATAGCACCATTCCGGTTGGCAGTAGATCCCGAACCAATGATCAGGAGTTTGTTATTGGGTAACAGAGTCATGGCTTCCAGATCATGTTTGGAAGATTTAGGGAAGCGTTTTTCCTTGGTATTGAAAAGAATGATCTTATCTACCTCCATAAGATTGCTATCCAGCACAAGCATGTAAGAAGCATCATCTCCCATAATGTAGAAATGATTATTCACATACTCAACTGAGGAAGCAGAAGGGTAATCAGGAAACCGTTTGAATTCTTGCAGAACCGTACCCATACCGCAGGAGATAAGAATTGAAGAAATAATTAGCAGAAGAAGAACCCGGGCCATTAATCAAATTTATTTTCCCAGCCTTCCTTCTTCATTTTTTCCACTTTTTCTATCACTTCATTATTGAGGGATTTCTTATACTCGGCTATTTTATTGGCAATGACCTCATCATAAGTTCCCAGGATTTCCGCCGCCAGTATTCCCGCATTCATAGCCGAATTTAGTGCTACAGTCGCTACGGGTACGCCATTTGGCATTTGAAGTATAGATAAAACGGAATCCCATCCGTCAATAGAATTGGAAGATTTAATTGGAACACCAATTACAGGAAGTGTAGTTACTGAAGCAACCATACCGGGTAAATGGGCGGCACCCCCTGCTCCCGCAATGATCACTTTCAATCCACGTTCTCTGGCCGTTTGCGCATACTCAATCATTCGGTGCGGTGTGCGATGCGCTGAAACCACAGTTACTTCATGCGGAATATCAAATCGCTTCAGGATATCCGAGGCAGCCTGCATAACATTAAGGTCGCTGTCGGAGCCCATGATGATGCCTACTTTCATAGATACGAAATTAAGGAAGATAGAGGAAGGTTGATAAGTTGAGGGGCCTGCCTGCCGAAGGCATGGTTGAGAAGTTGAGGTGCCTGAGCCTGTCGAAGAACGGTGCCTGAGGCTCTCGAAGGCGGGTGTTTGCAATTATCAATTTTTATCTACCTTGGATATACGAACCCACTGTATGAAAAAGCTCCTCTACCTGTTTATTCTTGTTTTCAGCCTGAACCTGTCTGCCCAAAAGCCGCTTATTCCCCGCGATCCGGGTAATAACGCTAATCAAAGCTTTGCCATGGTGCTGGGCATATCCAAATACAAATTTATTCGTCCATTAAGTTATGCCGATAAGGATGCCGATCTGTTCGCTGATTTTCTTCGCTCCCCTGCCGGAGGCAATCTTAAAGAACCTAATATTTTCGAACTTACCAATGAAGCAGCCACCTCGGCCAATTTCTGGAGCAAAGGTTTTCAATGGCTGAAGGCCAAGGAGCTGAAAAAAGGCGACCGGCTTTATATCTACCTGGCAGGACATGGAGATGCCATTGATGAGGATCAGTTTTTTTTCCTCGGGTATGATGTAAATCCTGGCAGTGATAAAGACAATTACCTGATCAGCGGCGCCATTCAATTATATAATCTTAAAAAGAAGATCGCCAATGAAACGGCTAAGGGCGTAGAGGTTTATTTTATTATGGATGCCTGTCGCACAAATGAATTACCAGGTGGCAGCGCCGGACAGAATTTTTTAAATACAGCAGTCTCACAGAAAAATGCAGGTGAGGTGATGATGCTGGCAGCCGCCGCGGGGCAGGAATCATTGGAGGATGCTTCCATTGGAAATGGTCATGGTTTATTTACCTGGTACCTTGTAGATGGACTCACGGGACTTGCAGATGCGGATAATAATGGAAAAGTAAATTTCACTGAGATCAGAAACTATGTGGACAAGAATGTTCCCTTACTGGCGCAATCAAGATTTAAAAGAAAGCAGGTTCCCTATTTCTGTTGTGATGAATTTGGTAACCTGATCGTATCTAATGTAGATGCAACATGGCTACGGACCTGGAATAAACAAAAAGGCCCCGGTAATTCTTTTACTGGTGAACTAACAAAGAAAGTAATTGCCCCTCCAATCGATACATCGCTGATAGAGACCTATAATAATTTTAATAAAGCCATTAAGGGAAAGTCTTTGGAAGGATCCAATTCCGCAGAGAACTATTATCAGCAATTAAATAAGAAATATCCGAATAATCCATATACCCAAGATGCGCAATCTACATTGGCTGCCGAATTTATTAATGATGCGCAACAAAAACTGAATGATTATATCGGTTGCATCTCACTGGATATTCGTGATAAAAAATCCTGGCTGGCCGCAGGTAAAAGATTGGAAAGAGCCATGCCACTGATAGCAGATTATGAACCAGACTATGCCCGATCATTAAAGAATCGTGCTTATTTGCTACAAGCCTTAGGAACAGAAGATGATAGAGCCGCTTTTTCATTTGCATATGCAGCCCTGGCCATTGAACCCGGAGCTGCTTATATTAATAATTGTCTTGCCCTGCTTCATATGAAAGCGGGTAATCGTGATTCAGCTCTATATTATGCAGATAAAGCAGTGAAGAGGGCTCCTAAATGGCCCTGTGCACTTAGCACACTGGCCCTCGTGCGACAAATGCAATCAACTTCTAAAAAGCCAGTAAAACCTTCCAAAACTAAAGGGCCCTTCAAGCCTTCTTTTGGATTTAATATGGGTGGAGGACTTAATAATTCCAATCCAAGTTTTGAACCTCGAGGCAATACGACTATCATTGATGCCTCTGCAGCATCTGCTGGTGTTCTGGACCTGGGAATCAATTATTTTATTCCTATAGGAAAAACAATATCCATTCGTCCGGGACTTTCTTATGTCTATGGCAATATGAATATTTATTTTACTGAAAGAGGCACTACCGGTGGCACTATCAGAAGCCGCGTGGATATAAAAAACAGTTCGCTTGATTTTTCTTTACCTGTTATTTTTCATTTCAAAGGAAAGAAGACCACTCCCTACATCGCATTAGGCCCTTCATTCAAATATGTGTTAAGCAGTGCTGATCCGCTGTTGCCAATTAAAAAATCGCTGTTCATGGCCCATGGAGCTTTCGGATTGGATTTTCCTATGGCCAAATCTGGAATGGTGATAAGTCCTGAAATAAAATTCGCAGCGGGATTAAGCGATATGCGTGACCCGAATGCCAGTACAAATTATAGTAATGCGCTTAGCTCGCTGAAGCGACAGGAATATATGTTTAATATTTATTTGAGGAAGAAATAAAACAGCCGCCCCCAGCCTATCGGTAGGCAGGAGCTGGAGGCCGCTGTTTCTTAACCCTCCCTCAATATCACAAACTCCTGTTCAAGTCCCTGAGAATAAGTATAGATAGTGTTTAAAAACTCCTTACCCCATTTCGCATAGTAATAACAAAGATTCTCTCTTCTCTCCTGTAATCCGTGATTGGGGAATAACTGTTGTTTGATATTATGCAACTGCCTTTGCTGATCCACGAATTTTCTTCTCTCTGCACGAAGCATTTTTTTCTCTAATTCCCTGATGCTTTTTACTACACCGGCCTTTAGCGCCTCTACATGTGTGCCCAGTGTGGGATCTATATTTGAGGCTTGTGCCCTGAAGTTTTCATACAGGTCTTCCAGTTCCTTTACAGAACCATTTAATTCAGTAGGGAGTTTGCTTTCCCTGCGTACCAATTGATTCATTAGATCCTGCTCTTCCATAAAAACATCTTCAGGACTAAATCCAAGCTTCTCTATTTTGTCAGCCCATTTCGATTCTATTAATAAAAATGAATTGCGAAGCACAAGAACAGGAAAAGGGACCTGGTAGTTTTCAAAAAGTTGTTTTAATTGAAGCCAGTAAGCCGTTTCACCACCCCCGCCAATAAATGCCACATCAGGAAGAATGCTTTCCTGGTAAATACCGCGAAGAATCACATTGGGACTAAATCTATCCGGATGATCCTTCAATTCTTCAAGCAATTGCTTTTTGTTAAATTTCGTATTCCGGTTCAATACCTTCCATTCTTCGTTGATCTTCTCAATTCGATTGCGCTGATCACCTTCCATGTAAAACAAATTGATCTCACGGGGATTTGCCTGCACTTTATATCCTGCATCCTCCAGCACCCCAGCCGTTTTCTCCACTACAGCAGAAGCTGTTTGATTTAAAAGGTCATCTTCAAATACAGGCTTCAATAAGGATTTAAGGGCCGCATTATCGGGTTGCAACACTACCAGCCCATACTCCGAGAATAATTCATTTATAAATCTAAAACTGGCTTCAGCCATTGATCTGCCTGCAGTATAAGACTCACGAAGCATCTCAAGCAATTGATCACCATGAGGCAATACAGACAATTGGCCTTGCATTTTATCGATCAGGGAAATGAGTTCCTTATCTATATTCATTCTGCCTACCGCCCCTGTTTGTTTGGTATGCCAAACCAATTTCTCATTATTAAGATAAATATGATTCAGCTCCTCCAGATCAGCGTCTTCAGAACCAATATAAAATACAGGTACAAATTGTTTATCTGAATATATTTTATTCAGTTGATCTGAAAGTTTGATCGCATGAAGGATCTTATATATAAAATAAAGTGGCCCGGTAAACAAGTTGTTCTGATGAGCGGTGGTAATTGTGTACGTATTGCTGGCACGAAGCTTTTCTATATTGGCCATCACAGTTTCTGACGTATTGACCCCCTTATATTGATTCTTTAACTCACTTACTAAAACTTCACGATTTGTAGAAAATCTATCTCTTTGTTTGATCGCTTCCTCAATTCCCCTTATCGTTACATTATGGAGGTAAAATGGCCTTAGTTCGGTGGCCTGATCAATATAGTCAAGCACCACACTTGTAAAGGCTCCGGTTTGTCGGTATGGAATGCTGGTTGAATTGAAATTCATCGGGCTCAAAAATAGTAATAATCGAACTGAGAAACGAACTACTAAAATCGCTCTACGTTAAAAGGACTGATGTCCATACTTGGTTTCTTATTATTAATGATCTCATCTACAAGCAAACCAGTTCCCGCACCCAGACTAAGTCCCAGCATGCTATGCCCCGTGGCCATCGTAAGATTTGCATATTTTTTAACACGACCAATAAAGGGCAGACCATCTGCGGAGCAAGGCCGGTAGCCATACCAGATATTTTCTTTGGCAGGCATGGCCACATCAAAATCAGGATAAAATCTTTTTACCGCATCCAGTATTCCCTGTACCCGGTTCATTCTCGCGGGCGTTTTATGGGAAGTGATCTCCATAGTGCCTCCAAAACGGATCTTGTTACCATCCATCGGGGTTATGGCAGCACGACCTTCCACCAGCACCGAAGGATGAATGACCTTATAAGGTGAATTCTCCAGCGTTACCGAATAGCCACGACCAGGCATCATCGGAATTTTTATTTTTAGTAACTCCGCAGTTTCTCTCCCCCATGATCCCGTTGCTATGACTACTTCATCCTGCTCATAGGTTTTATCAGAACAAATCACTTTTGTAATTCGGCCCTTCGATTGTTCAAATCCTTTTACCTCGGCACCTGCAATCAAGTTGACTCCCTTCATCTTTAAAACCAGAATTAACTCACTCATTAATTTATTGGGCCAGCAATGTGCATCGCCCGGGAAATAAATAGCACCGATTCCATTTATTCGTGTACCTGGTTCCTTCGCCAACAACTCTTCACGATTCAACATTCTTGTTCCTTCCAAACCCAGCTCCTGCGCTTTTTTGACCGTATGATGGGCATGCTCGGCTGCAGCCTCTGTCTGAAATATCTCCAGCAATCCTTTTTGTTCATAAGAAAAATTAAACCCGGGTTGATGTAGCCAGTCTTCATATTCCTTCTTGGAAATAAAAGCGATATCACGAAGGGGAATGGCTGAATTTTCAACATGCTGCTTTGTAGCGCTTTTCATAAACTTTATACCCCAACTGATCAGATTCCAATCGAGACGGGGCTGCACATAAAAAGGAGATTTTGAATTCCACATCCATTTCAATCCCTGCTTCACAATTCCGGGAGTCGCTAATGGAATAAAATGACTGGGACAGATATATCCGCAGTTACCATATGAACAGTTATCAGTAAAATCCGATTTATCAAGTACAGTCACCTCCCACCCTGATCTGTTTAAATAATAAGCCGTACTTAATCCGATAATTCCTCCTCCAATGATGGTTGCTTTCATTATTCTTAAAATTTCAAACTGATCCTGATACCAGGTCAACTATTTATTATGCTTCCAATTTTCTTCAAGCATTTTAATAAAATAACCGCCCACTACACTGCGAGCCTGGAAACCCACCTGTTTTCCGTCTGTTGTCTCATGCCAATCGCTTAAAGGTACTCTGACAGGTGTACTGGTTGCGAATTTATAAACCGGGGTGATCAGATTTCGAAAATCATTGATATCCGAAGCCAGAGTTGCTGTCCAGCAGATCCAGTCACTTTTTGTATAGGTCCTGCGGCTATCTAATGGCAATCCGAATTCATTTTGTTTGCCTGAATAAAACCTGATCTCCTTTTCATATACAGAGGCGGGAAATAAATGTAGTTCCAGAAGTTTATCCCAAACCAAATTATACTTCTGGCTCCAGCTTCCTTTTTGTCCAAAGGCAAGCATATAATGATCACCATCATCTGCCAGGGTCAGCCATTTTGAAGCATAGTCACTGGCAATGGCCGCATATTTTTTCGCCTCTTCTTTTCGTCCTGTATGATCAGCCATTTGAGCAAAAGCACCAATACCAACAATGGCCTTTACCGAGAGGTTAGCATTGCTAGCCAGATGTCCTGCAAAATCATCAGTACACAATTGATTGGCAGGATCCAATCCATCCTTAACTAAAAATTCAACCCAGCGGCTCAAACTGCTCCAATGTTTTTCAGCGAATGCTGTTGACTTTTCTGCTCGGCAAATAGCAGCCGTTAATATGATCATATTTCCAGCTTCTTCAACAGGCATATCTTCCGGATAGGTTTGGCCATTTGCCAATGGATAAGTTCCCAGGTCATGTGAAGGAAATGGTTTTGTCCACTTTCCACTCTCACTATATTGAATGATGGGTTCAACCATTCCTTCCAACAATACGGGATTATATAAAAGAGTTAGTGGGGCAGATGGATAGGTAACATCCACCGTCCAGATAGAGCCATTACTGAAATTCTCTTTTTGTGGAAACAAGACCAGATCATTTTCTCCTCTCACTAGTTTATGAGCGGCCAGAGATTGACGGTAAGCCAACGCGCAAAGTTTAGCATATTCATCCCCGCCAGCTATCTGCGCATCCCTGTACAGCTTTGCGTCAAAGTTTTTGCAGCGATCATTGATCTTTACATAATCATCAAGCGATTGACTGATCATTTCTTCAGTAGAAATAAAATTTTTTTTCCACCAGGCCGAAAGATTTTTCCCAAAATATTGAATAGAGGAAAGATCATCATAAGCCAGCAGGATGGTTCTTTCTGTGGGCATGTTTTTTATTTTACCCAGATCGATCTCTGTATCCATCATAGAAGGAAGATCCACGGTGCCAGGTGCTCCAGGCAATAGCTGTCTAACAGAACCGTCATTTTTTGCAGCTACATAGAAATAACCCCAATCGATTCGAAGATCATCTCCTTTTTTTTGAAGAATGGGCTGCTCTTTAGTTCCTGTTTTAAAATAACTGATGCTTCCAAAATTCCCCTGTGATATCGTCATCTCGTCATTCTTTTTATTACTGGCAATGGTCATAGAAGCAAGGAAATGGATCTTCACCTTATGCAATTTATTATCGGTAGAAAGAACATTAATACTGACATAGGTAATCGGGCGGGAAAATAAATTAAGATCATTGGCCAGTAAGGGAGAAAGAAAACTAAGATCAAGAAAGACAGGACCGCAGTTAAATTCATAACGTGTGCGGGTAGCGGTGATATTTACAGAAATCTGTTCTGCCTTTGAATAATTTTTTAACATCCTTGCCCTTCCCAGCCCTGCATCCAGCCAGGCCCATCCATGCGTATTTGTACAATGAATAGCCAATACATTATTACCGGTACGAAGTGCCCCTAACGCTTCTTGAGTCAGTTTATACTCTTTGAGTTCAGAATTATTACAATCCACACAAGCCCACACTCGTACTCCATTAATATAAACTTCAGCATCATCATCATGCCTTAATTGCAATATCAGCTCATCCAGGTTTATCTCTCTTAAAATGAAGGTCCTTCTGGTCCAGATATCCTTAGTCTTCCATTCAGTTGCAAACCCTTTATCCCATCCAAAACCAAAAGGCATTTTTCCAGATGACCAGTTTCTGTCATTGAAATCTGCTTCCTTCCAGCCATACCCGGGTTCCTTCTCTGTATATTTTATTTCTACTGGTTTTTCTTCCCCTGGTGCTAGTATAGAAGTTATTGGACCAACCGGTTCTCCTAAAAAATTATATAATTTTTCATCCACCGCTATCAATCCAACCAATGAATGATCGGTCCCTGTCCAGTGTTTGGTAATGGACCCATTTAATTCATCAGTAAAACTCCAGATACTGAAATAAGGATCATTGGTGACTAAAGGATAAGCTGGCGCTTTTGTCATTTGCGCCTCTAACTGTTGAAGTGGCAGAATTAAAAAAAGGAAGAAGAATCGCTTTCTCATATTTTTATTTTAACCGGATCCTACATAGCTATAAGTTCACCCTGGTTCGCCACTTTGAAACCCTTTTTCCAAAGTTCTTGTTTTTCTTCTCCCTTTGTTCTCAGTAAGGGATTGGTATGATTGAAATGTATAAAATAGATCTTGGCTTTATCTTTCATCGGCAGATCTTTGAACAGTTCCATGGATTCCGATACAAATGGATGAGGTATATGGCTCATGTCCCTACCCTTTATTTCCCCATTCTGATAAAAAGTTCCATCAAGAAATGCCAGGTCCACTGTTTTTATAAGTGAAATAATGTCGCGATCCCATTCTGCCCATTTATTAATATCAGGAATAAACAGTAATTTTTTATTTGGGGATGAAATAATGAAACCCACCGTCTCAGAATATTCATCACGATGTGGTACCCTTATCGGCACTATAGAAAATGAATCATTCAAACGAATGATACTATCTGCTTTCAAATCACGAAGCTGAATATTCTGATGATTCACCAACTGACTCCAGGGTCCATTATTTCTCAGAAAAGAATCCATTCGCGGCATGACGTATACCGGAATATCCCTGCCATTCATTGCCTCCTTACCAAATTGCATCAATCCGGTATAATGACCTATATGGGCATGGGTCAGAAAGATTCCATCCGGAGAATAATCGGGTTTTGGAAGATAGGCCTGCAGACCATAAAGTTGCTCTTTGATATCAGGCGTTGCTTCAATTAACCAATATTGTCCAGCCTTCGAATCCACCAGGGCCAGACAGGTTGGGAATTTTTTATTTTCTTTTCCCTGCCAATAAGCCTTACAACATTCCTGCACACAACCTATTTGCGGGTATCCGGCATCCTGCGCGTTTCCTAATACCAGGATAAACGATCCGACCGTTTCTTTTTTTTCCGGCTGCTTTTGGTTACAAGAAATTAAAACTAAAAGAGCGAATATTTTTTTCATGTTGGTAATATTAACCGCCTCAATAACAGCCGCCCCCGGGCCCCTGCCTACACCACCGTAAATCCAACCGCATACGGATCATCTTCTTTATCTATCCATATCGTATTATAGCCATAGATCCTGGCCCATCCTTCAACAGATGGACGAATAGCAGGCTTTCCCGAAACTTTCAATTCTTCTTCTATTCTTCCAATGAATTTAGAGCCGATAATACTTTCATGAATAAACTCATCTCCCTTTTTCAATAAGCCTTTTGCATACCATTGCGCCATTCTCGCGGATGTACCGGTTCCGCATGGAGAACGATCAATGGCTTTTTCTCCATAAAAAACCGCATTACGTGCCGTTGAAGTAGGGTCAATCACCGCACCTGTCCATAGAATATGCGAACAGCCCCTTATCGTATCATTTTCCGGATGCACAAATTCATAGGCAGCATTTATATTCTTCCGCAGCTCTCTTGCCCAGGCAATCAATTTATCGGCAGTATAATGTTCAAGTCCCTTAAAATTCTTCTGTACATCTACAATCGAATAAAAATTTCCTCCATAAGCCACATCCACCACCAACTCCCCCAGTTCCGGACAATCAGCTGTCAACTCAAACGAATGAACAAACGCGGGCACATTCGTCAGCCTTACACTCCTAACCCTTTTTTTACCACTACTCATCCCCCCATCCACTAAACCGACTCCCGACTCTCGACTCCCGACTGCTACCTCTGTATATTCAATATTCACCAATCCCGCAGGCGCTTCCATTCTCACTCTTCCCGGTATTTTAGGAATGATCAATCCTTCCTCAACCGCGATAGTAATCGTTCCAATCGTACCATGTCCACACATAGGCAAACAACCAGAAGTTTCAATAAAAAGCACCGCCACATCATTTTCAGGATTATAAGGCGGATAAAGAATAGACCCACTCATCATATCATGTCCCCTGGGCTCAAACATGAGTCCTGTCCTTATCCAGTCATAATCCCTCAAAAAATGCTGGCGCTTCTCGCTTATGTTATTGCCAAGTAGTTCAGGTCCTCCCTTTTTCACTACCCGAACTGGATTTCCGCAAGTATGGGCATCAATGCAATCAAACTTTGCGTAACTGGCTTGAGGATCGTATTTAGTTAGTTCTGTATACATGTAGGTGTTAAAAACTATTTATTAAAACAAGGTTCCTCGCTTTGGTCGGAATGAACTGTAACAGTTGCCATTATTTTTTTGTCAACACAGAGGCACTGAGGGACAGAGTTGCACTGATTCAATTATTTCTGTGTTCCTCAGTACCTCCGTGTCTCTGTGTTGTAAACGCAAAGTTCCTCACTTCATTTGAAAAAATACAAGGTTCCTCGCTTCGCTCGAAATGCTCACGGCTCAAAGCTTATCCGTCATAGCTTTTTGTCCAGTATCCAGATTCCTCTGCCATATGTGCCAAGTACTAATTTCTTATCTCTTGGATGAATGAACATATCATCTACAGCTACAGAAACAGGCATATTGCCATTCAGAGCCAGCCATGTTTTACCGGCATCTTTACTTATATAAACTCCCATATCCGTTCCGCAATACAATACATTTTTCTTGTCCCAGTCTTCAATGATCACATTCACTGGCGAATTGGGCAAATTGCCACTGATCATTACCCATGGTCCATTCAATCCTTTTCTCTTATAAATTAACGGACTGGCATCATCATCTCTTCTTCCATTCAGCACCACATATACCAGCGAATCATCAAAATAAGAAGTACAAATTTTAGCTACATGTTTATTGTATGGAAGACCGGCAGTCAATTCTTTCCAGTTGGCCGGATTCTGATCCAGTCCGGGAAGAACCCATACTCTTCCATCATCTGTTCCTGCATATAAAAGTCCGGGTGCTCTTCCTTCTGCAATAGCCGTGATGGCCTGGTGATATATGAGATAAGGATATTTTCCCATTCTCTTCGGATCATTATAAGAAAGATCCTGACTGATCATGGTCCAGTTCTCACCGCTATCCACAGATTTATATAAATGCTGAAGTCCATGATAGATCGTTGTATTCTCAAATCTTGACATAAGTGTGCCTGCCAGCCATTCTCCTCTCAATGAATCTATAGCTCCAACCAGAAAATTTTTTATTCTCTTGCTACGCGTGCTATCTCTTTTATTCAGATCGCTTTTCATCAGCCTTCCATAATATGTACTTGAATAAACAATATTGGAGTGCAGTGGATCCACTTGTATCTGTGTTCCTTCTCCACCCGGAGCGTAATTCCATTTTCTTCTTTTATCATCGGGCGGAGAAGTTTCGCCAAATGTCCTGGCCGAACTTCCAGAAAAAGTTCCCTGATCCTGTATTGCACCAAAAACATTGAATGGAGTTTCCATATCATAGGTCACCGTATAAAATTGCGTGGTTGGCATTTTATCCCAGAAATTATTCCAGCTATTGCCTCCATCATTTGTCATACTTACCCCGCCATCATTTCCAAGGATCATGCGTTGCGGATCTTCTTTATCGATCCAGAGGGCATGATTATCTCCTCCCATTCTTTCTGTTACTGTATCTGTTGGCACAAATTGTTTCCAGGTCTTTCCCCCGTCAGTTGATTTACCCATACTCACACCCATCACATAAAGTTGATTTTCATTTTTTGGATCCACGCGTATCTGACTGAACACCCATCCATAGGTACCGGAAAATGGTTTGAAGAAATCATGGATCTCTCCCATTTTTTCCCAGTTCTCACCTTTGTCTGTGCTTCTGTAAATAGCACCACCGATCACTACTTTTTGAACCTGTCTCTCATAGCTATCCGTTTCTCCGGGTTTTGGATCCCGTTTTTTTGTATGATCATCCACAAATGCATAAACTATGTTTGGATTTGAAAAAGAGACCGCCAATCCGATACGTCCGGTCATTTTTGTATCGGGCAATCCTTTGTCCGTTATTTTCCATGTCTTTCCTCCATCTATTGATTTATAAATATGATCTCCATCTTCAGGAACAGGATCACTCCACCTGCGACGAATACGATTCCACATGGAGGCATACAATATGCTGGGATTGGAAGGATCCATCACCAGATCTATACATCCGGTTTTTTCATCGAGGAATAAAATTTTCTTCCAGGTCTTTCCTCCGTCCATGGTCTGAAATACGCCCCTGTCCTTATTATAGGTCCATTCATTACCACTGGCCGCTACATAAACTACTTCGGAGTGATAAGGATTCACGACGATACGAGCAATAGTGCCCGTATTCTCCAAACCAAGATGCTGAAAACTTTTTCCTCCATCTTTGGTCTTATAGATGCCGGTACCCGGTAATGAAGAGCGGAAAATATTAGCCTCTCCTGTACCCACAAAGACAATATTTTTATTAGAAGGCGCAATGGCAATACTGCCAATGGAAAGAGTGGCTTGCTTATCAAAAAGAGGGCTCCAGTTTGTACCTCCATCTTCCGTCTTCCACAACCCTCCTGTGGCATATCCTACATACATCAGGTTCGGATCTCCCGTCCACCCTGCTACATCGGTGCATCTTCCCGACCGGTTATCCGGTCCCGCCAAGCGCCATTGCAGGTTTTTATAAGGCGATGCCGCTATCATCGACTTTTGCTTCTGAAAAGCCGCCATTTTCTGCGCGCCCGTAGTCTGCGCCCCTGAATCCAGGTAAATAATGCTGGCGAAAGCAAGAAAAACAATCGCAAAACCAAAATTCTTTTTCATAAGATCAAGTCTTAAATTTGATTACGTCTCTCTAAACCCTAACCTCTAACCTCTAACCTTCTTAATGGACTCTTACGGCAAGATACTACTCATTGCAATGCCCTGCTTCCTCTTCCTCGTCCTCTTTGAAAAGTGGTGGGGATGGAGAAAGAACAAGCAGACCCTTCATAACCTGGACACGATCTCTTCATTGAGCAGCGGAATCACCAATGTGACCAAGGATGTGCTGGGGCTTAGCATCAGCATTCTCGCTTATAGCTGGCTGGTAAGGCAGATCGCGGTTACCAGCATTGGCAATGGTGTGCTGACTTATATAGTAGCCTTTATCGCAATTGATTTTGCCGGTTATTGGGTGCATCGCTGGAGTCATCATATCAATATATTCTGGAATCTGCATATTATACATCATAGCAGTGAGGATTTCAATTTAGCGTGTGCTTTGCGACAGAGCATTTCGATGTTTGTCAATCCATTTTCCTTTTTGTTATTACCTGCGGCCCTTTTGGGAGTACCAACCATTGTCATTGCCACGGTAGGACCCCTGCATTTATTCGCGCAGTTCTGGTATCATACCCAGCATATAAATAAAATGGGATTTTTAGAGAAGATCATCGTTACTCCTTCACATCACAGAGTGCATCATGCTATTAATAAAGAATACCTGGATAAGAATCTGGGGCAGATCTTTATTTTCTGGGATAAACTATTTGGCACTTATCAGGAGGAACTAAAGGAGGTCCCCTGTGTATATGGTATTACGCGTCCTGTAAGAACCTGGAATCCCATACGCGTTAATTTTCAGCATTTATGGCTGATGATAAAAGATGCCTGGAGAACAAATCAATGGAAAGATAAATTCAGTTTGTGGTTCAAGCCAACTGGTTATCGTCCGGCCGATATGGCAGAAAAATATCCCGTGTATAAGATCGAGGACGTCTATCATTTTGAAAAATACGGGACTCCTGTTTCCGGTATACAACAGACCTGGTATTGGTTTCAGCTAACGATGATTTTATTATTCATCAGTTACCTTTTTGGAAATATTGCCTATATCAACAATCTTGATAAATTCTATATCTTTTGGTATGGGGCTTTTATTTTTCTTACAGTATATGCCTTAACCGATGCCATGGATGGAAACCGCTCTTCTATTTTCTGGGAGACGCTTCGCTGTGCCCTGGGAGTTTATTTTTTATGGAGCCAGGGTGATTGGTTTGGGGCGTCTCACTGGGTTACTCCTATTTCCGCTATACTAATTGGATATTTTGGATTGTCTCTTTTAATCAGCAGCTGGTTGGTGATGAAGCAGGGTAAAGAGAATTGGGTGGAGTTGACATCGTAGGATTACTTGGATTTAATCCTAACTGGCATATTTATTTGTAAAAATCCGGAGTTGATATTAGTAGAATGGGCAAAATAAGGGGAATGGTCGTACTAATGTCAATACAAAATGTGTAAAGATTAGAGGCTGGTATACACGGGCTGAAAAATTTAAGCTCCGCAGGTAATATTATAAATTTAGGAGTTGTGTGTAATGCAAAAAGACGTTTACGTCAGAAAATATCATATTAACTCGGTTATTGTTTATCTTTTGTATCTCCTCACAAAAATCTATTGCTATGAAACAAATAATCATTTTATTACTGATACAGGTATTCTTTGTTACCAGCTTTGCTCAAAAAAATTCGCCAAACCCGGGACATCCCTGTTGCTCAGTAATTGCAGCAATTCCCGCTACATCCTGCTGCGGTATTGTTACTGTACGGGATAATACTACGGGTAGAACATTTGAATTTACCGTTGACAATTCTGTAGCAAAAAATTATAAAACAGGAACGGCACTGAATGCCCAGCCATCTCTTGGCATAATAAAATCGGTAACCGGCACTGTTAGTAAATATGCTATTACTGAACCAGCCCACATAGAACCCTGCTGTGGCATAACCAGCATTGAGCCAAGTGTCCCTTGTTGTAGCATTATTTCTGCAAAGCTTCCCAATGATGATAGATTTAGTTTTTCTGTTCCAAAAACATTTGCAGCTAATTTAAACATTGGACAAAAAGTTTCTATTCAACATTATCCACCTGTGGATGGAGATAAGTTTCAACCTGTAGATGGATATGCGGTTATACAATCAAAAGTGGGGGCATTAATCGCAGGGAAACTGGCAACCTATAGTTTTCGTATTTTAAAGCAAAAATCAAATTTGCATAATGATTCAATTAATAATCAACCTGGTGGCTATGATATAAAAAGTGATAAAGCCGAAAGGCATGAAGTCAGTGATTCACCTTATATAGACAGAGGAACTAACGGAGATATTGTACGGGCGACTAATATTGACAAAAAATGGGAGATTAAGCAAAACCTTTTAGCCAAAGGTGTTACAGGTAAATTATTTCTTAACATCCCAAAGGATGCTGAATGTGTTATTACAATTTCTCAACCCGTTACCGAAAGACAAGTGTCTTATTCCATAAATGAACGCAGCTTTTCTCTTGTGCCAGGTACTTATGATGTAACCATATCAGGCATCAAAGTAAAAGATGTACCTGTGCAAAAAGGAATGGATACAAGAATAAAAGCAGGTACTTTAAATGTAGTTGCATCTGGAATATGGACATTGTATGATGAAAAGAAAGACAGGCAGGTTTATTATTCTGTAACAGCAAAAAAGATAGGATTACCTATAGGCACTTATCAAATAGATTTAAACGGAACAATGAAGCAGATTTTAATTAAAGACGGAGAGACTGTGGATTTTTAACGCTACCCCTGTTTTGTAACTGCGTGTAGAAAAAGAATATGGTTATATCGAAGATTATTTAAATGGCTTTAGTGAAGGCAGATTGATAAATATATAAGGCAAAGTGATAGCAGACAGTAGACACTATGCACCAGAAGAAGCATCTGTAGCAGTTGCAAATTCAATACGATAATTTATTGAACCATAGCAATAATCAGACGTGCACTACACACAACAATCGGTTTGGCAATATGGCGAAGCGACGAACCTGCCGGCAGGCAGGTATATTCTCAACTTTTTGTTTGCTAATCAACTTCAGTTCCGGCTGGACATTATAAAATACCAGCACAGCACCAAGTCCAACCGATATCGGCAACTCATTAGCAACACTCTTCGAAAATGATATATTTACTCTTCGACAACCAAAATTCTAATTACCCAAATTATGGCAGCTATCCCCAAAGCCAGAATAGAATCAATAGACCTATTAAAAGGGTTAGCGATGATAATAATGGCACTTGACCATATTAGAGATTATTTTCATTATTCTGCGTTTTATTTTGATCCGGCAGACCCCACACAAAGCACATTGCCTATATTTTTTACAAGGTTCATAACACACTTTTGTGCTCCCACATTTTGCTTTCTTGCCGGAACATCTGCCTTTATGATTGCAAAAAGAAAATCTAACCCCGAATTATCCAAGTTTCTCCTACAACGCGGTCTATGGTTAGTTTTTATTGAGATGACTATTGTCAATTTTGGGTGGTATTTTGACATTTATTTTAGGACACAATCTTTTGGATACTGTACACTTTAATGGTAATTTGTTTTGGGCAATACTTCATGAATTCGCTCTTTTCAAAATAACAAATCGTGTTGAATTTATAGTTGGGTATCCCATAATTCCATGGATTGCCGTGATGGCATTGGGGTATTATTTTGGTGCTTTTTATGATAAAACAATTGACGCTGAAAAAAGAAAGAAAATGTTTAACATAATTGGAATTTCAGCAATTGCAGGATTCGTAATTTTAAGATTTAGTACTGTATATGGCGACCCAATACCTTATAAAGATTATGGTATTTTATCAAAAGACTTAATTTCATTTTTAAACCCTTCCAAATATCCTCCATCTTTAGAATATTTATTAATGACCTTGGGTGCAGCATTTCTTTTCCTGGCAAATTCAGAAAAGCTAAAAGGAAGAGCTGTTGATTTTTTTAGCACCTTCGGCAGAGTTCCATTTTTCTGTTACATCATACATATTTATCTAATCCATCTTATCGCTCTGACTTTTGCCCAAATTTCCGGATTTGGTTGGCGAATACTGATTCTACAAGATTGGATAACTGAAACACCATCACTAAAAGGTTATGGTTTTCCGCTTTGGGTAGTATATGCAGTTTGGATTGGTGTTATTTTATTGCTTTACCCATTATGCAAAAAGTTCGATATCTATAAACAAAATAATAAAGATAAATGGTGGCTGAGTTATTTGTAATTCGAACACTAAATTTGCTGATAAACTGAAAATATGGAAATACATCATCACCCCGATCACCATCATAAGTCCAAAAACTGGAAAGATTATTTTCTTGAATTCTTAATGATATTCCTGGCAGTTACTATGGGCTTTATTGCAGAAAATATCAGGGAACATATCACAGAGCATAAAAATGCAAAGATCTTGGCTCAGTCGTTACTTGAAGATTTAAAAAAAGATACAGTATCCCTGCATTCGATCATTGCCTTCAGTCATATAAAAATCAGTACTGCCGATAGTCTGATTACCATCATCCATAGCCCCCGTAGTCTTTGGAATGATACAAGTTTTTACAGGAATATAGGTCCTATCATGAATTCAATTCCTTTTATATCAACCGATGGTACCTATACACAAATGAAAACATCAGGTTCATTGCGCTATTTTCACCAGACCCTCGTTAACCAATTAAATGCATATGCCGTACAACTGAAGAACACGGAATACAGGGATAACGTAGATGATAAAGGTATCTGGATCATTGGTACATTTAATTTTGACATCATTAATATCGAGGTGATGAACGACCTGCGGTTTAATAAACCAATAACGCACGAGATGTATATAAAATTTGCTGATAAAGCAATGCTGGACAAATTCACTAATCTGGTAATGATAAACAAGGCCTTCTGTGTCCGTTCCCTGCAGGAATATGAAAAACAATTGAATATTGCCATTAAATTAATTGAAACTATAAAAAAGGAATATGCTTTAGATTAAGAAAAGCATAAACGTATAACCCAATCTAATGTCTCAATCTCGTCAGCTCGCCGCCATCATGTTCACCGACATCGTCGGGTACACGGCTTTAATGGGAAATGATGAAAAAAAAACATTCGAATTACTGAATAAAAATCGGCGACTGCAAAAACCAATTATTGAAGAACTCAATGGAAGATGGATAAAAGAACTTGGAGATGGTGTGATGGCAAGCTTCAATACTGTCTCGGATGCGGTGAATACGGCTATAAAAATTCAACAGGCCTGTAATGAGGCCAAAGATTTTCAACTACGTATCGGTATTCATTTGGGCGAAGTGGTTTTTGAAAACGATGATGTATTTAGGGATGGAGTAAATATCGCTTCGCGGATACAGGCTTTGGCAACACCGGGTGGTATCTGAGTTTCAGAGTCTGTTCATTACAATGTGGCTAATAAAATTGATATCGAAACCGAGTATGTAAAAACAGAACAACTTAAAAATGTAAAGGAACCGATTCCTAGTTGTCCGTAGTCTTCCACGAGTTGTACTTAGTTAATAGCTAAGGACTAAAAAAGTGAAAGCAATTATACATATCTCAATCATTAAAGTTTAATACCGAGTTGTCTTGAGTTTGTAACTCAGACTATATAAAAATTAGATGGTAAAAGTATTTGAGAGGACCCCATTTATGTCCTCCCCCACCCCACGAAACATCTTCGAAGGCATCGAAAACATGGGTTTATTTTACCGGGCCATGCCAGCCATTGCAAATTTTCTTGAAGCCAATTACGATCAAAATGACCTGGAAAAAACTTACCAGGATTTTTTCAATATCGAACAGCCGGAAGAACCCTTGCCCGATGACCATGATGGCTAGGGGTTTGGTTGAGCAACTGAACCCTGAAAGGCAGGGATCTAAATTTCACCATCTGTTTTGAAAAATATGAAATGCTTTTTGGCTGGGCTATCTGCTGCCCGGATGAGGAAACCTATTTTAAAGTAAAGGAGTTTATCGGTATGGTATTAAGGGTGGATTAACAATTTAAGCTATTTTAGGATCAGACAAGTTTACGGGAACCTTCAAGAATAATAAAAGAATAGCTGAGGAATGATTAGGTATATGCATATGATCAGTTTCCCATTACATTCCCATTAGAAAGGCCTTGCCCGACCCATTCCAACCTGGCATTTTCCCGCCAACAACCGAAAACCCCATCCCTGGCATTCTAACATATTCCCTTTCAGATGAGCAAGATGAGACAGTATTTCAGCAGTTTTGTTAAAAATCAAATAAAGTACATACTTTTGTACATAATTACGTACATTTGTAAAAATCTATTATTATGCAAGCTGTATCCATATCTCAGTTAAGAAGTAATATGAAAAAGTATCTGGACGACGTTTCTAAATCGTCAGACGTGATAGTTGTTTCCAGGTCTGCAGAGGAAGAAGCTGTTGTAATTCTATCTTTGAAAGAATACAATTCTCTTAACGAAACGGGACACCTTCTTTCAACCAGTACAAACAGAGAACGTCTGCATGATTCGATCAATCAATTAAAAAGCGGAAAAACCCGAAAATTCAAATTATAAAATTCTGGCTATGAATTTCGAGTTTACTGAACACGGATGGGAAGATTTTCAATATTGGATCGAAACTGACAGTAGCATTGTCGAAAAAATTAAAGACTTCCTAAAGGAAATCAAAAAAACACCTTTTCAGGGCACAGGAAAGCCTGAACCTTTGCGATATGATTTGAAAGGTTATTGGTCCAGAAGAATTACAGGCGAACATAGACTTGTATATAAAGTTGAAGGCAAAAAAGGAATAGATCAAAAATGTTATATTATCCAATGCAGATTTCATTATGACTAAAGCCTGTGCTTAACATGGGTTTAGGCGCAGCGAAAAGCCAGGCAGTGGTTCGGGCAGACGAATTTCAAATTGCCAACCATCGATAATACCTGGCCATTGTGCGTCATGCTTTGTGTGACACCGCTAGCTTGGATATAATTGATTAAAAATAATTTAGTAACCAAAACGGGGAAAACAAAAAACCGATTAGAGTAAGCAATAAAAATCAGTCAAGTATGAAATCAGTATTAATCACAGGAACCAGTAAGGGCATTGGTTTTGAAACTGCACTTTCATTTGCCCGTGCAGGGTATAATGTTTTTGCAACTATGCGTAATCTGGAAGCTGCTGCATCTTTAAGTCAACGTATTACCGACGAATCGCTATCCATCCTGATTTACAAAATGGATGTTGATTCTGATGAATCAGTTAAGCAATGTATAGACAATATTATGCAGGAGCATGGAACAATAGATGTATTGGTTAACAATGCAGGTATTGAACGACATGGCTCTGTAGAGGAATTGCCAATGGCTGATTTTAAAGCAGTGATGGAAACAAATTATTTTGGTGTTATCAGGTGCATTCAGGCAGTATTACCGCAAATGCGGCAAAATAAAAGTGGTTGTATCATCAACGTAGTTTCTGTTGCAGGAAAAATTGCTAATTCGCCCTTAAGTGCTTATGCCGCCAGCAAGCATGCATTGGAAGCACTTACAGAGTCTTTGGCACAAGAAGTAAAACCATTTAATATTAGGGTTGCGATTGTAGAACCAGGGATTATTAATACAAAAATGGCTCAGGACATCAGCGTGGATAGCAACTCAAAATATCCTCAGGTACTTCGTTTTGGAGCCTTATTTACAGAATCACTTAAACAACCCACACCAGCGACATTGGTAGCAGACACAATGCTTGAAATTGCAAACAGCAGCTCATGGCAATTAAGATATCCGGTAGGGCCAGATGCTGCACCATTTTTAGGCTGGCGTGCATCTATGACAGATGAACAGTGGATAGATTGGAATGCACAAAGTGATGAAGATTGGTTCAAAGCTGTTGAAACAGATTTTGGCTTGAATGTAAGAAGAGGAAAATAATTTAGTTAAATGCATAAAGCAGAACGAACGCACAACAAATAGTTTTGCACCTTAGGCAGCACTTAAACACTTTACTTGCTCTTTCTCATAAATTGCAATATATATATCGCCAATTTTTATTTTTCATTCTGTTCAGCATTTTCTGTTCTGATATTAATGCTCAAAAGGGTGTTAATATGGTAAGTATTAATGGAGAGATTGTAAGTACCCCTTAAAAGCAGGCAGTTTAAAATTAAAGTTTAAACCTGAAATTTAAACTAACATATAAACTTCCTCTTTGTTGATGGTAAAACTATTAAGCGATGTCCCGGCATCTTCCGTAGCGGCCACATATACACCAGGGCCAAAAACAAATACTGAATTCGCCACCGCTTTATCTGTACCTGTACCGCTAAGGTGGAACCAATTTTAGCTTCAGTTAACCGGTGGCAGACGGAATTCTATATCCCCCAATTCAGCAAGCCTCTATCGCTAGTGGCAACACTAAAAACAACAGTTCTCAGCAGACAGACAATAACATAATTAATAACTTATATTTGTAATAAATAGCTTGGAAACAAAACCTACAGGTAATAAGATAATTATCTCACAAGATGAGCGTGCATGGCAATATGCAAGAAGTTTGATTGAAGCATCGCTCGACCCGCTTCTTACCATTTCTCCAAAAGGAAAAATTATGGATGTTAATGAAGCGTCAGCAAAAGTAACCGGAGTGCCGAGAGAAAAATTGATAGGCACCGACATCTTCGAATATTTTTCCGAACCACTAAAGACGCATGAAGTTTACCAGGAGGTGTTCGCAAAAGGATCTGTTACTAATTCTCCTCTAAAGTTTCGTCATAAAGACGGCAAGCTTACCGATGTATTAATAAATGGATCGGTTTATAAGGATAATATAGGAAATGTTTCGGGAGCTATAATTGTTATGAGAGATGTTAATGAACAAAATGCATATCAGTTAATCATTGCCAATAAAGAACTTGCCCTTCAAGACAAAGAGAAAGAAAAACGGGCAGATGAATTAATCATTGCCAATAAAGAACTTATTTTCCAAAATGAAGAAAAAGAAAAAAGGGCAGCCGAATTAATCATTGCCAACAAAGAACTTATTTTCCAAAACGAAGAAAAAGAAAAAAGAGCAGCGGAATTAATCATTGCCAATAAAGAACTTATTTTCCAAAACGAAGAGAAAGAAAAACGCGCAGCAGAATTAATCATTGCTAACCGAGAACTTGTATTTCAGACCGGAGAAAAAGAAAAACGGGCAGCAGAATTAGTGATTGCCGACATAGAACTTGATTTTCAAAACAAAGAAAAAGATAAACGGGAAATTGCAAATAAAGAATTAGAAGCATTCAGTAATTCTCTAAAACAAGCATCTCAGTATGCAAGAAGCTTAATTGAAGCCTCTACCGATCCATTAGTTACCATTTCGCCGGAAGGAAAAATTACTGATGTTAATGAAGCGTCAGTAAAAGTAACCGGAGTGTCGAGAGCGAAATTAATTGGAACTGATTTCTCTGATTATTTTACCGAACCTGAAAAAGCACGAGATGGATATAAAAAAGTTTTTGAAAAATCATTTGTTTCAGACTATCCGCTTACTATACGACACGAAAACGGAAAATTAACTGATGTATTATATAATGCATCAGTTTATAAAGATGATAAAGGAAATGTGTTGGGAGTGTTTGCGGCAGCAAGAGATATTACAGCCCAAAAAAAATTAGAAAGGGATGTAGCAGACCGGGAAAAAGAATTGGAGCGATTAGTAGAATTGGAACGATTCAGAAAATTAACAGTTGGCAGAGAGTTGAAAATGATAGAACTGAAAAAAGAAAATGAAGAATTAAGGGGAAAACTTGGTATTGCTAAAGATGAATTTAGTTAATTATGGAAAATGTTGCTGTTGAATTAGAAAACAAATTAAAGTCCCTGGAAGAAACGCAACGCGCTATTCTTAACATTCTGGAAGATGTGGAGGATGAAAAAAACTTATTGGGAAACATGCAAAAAGCTGTAATTAATATTCTGGAAGATTACAGTATAGAAAAAGCCATTGTTGAGAAAACGAACATCAAACTCACGAGTTCAAATAAAGAAATGGAACAATTTGCATTCATCGCCTCACACGATATGCAGGAACCGTTAAGAACCATTTCCAATTACATAGGTTTATTTCAGAAACAATATAAAGGGAAGTTGGATGAAGATGCCGATCGATATCTGACTTCTATTAGTGGGGCGACCTTTCGCATGCAATCACTCATCAAAGATCTATTGGAGTATTCAAAAATAGGAAATGAAAAAAATAAAGTAGTAATAGATTGTAACCTGATATTAAATGACGTGTTAATTGACGTGAATGAATCTATCAAAGAAAGCAAAGCAGAGATTCATTCAGAACAATTACCAGTTATAACCGGATATCTTTCGGCAATAAAATCTCTTTTTCAAAACCTTATCAGTAATGCTGTCAAATTTAGAAAAAAAGATGTACCTCCGATTATCAATATTTCGGCAGAAATAAAACAAAATGAATGGTTTTTTACAATAAAAGATAATGGAATCGGAATAGATAAAAAATATTACGATAAAATATTTGTAATTTTTCAGCGGTTACATACAAAAGCGGAATATGCCGGCACGGGAATAGGACTGGCACACGTAAAAAAGATTATTGAATTGCACGGAGGAAAAATTTGGTTCGAATCAGAACTCGGAAAAGGAACCGCTTTTTATTTCACCATACCTAAAACAACATTATTATGAAAAAGAAATTGAAATGCATTATGCTGATAGATGACGATGCTGATGATAATCATTTTCATCAGATCGTCATTAATAAAATGAATATTACGGAACATATTGAAGTTGCTTTAGATGGCGAGGAAGCTTTAAATTTTCTTGAAAAAGAAACCCAAACTCATCCTGACATTATATTTTTGGACATCAACATGCCAAAAATGAACGGATGGGAATTTATGGAAATCTATAAGGAATTAAATGTAGACCAAAAAGCAACAGTAGTTGTTATGATGCTTACGACATCAGAAAATCCAGTAGACAGGGAAAGAGCCGAACTGTATCCTGAAATTAACGGCTTTAATAGCAAACCGCTTACCGAAGAAATGCTCGCCGAGATTTTAGAGAAATACTTTCCAGAAAATAAACTTGAATCAAAATAGGAACGCAACCTACCTCACAGCGGACTTACACCTCCTCCACAGCCAGTTTCGTGGTTAATCAAAGTTTATTTTTCGAAATCAAGTTTTGTGATAAATTTCCCACCCTTCGGGCAGCTCCAAAACGTTGTGCATCATGCAATTGAATACTCTAAAAATTTAACAGGCTTATTGATCTGATTTAAAATGAATCCAGGTAAAATACAGCTGCCGCCCCTACTAATATCAAGCCAGTCATTCTACTAACGATACTGCTTTTTATCGCATTACAAATAGGATTCCATGCCACCTACTGGAAATATTTTCCGGATTTTACACAATTTACCTGGTTGCATCATATTCATGGGGCCTAGAGGCTTCTATCAGGCACACCGTTTTTTTGGAAAGTTGTCCTATCTGATTGCACCTCTCATGATTATTTCCATGTGCCTGGTTTTACGTTTCAGTCATAATAAGTTGATCGCTAAGTATGCTTTTTATTTGCCTGTCAATAATTCAACTCTATCCCAAACTGCGCATACTCGCCCTCTACTGAATTTACTTTAATGTCTCCTTTATGAGACCTTATCATATCATAACTCAGTGATAAACCCAGTCCGGTGGCTTCACCGGTTGGTTTGGTAGTAAAAAATGGCTGAAATATTTTATTGATTATTTTTTCAGGGATCCCCATTCCGTTATCGCGAACTTCTATAATGGCCTTGCCATCTTTACGGCTGGTATGAATAGATAATACTGGCTCATAGCCGGGGTTTGTTTTCTTTTTCTCTTGCATAGAATAAAAAGCGTTGCCGAAAATATTCACCAGTATATGACCAATATCCTGCGGCACAATACGAATAGGTTCTAACTGGCCCTCGAAAATAGTATTGAAGGTGCAGCTGAATGATTTATGCCTGGCTCGGAAACCATGATAACTCATCTTTAGAAATTCATCTGCCAGTTCATTCAGGTCGGTCAGTTCCATAACCCCGCTTTCCTTTCTTGTATGCTGCAGCATATTCCTTACTATGCCATCCGCCCTTTTTCCATGCTGAAGGATCTTTGAAAGATTGTCATCGAGATCAGTGATCAGAGGATTGATATCTTGCTTAAACCCTTCCGACAACTGTTCCGTTTCCAGTCCAACTCTTATTTCAGCAAGCAACTCTTTATTGATATCACCGAAATTCAATACGAAATTTAGCGGGTTCTGAATCTCATGAGCAATTCCCGCTGTGAGTTCACCAAGTGAAGCCATTTTCTCCTTCTGAATCAGGTGAAGCTGACTAGCCCTTAATTCCTCCAGGGTAGCCTGCAGAATCTCTTTTTGCTGAGATATCTCAGCGGTCCTTTCCTGCACTCGTTGCTCCAGCTGCAGGTTTTGTCGCTTAAGACTCTCCTGCTGCTCCAGCTGGATCTCCTGAAGTTGCTTATGGTATTGCAGTTTTTTTCGCTGGTTGGATATAAATACAACCAGGAAACCGGTAAACAATACTACCATCGCTGATATGCCGATGATAACTCTAGACTGAATATTTATTTCCAACAGATCCATAAAATGCTTTGGTTAGAAAAAGACAAAATATAATAAAAGCGATATTGTGCACATTCCAAAAGTTAACGGCCAGTCGGATATCAACGTCTATCAGCGGCAGGTAAAAAAGGAACACAAAAAAATTAATCACCACGTAAATGCCGAGTCCGGTGACGATCCAGAAATGCGGGGTATCAAATATGCCATCCCGGTCATTCTTTAATTCGGTGAGGTAATATAACATACAATAGACCAGCAAAAGATAGGCTTCCGTAGCCAGCAGGTTTCCGCTTAACGAGTTGTAATTAAAAAAATCCTCAAAAAAAACAAAATTGAACACCAGGAATAAAATAGAACCCAGGGCCAGTGTTTTTTTTAATCGCCTGAATGAATTGGGCTGCAGTTGTATAAAATAAAAACTGAAACAGGCAAAGCGTATAACCGAATGCAAATTATAAAACAGATTATTACTCAGGTAATCATTGGGAAAATACATATTGATGGCCATGATGGTATCAATGACAATATTGATCAGGAAACCCAGCCATATATAAAGGATAACAGGTTTCATCTGCCTATCCTGCTGGCGCCGGAATTGAAGCACCGCCAAAGGGAAGAGCAATGCCCATATCTCCGACCAGTCAAGCACCTTAAATAAGAAATTATTCATCAGCCAGGCTTTCTCTAAAGAAATTAGTTAGCAAAAACGGTCTCTCTAATATACCTCAAATTATCAGAACATATCTATTGAAATCCCGGCTAAAAAAACTAACTTCCTCCTGAAGGTACCCGCAAAATCAAACAACATTCTTTCACCTGTTTAACCTTTTAATCATGCTGAAATTTCTTAAACACACCAGCTATCCCATTTTATGCTTCTTTGTAGTATTGATACTCAATGCCTGCAACAGCAATACTGAAGAGAAAAAAGACGGTGATGAAGTGACCATAGCGCCGCCAAAAACGGATATGCTTTCTTCCGGACCACTGGATACTTTATACATTGAAAAGAGTGCATTTTTAAACTTGACCGGTAATCCCAAACTTATCTATTCCTTTGTATTTACAAGTCAGGACACGCTAACACTTCATGGTTGGATCGATAAAGCACCCTTTGACTCATTGCCCAACATGAAACTTAAATATTTTAATCGCAGTACATCGGAATCCTATGGAGTAGGTACCTATTTCGGCAACATCATTCTTCGAAGCGTAGATGTAGTAAAGATCAAGGCTGCTCTTACACCGGCTATGAATTTTGTTATATTTGCTCCCAAATT
>JBKJMI010000041.1:0-24504 GCA_046596515.1 Chitinophagaceae bacterium | reverse complement strand
CCCTGATCGCTGCTTACAAAAGGGGCTACTGTAAATTCAGTGATCTGTACATCCCTTTCTTTCGCCGCAGCCAGCATACTGGCTTCCACTTCTTCCCCTATCACATGCTCGCCAAAGGCGGAAATAAAATGTTTTGTACGACCAGTTACCACAATTCGATATGGATCAATTGAAACAAATTTCACCGTATCACCAATATTATAGGACCATAATCCGGCATTGGAACTTATGATCAAAGCATAATTCTCTCCAAGTTTCACTTCTTTCAGTGAAAGCCTGGTTGGTTTCTCATTGAATATCTCAGCTGCAGGTACAAATTCAAAATAAATACCGCTGTTAGTATTCAGCAATAAACCTTCTGCTTCCTGTGAATCCTGAAAAGCAAAAAAACCCTCACTTGCAGGAAATAATTCAATAGTATGTACAGATCGGCCAATGCTTTCGAAAAGCTTTCCTTTATATGGTTCAAAGTTTACTCCACCCTGCACCATGACACTGAAATTTGGAAACAGCTCTCCAATTTTTTTACCAGTTCTTTTATGCAGCTCATCAAAATACATTTGCATCCAGGGTGGTATACCGCTGATCAGTGTCATATTTTTATCGATGGTCTCCTCAACGATCTTTCCCAATTTTATTTCCCAGTCCTCAATACAATTTGTTTCATAAGACGGCAATTGATTAGAACGCAGATAACGGGGCACATGATGGTTTACAATACCACTTAATCGTCCGGTAGGAATATCTCCGATCCTTTCTAATTCAGGAGAACCCGATAGAAAGATCAGCTTGCCGTCCGCAAAAGCGGTGTTACCGGTTTCAGCCATATAACACAACAAAGCATTCCGGGCTGTGTTGATATGATTTGGTATCGAATCTTTGGTAATGGGTATATACTTAGTGCCGCTGGTGGTGCCGGAGGTTTTGGCGAAATAAATGGGCCTTCCTTTCCAAAGCACATTATGCTTTCCCTGTTTGATCAGGTCGATCCATTCTTTGAATTGTTCATAATCCCGAAGCGGTACTGCCTGTTGGTATTCCTCATGACCGTTCACCACTGAAAGTCTGGAAAAACGCCCAAATTCGGTTTCACGGCCAGTTTTGAGGAGATTTTTTAAGATATTTTCCTGATCCTCCAGGGCCATAGCCATAGAACGGCGCATGCCTTTATATATATATGAAGCGAATGGTTTTGCTAAAAACGACTTGATTTTCATACTCTATGGAAAAAATCCCTCATTTGAAGGTTCGCGGGCAGACAAAGATAAAGGAAGGGTTAAAGAAATGGGGGGTAAATTGCCCCCATAATTACCTGAGCCCCTGTTTGAAATAAGGAGTTTTATCCTTACCTTTGCTGCCCCAATTTATCGGGACAAATTTATTGTATATGATAGCAGTAGTTAAAGTAGCCGGTCAGCAGTATAAGGTTCAAAAAGACCAGACCCTTTACGTGCCACACCTTGGTGGTAATACAGGCGATAAACTCGATCTGGAAGTATTACTGGTGGATGCCGATGGCACCATCTCCGTAGGTGATGCGGTAAAAACAAAAGTTCATGCCGAGATCATTAACCATGTTAAAGGCGACAAAGTGATCGCGTACAAGTATAAAAGAAGAAAAGGCTTTCATAAAAAGAAAGGCCATCGTACTGATTATACACAGATTAAAGTTACCAATATCGCTTAATTGCGGTGAACGGGAAGGCGGAACCTTCCGATGTAAAAAAGAAAAACAAATAAACTACAGTTTACAATGGCACATAAAAAAGGAGAAGGTAGCGTAAAGAATGGCCGCGACTCACAGAGTAAGCGTCTTGGCGTTAAGATCTTCGGTGGACAAGCAATTATTTCAGGAAACATTATCGTGCGTCAGCGCGGTACAGAATATCATCCTGGAAAAAATGTTGGTGTTGGAAGAGACTTCACACTTTTCGCTCTCACCGATGGTGTAGTTGAATTCAAAAAAGGCAGAAGTAACAGAACTTTTGTCTCCGTTGTGGAAGCCCAGGCTTAATGCCAAAATCAGCCTGCCAGAAAATTTGTGGAAAAAAAATTTGGGTAGTATAAAAAAATAATTACTTTTATACCGTCAACCCATATTTTTTACTAACCCAAAATTCTAAAAAAATGGCTACTAAGAAAAAAGCTGCTAAAAAAGCTGCTCCAAAGAAGAAAGCTGCTCCTAAGAAGAAAGCTGCTAAGAAAAAGAAATAAGTTTAACGACTTTTCTTTAGAAAGTAATAGAGTCCTCCGCAAGGGGGACTTTTTCTGTATAGAGAGTAGGGAGTGGAAAGTGGGGAGTGGTGAATAGTCAATAGTGAGTGGGTCACCTAAACTTTCTAAACACTCTAAACCTCCTAAACCCTAACCCTTCAACTTTCAACATTCAACTTTCAACCCTTCCTCAAATGGATAATTATAGCATCGCCGAAAATTTCTCTCTCCTTTCCAAACTCATGGATATCCATGGAGAAGACTCTTTTCGCTCTAAAACTTACTCCATCGCTGCCTTTAATATTGAAAAACTTCCCATGCAGCTAAGCGAAACGCCGAGGGAAAACCTATTTGGGATAAAAGGCATAGGACAAAGTATTGGCAGCAAAGTGATCGAATTGCTGGATTCAGGAAAACTCGAACTCCTTCATGACTTTATCAGTAAAACGCCTGCCGGAGTGATCGAGATGCTAAACATCAAAGGGATCGGACCTAAGAAGATCAACACGATCTGGAAGGAAATGGAAGTGGAATCTCTTGGCGAACTATTATATGCCTGTAATGAGAACCGCCTGACCCTGTACAAAGGTTTTGGTGAAAAGACACAGGCGAATGTGCAACAGGCCATTGAATTCTATTTTCTGAACCAGGGACATTTTCTCTATGCTCAACTCGAAGAACTATTCCCCCAGGTGGAAGGATATCTGAAAAAATTATTCGGGGAAGATAAATGTCATGTGGCAGGAAAATACAGAAGACAGGAACTTACACTTGATGAACTTGAATTTGTAGTGCTTGAAAAGAATGAAGACATAAAACCAAAATTCCAAACGGCCCAGCCACCGGAATTAATTGAAGAATCAGAAAGCAGTTTAGTATATAAACTTAGGAACGGTTTAAAAATCAGGCTTTTCAGTAGTGGTGTTTCAATGGCGAAAGAATTATTTCATCATACAGGTTCTCCAGAATTTATCCAGGCATTTCAAAAACATTTTCCCGAAACAAAGATTGATTCGGAAAATGAAGCAGATTATTTTCAAAAGGCAGGCATACCATTTATACTTCCCTCTCTCCGTGAAAAACCTTCTATAATAGACAAAGCCCGGAACAATGCATTGCCTGAACTCATACAAACGGCCGATATCAAAGGGATCATTCACAGTCATAGTAACTGGAGCGACGGAGTAAACACCTTAGAGGAAATGGCCCAGGCCTGCATTCAACAGGGATTTGAATACCTGGTCATATCGGATCACTCTCAATCGGCATTTTATGCAAACGGACTTAAAGAAGACAGAATACGGGAGCAACATCGACAGGTTGATGAGTTAAACAGCAAATTATCTCCTTTTAAGATCTTCAAAAGCATTGAAAGTGATATTCTGAATAATGGCAGTCTGGATTATTCTGATGAGATCCTGAGAAGTTTCGACCTGATCATTGCCTCCATTCACAGTAATCTAAAAATGAATGAAGAAAAAGCCATGGCTCGTCTTATTAAAGCCATAGAGGATCCGCATACTACGATCCTGGGTCATATGACAGGCAGATTATTACTTAGTCGCAATGGCTACCCTCTCGACCACCATAAAATTATTGATGCCTGCTCTGCCAATAAAGTAACTATTGAACTTAATGCCCATCCTCGCCGATTGGATATTGACTGGAGGTATATTGATTACGCTATTGAAAAAAATGTGCTTATTTCCATTGATCCGGATGCGCACTCTATTGAGGGATATCATGATGTGAAATACGGTGTGATGGCCGCTCAAAAAGCAGGTGTTGAAAGATCAAATAATCTTAGCAGCTATTCGCTTAGTGAATTTGAGGATTATCTGAAAAAAATGAGGAGATGGTAATCTCTATTCATTTTCAGCAAGAGGAAGCTCGATAAAAAATATTGTTCCTACCCCAGCCTCTGTTTGAAACCATATCCTTCCAGCAGCCTGTTCCACAATTCCTTTGCACATGGCCAGCCCTAATCCTGTTCCTGATGATTTGGTAGTAAAATTTGGAGCAAAGATCTTATCTCGCATTTCTACTGGTATACCTTCTCCATTGTCTCCAATACTGATGATCACCTTATCTCCTTCTGTCTTCTCATCTACTATGATCTTACAACGGGATTTGAATTGTGAAGCCTGTACTGCATTAGTAAACAAATTTGTGAATAGCCTGTTCATCTGTGTTTTGTCTGCATTCAACATCAGCTTTTCACTAATAGGGAACCAGACCAGGTCCACATTCTCATCAGACAAGTATAGATCACGAAGCGAACCGATCACTTCATGAAGATCGAAATACTCCACATGCGTGGTTCCAATATTAGCGAACTGAGAAAAATCGGCAGCGATCTTGGAAAGATGATCGATTTGCTCCACCAGCGTATTAGCCACATTGGCGGAAAGTTCTTTTACATTTGACTGATTATTATTGATCGCCTTCTGCAGGTACTGGATGCTAAGCTTCATGGGCGTTAAAGGATTTTTGATCTCATGCGCCACCTGTCTTGCCATTTCTCTCCAGGCTCCTTCTCTTTCACTTTTTGCCAATGCCTGTGCACTCTCTCCCAGCTTGGCCACCATTTTATTATACTCCAGCACCAATTCGCCGATCTCATCATTTCGGTTCCAGGAGATCTCTTCATTCTTTTTCCCGAGGTTCACCTCCCTCATTCTTTCACTGATCAGGGAAAACGATCGGGTAATACGGTTGGTAATGAACAATGCGATCAATCCCGCCACCAGGAAAATAAATGCATTTAAATTTATAATAGTGACGAGGAAATTAGATATCTCCTGTTCCAATTCCTGTCTGGAAGTGAAATATGGAATATTTATATAAGCATAGACCTTTCCTTTATCATCACGTACCGGAGAATATATGCTGAGATAAGATGAGTTGCCCACCCTCTCTTCCTGGGCATGCTGCACCTGCCTTAATCGATTCAAATGATAATAAGCGGTAGGATCTATCTTTCTGCTCAATACTCCCTTATTATAGACCAGTCCCTCTGATGACACCTGCAGATCTCCTTCAAGGTCATATACATTCACATCCACTCCATGTATCTCCGATACTTCACGAACCAGGTCCTTTAGCGCCTGGTTAGAAACAGAATCATAGATCTGAATCACATCGTCAAAGGTATTATGCTCAGATAATTTTTTCTCCATTTCATTCACCATGATCTTCATGGTACGACTAAGTTTATCGCTATTGCTTTTATTATACCGGCTGATAAAAAAAGAGATAGTGGCGGCTCCAATGACCAGGAAAGAAAAAACGCTGATGAAGATAATAGTGCTGTGCACCTGCGATCTGATATTCAATTGAAACCTTTTCTTCATGCTTTGACCCTCATAAATGGTTTTCATCACCATGCCTATTAGTTGAACAATAGCCACCAATAACAGGAAAGAGCAAAATATATAGGAAAATAATGTAATGGTTTCTATAAAGGTCTCACGCTTTCTTGTCACTACGATCACCCGGTCATTGCTGGCCCTGTACCATAGTTCATCAAATTTACCATTGGTTCTTTGTTCAAATTCGGTCTTCGGTAATTCGCCTGGTTTGAGCCAGGTGGCAAATGGATAATTTCCAGGCGGTGAAACCAGCCTTCCGCCAACATAGGTAGCGTTTGAATAAATCGGTGAATTTTCAACAGAGCTTCCATATTGCCGGAACAATTCCGGGAAAATAGCTTCCTTACTGTAATTCTTAGGGTTTGAAAGAATAAAGAAATGCCCCAGGGGTCGGCCGGCTGTGTCCTGAAGGTCACGACGGGTTATATAATTAAATTTATCAAAGCCTGTTTCATAATAATAAAGGCCTTCAATCCCCGAGATAGGCCTGGATTGCACCTTAAGTATTGTATTCAGCACTTCGTAGCTGGTAGCATCCTCATTATTTAGCGGAGTTCCGGATGAATCAAAAGCAAATAAGCGCGTGTCATATTTATCCAGGTAAAAACTCCCCCGGAGAATACTGTCTTTCAGTTCTTTTCCCGAAACAGGATCTTTGAATCGTTCAAAATTATCTTCAAGGAAATCTTTGTCAATGTACTGAATGGCTATGCTCATCATCTTCTCACTTGAAGGATCAGTTTGAAGTGCCAGTTTCTCTGAAAGTTTTTTTCTTTTTATCCATTCCGCTTTTTGAATTTCACTGAGCATTACCACTGATATGGATATGGAGAAAACAAATATCCAGGACAAAACATTGGCGATATTAATATGCCATTTCCGGAAGATGGCCGCCTGCCTGTTGATCAGCCAGGTATAGATCATCAACCAAAATAAAACAGGCATATAAAATAATACATCAGGTCCGGAGCGTGTAGTGAGGTAAATCAGGCCTGCAAAACCAATGGCGAAATAGATAAGAAAATAATTTTTATCGAATAAAGGGAAGATCAGGCGGAATAATAATTGCGAAAAATAATAATAGGCCACCGATAAAAGAGCCAGCACTACAAACCCTACTACGGTAAAACTATTCAGACTAAAAAAATCGGTAACATCAAATGAGATCTTTGAATCGGCCACCAGACTGCGGATAACGGAGGTGAGAACAAAACTTGAAATGACCAGGAGAAAAAGGCAAATGATGGAAATTATTTTCGAAACGATTCGGTTAAGTCCTTCAGGCAAGCCTTTCTTTTTTTCCAGTTTGCTCCAGGCAAACAGAACCACCCAGCAAAAAAGAATTGAGTTGAACAGGAGGTCCCCCAGAGATCTTTGCACCGGGTTGGAACCATAAATGGCCGGGTCGAATAATTCAAACTGCCGGAGATTAAGCATCCATGGATTGAAATAGATCAACACGCGAATCAGAAATAATGCCATAGCAAGGAAGCTGATCCCCTTCCACGGTTTGCCATTCGCAGCGATACTTTCTGCTATCGAATGCAGATAAAGAAGAAAAATGATCAACCCGATCAACCTGACCAGAATGGTCCAGCGGTCATTATAAGGAACAGAACGGCTGGACTTTTTCTCAAGATAAAACAAGGCTTTTCCTTCACTATTTTTTACAGGGAAGTCAGTAATTTTTTCTGCTATCTGCACCCGGTTATCTGCAAGATCACTATAGGTAAACTTTTTCTGCAAATAGTTGGTCTCAATAAAAAAATCTGACTGAACAAGGACCATCGCAATGGCTAAAAGATCAGGTGTAACCCATCGGCGAATAATATAATAATAGCCATTGGCCTCTTTGGAGAAATGTTCTCCTTCCTCTGATTGTATCAGGTCAGCAGAGGGAACAATATGTTGCTGGTTCCAGAATACAAGGGCGGGAATATCAAATTGCCGGCGATGATAAAGATAAAGTCCGTAATTTTTTTTGGATAAGCGGGTAAATTCTGAAAGGTCCTCCTCATGCCTGTCGAGACGATTTAGCAGGGCAGTATCTTTTATGAATCCGCCAAAATCTTCCTTTTTCTCCTGCAAAAATCTATCTAACCGATGCGATTCTATGCTTACCGAACTACGGTTAGAATATAGTTTGTTAAAAAAAAAGGAAATACTAAAAAGGGCCACTGACAGAAATAGCAGCGCATATTTGCTGAAGAGGATATTTCCTTTCCCGGTATTCACTTATTGCTGTTGTTTTTTGATGGAATTCCAGATGACATCCATTTCCTCCAGGCTCATATCGCGAAGATCTTTTCCAGTCTTCATGGCAACCTCTTCCATTTGGGTAAACCGGTGGATGAATTTTTTATTTGTTCGTTCTAAGGCATTTTCGGCATCCAATTGCAAAAACCGTGCGTAATTAACCAGTGAAAACAGGACATCCCCAAATTCATCTTCTATCCTGGAGGGATTTCGTTGGTCAATGGCCTCTTTTAATTCGCCGATCTCCTCTTCCACCTTATCCCATACATGTTCCCGATTATCCCATTCAAATCCCACCTGTTTTGCTTTTTCCTGCAGACGCATGGCCTTGACCATGGCAGGCAAAGAACGGGGCACACCACCAATCACCGATTTCTTGCCTTCCTGTAATTTGATCTTTTCCCAATTCTTCTTTACCTCATCTGCATTTTCCACTTTCACATCTCCGTAAATATGCGGGTGACGGGTTATAAGTTTTTCAGATATCCCATTGATCATATCCGCTAATTCAAATTGTTTCTGTTCGGAACCGATCTTCGAATAGAATAGCAGGTGAAGCAAGAGATCACCCAATTCTTCTTTTATGCCCTTCCAGTCGTTATCTGTGATGGCATCCGCCAGCTCATAGGTTTCCTCAATGGTCATTTGGCGAAGGCTGCCAATGGTCTGCTTACGATCCCAGGGGCATTTTTCGCGAAGCTCATCCATAATGGTTGCCAGTCGTTGAAATGCTTCCGCCGCTTCTTTATGCATGAATCATAATAGTTAAAAAGTGAAAACTGAAAATAGAAGAAAGAAAATTAAAAGGATCGAGAACATGATCAGTGAAAAAAAGCTGATCAGTAAAAATTTTATAATGGTCTTTGCTCTTCTCTGCTCATAAAAGTTCCTCATAGCTTTATACAGATAAAAATAAAGAAGCAGGTAAAGGATCAACACTACAAATTCCAATATTTGCCCTGTGGCTTCCTGAATTTTCCCTGTTAAGAAAATAAGCAGCAACATCAGGAAGGTAAAAACATAGAGATGAATAGTAAAAACCCCATGATCGGCATAAAAAAATTGTTTCCGTCTGAAATAGACCAGTTTCAGAAGTAAAGCAAATAGTGGAAGCGAAACAAACAATAGATAAGGCAGTTTATGAAGGATACTCTCTATAAAACTATGCAGGGCTCCGTCCGGATTATCTTTGTATTTATAATTTAACTCAATCTCTCTTCTTACAAACAGACGCAGGAACCATCCATCTCTTTTATCGGAGGTAATCGTATGTTGTATAGAATCATATTCGTGGAAATTCTCATAATGCTTTCCCGATACACTAATTATCCGGCCACCATCCTTGCTCATTTTAGAGCCCTCAATATTAGTAACGACCCTGGTAGTATCTTTTAACCAGATCAGGGTATTTCTAACCGCAGCATCTGTAGAATCTTTTTTAAGTTCCCTTTCAAACTCAGTAATCAATGCGGTACGCCTCCCTTTATCTAAAGGAGCCTCCGGGTCCCTTACTTTTTTTTCTTTAGGCTGAAAAAAACTAAAGAATAAAAGAAAAAACATGGCAGAAGTGAAAACATACATCCTGATGGGATGCAGATAGGATTTTCTTTTCCCCAGCATATATTCTTGGGAAAGAAAACCCGGCTTGAATATCAGGTGATGTATCGAATGAAAAAAACTGCTGTCGAAATGGGTGATATCATAAAAAAAATGGGTGAACATATGCCAGAAGGTCTCCTTTGGCTCTACATTCTCCTGGCCGCATTTCTGGCAAAAACGCCCATGAACGATGGTCCCGCAGTTCAGGCAATCCTTCTCTTTTCTTTCAGGAATATGAGACACTATAAATTTTTCTTAAAAATAAGTAGAAAACAACTGAGCGGGGTAACTTTGATACTGAAACGCGCAATTCTATGAAGATCCTTTACCTGGCCCTGGCCACCTTATCATTTTCCTCTTTACATGCCCAGTATTATTTTAATGATATACTGGGGACCCAGGAAACTAACCGCCTGATACGGTCATTCAACGACAATAAGGTGCGTATGGTATCAGCCAGTGGCTTTGATGAGAATGGCGTGAAGGCCACTGATTTTTCAGAGGTACAGGAAATAAAGGAGAATGGCCGCGCCCTAAAATACAGTTCACGTACCGGTTCAAATTTTACCACCTATTATTCCCGTTTCGATGCCAGCGGTCGTTTGATCAGCATGGCAGATTCATCTACCTCAGTAAGAACAATGACCGAATATCAATATGACACGCAGGGGCGGATACAGCGAATTACAAATACTATAAAGGATGAGGCAAACGATTTCAACCAGATAGAGGTACATCAGTGGAGTTTTGATGCCAAGGGACATCCTGAAAAAATGTGGAGGACCATCAATAATTCCGATAGCCTGGAGATCCGTATTATTTCAGATGAAGAAGGCAATCCCGGCGAAGAAAAATATTTCAAAAAAGGAATCGAGAATGGTTCAGTGCTCTATTTTTACGATGATAAAAATCAGTTAACGGATATTGTCAGGTATAATACAAAGTTCAGGAGACTTCTCCCCGATGTGATGTTTGAATACGACGATAAGGACCATGTGATCCAGAAAATAACTACTGCCTCTAACCTTCACCTGGGTTATGTGATCTGGAGATATATATTCAATGATGCGGGGCTAAAGACCAAAGAGGCACTGTTCAATGAACAGAAAAAACTTACAGGGAAGATTGAGTATAATTATGTGTTCGGGCAGTAGGCTTCAAAATATTTTTTGTTGATATAAAAAACCCTGATAAAATTTATCAGGGTTCTTCTGTGCCCAAGACTGGATTCGAACCAGCACACCCTTTCGGGCGCTACCACCTCAAAGTAGTGCGTCTACCAATTTCGCCACCTGGGCTTTTCTAATACAATTAATCATTACTAATTATTAATTATAGGGATGCAAATGTAAATATTATTTCTTTAGCACGATCCTAAAAGTGGTGCCTTTTCCAGGCTCTGAATGCTTCACAAAAATCTCCCCGCGATGATAAGTTTCTATGATTCGACGGGAAAGGCTTAGTCCCAGTCCCCACCCTCTTTTTTTAGTTGTGAAACCCGGCTTAAACACTTTGCCTGCATTGGTCTTACTGATCCCCTTTCCTGTATCAGTTACATCAATATATACTTTCTCCAAATCCTGGTGAATATCCACCAGTATAGATCCTTTCCCTTCCATAGCATCCAGCGCATTCTTCAGCAGGTTCTCAATGACCCAGTCAAATAATGGTGGAGATATATGCGCTGTAATGATCTTTTCTTCATGGGTATTCATTCCGAAAACAATTTTCCCCGTGGCTCTTTTTTTCATGTAATCCATCATATGACGGATCTGTTGAACCAGGTCCATCTCTTCTAATTGCGGACGACTACCAATTTTTCCAAAGCGGTCGGAGATCAATCGTAAACGACTCACATCTTTTTCCAATTCCTGCAGAATTTGCTGATCGATCTCTTTTTCTTTCAGCATTTCCACCCAACCTTCCAATGAAGAAACCGGAGTACCCAATTGATGAGCCGTTTCCTTTGCCATACCTGCCCATACCTGGTTTTGCGTAGAGCGATAACTTCCCCGAAGGGAAAGAAATATGATAAGAATAAATAGTGTTACAATCAGCAACTGAATAATTGGATAATATCTTACTTCTGCCAGTAATTTGGAATTGCCATAATAATAACGATTTCGAATAGAAGAATCTCGTGGATCCTGCCATTCAAATGGCGCGTGCTGGGCACGGAACTCGGCCAGTTTTCCTTCCAGGTATTTTTTATCTAATGATTTCACCGAATCGAGGTTCACCGATTGGGTGATATGGTCATTTTCGTCGGTCTCAATAATAGGAATTGTTTTATTGTCTGTGATGATTCGGGTAGCAAAACCAATATCAGGAGGCAGACTATCAGGTGAGCTGATAAATTTTCCGGCCAGGAACCATTGTTCCACCCTGGTCTTTTCATCCTTCTCTATTTTTCTCGCGAGATACTGAGAGTAAATGATGGTACCACTGACGATAAAGATCGCCACGATGGCCAGGAAGGTCCGCAAGTTTAAATATTGCCTGATCATTAAGGTAAATATCGTGATTATTAGAGTTCCCTTATTTTTGGTCAAATAAATTCTTCTCTTGGATCATCTTCCCCTCGTTTCTGTAGTTATTCTGAACTGGAATGGCCGAAATTTCCTTGAACAGTTCCTGCCCTATTTGCAGGCAACTACCTATGGAAATATGGAGATCATCATTGCAGATAACGGATCTACTGATGATTCTATTGAGTTTCTTCGTCAGCATTATCCACAGTTACGAATAATAATTTTTGAAAAAAATCATGGCTTTGCCAAAGGATATAATGAAGCGCTTAAACAAGTGGCTTCTGAATATTATGTACTGTTGAATTCCGATGTAGAAGTTACTCAAGGATGGCTTGAGCCCTTGGTGAATCTCCTGGAGGCAAATAAAAATATCGCGGCCTGTCAGCCAAAATTATTATGGCAAAAAGACAAACGATTTTTTGAATATGCCGGCGGGGCCGGAGGTTGGATGGATAGTATGGGTTATCCTTTTGTGAGAGGAAGAATATTTAATATTTGCGAAGAAGATAATGGTCAATATGATGATATAGCTCCGGTTTTCTGGGCCACGGGTGCCGCTTTATTTATTCGCGCCCGCGTATTTCATGAGATGGATGGATTTGATGAATACTTTTTTGCTCACCAGGAAGAGATCGATCTATGCTGGAGAATTCAACTTGCAGGATATGATATCTATGCTTGTCCTGATTCAGTTGTCTATCATGTAGGTGGTGGAACCCTGCCTCATGGAGATTCATTAAAGACGTTTTTGAATTTCCGAAACAACCGAATCATGTTATGCCGGAATCTGCCTTTAATAAAAAGACTTTGGATTATGCCAATGCGACTGGCACTGGATGGAGTTTCCGCATTAAAAGCTTTAGTAGGTGGTGATCCAGGATATTTCAGAGCCGTGATGAAGGCAGAATGGGCTTTCGTGAAATGGTGGTTATTTATTCGTCCTGGGACTAAACATCCATTAAACAGGCAAAAAAAACTGAAGGGTTACTATCATGGAAATGTGGCCTGGAAGCATTTTGCTCGTAAAAAGCGGTATTTCAGTGAAATTGTGAGTAAAACGAGCTGATTTTTTTCTCTTAACCCTTATTTTTGCAGCACAAATTTTTTGTATGAACAATCAGCAGGAATACCATCAGGAATTAAAAAAGGTGCAGGACAGCGATTTTACACATAGCTGGGTCTCTTCTTCTGCGTTTCTTTTTTATCTGCAGGTAGCGTGCCTGGTCTGCTTTATCCTTGGGGGATGTTTTATGCTGTATACCAAGCGTTATGAGAAGATACAGGTGCCGGTACAGGAAAGCACCCTTTATACCCCTAAGTACAAATAATCTTGACCATTTTCTTTTTTAAAAAGGGCGCAACCCTTATTTTTGCGTCCCCTTTAGCTCTTTTACATAACGGGATTTGATCCCAAAACAGGCGGAAGTAGCTCATTTGGTAGAGCACGACCTTGCCAAGGTCGGGGTGGCCGGTTCGAGCCCGGTCTTCCGCTCAAAGATCCTCTCTTGAACAAGAGGGGATTTTTTTTTCTGCCCTGGTGGTGAAATTGGTAGACACGCCGGACTTAAAATCCTGTGATCAGCAATGGTCGTGCCGGTTCAACTCCGGCCCAGGGCACAGAACCCCGCAAATGCGGGGTTTTTTATGCTTTAGCAGCTAACTTACTTATCGCTTCTGCAAAACTATCCAGCTCCGAAATACTGGTGTATACATTCGGACAAATGCGGCAACCAATTATGTTGGCATAATTAATTGACACCGTAAAAACTTTATGCTCGTCCATTAATCTTTTAGCTAATACGGCAGGATCCATTCCTTTAATACCTACGTTGGCAATACCACATGATCTACCATCTACTAAAGGAGTATTGATCACTACGCCCGGAATATCTTTAACCTTACTTGTCCAGTAGCGTTGCAGGTATAGAAGTCTTTTTTCTTTTCGCTCCGCTCCTATCATATTATAATAATCAATAGAATCTTCAATAGTCAGATCGGTAGCGCAAGGATGTGTACCGGTATGATTTAGCCGGCGAATATCTTTTTTATCTGTTGTCCAGTCGGCAAATACCGGCCATAATTTCGGAATCCTGTTTTTATTTATATAAAGAAAACCCGCGCCCAGCGGAGCACTCATCCATTTATGAAGAGAAGTGCCATAATAATCACAATCCAATTCATCGATCCGATAGCGGAAATGCGCGAAGGCATGCGCTCCATCAACCATGACTTCCACACCCTTGCTATGAGCCATATCGCAGATTTTTTTTATCGGAAGAATATGTCCGCTGATATTAATTATATGACAAACCATCAGCAATTTTGTCTTCGAAGTAATTGCCTTCTCATAAACTGAAACTATTTCTTCATCTGATAAAGGAATATTGGGAACTGAAACCTTTACCAATTTTACCCCAAAGCGATCAGATACCTGTTTGAACATATCCTGCATTGATCCATAATCCTGATCTGCGAATACCGCTTCATCATCTTTCTGCCACTCCATGCCGCTGATCACCAGATCAAGTGATTCAGTGGTGTTACGAGTAATCACTAATTCTCCAGGTTCACATCCCGCGATCAATGCCAGTTTATCTGCCACTCTTTTTTTATTATCCCATTGCACGGTACGCATATAATAAGATCCCTGTAAATTGATATCACGTATATGCTGAATATATTTTTCAAGAATTGGCTGAGGAAGAAAATTATAATACCCATTCTCCAGGTTGATATAATCGGGTTTTAGCAAATAGTTTTTCCTTATCTCATCCCAGAAATCATTATCTGATGCAAGTTGCCAGGCAGTCAGATCTTTTCTTGATTCAAACATTCTTGCCATGGATTCCAGACTAAGAGAAGCGCCGGCAGCAGTCAGGACCAGATTTCGGAGAAAATTTCTTTTATTCATGTTCGCTTTTTTGAATTCTTTTATTCATCACACTAAACCATAGAGGCGGAATAGCTGCCATCAGCATGCTGCCTGGATAACCAGTAGGCAACTGCGGACTTTCATCAAGATGACGAAGGATCTGATATTTTCTGGAAGCACGATAATGATGATCACTATGACGGGTCAGTTCAAATAACATGATACGCCCCATTTCATGATCACTGTTCCATGAATGACGTGGGGTTACCATTTCTGGTTTTCCATCAGGGAGTATTTTTCTTTTCAAACCATAATGTTCTATATAATTAATGGTCTCTAAAAGTAGAACACCAGTAATTGCGATCGCTAATGCAAATGGAACCCAGTTCCATCCAAATAAAATACCAATAAATGCCAGATATAGAAGGTTCCAGATCGTAAACCTGATCATAGCATTTTCAAATCCATAAACAGATGATCCTTTTTTAAAAAGCCGCAGGCTCTCCAGTTTCCAGGCATGGATATATTGTCCGACAATAGATCTTAAAATGAAAATATATAGCCATTCATTTTTTCTGGACGTGGCCGGATCGGCATCGGTAGCTACCAGTTTATGGTGACCTCGATTATGTTCAATAATAAAATGCTGATACAATACAGGAAGCAGACCAGCCTTTGCAAAGAATATGGACAGCTTTCCGGTGCGGTGACCTAATTCATGGGCCACATTAATTCCAAGGGCGCCCAGCACTATGCCGGAGGAAATTGTTTTTCCCCAGAGATCGGCAGCAGAGAATGGAAGATTGCTCACAGTATGAAAATAATACCAGAGCAGAGCGAAGCAAATAGGCGAGGATAGAAAAAGAAGGATATCGAAGAAGATCATTTTTGATCTGGAGGCTTCTTTCTCTGCTGGAATATTGGCGGTAGAACCCGGCAGCACGGCATCTAAGACTGGAATGATCCCAAAAGCCACGATCATAGTGGACCAGCTCCACCATCCATTATAATGTATAGATACCCATCCAGAAAATGGGATGATATAGGCAACCAGGTATTTGAAGTCTCTCCACATTCTTATTAAAAATAAAAAAAATCAGGCTATCCACCATAGTCAATTTGATGGCAGCCCTCCTATCCAGTACATTTGACCTTTCAAACCTCGTTTATGTCCACAAATATTACCTGTCCCAATTGCAAACACGAATTCGCCCCTACCGATGCCATCCGGGAGGAAGTGGAAAAAGAATTGAATAGAAAAGCCATCGAGTGGCAAAAGAAAAAGACCGAGGAATACGAACTCCGGATCAATGAGGAGAGAAAAAAAATACAATCAAGTCTCGAGGAAAATATTCGCAGGACCATTACCTCTGATTTTGAACAGAAGCTTTCCATGCTTCAGCAGAATTATAAAGAAAATGAAGAAAAATTGCTGGAGGCAAGAAAACAGCAGGTTGAGTATCTGAAAAAAGAACAGGAACTGAAGAATAAGGAAGCAGAAATGGAACTGAATATTCAAAAACAGTTGCAGAAGGATAGAGAAAAATTATCAATAGAGATCCGCGGACTTGAAGAGCAACGCATGGCTGCCCGCGAAACAGAATACCAGCTTAAGATGAAAGAAATGGAAGAAAAGCTGGATGTACAGAAAAAACTGGCGGAAGAAATGAGACGAAAAGCCGAGCAGGGATCCATGCAATCTCAGGGCGAGGCACAGGAACTGGCTCTGGAAGAAATGTTAAGGAGCACATTTCCTTTTGACTCAATTGAAGAAGTAGGAAAAGGTGTGAAGGGCGCCGATTGTATACAGATAGTTAGAAATAATTTCGGACAGGAATGTGGTAAGATCATTTATGAGAGCAAACGCACCAGCAGTTTCTCCAATGAGTGGATCGAAAAACTAAAAGCGGATATGCGTAATCTGGGGGCTGAGATCGCTGTTATCGTTACTAAGTCCATGCCAAAGGATATGGAGCATTTTGGAGAAAAAGATGGCGTTTGGATCTGTTCATTTTCCGAAGTAAAGTCAGTTGTTCAATTTATAAGGGCAGGAATCATAAAACTTTCTGTGGCATTAAAAAGCCAGGATAACAGAGGAGATAAAATGCACCTGCTGTATGATTATTTAACCTCCAATGAATTTGCTGAACAGTGGAAGGCCATCCGTGAAGGATTTATGTCGATGAAAATTTCCATTCAGAAAGAAAGGGATGCCATGGAGAAATTATGGAAAGCAAGAGAAAAGCAATTGGAGAAAGTCATGCTGAATTCAACTCATATACGGGGATCAATAGAAGGAATTTCAGGAATGGAGGTGGACTTAAACTTAATTGAGGGCGATGATTCTGATTTGTTGGATTAGTAATTATTAATTACTAATTATTACAGCACCCATGAGCAAACAATTCCATCCATTAATTCATAGCCTATCTTCAAATCTGCATTCGATTTAACGAAGAAACAATCAATTTCTTTAGTGTCCTGGTTCAAGCCGTTCAACTGAATATCATTTCTAAAATCAACACCCCCATCTCCATACCATTTGAATACAGCTTCTTTGGCCGACCAGATCATGGTGAATATTTCCTGATCAATTCTTTCTTTTTGCAACCCCAATCTTTTTAATTCTTCAACTGAGGTAAATTTTCCGGCAATGCGAAGGATCTTTTCTTTGGGTTCTTCCACATCAATACCTACCCTGCTTGAACGACTCACAATAGCTGCGGCATAATCACCGCAATGAGAAATACTGAAATGATATTGCTCATCGGGAAGAAAGGGCTTGCGGGTATCCGCGATCTGGACCAGTTTATAAGGAAAATCAGGGAACAGGTATTGCAGCAGAAAGCGGCCCGCCAGATGCTGTAATCTCTTATGCGGATGGGTCACATCCCTGTGCACAGGCACATTGTTACGGAAGAATTCTTCCGTTTCCTCGATCTTCCAGATCCCCAGGCGGGTGTCATCGTTCATTTGTTGTTGATAAAAAACCGGCATGGATCAGGGTTTCATCTTTATTTTGTGTCGTTACCAAACCGAAGATAGAAAATGATACTCTCTGATAAGCGGATACTGGAAGAAATGGAGAAAGGCACTATAAAAGTTAGTCCTTACGACCGGGAATGTCTTGGTTCCAATTCCTATGATGTGCACCTGGGCAAGACCCTGGCCACTTATAAGGATCACCAGATCGACGCGAAAAAACACAATACCATCGAGCTTTTTGAAATACCGGATGAAGGCATTGTACTCTATCCGCATATTTTTTATCTGGGTGTTACACTCGAATACACCGAGACACATGCGCATGTTCCCTTTCTCGAAGGAAAATCATCTACCGGTCGCTTAGGTATCGATATACACGCCACTGCTGGGAAAGGCGATGTTGGATTCTGTGGCAACTGGACACTTGAGATCTCCGTAAAGCAACCCGTAAAGGTCTATAAAGGCATGCCTATCGGGCAGCTCATCTATTTCCCTGTTGATGGCGAGATCCTGGTGAAATATGATCAGAAAAAGAACTCTAAATACAGTCATCAGCCCGATGTGCCAGTGGAGAGTATGATGTGGAAGAATTCCTGGTGAATCAAACAATTTTCACTCTCATTTGTCAAATATTAGTGAGTAACACAGCAAAACTTATCATTGCCATCTTAATCCCACTTACAGTAGGGCTTACCAGCGGATTTTTTACCGCCGGGAATGTTACAGGCTGGTATCAGACCATTCAAAAACCTTCATGGAATCCACCCAGCTGGATATTCGGTCCGGTCTGGACCACACTTTACATTTTGATGGGAATTGCTTTGTTCCTTATTTGGAAATCGGAAGCGAGTTATGAAGTAAAAAGTAAAGCAGTTTTATTTTTTTCTTTGCAATTAGTTTTTAATTTTTTCTGGTCGTTAATCTTTTTTGAATTGCATCAACCTGGTTGGGCATTTGCAGAAATAGTAGTTATGTGGGTATTGATCCTGATTACTATTTTTTCATTTGGGAAAATCAGTTCACTTGCTGCGTGGCTTTTGGTTCCTTATATAAGTTGGGTGAGTTTTGCGGGTATTTTGAATTATACTATTTGGAGGCTTAACTCTTAAATTCAGGAACACGAATTACACTAATTGCACGAAATACACGAATAACAGCCAATTACACTAATGATTCGCTTAGCTCATTTGTCTCGTTTATAATTCAAATCTCCTAAATGAATTACAAAGCAGGCTCTAGGCTTGAAGCTCTTGGCTCATAGCCCAGCAGCTTAAAGTTCAGACACTCCAAATTTCTTGTAAAAAGCAATCAACCATTGGACCACCTGGTTATAGCTTCTCTTCCCTTCCGGTTGATTATTCGCTTTTAGAAATTGTCCATAGCCCCACATCACTATTGGTTCAACGGGATTACGATATTGCTTATAAAAAGCCCGGTAGGCTCTGATATCTTTTCTTACCTGAGGATGTAATTGCTCCACCGAAGCTTTGGCCAGCGTAGTATCTGAGTTGCCGAGTTCGATGATGCAATAATTATACATATCATAGTACACCGAATAAAGAAATGCATTGTTGGCAAACCGATGCGTAGCGAGGAAGCCAACAAAATTGGCCTCGTTCTCTTTTGCATAACCCAATTGATGGGCGATCTCATGTGCCGTAACGAAAGGTTCAATAAAACGAGGGATAGTAGTGTTTACCTGCGCTTCGCCGGAAAAGGGATTATAATAACCCTGGAAGCCAAGATAATTTCCCAGGTAACTATAAAGGGAAGGCTTCACCGAGTTTCCTTCAAAATTTAGAAAAGAATATTTTTTTGCCGCATCCTGGTAAGCATGTCCTGCAGTATGAAATAATCTGCTTTTTTTATTGAATGAATCTCTTTGGGCTTCAGTGACAAGTCCGGCATAATAATTCAGTTTTATCTCTATTGCCTGGGTCAATGTGTCAAGGTCGGCCACGGAATATTTTTTTACATCCAGCCCCAATTGGCCTGCGATACCAGTTCGGTTATAATTCAGTCCCCAGAGCAGGTTGAAGAAAACATACACAAACAGTATAAAAAAGAAGATCTGCTGGAGGCCATTGAGCAGGTAATGGCGGTTAACTTTTTTCCGGAACAGGTCGCGGATCAGGACCCAGGTCTTATAAAACACCACCAGCCAGAGAAAACCATATACCAGATCACCTACACTTATGGGTATCCATCCAAATAGCAGTCGTTGTACCCTGGAAATCAAAGGGTAAGCAGCCAGACTATAGTTCCTTTCCACCCAATCAGGATAAAGAGAGACCCATTTTATGGCGATAGTAAGGAGGATCAGAAGCACCCAGCTCCAGCTTTTCATAAGGCGGCTAAATATTCGGGATAGTAGTGCTTGCAAACAATTTATTTTTAAGTAACTTCAAAATCAGCCTTTTAACAGGTTCGTGGCACAAAAATAATCGAAAATCAGCCTGAAAATTTCGCTTATTTTTCCTACCTTTGCACACTCTTTAAAAGTACGCACATGGGCCGGCGCAGGGATTTCGAAATAGCTTTTGTAGGGTTGAAACCGGGTATCCATGACTACGATTATGAGATTGACGATAGGTTCTTTGAAGCATACCAGCAGCAGGACTTTAAAAACTGCAAGGCTCATGTGAAATTATCACTTGACCGCAAAAGCAGCTTTATGCTTTTGAAATTTGAAGTAGGTGGAGTACTGGAAACGGTATGCGATCGTTGTAATAGCAACCTTCCTCTGGAGCTTTGGGACGAATTCAACATCACAGTTAAGATGGTGGATGAACCCGAACTGATGAACGACCAGGAGGATGATCCCGATGTGTATTATATTGCCAATGGTGAGGGCCATTTTGATGTTGCCAACTGGATATATGAGTTCATCAACCTGAGCATCCCGATGCAGAAGGTCTGTACCTTTGAAAATATGGACGGTCCTCATTGTAATAAGAATGCGATGGACCTGCTGAAGAAACTGGAAGTTGCTGAAGAAGAAGAGAGAAAGAAAAAAGGTAACCCGATCTGGAAAGGATTGGAAAAATTCAAGGGACTAGATCAATAGGATCGAAATATAAATATTGACTTTTTAATTTTACAGATATGCCAAATCCGAAACGCAGACATAGTCAGCAAAGAAGTGCAAAGCGCAGGACCCATTATAAGGCCACTGAAACGACTTTAACTACCGACAGCACGACCGGCGAAACACATGTTCGTCACCGCGCTCACGTAAGTGAAGGAAAATTGTTTTACAAAGGGAAGGTTGTCGCTGAAACTCCTGTTAAGTAATTTTTTTCGCACTAACTCGTTAAATACCGATCCCGGAACATTCCGGGATGGTATTTTTTTATTTGTGGAACCATGACTATCGGTATTGATATGATGGGAGGTGATTATGCTCCGCTGGAAGCAGCGAAGGGCCTCTCTCTATATTTTAAGTCTGCCGATACTCCCGCATCTCTCCTGCTCCTCGGCGATCAGCCAACCATTGAAGCTTTATTAAAAGAACAAGGCATTTCAAACGATCATCTGACTATTGTACATACCGACCAGGTCATTGATATGGATGATTCACCTATCCGGGCATTAAAAGACAAACCCCGATCTTCTATTTCTGTGGGATTTCAATTACTGGCTTCCGGAAAAATGGATGCCTTTATTAGTGCAGGTAATACCGGCGCTATGCTGGTAGGAACATTGTTCAGCATAAAAGCATTGGAAGGGGTAATTCGTCCAGCCATTTCAACCATTGTACCTAAGGTAAGTGGTGGCTCAGGAATTTTACTGGATGTAGGATTAAATGCAGATTGCAAACCGGAACAATTGAATCAGTTTGCTATTATGGGAAGTGTATATGCGCAATTGATCTTGGATATAGTAAAACCACGAGTAGCATTGATCAATGTTGGTGAAGAAGAGGGCAAAGGAAATCTTCTGGCGCAATCGGCCTATCCACTTCTGAAAGAAAATAAGCATATAAATTTCATTGGAAATATTGAGGGCCGCGATCTCCTGATCGACAGAGCCGATGTAATGGTCTGCGAAGGATTTACAGGAAATATCCTGTTGAAAATGGCCGAATCACTTTACGATATAGGAAAGCAAAGAAACCTAGAGGATGAGTTCTTCAACCGTTTCAATTTTGAAAATTATGGAGGCACCCCGGTTCTGGGTGTATCCAAACCTGTGATCATTGGTCATGGAATATCTGGTGCACTTGCCTTCTGCAATATGATCAGGCTGGCAAAGCTGATGATTGAAAAGCAGGTGATGCAGAAAATGAAGGAAGAACTGAGCTAAACAACAGTTGAGCTGTTGAGGGGTAGAGGGGGTTGAGTGCGCATTCATCAAAATTCACTATTCACTCATTGACCCTTGCCTGCCGTCAGGCAGGCATTCACCTATTCACTTATTCACTTATTCAACTTAAATACCCATTACGGGGTATAGTAATATGTTTTCAGTATTTTAGTTTTCCGGATGATCAGACAAGCATTACCCATTCTCTTTTTATGGATCAGTTCCATTTCTTATTCGCAACCTGTGGATAGTAGTTCCATTATGATTTCTTCAGCATTTTATATTCCCACGGAGACAATTGTAATTTATGAATTGGCAGATACTAAAATTCCTATCAGAGTTTCGCAATATGGCAATCGTCGTGATATAGTTTATGTGAATCTGCATGACAATGAAGCCACTTCGGTGCAGGCTGCCAGAGCCTTGCTGGAGCAGCAGGGAGGCACATTGATCAGGATAGAGAATGGCAATGAGCGAATGATACGATTCAGGTTCAGAGGGAAAAAATTTATAGTTGATCCCAACAGAATATTCAGTCGGGAGGGAATTGAACGATCGCTGAATGAGAACAGATGTTATGCTCCCTGGGTGGTGGTGGAGATTGAAAAATTTGGTCAGCGTATATTGGATATGATCCCCGAAAAGATCTCCTGCATTGTTGCCTTGCATAATAATACTGAAGGAAATTATTCCATAAAAAATTATTTACCCGGTGGCGACAGGATCAGTGATGTGAGGGCGGTACAGTTTCAACTATCAAATGATCGGGATGATATTGCCTTAACAACCGATGAAGGAATTTACAGAGCTATGGCTGCGGCGGGTTTCAATACGATCTGGCAGGATAATGGCGCAGTAAAAAAAGATGGATCTTTGAGTGTTTATTGCGGTTTACGGGGACTTCGATATATCAATATTGAAACGGAGCATGGTCGGGTGGAGAGTTATATATTAATGCTGGATAAATTGTTCAAGTACCTTGAAAGAGATTGAAATTTCTATAAATACAGGACACGAAATACACGAATTATAAGGATAGCACTAAGAACAGCCAAATACAAGACTTCTGGCAAGGAGGCAGGAATTATGAAGCTTTAGTAGCTTAAAAAATTTTTGGTATAAAACTGCGCAACCCGTATTTTTGCCCTCCCAAAAACGGATAAAAAAGGTTCGCCCGATTCAACCGATTTTTGAGAACAGGTCGATCTCGTAGCTCAGTTGGTAGAGCACAACACTTTTAATGTTGGGGCCCTGGGTTCGAGTCCCAGCGGGATCACAGAGAATTAATTTAAACCCTTATCAGGCTTATGTTTGATGAGGGTTTTTCTTTGGGGGGACGATTAGGGGAATTATTTTTACCGTTTGTCCTTCATGGAAACTCCGAACTCCTTACTTAAGAAGTTATTTATATCAATGGGATGTTTCATTTTAACCGAACTATAATGCTCATTGTAAAATAGATTAGCCACCCCTGCCACTAAAGACGTTGGTACCATTTCAGAAATAAAGCCTACGCCTCTTTTCCATTATTTTCCATCAAAATGTTCCCGCAGCCATTCTAATTATACTATTAATCGTTGAATGCCATATCTGGAATCTTAACAGATTTATGAACAATACAAAGTGAAAATTGTTTTAAACCGTTATGAGTGAAATAGCTTTAATTTTTCCCCATCAGCTTTTTGAGCATCACCCTGCCCTTCAGAAAAACAGGCAGGTTTACCTCGTGGAAGAGTGGCTTTTCTTTCGTCAATATAATTTTCATTAGCATAAGATCATGCTCCATCGTTCAGGGATGAAATTTTATGAGGCTTATCTCAAAGAACAAAATTTTCCAGTCCAATATATTGATTCCACCGATGAAAGAAATGAGGTTGGGAAATTGATTTTCTTCTTATTTCAACAGAAGGTTACCCATATTCACATGGCCGATCCGGTGGATGACTGGTTAAATAAACGTATCAGGAAGGCCTGTCAAAACTATTCTATAGTCCTAACGGTCTATGCAACTCCAGCCTTCCTAAATACAATGAACGAAGTGGCTGATTATTTCAGCAAAAAGAAAACTTATTTCCAAACAGATTTCTATATCCAGCAGCGAAAGCAGCGTAAATTATTACTGGAAGCAGATGGCAAGCCAACAGGCGGCAAGTGGACCTTTGATTCCGAAAACAGGATGAGGTTTCCTAAGAAAGAAGCTGCCCCCGTTTTTCATTTCCCAAAACCAAACAAATATATTCTGGAAGCAAAAGAATATGTGCAGCATCATTTTTCTCAAAACTATGGAACGGTAAAGGGCAACTACCTTTTTGTATCCACTTTTAAAGAAGCGGAGCATTGGCTAAATGATTTCATAAAATATAGATTTGAA
>JBKJMI010000017.1:0-3091 GCA_046596515.1 Chitinophagaceae bacterium | reverse complement strand
GGCGGAGCTACAGCCTTAACCTCTTCGGCTACTACGCTGGTGCTTCTGCAGGCCAATGCTGCCAGCACAGCAACTATTCTTACCTGGGCTAAAGCGGATTTCGGATATTCTGCAGCTATCACCTATACAATTCAACTGTGTAAAGGCGGCACGAACTTCGCTTCTCCTGCCACAACCACTGAAATTGGTATGGGTACTGCATTGACAAAAACATTTACTGTAGCGGAGTTCAATGCAAAAATGCAGGAGATCATCAATGATGGCGTAGCAACACCTGTACAGGTACGTATCAAATCAAGTGTTGGTACTAACGTAGACCCAATTTATTCCAATGTAGTAAGCCTGACTGTTACTTCTTATCTGGATATTGTTTCTTATTCATATCCGGCTTCACTCAATGTGGCTGGTAATTATCAGGGATGGGATCCTCCAACAGCTCCTCAGATCGTGAATACAAGAAACGGCGGGTACGGTGGATATGAAGGATATATTATTTTCAATAATGCTGCACCTAGGTTTAAATTGGTAAAGGGAAATAACTGGGGTGCAGGTGATTTCGGTGGTGGAGTTGGCACACTTACCAATGGTGGAAGTGACCTGGCCCTGCCTACAGGCGGTGTAGGTATTGCCGGACTTTATCTGATTCGTGCTAATACTAATAGTATGACCTGGGACTACACCAAGATCAATACCTGGGGTATCATTGGTAACGCTACACCAGGCGGTTGGGGAGGCAGTACAGCTATGACATTCAACCCAGCAAATGGTTCCTGGAGTATTACTGCAGACCTGACCGTTGGTGAAATGAAATTCAGAGCAAATAATGACTGGGGCCTCAACTTCGGTGACAATAATAATCCGATCGATAACAAACCAGAATATGGCGGATCAAATATTCCTGTAACTGTTGCAGGCAACTATACCATCACACTGAATATCGGTATTGCTGGTAACTACAGCTATAAGCTGAAGAAAAACTAAAGCATTGGTCTTAGAAATAGAAAGGTGGCTGTCGAAAGACAGCCATTTTTTTTTGTGCCTGCCTTATATCATTAACGCTAATAGTTTAATAACTTTCCTCTATGAAAAACGGAATCACCAATCTACTTTTATTTGTCTTCCTATTGGTGGGAATAAACCTGTCTGCACAACGAAGCCATATAAATTTCGACCGTGACTGGAAATTTCATCCTGGTCATGCAGCTGATGCATTAAAAGATTTTAATTATACCATCTCTAATATTTTTTCCAAGGCCAGTGTGGCGCCGAATACAGCTATCCCTATAAAATTTGATGATAGTAAATGGAGAAAACTGGATATCCCTCATGACTGGGTGGTAGAACTTCCCTTCGCCTATAAAAATAATGATGATCTGATGGCGCATGGTTATAAACCAGTAGGAGGTTTGTTTCCGGAGAACAGCATTGGCTGGTATAGAAAGCATTTCAATATTGCGAGGAACGATTCTGGTACAAGATTTCAGTTACAATTTGATGGCGTGTTCCGCGATGCGAATTTCTGGCTTAATGGATTTTACCTGGGAAATAATAAAGGTGGTTATATCGGCGTATCCTTTGATGTGACTGATATCGTGAATTTTGATGCTGATAATGTTCTGGTGGTTAGAGCCGATGCCTCGCAGGATGAAGGATGGTTCTATGAAGGCGCGGGCATTTATCGTCATGTATGGCTGAATCAATATCAGAATGTACATATTCCGGAGAACGGATTATTTATCTATGCTAGTCTTGATAGGAAAAACTCAACGGTGAACATTCAAACGGATATAAGTAATGAATCGATGAATGCTGAATCGGTCACTGTTCAATCTTTTATTACTGATAGGGATGGTAAGGTTCTGGCCAGTACAAAAGAGCAACCTCTTTCCTTAAAACTGAATGGGACTGGTTCATTCACCAATACATTATCATTAAATAATGTCAGGCCCTGGTCACTCGATGATCCGTATTTATACAGAGTGATATCGGTGATAAAACAAAATGGAAAGATAATCGATCAGGTAAAGCAACGATTTGGTATTCGGAAATTTGAATTCACCACCAAAGGATTTTTTCTGAATGGTGTACCAATGAAAATTCAGGGAGTATGTAATCACCAGGATCATGCAGGAGTAGGTTCGGCCCTGCCTGATGGTTTACAATATTACCGTGTAAGATTATTGAAAGATATGGGAGTGAATGCATATCGTACTTCGCATAATCCGCCTACACCTGAATTACTGGAAGCATGTGATAGTCTGGGTATGATGGTGATGGATGAGACCAGATTACTAAGCAGTACCCCTGAATATCTGGATCAGTTTGAGAAACTGGTAAAAAGAGATCGTAATCATGCCTCCGTATTTCTCTGGTCCATTGGCAATGAAGAATGGGCCGTACATAATTATAGTAACGGTCGACGGGTAGCGCAGACCATGCTTAGAAAATTAAAAGATTGGGATCCATCACGTACCGCCAGTTATGCAGGAGATAATGGCAATAGTTTTTACGGAGTAAATGAAATGATACCGGTAAGAGGATTTAATTATCGTCATCAAACCGCGGCTGCTTATCATCTGGCGCATCCTGACCAGCCATTATTTGGTTCTGAAATGGGAAGTACTATTACCACAAGAGGAGTATATGAGAAAGATACCGTGCGTGCCTATGTACCGGATCAGGATATTACTTTTCCACCATGGGCCACAAGAGCTGAGACATGGTGGACAGAAGCGGCCACGCATGATTATTTTATGGGCGGATTTGTATGGACAGGTTTTGATTACAGAGGGGAACCTACACCTTATGAATGGCCGAATATCAATTCCCATTTTGGTATCATGGATATGTGCGGCTTTCCAAAGAATATCTATTATTATTATCAGAGCTGGTGGACAGATAAAGATGTTTTGAAGATCTCTCCTCATTGGAATTTTCCTGAGAAAGCTGCGAGCTGGGATAAAAAAACCGGTGATCCGGTAGAAGTTTGGGTAAATACAAATGCAGATAATGTGGAGTTGTTCCTCAATGGAAAAAGTCTGGGTAAAAAAGATATGCCACGCAATGGCCATTTAAACTGGATAGTAAATTA
>JBKJMI010000140.1:0-3539 GCA_046596515.1 Chitinophagaceae bacterium | reverse complement strand
CCTTTTAGTGACCAAACATTTGTAGTAGCATCAAATTCAACAGGGTGATAAATTAAAAAACCACCTATGCCGATATTTTTTCTGCCGGCATTCAATGTTTCTATCAACAGTCCTCCTTTCATATCCGCTTCGTGTATACCGCCGCCAAACGGCAGGCTTCTTATAATATCATATTGTGTTATTGGAGGTGGTAAAAAATCATCAATTCTTATTGACCCCGAATTCATTAATACTACATCAGCTTGGGGGCACGCATGTGCAATTGCTTCAACAATTAACTTGGAAAGATTAGTGAACCTCCTTCTTATTTCACTCTCTCGGCCATCCAATATTTCACCGGTTGCCATAACAACTTTATTTGCATCAAAGCCCAGAGAGCCATAATTGTCGTTGGCGATCTTTGTCCATTTACCAACATACTCATTGGTAACGCTATCAAGGGCAACAGATTCATTTAGATATTTAAGCGTGGTGGTAACGTTTGTTTCTTTATGTTTTTTATTGATGTTTAGTTTTACGATATAGGCAGAGCGTGCATTTGCGTGAGCCTTTGTAATGTAAACGTTTCCCACTTTTTGATATCGCATGTCATGCTCATGCCCTCCCATAATTGCCGCCAGTCCGGGTATCTGCTGCGCCAGCATCACATCATCTTCCATAAGCTGATGTGTTATTGCTATCACGGCATCACATGAATCTTTAAGTTCAGCATATATTTTTTTTGCAGCCTGCAAAGGATCACTATAGCTCACATAATCTGCTTTGGTAAAAGGGATGGTTAGCCCGATAACCCCAATCTTTGCGGTAGTGCCATCAGCATCTTTCAACAGCATAATATATTTGTTGGGAAACGGAGTAACCTCTGTGCCCTGGTGTTTTTCAAAAGGAGTTATTTTACCATTCTTTACATGAAATGTATTGGATGATATCCAATCAAATTGTGATTCGTTTATCCTGTCCTGCAACTCTTTTTCAGTAATATCAAATTCATGATTGCCAAATATGGCAAGGTTTGTACCCGCTACCGTCATCACTTCTACCATTTGCTTTCCTCTTATGCCCTGCCCCAGATATTGCAGGCTATTGTACACTGAAGGGCTTAGAAAATCACCTGCCATAACTAAAAAAGTATTGGGATTTTTTCGCAGGTATTCTTTTTTTATTGTTGCAACTCGTGCCATACCTCCTTCTTTACCGCCTGATACCGGCGCTATCTCATACACATCATTTATCTGTACAAAAACTACTTCTATCTTTCCATCATCTCTTTTTGCAATTCTTGTTGTTGAACACGATAATACAGTAATAAAAAGAAGTAAATAAAGCGGCCGGATATTAAAACGCATATTTTTTTTGAGCCAAAAATAAATCTTTGGTGTAAGTATTGTAATAAAGCTTAGAATTAATTTAGTTTAAATTTGATCAATAATATTTTGATATGGAAAATGCAGGATACGACTTTGGAATGATAGGACTTGGGGTAATGGGGAGTAATCTTTTACTAAACATGGCCGATCATGGTTTTAAAGTAATTGGTTACGACAAAAATCCTGATAAGACCTCAAAATTTGAAAAGAGTGCAACACCTAACACGAGTGTAAAAGGTGTAAATACTTTGCAGGAAATGGTGAGTATTTTACAAAAGCCAAGAAAGCTGATGATGCTTGTTCCCGCAGGACCAATAGTGGATAGTGTTATTGCCGAACTTATTCCTTTGCTCGAAGAAGGCGATATAATTATTGACGGCGGTAACTCTCACTTCACAGATACTTTGCAACGGATAAATTTTTTAAAAGATAAGAAACTGCATTTTATGGGTATTGGAATTTCGGGTGGTGAGCAAGGCGCAAGGCTTGGTCCAAGCATTATGCCCGGTGGAGATAGAGATGCTTATAAAGAAGTTGAACCTTTGCTAAAAGCTGTTGCAGCAAAAGTTGATGATCAGCCTTGCGTTGCGTATTTAGGAAATGATGCCGCAGGCCATTATGTAAAAATGGTACACAATGGAATTGAGTATGCAATCATGCAATTGATAAGCGAATGCTATGATATTTTGCATAATGGTTTGGGACTGAGTAATGATGAATTGCAAAGCGTATTTGCCGAATGGAATAAAGGACAAATGCAATCTTATTTATTAGAGATAACGGCGGAGATTTTTAAAGAGAAAGATGATAAAAGTGATAAGATGTTAGTGGATATGATCCTTGATAAAGCTGGTGCTAAGGGAACAGGAAAGTGGACCTCAGGAGCGGCGCTTGATTCAGGAGAACCGGTACCGGCAATTGACATGGCTGTTATGGTGCGAAATATTTCTGCATTAAAAGAAGAAAGGACTCAAGCGAATAAACTATATCATGCTGAAGTAAAAAAAATTAATATCCCAAGGGACGAATTTATAAAGCAAATGCACGATGCATTATTTTTTGCAACTATTGTTAGCTATGCACAGGGTATGGCATTGTTGAGTAAAGCATCTTCAGAATTAAAAATGGATATCCCATTACCGGAAGTAATAAGAGTGTGGACAGGCGGATGCATCATTCGTTCAGGGTTGTTGAAATTATTTGGTACTGCTTTTGCAAAAAACACTCAACTCAAAAATTTATTACTGGATGAAAATATTGCAACAATACTTTCTGCAAAACAGCAGAGCTTGCGAAATGTTGTCACCACTGCTATTGCTTTTGATTATCCTGTTAACGGATTGTCATCTTGTGTAAATTATTTTAATGCTTACGTCAGAGAAATGTTACCAACTAATCTGATACAGGCCCAAAGAGATTATTTTGGTTCTCATACCTATGAAAGAATTGATGTCGCAGGAATTTTTCATACTGTCTGGAACTAAGATTAATAAGATTAAAAGATTATAGGATGAATTGGTTAAAAAAAATCAATCACTATTTTTAAATCTTTATCGGAATGATATATGAAGAATTGACACATAAAATTATTGGTTGTGCTATGAAAGTTCATAGTACGATTGGTAATGGATTTCAGGAATTGATTTATCAAAGATGCTTAGCTATAGAACTCGGATACAATAACTTACATTTTGTTCGTGAACAGGAAATGCAAATATATTATCGGGATGAAGAGGTTGGAACTAGAAGAGTAGATTTTTTTGTAGAAGAAAATATTATGGTAGAAATAAAAGCAATTTCTCATCTTGATGACGTACATCTTGCCCAGGCGATGAATTATTTAGAAGCTTATAATTTACCCGTAGGTCTGCTTATCAATTTTGGTTCAAAGAGTTTGGAATTCAAAAGAGCTTATAGTTTGAATCATCCGATCAATAAAGAATTTATTAAACTTAATCCTAAAATCATCTAATCCTATGAATCATAGTTCCGACAATAAAAAGAAACTTTCTTCTACCATCTTCTTCATCTTTGGTGGGAGTGGAGATCTTAATTATCGCAAGCTTACTCCCGCCCTTTATAATTTATTCCTCGAAAAATCAATGCCTGAAAAATTCAGTATTGTAGGCATTGCACGCTCGGAGTATCCCGGTGATGCATATAAGGATCATT
>JBKJMI010000138.1:0-2986 GCA_046596515.1 Chitinophagaceae bacterium | reverse complement strand
TATATTCAATGCCGTTGTATAATCGTGCTTGTTACGTGCCGCCCTATTGGCAAGGCACAAATTTGCATAATCAACTCCTGAATAATCATTCTGTTTTTTGAAATAAGCAATCAGTTCTAATGATTTTTTAATGAGCAGGCTGTCGTTCTTGTAAAAAGAATTTAAATAAAAGTATATGGCATTATATTTTTCTTGCGAACTACCTGTATGATATTTATTTAGAACACTATCGGGTGGGGCCTGTGCTTGTGTTGACAATTTACTCAGCGCAACAATGGTAATAAACAGTAAAAAATATATTTTCATTTAGTTGTCAGTTAAGTTTAAAAGGTCGTCCAAGAGTTGCCGCTAACGAGCGGGGCTTGCTGCTGTGCTGGTATTTTTTAATGTTCAGCCCGGAGCCACTGCTGATTGAAAAACTGTTGATGAAGATAATAACAAAAGCTGATAGAATTCCGTCGGCTGGATATGGGCTGATAGCGATATGAAGCTGATAATATATTGGTCAGCTAGCATAGCAGCAAACTTCATGTTGCCTGCTGTTTTATTTGAAGATTCTTTTGTCAAATGGGAATTTGTGCGTGTCTATAATTTTTATTCGTTTAAAATTTGGATGATTAGGATTAAAAAGCAGGTTGTAATCTCCTTGGGTAACGGCTGATGGAATTTGAAGCACACAAAACTTATTGTCAGCAATAAATTGGTCGCCTATAGCTTGAGTTGTCGAAGGATGAGGGAATGTGTTCCAGTCTGTTGGCAAATCAGAAACATTTATTTTTTGAAGAGAAATATCGTCTGGAATATGAATAGTAACCATCATATAGTCTGTCGGCAAAGTTGCTAAAGTAAAATGCACTGCAACTTCTGCCATTGCAAGAGAACGATTATTGGCAGTATAAATAATTTCTACACCAATTGAATTCCATCTTGCTCCTTTTAATGCAGCACCTTTTCCCGACAAAGTAAATGCATAAATTTCTCTTGATAAACGATAAGCTTCCATTAAACTAAAATTCCATAGTTAATTCGTGTCAATTCACTTATTACCAACTCTTTTCCATATGAGTCTTTCAAAAGTTCCATTGGCTTCAAATTGCCCAAAGAAAAGTTGGGAGTTTCGAGCCATAATTTGAACTTATCCATATCACCAAATACGTCAACACCAACATTTGTAACTTCTGCCATTTCAATTATTTTTTCTGACTGAATTGGCTTAAAACTTTTTGATGTCTGCTTATATCTATGCAATGATTTTGTAGAAATGTCTAAAAAGTCTGCCCAATTTTCCTCCGTAAAAGGAGTAGAATCTTTAATTAGACTGAATAAAGTATAAGTTACACCTTGTCTTATAACAAGAATCATTAAAAACTTATCAGTAAAAAAGTTCGAATAAGTAATGTTTCTTTTTCCTTTAAGAAACTTGTGGTCAAATTTTGAGCGTTTAATAATGCTCGTAATTTCCTTGTCTAACTTGGTTGTAATATCAATTGTTGAAGTTGCCATAAAATATATGTTTAGACATTTGTCTACAAATTTAGGACAAATTTCCAAAAAAACAACATTTCATTTGTTAATTCTTGCGATTAATTCGGGGAGGGTTGTAGCAAAATAGCAGGCAACGTGCAGGGCTTTGCGCAGGCCGGTCTACTGTAAACGACCCTGCTGGCCGAGCGATACTAAGATACAAATTTATTTGAGCGAGGCGAGCGGAGACCAGGCTTGCGCAAAACCCTATGTTAGCAGCATACTCTACTCAATCTCTTCTTTAGTTTGAATTGTCTTTACTTTCCAGATTTTCAATGGTTTTTTTTGCATGCTCCAATCGTATTGTTTTATTCTTCTTCGTCATTTTATCCTTAATCCATTTTTCAATTTGGTGATGCATTGGAATGAGCAAAGAAGCAATTGCCACTAATGCAAGTAACATCAATAAAGGAGAATGATGCGTTACTCTTTCAAGAAACGGATGAATAAGAAGGTTAATAAATTCAAACACGATTAATAATCCAAGAATTCCAAAAAATGAAATCCATTTTTCGGTAACAACAATACTTCTGCTGAGTAAGAAAAATAAAATAATGAAAGTAAATATACCAAGAGCAAGTAAAGCATATTGAATATTTTGTTTTCGTTCATCTTCACCCTTTATTTTTTCAGCATCTAATTCCTGTTGCCGAAGCAATGCGCTGAAACTAATCGCCTCAATAGCTTTTACCTTCTCCATGCTTAAAAGAGAATCTTTCATGGTTCCTGCCAAGTGGTAATATTTATTTGAACTGTCCTTCCTGTCCATGGCATCAAAACTTTTATACAGGTATTCGTAGGTTCGCAATTGCTGATTGATATCATTTGACTCCAGGGAAAAAAGAAGTGATTGATGAGAATAATAAATGGTGCTGTCATATTGTTTCATTCCAAGATGCGCCTGCGCATAATCATTGTTGAGCCATGTATGAATCGTTAGCGAATTTTCGTTAATTAGAATTATGATTTGTCTTGCCTTATTTAGAAAAGGCATGGCAAGGTCATAATCTCCCCTTGCTATATAGTTTTCAGCTAAAGTAGAAAGCGGATTAGAAAGAAGTGTATCATTTTTTAATTCGTAGGCTATACTTAAGGCTTGTTGGGCATATACTAATCCGGAATCGGGCAGAAAGGCTTGTGCATAGATAGCGCCAATCTCATTATAATTATCACTTAATCCTTTTTTATCTCCCCGGGCCAAATAAATTGGAATTAACTCCTTCTCATATTTTATTGCTTCAGCATAATTTTTAGTTGTTTCATAGCAAAAATCGATAACAAAGGTTGCCATAAGTATTCCAGTGGTATCATTTCTTATTTTAAATGCTGATAAAATAGGTAAGGCTATATTCAATGCCGTTGTATAATCGTGCTTGTTACGTGCCGCCCTATTGGCAAGGCACAAATTTGCATAATCAACTCCTGAATAATCATTCTGTTTTTTGAAATAAGCAATCAGTTC
>JBKJMI010000137.1:0-8296 GCA_046596515.1 Chitinophagaceae bacterium | reverse complement strand
ATAGAAAAACTGGGACGGTTCATGGTCCGGAAAAATGAAGCCATTCTTTTTGGAAAAGGAGAAATATCTGCCAGGTAGGCAGCAACCATCGCCGTCGCGCCTGTGGTATCTATTACTGCTTTCCCGGAGGTATCCGATGCGATCAGGTTAAACCAATCATCATTTCCCGTTTGGGTTAGGCCACTAAAAAAATTGGCTCTCAGGTCAGCATCTACTCCGAAGCGGGCCTTTATCACCGGTGTGGTAATCTGCCCGCTCAGGAATAAGGGACCTGTAATAAATAGTATGATTAAAATTCTCCTCATAGATCTGGCTTTTGCACAAAACTGAATTTGATGTTTAGAACACCATCGAATTCCTAAATCAATGCTGCACGATATGCACGGTCTCTATATCAGAATATACATATCCACCTGCGGCCAGGCTGGCAACAACTCGATAACTAACAAAACCTGGAGATACACCATCATCTGTATTACGATAGTTTCTGCTGGAATTGCAATTCATGGATCCAACAACGGTCCATTCTGCATATGGATCAGTAGGATCTTCATAGGTTCTGATCACTGTAAAACTGGTAACAGTTGCCGGAGTGGAGCTGCTGAACCACATGGTAGTGATTCCTTTTCCCTGCCTGTGCGCACGAAAAGTATTGAATACCGGATCTGGCTTTACAGATACAATTTTTTCACTGTTGAGCTGAATGCGTTCAGGAAAACTGTTGGCTGAAGCGTAGAGACTGCTAACCATCACCGCAGTCAGAAGAATTGTTGTTTTCATAAGGGTAAATTTTATACCCCTAAAATAGTCTGCACCTATGGATCATGCAAAGTAATAATGCCTGTCTTTTATACTGCCAGAATGCTTCGACAAAACATATAAGGGAAAATGCTATTTCCCCACGTTGAAGTACCAAAATAGCCTATGGCTCAGATGGAAATAGAATTTGTACTGAAGAGGAACAGTATTTACCCCTGCTTATTTTCGGGCTTGAATTTTCAGGCCCCCGTACCAGGATCTTCCTGCGGCCACATTATAGTAGCGATTGCCTGCGGCATTAATATCATTGCCCAAGCTGAATTTTGTATCCATTAAATTATCAATGCCAGCAAGTATCTGTACAATGAAGTGAGCATTTTTTATAACCTGATAATTTAATTTAAAACTTACCAGGTCATAAGATGGAGCTGAAAAACTATTCGCATCATTCAATTGAATACTACCGCTTTTAAAATAAGATAAGTTAAAGGACAGTCCGTGTTTAAAAACAAGATCAGAGCTGATAGCAATAGATAAAGGAGATATACCAGGCAATTTTTTCCCTGAAAAATCTGTAGCTCCCTGTTTAAACTGGCTATAATGAAAATTATACTGGGTTAACGCAAACTCCAACCTTCCGTTGTCTAAAAATGATGAGAGCTTACTTTTAAACCGGTAACTCATTTGAATTTCATTCCCGATCTGTTCCGTTTTCCCTGCGTTTACATAATAATCTCCGTTAACAGGATCCTTTCTTACCACGATCGTATTTGTCAACTGGTAATTAAAATGAGTGTACTCGAAAAACAGATGATCATTTAATATACTTGCTCGGAGTCCGCCTTCAAAATTCCGGCTCTCCTCTGGCTGTAAACTGGTATTAATAGTTACAGTTCCGGGTAGCAACTCAGAAACTAACGGAGCAGAAAAACCTTTTGAATAGCTCCCATAAATCCATAATTTTTTACACAGTTTTTTTGTGGCAGCTATCCTTGGTGTCCAGATATCATTATAGGACCTTTTTATAGGTTGAAAATTGCTGACAGATAAACGGGTGATTCTGATAGCTGACTTGTTGGAACTTAATCCCATTGTGAAATTCCAGTCATTTTTTAATTTGATCTCGGCCTGGGAGAAAAGAAAATAGGTCCAGTTATCCAGGTCATCATCTGTCTGAAGTGTACCGGGATTCCCATTACTATTTGTATAGGTTTTGGTATTGAAAAATCCTCTCTGTCCCTCTGCACCAAAATTCAATTGGAGAAAACCTGTTTTAAGATCTTTTTTCCATTGAAAAACAGTCCGACCCCCAAAATGCGGTTCAGATCTTTTTTCATAAACCCTGAAAGTTGGATTTTTAAAAATAGTAAAGGCACCATACACAGAACTGGTGTTACTGAAATGCGAATTGATCTTATACTTCTGACTTATTCCGGAGAAAAATGTTTTTTGAAAAATAGCTGCTTTTGCCTGATCCGCACTGGGAAGGGTACCAGCTTTGGGTCTGGCCATTGTTGCCGCGCTGTCATATTCTTTTTTTGTCAGGCCACCAGGAGTTTGATAATAAAGATCTCCATAGCTGATCAGTATATTAGTTTCTCTTTTTTCGTTAGACTGAATTAAAGATTGGAAACTTATGATATCTCTTCTCATTTGGGTATGGTTGCGGTAACCATCAGATTCCTGGTGAGAATAATCCAGCTTGCTTTGAATTCCGGGTGAACTGGTATTAAAAGCCAGGTGGATATTTTTTGTTCCAAAACTTCCGGCGATCAGATCGGCATTGATACTGTTCTGTCCTTTGTTGAGGTCAGAGTTCAATAGCACCACTCCTCCCGAACCTGCACCATATAAACTGCTGCCCGGGCCCTTAATTATTTCAAGGGATCCGATATTATAAAAAGACAATTGATTAAAATAAGTATTTCCTCCGGGGTCGGTCAATGGAAGATCATTCCAGTATATCTTTATATTGCGCACTCCGAAAGTAGAACGCAGGGTACCTCCTCTAATGTTTAATCGATAACTTCCGGGTGAACGTTCCTCCATTCTTACTCCTGCGGTATTATTTACAGCCTGAAGAACAGACATATTATTATACCTTGATAAGGCTCTTGCGTCAATATAATTTACAGAAGCCGTTGCTTCAGGAATGGACCGGTTCTGACTAAAAGCTTTTAGGATGACTTTGGAAAGTAATACCACCGAATCCTGGCCTTCCTCCTGGGCAAACAGACTAGCTGAAAATAACAGAAGGAGAAAGGTTCCAAAAATCTTTTTCATAAAAACTTTAGACTTACAAATTAATTCTTAAGCACTTTTTCAGTATAGATCACCGCTCCATTCTGATCAATTAATTCAACAAGGTAAGCTTGCATTGGCCATCCCGTTACCGGAATATTTACCTGCATTAATCCACCTGTCGTGGTCTGAGCACTCTTATAAACGATCTTACCTTGCATATCTACCACAGTTACCTGCAGTTTAGCCGGCTTAGGTGAATTGATCTTCAAATTTATAAAGTTGTGAACAGGATTTGGATAAATTGATACGATATAATTTGAAGGCTGGTACCTGACATTCACAATACTGCTATAATTCATTTTACCAGTGTTCTCCACCGCATTAATTCTATATAGATTATCTCCTTCCAGAGGATGAATATCTATAAAATTATACGGAGGCCCGCTTGTCACACGGCCAATGGTTGTCCATGTACCATTCAGCTTTTTCTGCACATCAAAATAATCATGATTAATATCGGCATTGGCTTCCCATACCAGGCCAATGGTTTGATTTGGCAATAATTTTCCTTTAAAGCTGATAAAATCAACAGCGAGAGTAAGAAGGGTTTTATAGGTAAACTTCAACACCTTGCCGCCAGATTTTGTAGAATTGTTACCGCCACTGAATCCACCTGTTGGACCAGAGGTATTTCCGCTGCTATCGATCACCACCCAAAATTCACCACTGTTGGGGCTTGGATTGAATGCCATATCGCGGACCCTCCAGCCATGTAGTAACGGGAAAGTATCAACGGCCAGAGTAGTTATGGAACTGTCAATAATATCACCAACTGAATTTAGTTTCATACGAAAGGCCCCGTATTTAAGGGAGGTTATGATCACTGAATTTTTCCATCCTGGTATGGCTCCATTATAAAAATCAATACTGGAAGGAGCGATGGTACCCCAGTTAAAAATATTTCCTGTATTGCTGGGTTCCATTTGTGCAGGTGACCAGTTGAAAAATGAGAATATCGGGTCCTTATAGTTAGCGGCGTTTGCTGTTGCCCAGGTTGTTTCATTATTTACAGTGAGGTTGGCCAGCACATCGTTGAAGGAAAACTGCTCCACTGTATTATCATAAGTATTATAGTTGTCATCAGCAAGGCCTGAAACTTTTGGCCATCCATAGTTTTTACCTGCCTGAATAATATTCAATTCATCATCTGAGTGATCACCATGTTCTGAACTATACAGTCTCCAGGTACCCCCCACATTCCCCCAAACAATTCCCTGAGCGTTTCGATGCCCGTAACTATAGATCGGCGTTGGTAACGTAGTAAATACTGAATGTGTAAATGGATTATCATTGGGTATCCACTGCCTCCAGGTATTGTAATCATGGGTAACGCCATAGCTAACGTCACCATCCGGCTCCGTATTTAGACGAAGAATTTTGCCCTCACAGGTATCTTTATTTTGAGCGTTGTTGGTTCGGGAGGCGTTATTGAACTGGCCGGCACCCATATCACCAATAGTATAATATAGTTTATAAGTTCCGCCTTCAGTTGTAGGACTCATCACCAGCCTTCCTGAATTATGGTCATTGCTTCCCGGAAGATTTGAAATGACCGTATCCAATATCAGAAGCGTATCCCTTTTGGGAATGCTAGTAGGATTACCTAAATCGGCAGCAAAATAAAATCGGCACCTTACGATCTTGGTCCTGAAAATACAGGGAGCAGCAGGGCTGCCAGGACAGGTTCCGGAATATACATAGGAAAGATAAACCCATCGTTTTGCCGGATTGGTCATAAACTCAGGATGGATAGCAAGGCCCTGCATACCACCTTGTGGCCAGGTACCAATAGATCTGTCAAAACTAACTTGTGAACCGCCCAAAGGAATTTTCAGCACCTGTTGAGGTGCAATATTTTGCTGTGCTATCGTTCTGCTTTTGCTCATTCTGAGTACCCGATAACCTCTGGCCTCAGTAATCCACAATGAATCATCTGGTCCGTAATTAATTTCCCATGGATAACCTAATTGACGAGCCACCGTATCGATATTAAAGAGGGTAGTAGTAGAATCAGTTATAACGTCTGGTGTTGGATTAGCCACATTGATATTAAAACTACCATTTGTTGTAATGCCGCCAGCACCACTAGAATATATCCGGACATAATAGGTATTTCCAACGGTAAGTCCTGAAGCAGCAATGGAAGTAGTACCACAGGAAACCGATGCAAGCGATCCACAGGTACCTGAAAGCAATTGTATACGGGCACCTGAACTATTCAGGTTTGTCCCCACTGAAGTCAGGCTGATAGTTGGCGAAGATTTTGTAGCCACAAATTTAAACCAGACGTCATCATTAGGAGTACCCGTACAAATTCCGATAGGAACACTTGGACTTGCCGTTGCAGCTACAACAGTACCCTCCGATTTTAATACGCTGGTCGATGTTGGAAGGAGAATAGCCGATGAACATTCATCATTACCGGGATTTACACTGACCAGAATGCTGAAAGTACATCCGGCGGCATTACCAAAGGCTCCCAGCGTTGCTGAATAAACCCTTACATAATAAACGTCACCAGGAATAAACGAACAATATGATAAAGAAGTCGTTCCGCATACAAGCGTTTTTAAAGAACCACAGGTACCAGAAAACAACTGCATCTGTGGGTTATTGGTTGTAAGATTTGCTCCTAAGGCAGGAAGAGTAACCGTATTACACAGAGCCGTTGCGGTAAACTTGTACCATACATCATCATCTGGTGTACCAGTTGCACAATCAACCGGTATGCCAACACTGGTCGTTGCAGCCCAAACTGTTCCTGCAGAATTGGTAGTACCCGGTGTAAGTGTAACTGCACCGGCACAATTGTCATTTGCGGGTTGTGCAAATGCTGTATTCAGGGTTCCTGACAATACTATAAAAGATAGAACTAATACTACATGGACTTTAAAACAAAACATGGTTTATAAGGATTTGGACTCGCAAGATATTAATGAAGTACTACAAGTCTTACGCAGTTCCACCCGATTATTTATCGTAGTTATACCTATAAATATGAAGTACTACTGCTCTTGGCGGGCAATTATATTATAATTTATTTTGTCTGATCCTAGCTAATGTTCTATTCCAATGAAAAACCAAGTACTATTTTTTGTGTCAAAGATTTTATTAACTGCAATAGTTTTTTTTCTAACGACTAGTAACGCTTCTGCTCAGCCAGCAAACGACGGTTGCGGAAGTGCAACCTCAATTACTTCTTCCACTTCCTGTATCAATACATCGGGAACACTTAGTTCCAGTACCTATACACCCCCTATTACAGGTTGTGGAGCAACGAATAAGAATGATGTATGGTATACTTTCGTTGCGCAAGCATCCACAGAAACCATAACCCTTAGTTCGGCGCCCGGTCAGCCGAGGATACAGTTATTCTCCGGATCATGCGCTTCGCTTACCTCTGTTGCCTGCGGAAACTCATCGCTGGTCGCTACCTTGCTTTCAGTAGGAAGTACCTACTATATCCGCATCTATTCTCAAAATAATTCAACAGGTACTTTTAATATTTGCGTAACCCATACAGGTCCTCTCAATGATGATTGTGCAGGTGCTATAAGTCTTACATCAAATGCCAGCTGCATCAATACAGCCGGAACGCTAAACCTGGCTACTTCTACAGCAGGTCTTCCTGCTGGTTGTCAACCAGTAGGTACCCATTATGATGTATGGTATTCTTTTGTCGCCTCTAATACTACCGAAACAGTTACCATTAGCGGACTTGGTGTAAATATTACCAACCCCCGAATTCAATTATATAGTGGAAGCTGTGCTGGTTTGACCTCACTAACCTGTGGAACCACCACCCTGACTAATGCTTTACTAACTATAGGAAATACCTATTATGTACGTGTTTCAAATCTTACAACTAACCCATCAGGCGCAGGTTCTGTAGCCAATTTTAATATTTGTGTCACACATATTGCTCCAATTAATGATGATTGTAGCTCTGCTGTATCACTTATCTCGGGCTTGGCATGTATAAGTACCGCAGGAACACTGGTTAGCGCTACCTATACTACTATTTCCTCTATAGGATGTGGAGTAACAAACCGGAATGATGTTTGGTATTCTTTTGTAGCAGCGGCATCCAATACCACGATCACCTTAACCTCGCCACCTGCAAATCCGAAACTTCAGTTATTCTCCGGATCCTGTGGATCGCTTACTTCTATAGCATGTGGAACAAATACTTTAGTCGCCAACGGCCTTACCGTAGGCAATACCTATTATATCCGGGTATACACTGACCCCAATGCCAGCGGCACATTCAGTATTTGTGTTACACATACCAGGCCGGCCAACGATGATTGTGCAGGCGCTGTAAGTCTTACTTCAAACAACTCTTGCATTAATGTAAGCAGTTCACTCAACCTCGCAAGTTCCTCAGTCGTACCAGCAGGCTGCCAGCCGGTTGGTGTACAATATGATGTATGGTTCTCTTTTGTGGCAGCCGTTACTAATGCCACCGTAACTATAAGTAGCCTGGGTGCAAATATTACCAACCCGCGCGTACAATTATATAGTGGTACCTGTGCCGGTTTGACTTCCATGACCTGTGGAACAACTACCTTGACGAATGCTACACTAACAATAGGAACCACCTACTATGTAAGAGTTGGAAATTTAAATGCAGATCCTTCGGGAAATGGCACTGCAGCCAGTTTTAATATTTGTGTGACACATACAGGAATAGCTAATGACCTTTGTGCGAATGCAATTTTATTAACCTCTGGTAGCACTTGCGTTAACACAGCTGGTACTCTTGTTGCTTCCACCTATACAGTTATACCAACTATTGGTTGTGGTACCGGATCACGAAATGACGTATGGTATATGTTTGTGGCGCAGACTACCAATCCTACAATTACCTTATCCAGCACTCCCGCTAACCCAAGAATTCAGATTTTCTCAGGAACCTGTGGATCGCTTACACCTCTATTATGTGGAACCAATACGCTTGCCACAACAGGACTTACAGTAGGTACAACATATTTTGTCAGGGTATATTCCTCTACTAACGCTGCAGGTACTTTTAATATTTGTATTACTGATCCTGCCATGGCAGCTATAGTAGATTACAGTAAAAGTTATATTAACCTTACCAAATCAACAAATGGGGGCAGTGTAGAACCTGGCGACCTGCTTGAGATAAGAGCCACCTTTGTGGTCAGGTCTAACTCTGTTGATAGTCTCGCCTTTTTTGATACTCTGAGTAACAATAATGGATTCAGCT
>JBKJMI010000120.1:0-15185 GCA_046596515.1 Chitinophagaceae bacterium | reverse complement strand
AAGCAAATAAAGCCGATTCAATTACACTTTTATGATTGAGCAAATTAACGGTTAAAATAAAAACAGCTAATACCAAAGTAATCTTCATCAGAAAAAAACCGAAATCTTTGATACCTGTTTCAAAACTAGTTTCTACAGTAGTGGATGCACTTTGTACAATACTTCCAAAAACAGTTTTATTGCCTGTATTTATAACAAGGGCATTTGCAGTTCCACTTACAATATTTGTGCCCTCCCACACGCAATTAGTCCGTTTATTTAGTTCTGTTTTCTTCTAAAACACCTACTTCTTTTGCTACCGGGTAAGATTCACCTGTTAAACTTGCTTCATTAACATATAATTCATTTGAATTAATCAAAAGGCAATCTGCAGGAACCATATCACCTGCATTAAATGAAACTATATCACCATTTACAACATTACTGTTAATAATTTCCTTTTCCTTTGAATCTCTAATAACTATACTTTTTAAAGCAATCATAGATTGAAGTTTTTCTACTACCCTACCAGCATTTCTTTCCTGAAAGAAGCTCAACAGTCCTGTAGATAATACGATAAAAAGAATAATTATCACATCGGAAGTATCACCCAAAAATGCGGATAAAATAACTGCCCCAATTAATAATAGCATTAATGGGCTCTTGAATTGCCCAAGAAAAAGCAATATATCTTTTTGCAAACGAGATTTTCCAACCCTTACATCACCAAATTTTAGTAAAACCTCCTCTGCAGATTTTTGAGATAATCCATTGGCAGAACTATTTAGTTGCTTATACCAATAGTTGCTATCATATTTCCAGAAATTGTTAGGTATATTAGTGATCATGAAATTTAATTAATACTAGTTTGTAGAATATTTCTCTTTTAAATTTAATCAATAATTTTGAAAACTCTTTTAAACAGTTGAATTAAAACTACAGGTGTAATACTTGTTAAAGCTATAATTAACCAAGAACTGGTAGCTAAAGTTTGAAGTCCAATATATTTATTAAGTGGACTAACAAAATAAAAAACAGCCATAATAACAATACAAATTAGTGTGGCTGTCCAAGTAAATTTATTTCGGGTAATTTCATTATTTAAAAATGATATTTTGCGCGACGATAAATTTAATACATGCCACAACTGTGAAAAAGCAAGACTGAAAAAAGTAATATTATTACAAAGTTGTGATTCATATTTCAAATAATAACTACAATACCATGTAACTACAATAATAGGCACCGCTAACAATAAGGCATAAATATTTACTGTAATCCATTCTCTTTTAATTATAATTGGCTCTTGCGGATTTCGAGGGGGAATTTTCATAATTAAATCATTGCCTTTACCAAGCCCTAATGCAAATGCAGGAAAAATATCGGTAACCAAATTGAGGAAGAGTATTTGTAAGGGGAGTACAGAATAGGTAAAGTTTAATAATCCATAAAAAAATACAATGAATATTTCACTTAGGTTACAGGAAAGCAAGTACATTAAAAAGTTTTTAATATTTTTAAAAATCACCCTACCCTGCATAATGGCTGTCACTATAGAAGTAAAAGAATCGTCTTTTAAAATCATATCAGCCGTTTCTTTTGTCACCTGTGTGCCCCTTATGCCCATTGCAATACCAATGTCTGCTTTTTTTAGAGCAGGAGCATCGTTTATCCCATCTCCCGTCATGGCAACAATATTGCCCTGTTTCTGATACAAACTAACCATGTCTAATTTTTGTTTTGGCGTAACCCTTGCAAAAATGGTAGCTGCAAATAATTTTTCTTCTGGCAAGTTGGTTTCTAATTCTTTACCTCTTAAAACAATATTCTCTTTTTCTGACAGCTTTATTTTTTCAGCAATATAGAGAGCAGTTGCAGGATGGTCGCCAGTTATCATAATAACTTTAATACCTGCATTCCTGCATGATTGCAATGCATTTACTACTTCCATTCGGGGTGGATCTAAAAACCCTATAAGCCCTGCGAGTGTTAAGTCTGAAAAAAGATTTTTAGTTGAGATATTGACAGCTTCCTTAAAAGCAAATGCTAATACTTTTGCGCCCTGTGCCTGAATAACTTCTGCTTTATTTAAAAATATTTTTTTGTCAGCCTCTGTTAATGGAATTATTCTATTGTCTGTACAGTATAAATTGCATTTATTTATTAATTTTTCTACAGCTCCTTTTACCGCTACAAAGTTACCATTATCATTTTTATGTAAAGTTGCCATTAATTTTGATACAGAATTAAATGGTTCTTCTGCAATACGGGGATACGATGCATTTACATTTGCCGAATTTGTTTTGTTAGTATTTACAAATTGTAATAGTGCGATTTCAATTGGGTCGCCTAAATATTTTATATTATTATCATCATGCTTACTTACAGCATTATTGCATAATGTTGATATGAGTAGCAATTTTTGAAATGCATGGTTATTTTTTTTAATTGCAGTAATACTTTCTGAGCTACTTTTATCTATAGTTATATCTTCATCAAAAAAAACTAGCTTGTTTACGTCAATTTTATTTTCTGTTAGAGTACCGGTTTTATCAGTAAAAATGACATTGATGCCGCCAAGTGTTTCAACTGATGCCAACCTTTTAATTAGTACATTCTTCTTTGTAAGGCTCAACATACCATAAGTAAGTGCAATAATACTTACAACTGGCAGTCCTTCAGGGATAGCTGCCACTGCCAATGCCAATGCTGTTTCAATAATAAGGTAAATATGTTTACCCTGTATCAATCCTGTTATAAGAAATATGCTTGCAAATGCAGCTGTAACTACCATTAATATTTTGGTAAGTCCTTGTAGCTTTTTTTCTAAAGGGGTGTCATCCTGCTTTGCAGTTTCAACCATCTGGGTAATTTTACCGAATTCTGTTTGAAGGCCAGTTCCAGTTACTATAGCCATTGCATTTCCTTTTACAACTGATGTGCCTTTGAATATTAAATTAATTTTATCAGCAAGAGATACATCCTCATTGATAATTTCAATATTTTTTTCAACCGGCAATGATTCACCTGTAAGAGCCGATTCATCTATTTCAAATTGATTTACTTCTATTAATCTTGCATCGGCTGTTATGATATCACCAGCTTCTAACTCCAATACATCTCCGGGCACAATTCTTTCTGATTTGATTTCTTTAAGGCTATTGTCTCGCCAAACTTTTGAAACGCTGATGTCCATTTCCTTTAATGCCTTCATGGAATTACGGGCTTGTAATTCCATCAAAAATCCCAGCACTACCGTAATAAAAATTACAGCAATAATAGAAAATCCTTCTATCCAATTCTCAAAGAAAAAGGAAAAGCCTGCGGCAACTACCAGTAATAATATTATCGGGCTTTTAAATTGTTCAAATAATATTAGTAAAATACTTTTTTGCTTTTGTGCTGCATAACTGTTTAGGCCATACCTGGTAATTCTTTCATTAATACTGCTTTCTTTTAACCCTGTTTGCAGGTTTATATCCAACAGCTTTGCAATGTCTTCAATCTTTTTTGAATGAGTATTTATTATGGGGTATATATTATCATTCAGTGCTGCCATATTTCTAATAGGAAATATTGATAGAACAGGTTTGAAAAGAAAGTTTCATAGTAGCTATGCGGATGGGCTTCTAAAATGTTGAACAGATATACTCTTGCCTCCCACTGCCGGTTTGTTACTTCGAATACAACTCCCATGAATTCCCTGGAAGTAATGCGGGGTTTTTATTTTATATAACCGACTTTGAGGGCTTTCATAGACGCTTTACTATTTCATGACGCTATCACTCTTTTAGAGGAGAATAAATATTTAACTGCTATTAGCACCAGCAGCCCTGCTCCTGCTATGATCAAACCGAGGCCAATTAAATTTGTAAAAGACATTTTCGTTGAAAGTTAATGATGAAGGGTATTATGGATCGGCCTTTCCTTTTTGACCCGGAAATATTTTTCAATCGTTAAACTGGCCGTGAGATAACTTACTGCTGCCGGTGCAATTCACTCTTTCTTTTTCACTGGATCTTTTTTTACCGGGGGATCTTTTACTGGTGGGTCTTTAACCGGTTGTGTTTTTATTGGTTCAGTCCTCACAGGTCGTTCTCTTACCGGTGGATCCTTAACAGGCTGCTCTTTTACTGGTTCTGTCCTCACTGGTTTTTCTCTTACCGGTGGATCCTTAACCGGCTGCTCTTTTACTGGTTCTGTCCTCACTGGTTTTTCTCTTACCGGTGGATCCTTAACTGGCTGTGTTTTTACGGGTTCAGTCCTCACAGGTTTTTCTCTTACTGGTGGATCCTTAACTGGTTGCTCTTTTACGGGCTCAGTCCTCACAGGTCTTTCCTTTACCGGCTGATTTCTATCTCCCTTATTCAGATCTTCTTTCGGAACAGTTCTCGCTGGTTTGGCTATGGTCCTATCAGCGTTATTGATCCTGGGTTTGTATATAGATACTTCATTATTCCTTGATTCAGTTTTCCTCGGTTCGGTTGTTTCCCGAATCTTAACCGGGCTGATCTTCGATCTCGTGTATTGTTCTGCTTCGGTACGCGCAGGTCCGTTTATATAGGTTGTTCTTTTTCGGTCACCATAGCTCACATTGTTATTAATGATGGTAGTATTATTGAAGATTGTTATGTTCTGCTGCGGGCTTGCATAATAATCATAAATACGGGGTGAAGTTATATAACGTCTTGGAGCAAAGGACCAATAGTCCATCGGTGGCGAATAATTTCCAAATGAAAAATTTATATCAAAACTCATACCTGGTTGTAGTGGTGCCCAGCCATAATAGTCTCCACCACTGCGCCATGATACCCATGCAGGTGACCATTCATAATCTGGTATCCAAAGCCAGCCATAATATGGATCGTGACTCCAGCGACCATAGTGAAATGGAGCCCAGCCCCAGTCATAGTTTGAGATCCATATCCATTCGTAATCATCTGACCATGCCCAATAGCCATTAGTACTATAGGGTCGAAAACCTGAGTTTGTACGGGGTTGCCAGGCATAACCATAATTCGGATAATAGATCCAATCACCATAGGGCGACAAGTTATCATAGAAGAACTGGAAATTCACAGATACTCTGGATTGAGCTTTTACCTGCTGGGTTGAAATCCCCAGAGCCATTATAAGCATTACCAGACTGGCCAGGTATAATTTTATCTTTTTCATGGGGCTATCTATTTTAATAAAGAGTTTACCATCTGTTAACAGATGATCGGTTTTTAAATGAACAGCAGTTGAGAAAAAGATGAGAAGGGATCTTATCTACTGATAAAATTGAGATGCCAGCATGGATATAATCAGATCTTGATCCTATTTAAATCATCAATCATGCCAAAGCCTTTCAGCAACCAGAGTACAACAGCGATAACAATTACGGCGTTAAGAATCCTTTTGATCGTTTGCTGCATCGGAATATATGAATTCACCAGCCAAAGAAGAACACCAACAACAACAAGGGTTATAACAATAGAAGTCAGGGACATAAAAAAGTTTGAGTATCCATATCAGAACGACAGGATAAAGTGAAGTTGTATAAATTCCTGCTAATAAGTATTATACACTTCTTTAAAAAAGTTATATAATTCACACGCTGATTCTGGGTATATTCTGCATATTGAACAATAATAACAATTGGTAATAAGGTGTTCATTCTATTTTTTTCACAATTATGTTTGTATGTTATACAATTCCCAGATGCTGATTGTCCCCGGATTTATAGGCTTACATTTATAATGTTTATGTATGCCGGACTTTAATGAAATAAAACTTTAGTATTTCTCCGCTATTGTTTGAACTGGTCGGGAGTTTTAGGCGAAAATGAGAAATGGAGAATTTTAAGATTGTTATATTCATACTGGCTGTTCTGATCAGCTTATCTGCTCTTATTAATAAGATCAAAATACCTCATCCCATTTTTATGGTGGTGGCCGGTTTGATCATTGGTTTTATACCAGCCTTACCCAACCTGGCACTTGATCCGGAAATTATTTTTCTTATTTTTTTACCCCCCTTGCTTTATGATGCCGCTTTCCGAAGTTCCTGGCACGACATTAAAAAAGACATACGTCCAATATCTGCTTTAGCTATAACGCTTGTTTTTTTTACTACAATCGCGGTTGCCGTTACTGCTCATTATTGCATCCCCGGATTTAGCTGGCCGTTAGCATTTGTTCTGGGAGCCGTTGTTTCACCTCCGGACGCGGTAGCTGCTTCCCGTATCATAAAGGGCCTTGGGCTGGATAGAAAGGTGATCACCATTCTGGAAGGAGAAAGTCTTGTGAATGACGCATCAGCTTTGATAGCGTACCGATATGCTGTGATGGCTGTAACAACAGGTACATTTATCTTTTGGAAAGCTGGTCTGCAATTTTTACTGGTGGCCGGGGCTGGCATTCTTATCGGAATAGTTATTGGCTATCTATTTGTGCTGGCACATAAAAAAATTGAGGACAATGCGGTAGTTGAAACAAGCCTTACACTGCTGACACCCTTTATTTCTTACCTGGCTGCCGAACAGTTCCATGTCTCGGGTGTACTTGCTGTTGTGAGCAGTGGCCTGGTTATTTCCTGGAAATCACATGAAGTTTTTTCCTACCAGACCAGAATGAGAGGAAGAGTTGTATGGGATACTGTGATTTTTTTATTGGAAGGCTTTATTTTTATTCTGATCGGACTTCAATTGCCTTCTATTATTAATGATCTGGGCAATTATCCATTGCCTGAAATTATAGGGTATGGTTTACTGATAAGTATGACTACGATTATGGTGCGCTTCTTCTGGGTTTTTGCGGGAGCCTGGTGGATGGGAGGAGCTACTGGAAAAGGGAAAAAAACGGAAGGCTTGCCATTGCAGGTTGTACCGGACAATACCTGGAAAAATGTTATGGTCATTGCCTGGACAGGAACCAGGGGTGTTATATCATTGGCTGCAGCGCTGGCACTGCCGCTGGTGCTGGCAGATGGCAGCTTATTCCCTAAAAGACATTCTATCATTTTTCTTGCTTTTGTGGTTATTTTTTTTACTCTGGTGGTACAAGGGCTTTCCCTTCCATTACTGATCAGGTGGCTGAAAATTAAACCCCAGGCAAATGCAGGCCTGGAAGAAAGGGAACTTCAATTATACTTTGCCGTGAATACACTTCATTTTATCGAACAAGAGTTATCAGTGCAATTGGACAGACAATCTGAGCTGCAATTAAAAAGTAAATATGAAAAATTAGTATATGATTTGACAAAGGAAATACGACGACATAAAAAGGCAAAATGGTATGAGGTTCCGGTGCAAATTGTTCCAACTAGTGCTTTGTTTGATGCACAATCCGCTATTTACAAATTTCAACGGGAATTGCTTCTGAAACTTCACAAAGAGGGGGAATTTAGTGATATGGCCATTAAAAGTGCAGAAAGAGGGATGGATATTGGGGAAATGCAACTCAATCAATTAATTCCAAAGGATATAGATAAAGGTATTGCCTAGTTAATTAATGTCATTTGTCTGGCTAATTTAGCTCATTCGGAAAAAATTATAAATGATCTACCTTTGTAGCTTCGGACATTCAACCTGCTTATTAATAAAAAAATTGATTTTTGAGATTATATATAAAAAATATGGTTTGCATTCGTTGCAAAATGGTTGTAAAATCCGAGCTGGAAAAGCTGGGCGTTCTTGAGGCTAAAGTGGAATTGGGAGAGGTGGATATTTTTGGCCAATTGTCGGTAAAACAGCAGGAACAATTTAAATGGGCACTTTTGAATTCCGGGCTTGAATTAATGGATGACAAAAAAAGTGTGCTGATACATAAAATAAAATCCATCATCGTGGAGATGGTGCATTATTCTGAAGAGCCACCAGTACTGAAATTTTCAGAGTATCTGAGTCAAAAACTAAATCTTGATTATACTTACCTGGCGAATCTTTTTTCTGAAGTGTCGGGTACCACTATTGAAAAATTTCTTATTTCCCATAAAATTGAGCGGGTTAAGGAGTTACTTGTTTACAATGAACTCAATCTGACTGAAATTGCATATAAGTTACACTATAGCAGTGTGGCGCACTTGTCTACACAATTCAAAAAAGTGACCGGTTTAACTCCGTCCCACTTTAAACAGCTCAGGGTGAAAAGGCGATCTATGCTGGATCACCTCTAATCATGTAATCTTTTGCCGGAATAATATAACAGCCTTATTGGGATATGAAGTTATCTTGAATAATTCAATTTGGGGTACCAGGGTAACAATGAGTATGCTCACCAAAATGATTTATGTTATTATACATCTTACCTCTTATTTTTCTGTTTGTCGTTTTACTGGGGTATCGTCTGTTTACCACAAAGCGAAAGAATGCTCCGGTTTCCTTGTTTGCTATGGCGCGAAAATGTGAAAACGACGGTTATTTTGAAGAAGCGGTGTTTGGTTACGAAAAAGCATTACTTGAAGTTAAAAGAAGAAATTCTGACAAACGTCTTGAATTAAGTATAAACAAAAAACTGAAAGTACTGCATACTATTATTGATTATAACCGGCGTTTCACCGTTACGCAGAACCTGCGTAAATAGGGGACAGGCTGGAGTAATTTTCCAGTAGCTGTGAATGATATAATATAATAATTAAATTATGTAATACCAGCTGTGAGGTATAAGTCGAATTTCATGCGTTAAGAAAACGGGGATTAAAATTTAAAAAATTATAATGGGTAACAAGATTATTAGCGCTGGCCCGGGTGTTAATGAACTGGAAAAATCGGTTGTTCATATTGTTGTTGAAATCATTGAGTATTTGGAAAATTCCGTAGTCATAAAAACGATCATCAAAAAATCCACTGGAAATATTAGTATCATGTCTTTTGATACCGGCGAGGGATTAACTGAAAGGATATCCCCGTTTGATTCATTTGTTCAGATTCTGGAAGGTAAGGCCGAAATTGTCATTGATAAAGTGTCCAATATTCTTAAACCCGGCCAGGGAATTATTATTCCCGCACATTCTTCCAGTTTTATTAAACCAAACGGACGATTTAAAATGATCTCTACAATAATTAAGAGCGGGTACGAGTAAAGGCGAAATGCATGTAACGACTATTTTTTTGTAAAATTCCATTTGAATCCTGCAGTTGCATTTATCCTTTGCGTCCGAAATCCCGCAATCTCCATATAATCCGAGTTTGTAAGATTTTTTCCATCTACGAAAAAGCTGAGTGGCGCATTCAGAAATTTATATTCGAAATAGATATTCAATAAAATATAAGATGGTAATACCGGCTTTTCAGTATTAAAACTTACTGTATTGAACCAGGCATCATTTCTTTTTCCTTCAAAATTCAGGGAGGCACTAAGCCTCCATTGATCAGTGATCTTCCAGTTTGCAGAGATCACTATCATATTTCTGGGCCTGCGTAATAAATTGAAATAACTGGTATCCTTGCCATTCTTATTTGTAAATATCTTTCCGGTTACATAATTATAATGCGCAGTTAATGATAGCCTCTTCGATACATTGTAATTCCATTCTGTTTCCAGTCCGTGATCTTTTTGTTTATCCTGGTTAATATACTGTGATGCGTAGGTAATCGGATTAAAATAAAAGAAAATTCCCTGCTCTATATTTCTTTGAAATACTACTAACCTTCCTGTTAGCTTCTTATTAAGCGCAAAATATTGAGCACCGAATTCAAGACTACTGCCCGACTCCGGCTTTAATTTATTATTGCCATACTCCGAATAAAGCTGATAAAGGGAAGGAGTTCGGTATGCGGTAGAATAATTCGCGAATAGTTTCCAACCCTTTGCTACCGTCCATGAAGGATGAATATTATAAACCAGGTGCTGTCCATAGGCAGTGTGAAAATTCACCCTGGCACCCAGTTCCAAGTGGAATCCTTTTTTACCATTATAATTAAAATTGGCATACAAACTTTTCTGGGTATGGTTGGTATCAAGATAAAATGGAGGACCATAAGCAGGTAATGAAAGAAAGGACTGAGTAGTTGAAGAGCGACGCCAATCGGCCCCGATCAATAATCGATAGCCTTCCCTGATCGTATAATTGGCATAGATGTCCACCAGATGTTCTCCGCCTTCATAACTTCCCCTTGAATAGGTATCAAAACCATTTCGACTTTTTACAGAATCATCAATATAAAGTCTGTCTACCTTATTATATTGATAAAGCAGGATGAATTTCCATTTTCTGCTGTTCAATTCATTACGCAGACCAGTCTGCAGACTTTTTTGTGTATAGGAATAATCCAATTCATCCGTATAGGCGCCCTGATCTATACTGCTACTGATACTTCCATATCTTAAAAAGGCACGGCTCTGAAAATGTTTACCGCTATTGAATCCAAGTCCTGTCTGCCAATTTTGTTGACGGTAACCATCACGATCCGTAATGGAAGAATTATTCAGAACAACCGTTTCATTTATGCCTTTAGTATCTATAAAAGAATATCCTGCATCGTAATTGATCCGGCCCTTTGTTCCTCTTAATGAGATATTTGTTTTCCAGGTATTATAACTTCCATAGCTGGCCAGCGCATCTGCTGAAAATGAACCAGGGCCTGCCTTTTTAGTTATGAAATTGATCACACCTGCAATAGCATCGCTTCCATAAAGAGTGGATTGAGAACCTTTCACAATCTCAATTCTTTCAATTTGCTGAATAGAAAGATTGCGTATATCAAAATTTCCACCTATACCTGATGGATCATAAACAGGTATACCGTCGATCAGTATCAAAGTATTAACGGGGGAGGCGCCCCAAAGATAAATGCTTTTATCCTTTCCTGTATTACTGTTCGATCCTCCAATGAAAATACCCGCCTGTTCCTGTAATACCTGCGAAAGATCCTTCCCACCGGCCATGGCCAGTTGTTCTGAATTAATAATGCTGATTACTTTTCCTGTCTGAATGGTCTTAGAAGGAAATTTAGAGGCGGTGATCACGGCTTCATTAAGAAGCGTAGTGTCCTGCTGGGCCCACAATAACTGAAATGACAGTTGGGCAGCCAGCACAAAAATTTGCTTTTTCATAAATGAAAAGTTTTTGTGTGACTGCTTCCAGGAAAAACATTCCGAAACGGAACAATGAAATATAAATGTCCTCAGACCTTTACATTCCAAGCCTTTCACCCGAAAGCATTGAATATGGTTTGCGCAGGCAGGTCTTCTGGCTTGCCCTTCGGATCGCCTTCCCATACGTTTTACCGTACAGTGGCCAAATGAACCGAGATCACCACTTGCGTGGGGGCTTACAGCTACGGGGATAGCACCGGTTTCACACCGGTTTCCCTTTTAATCCCGGGTTGAACCGGGAACCAACACGAAGCGAAAATAGAAGAAAGAGAAATATAAAACAGCATGTGGGATATAATGTGAGCAATTTTTTTAAACCTATCATTTCCTATCTTCAATCCATGACTGCAAGGAACAAACTCGGCCAGCTTGATCTAAGTCTTATTGTGGTCAGCCTGGTAATTGGGATGGGAATATTTCGCAACCCCGCTTCTGTTGCCGCCACCTCTGGTACAAGTTCCATATTTTTTCTGCTTTGGATAGCTGGAGGTTTGATCGCCCTGGCCGGTGCACTTACCTATGCTGAAATAGGACAAAGACTGCCCGCTATGGGAGGTTACTATAAGATCTTTGCTTATTGTTATCACCCCTCAGTTGGTTTTTCGGTTAACGCAATTATCATAATCAGCAATGCGGCCTCTTTGGCTGTGGTGGCCCTTATTGGAGCCGATTATGTTAGCGATCTGCTTTACGGTAAGCCCAGTGGAATTTTATTCAACAGTTTTGTAGCTATCGCAGCGGTAGCGGTTTTCTTTGTGGTCAATCTTTTTGGCCTGAGAACCAGTAGTCGTACACAAAATGTACTTATTATTATTAAGGTTGGACTGGTTCTGTTATTGATCTCCAGTATGTTCAAAGGCCTGGTAATTGAACCCCATGGATATGAAGAAGGATCACCTCTTTATAGTTTGAAAGATCATAACCCTTTATCGCTTTTTATTATTTCACTGATACCTGTGTGTTTTGCCTATGGAGGATATCAGCAAACCATCAATTTCGGCGCTGAAGTAAAAGACAATAAGATCATTCCCCGGGGTATACTGATGGGAATAGTGATCGTGATCGGTCTGTATCTGCTTATCAACCTCGCATATACAGAAGTGATCGGCTATGATAAAATGAAGAACGCATCTGCGATAGGCTCTCTTCTTTGTGAGGCCTGGTTCGGAAAATTTGGAGGAAAAGTTTTTGACGCCCTGATGTTTCTTTCGGTGCTGGCCTATGTAAATATTTTACTGATGAGCAATCCACGTGTCATGTTCGCTATGAGTGAGGACCGCGTATTGCCAAAAATGTTTTCCTACAAACATCCTAAAACAGAAGCGCTGGTATTTGGTCTGCTAACTTTTTCAGTTATTACTATCGTGGTTACTTTTTTTGGAAAAGGGGTGGATAATATTCTCAACTTCACCATGTTTCTGGACGGAATTGGAATGAGCACCTCTGCGTTTACCATTTTTATTTTGCGAAAAAGAAGAATGAATGAAGAACTGACAAAGGCCGGATGGAACAAGGTGGTGCCTTATATGGCAGCATTCTTTGTATTCAGTTACTCAATGATAGATGTAGGCGTAGTAATGAAGGATATAAAAGCAGCCATTATAGGTACGGGTCTGCTGATCTTCTTTCTGATCCTTTATTTTGTTTTTTATCATAAGAAGAAAAACTAGTATGAATTTTTCAGAGATCATAAATGAATTAGGGGAGGACCGGGAACAGTATTTCCGTGCAGTTTCTCCACCGATTATGCAGAGCAGCAATTTCGCTTTTAAAAAAGTGGATGATATGGCAAGTGCGCTTTCAGATGAGAGCAGTGCTTATCTCTATAGTCGCGGAATCAATCCAACGGTTGATATTCTCCGGAAAAAACTGGCAGCTCTGGATGAAGCAGAGGACTGCCTTGTATTTAATAGCGGTGCTGCGGCCATTTTTGCCGGGGTGCTTGCCAATGTAAAAGCAGGAGATCATATTGTTTCAGTAAAAGCTCCCTATACCTGGGCGCAACGAATGTTTGATGTGATCCTTCCACGATTTAATGTCAGCACCAGTTATGTTGATGGTACAACAATAGAAAATTGGAAAGCAGCCACCCGGGATAATACAAGTTTCTTTTATCTCGAATCTCCCAATAGCTGGGATTTTGCAATTCAGCCCATAGAAGAGATTGCTGTATTTGCAAAAGAAAAAGGGATCATCACGTTAATTGACAATAGTTATTGCAGTCCTTTATTTCAGCGTCCTATCCCCATGGGCATTGATCTCAGCATGCAAACCGCCACCAAATATATCGGTGGTCATAGTGATGTATTAGGTGGAGTACTTTCCGGTTCCTCTTCCATGATCAAAAAAATATTTGACAGCGAATACCTTAATATCGGAAGTGGTATTCAGCCATTCAATGCCTGGTTACTGATTCGGGGACTTCGTACTTTGCCAGCAAGATTAGAAAGGATCACCCGTTCTACATCAGAGGTGGTCAGCTATATGAAGGAGCATCCGCAGATTGATACATTGTTATTTCCTCATGATCCTGATTTTCCTCAGTATGAACTGGCAAAAAAACAAATGAAGGAAGCCTGTGGTCTTTTTACTTTCTCACTGAAAAAGAAAGGAAGAGCTTCGGTGGTGAAATTCTGTGAGAGCCTTGAACATATTTTAATGGCTGTTAGCTGGGGCGGACATGAAAGCCTGGTTATTCCAAAATGTGCCGGTATGAAGGCCTCCGATTTTGATAATGCCAACGAATCTCATCATTATATCCGCATGTATGTTGGTTTGGAAGACCCCGCCTACCTTATAAACGACCTGAAACAGGCCCTGGATACCATGAATTAAAATTGCCTTTCGTCATAAAATCATATGCCTGCAGAAGCAATTGGCATATTTTTGCACCCTATGAGCAGGTATTTCAGCCGGACCGTTTTAGCCTCGGTCCTTTTCATTCTGACAAGCGCCCGGATTTCGGGGCAGGCTTCTGAGAAATGGGATCTTCAGCGTTGTGTGAATTACGCTATGCAGAATAATATTACGGTAAGACAGGCCGATTTGCAGACCCGATTTGCAGAGCTTGAATTTCAGCTTAGTAAAATGGCGCAATATCCCACCGCTAATTTCAGCGGTAATCTGGGTTATGGGGCAGGTCGAAATCAGGATCCAACTTCCTTTGGACTGATCACTACGGCCTATATTTACAATAACTATTCTCTTCAATCAAATCTGGAGCTTTTCAACTGGTTCACAAAAAAGAACAGTATAAAAGTTAAGGATCTGGACCTTCAGGCTACGAAGGAAGGGGCCGAAAAAGCAAAAAATGATATAGCGCTGAATGTGGCTGTGGCTTATCTGCAAATACTATTAGCAAGGGAGCAGGTCGAATTGGCTAAATCAAAACTTATTCAAACCTCATCAGAACTGGAAAGCACACGCAAGCAGGTTGATGCGGGCAAACTTCCTGAACTGAATGTTGTTAACCTGGAATCGTTGCTTGCCGGAGATAGTTCTAACCTGGTGACGGCAGGGACCACGGCAAAACAATACCTACTTAATATGAAGGCCCTGCTAAATCTTGACGCTGGTGCTTCCTTTGATATTACCACACCGCCTGTAAATCTTATTCCGGTAGAATCACTGGCAGATCTGCAGCCAGAATCTGTATATAATCTCGCTACGCAAAACATGCCTCAGCAAAAAGTGGATGAGCTGAATCTGAAAGCGGCCAATACTTCTGTAGCTGTTGCTAAAGGATCCATGTATCCAACATTATCTCTTTTTGGAAGTCTGGGTTCTTCATTTAATAATAAAGCAAAAGAAGCAAAATCAAAGACCACTCTGAATGTACCAGTAGGAACGGTGACAGTGGGGGCGACCAGTTACCAGGTATATCCGCTACAGCCTTATGAAATCAACAATTACGGAAACATTTCTTATTTCAATCAGATCAATAATAATTTCAGGCAATCTATCGGGCTCGGACTTAGTGTTCCTATTCTTAACGGTGGAACGTTTCGTGGCGGATGGAAAAGAGCGCAGTTGAATGTAAAGCAGGTGGAATTACGCAAAGAGCAGAACAGTTTTACATTGAAACAGGATATTTATAAGGCCTATAATGACGCGGTCGCGGCCATGCAG
>JBKJMI010000086.1:0-6184 GCA_046596515.1 Chitinophagaceae bacterium | reverse complement strand
CAGCTTTTGACGCTATTAACATTGTGTCTATATTTAAGAAACAACGGGAGTTTTTTCACAAACTCATGTAGTACGCTAACCTAAATCGAACAGTTTTATGACTAAAGGACTTATAATATTAGTTGTTTTGTTTCTTGGACAATTATTTCAAGGTCAAAAGACATTTGCCCAGAATTATCAATTTGATGACGGGCAATGGATTAATTCCCCACCTGCTGCAATACCTGCCCGTTATGGCAATTGAAAGTCCTTTACATTTAAAAATATACTTTATGACATTTTTACATCAGAATATTGACATTCTAATTGGCTTATTTCTTTTTTTATTTGCAATATGCACTTTTGTTTTTCCCCCAAAGTTTGGCAATGTTTTTTATGGTGTTACCACTAAATGGGCACTTAAAAATGAAACAATTTGGGCCGCTGGACAAAAGCTTTTTGGTATTTCTATTTTTATTATTGGCCTGGTTTTTTTATTGATTGGGACTTTAAAGCTTCGTACTGACATCCCTTCTTTTTCAATGGTCTTATTACTAGTCGGACTTTGGAGTTTATCGAAATATTTTGTTCATAAAATACTTGAAAGAAAATATCCTGGCATTTAATCTTATGCATTTGCTGATTTGCCATTGTCTCAAAAATAAATATATAGGCACTGAAACAAATTACAAAAGTCACAAACGTGCAACATCAGGTTTGGCAAAATACGGGCTTGACCTTCTTATCTTCGGCATTTGTAATTCTGTTGGGCGTTAGTTCTGGACCGGACATAATCAATTTAGCTTTTTGTTGTTATCTTCATCAAAAGTTTTTTAATCAGTCCCGATAGTTATCGGGATTCCGGACTTGACAAGCTACTATTCTTGTACTTTCCCAAACCTTTTCGGTTGTGCTTCACAAGATATGAACTTTATGAAAATCTTTCTAACTATAGCAACTTTACTTATCTCCTTGTTATCTTTTTGTCAAAGCAAATGGCATCCATATGCTGGTATTCATGCTTCGATGGATGCTGGTGGTTATTATGTTGGCCCTTCGTTACAGTTAGGCAGTGATTATTTATTTAATAAACAACTGGTTTTTACTTTTTATATACATTATTTTCCCAAACAGATTAATGCAAAATATAGTGATGGCACATTTGAAAAAGGAAAGTATAGGTCTGCAATAGCTGCTCTATTAGTGCAAAGAAACTTTTACAAGATGGAAAACAAGGGATTATTCCTGGCGGGAGGGATGGCAATACAAAGAACTTCCGACGACTATATTTCTACTTTTGATGAAGAGCATTTAAAACGAACTATAGCTGTTCTGGCGATGCGACTCGGGTATGCTTTTCCTTTTAAGAAAAAGCCGTTTACAATTGAGTTTAATGCTACTGGTCCTCATATTGGTAAGAAAGGTCCAGCTCCTTATTATGAGCAAACGATTGAAATATTGACCCAGCTTTCTCTTGGGTTAAGGATAATTCTCTAACGATTTTGAAATGAAGGCTGCCGCTAACAGCGAGGTATTGCGTCAACGAGCCGATGAACCTGCCTGCGGGCCGGCAGGGATATCTTCATCTTTTGTAATACTATCAGCTGCAGATCCAGCCTACCTAACACGGATGAGCTATAGAATATATTTTCAAATTGCTATCTTTAATCGGCTTCAGCCTGCCTGCCGGCAGGCAGGTTCCGGGCTAGGTTTTTAAAATGCTCCGCCGAGCGTAAAGCCCTATCGTTGGCTGTTATTTTAAACAAACTTTTCGTTTCAATGAAACCCCAAAAATTAAGCTTAATATATCTATCTGCTGTTCCATTTTTAACTGCTATTTTAGGGTTTGGAATAGGGCACATTAGCTACAAGGTATATTTACCTATTTGGATAATAAATGTCTGTCTGATGGTAGCAGCATCTTGGTCTCTTGGTCTTAATGTCTTTAAGAATAAAAACAGCGAAAAGAAACATCAGGCTTTAGGCGCTTTCTTTCTTATTATTCCATGGATATTAGTTTCTATTTTATTTGGGTTTGGCCCTCCTCCAGAAAAAATGGCTGATTGGGTATCGACAGCTTCGGAACAACAAGTCAGATACTCCATACTTGTGGGTGCAGGTATTTTTATTGCATTTGGATTTTCTTCATTAAGACAACAGCTAAAAGATTCGGGAGAATTTTTTTATTCCAATCTTGGATTAAGTGCTATAATGATAGCCATCCCACTTTTTATTATTAATATGATATTCTGGGGCTTCTATTTAACGGAATCATTCAAGATATTTACAGCAGCGGGGTCAGAACAATTGCCTGATTGGTTCTCGCCTTTGAGAAAACAATTTGGACTTATCTCTGTAGTTGAAGTTGCATTAACTTACCTGGCGGCTGCATTTTTTGCATTATCGTTAAGACATACAGGATGGTTTAATAAAACAGCAACAAGTATTTACATCGCAATAAGTTTATTTGCATTTTTTGTTATTATACTATCATCCTTTTTACCAGAACCATTTGTTACGGCAGGTTTTGCTGTATCAATACCTGCTATTCCTTTTATTCTGCCATATTTTATTGGTTTCAACTTATTACGACGCTTAAACAAATGATAAAAAAATAATCATACTTGGTGCCTAAAGACAGCAGCAAGCCCTGCCGTTGTATGCAAGCAATGTGGACACTCTCTAAAATTTCAAAATAAACTAAAATGAGATATACTTTCTTTTTCTTTTTTCTACTAATTATTGGATGTACTAATTCCCCAAAAGACAAAAGTGAAGACACAAATCAATTGACCAACCAACGAAGTTCCAGAGGACTTGATCCAATTGCAGGAGTATCTATCGTTCAGGATTTTTTTAAAGCTTTTGACGAGAAAAATTTAAAGAAGATAGACAGTTTATTTATTCCATCTATGAAGATTATACACCACAATGGAGCAACTACGAACACAGCGGAAATGATAAAAATTATTGAGGAGACTAAAGATTGGTGGCCAAGAACAAGAAAGTTGTCAGACTATGAATTTATATCGGTTGGCAATTTATCAATCCTAGGCTTAAAGAATGAAGTAACATTTTCATTGCCCGGTAACAAAAAAATCTATGAACCGTATAATGAAACGTGGATTTTCGAGAAACTAAATAATGAGTGGAAGCCTATTCGCTGTCATTATTCAAAAATAACAGTTGACAAACATTCTGAGGATGTTAATTAAACTTGTTTGACAGTAACGGGTTATGTATACTAATTAGTATGACTTAGGCAGATCGTGATTTTCAAATTTGCCAGCACACAACAAAAGGTTTTGTGCAAATGGGGCTTGACGGAGGAACCATCATTAGCCTATCGAACACTAACTTCAACGAATACGGCACAAGACATTATTAACAATAATCAAATCAAACAACATGAACAACTCAAACAATTCTTCAACAGTACTTGTAGCAGGTGCTACAGGATTTTTAGGTGGTGAAATCTGCCGCCAATTAATAGGGCAAAATATAAAGGTAAAAGGTCTGGTGCGTGCTACATCAGATGCAAATAAAGTAGCTCAATTAAAAGAGCTGGGTGTTCAAATTGTAGAAGGTGACTTAAAAGATAAGTCTTCATTAAAAAATGCTTTACCTGGAGTTTCATCCATTATTTCCACCGTTTCTTCAACGTTATCAAGGCAGGAAGGCGATTCCATTCAAACAGTGGATGATGAAGGACAAAATAATTTGATTGATGCTGCTGTAGATGCAGACATCAGTCAATTTGTTTATGTTTCTTTTTGCACCATGCCCGGACAATTTCCTTTGCAAACCGCTAAACGTAAAGTAGAAAAGCATCTTGCTGAAAGTGGATTGAGTTATACTATTTTGCAACCAACCTATTTTATGGAAGTATGGCTAAGCCCTGCATTGGGTTTTGATTATCCCAATGCCAAAGCCACCGTTTATGGAGAAGGAAAGAACAGGATTTCCTGGATAGCAATAAAAGATGTTGCTTCATTTGCTGTAGCATCTTTGGATAATACCGAAACTAAGAATAGAAGTATTGAGTTAGGCGGACCCGAGGCTTTGAGTCCGCTTGAAGTAGTGAATATTTTTGAGATAAGTCATGGAAAAAAGTTTGAACTTCAATTTGTTCCAGAAGAAGCATTAAGAGCGCAAAAAGATGGGGCTCAGGATCCAGTAAGCGAATCCTTTGCAGCACTGATGTTAGGAGTTGCGAACGGAAGTGAAATTGATATGAAAAACACTATTGATGTTTTTCCATTGCAACTAACTTCAGTAAATGATTATGCAAAAATGTGAATGAATAAATTTAATTGATGGACATGGTGAGAATCACAAGGCTATGCAGGTAACAATAGGTTTGGCAATAGTCTGGCTGCCAGGTTGGGATGGCTTGGAGCATTTTATCAAAACCTAAAATGCTTTTGGTGGACATAAAGTTGTAACAGCACATAATCAGGTTGAATTCTCCCTGCCCGTTTCGTTCAGGCGGGCGTTTACTTTTTATAATCCCTTTAATAGAGTGTGGGTGTAACCCAAATATCGCTTTATCGTACCAAAGGGATGCTCTACGATGGCCTGCCGCTGTTTGAAATACTGTAGATTGGTTTTTATGTTGTTATTGTTTGTGTGGGAGTCGGTTGCTTTAGCCAATGCTTATACTGTTGACGCAAAATTAATGAAAGCCGGAACTCCATCTGTAGTCGGTAGGGCAAACATTCAGAAAGCATGGAACGACATGATAAATAGTGGCTTAACAAGAGTTGATTTAAAATCGGAGAATGTTTTTGGAACCGAAGACTTATTAGCGGAAGAAGGGATTGTAACCATTTTTGTAAAGAATGACACTGTTGGGATAGAAAAGTACATCGTCCTTTGGAAAAAAGAAGATGGAAAATGGAAATTGTTTCGGGATATCTTCAATTCAAATTTACCAGCCAAATAGTCAACTGAATTAACTATGTATTATAATTGAATATTCAATAAGGAAAAGCACGAACGCACAACACGGTATTGGCGAATATGGTGGGTGACGTGCAAGTATTGAGCTTTGTGCATCAAATGAACAGTAGTGGTAAGTTGAACATTTGTGCTTCTAAACTGCGACATCACCAATAGCCTACAACCTCTTTGAAATTTAAACCATGATTCCCACTTGGAATTAATTATGTTTTTGGTAAAGAAAATCGGGTTTCAAATATTGAAGTAGCATTACAAACAACTTACATTCTGTTTTTGTCTGTGTTCGAAACATGGGATCCCAATGACCAATGTCTAAATCCAATTCATAATACCTTCATTCCTTCATTGTTTGTGGGGTATAGAGTAAGACCCTTTAATAAGAAAGGGCTAATCCGTATAGGATATAGCCCAGTCTACTTTAACAGGAGCTGGCAAAATTGGATTAATTTATCTTTGGGTTGGACAGTGAAGAAAAGAGTCAAATAATATTTCGTTACAACAATAAGGGTATAAAAAAAATATTAGTATTTAAATAAAGCAAGAATTACTAATGTTTTTTCTACAGATGGATCTGTTTTAGGATTTTTAATTTTTGAGTTAGATAGCTACCCCCAATATCAGGGTTTGTGCAATTGGAGCTGGATATTATAAAATCCCCACCTGCAGCCATACTAAATCGGTGTGTGCTATTTTGGTTTGCCATTGCGCATTGGTTATATTTAATTATCCTTAATCAAATTATCATGATTTCAGAATCTACCTTTATCACAAATGCCATAGGGAATACACCCATTGTAGAGTTAAGAAACATAGTACCGGATAATTGTTCCCGGATTATAGCTAAAATGGAAAATGCTAATCCGACAGGAAGCATGAAAGACAGAATGGCTATTTCTGTAATTAAAGCAGCTGAAAGAAAGGGGTTAATCAGCAGGGGGAGTACAATTGTAGAATATACCGCCGGAACAACAGGCATCTCTCTCGCATTTGTGTGTGCCTCCCTGGGCTATAAATTTCATGCAGTTTTTTCGGATGCCTTTAGCAATGAAAAAAGAATTACCATGAAGGCTTTTGGAGCTACCATTACAGATGTATTGAGCGATAACAGGAAAATAACAGAAAATCTTATAAAAGAAATGATTGAAACATCCAGGCAGATAAGTGAACAAGATAATCACTGGTGGGCAGACCAATTAAATAATCATGATGCAGAGGAAGGATATTATGCGCTTGGTGATGAAAT
>JBKJMI010000025.1:0-5597 GCA_046596515.1 Chitinophagaceae bacterium | reverse complement strand
GGAATTTCATTACCAATGTACCGGATGCTGCAGGGTTGATCAAGGCCACATTCCAATTAAATGGTATACCATAACCACTGATCGGTAATACCCCGTCCGCCTGGCCAAATGTTACATTAGTACGAGTGAACTGCTGTATCACCTTTACATTACCTGATGGGGTTACCCCTGTTATATCTGCAAATTGGGTAAAGAACAAATTATTAGTAGTTGAATTACAAACCGTAAGGCTTCCTGTCTCATCTGCGCCATTATTATTTTCAGTTAGCTGTACCGAATTTACAGTTGTCTGCAATGTTGGACGTGGATATACGGTGTATGTGATAGTGATCGGATCTCCTACACAATCTCCTGCGTCGTAAGTTCCGTTGTGATTCACATCATTGTAAGGCCTTATTTTTTCCACTACTGTACCCCCGGTTGAAGGAGTAGCCAATGTAAGCGTATGGGTTGTTTGTGTAGCTGTAAACTGTGCCGCATTCCAATCTTTATTTGCTACTGCAGCACCATCAAACAATAAGCCGCCACCGCTGGTGGTGTATGTAATTGTGTACCTGTTATCTGTAGTATTGCTATGTAATACGTTTGATACTGCATACGTGCCACCATTGCAAACCGTTACCGATGCTGATTCTATTGCATCAGGCGTACCATTATTGATGTTTACTACATGGCTACTGTTGATATCGAAAGATAATGTAGGCAATGCATTTACAACAACCGTTTGTGTACATGTAGTGCTATTTCCATGAGAATCAGTTGCTGTCCATACAACATATGTTGTACCCACAGGGAAATTCTCCGGTGCATTATTGGTTATGGTTACAGTACCGCAGTTATCCGAAGCTGAAGGTGTACCTATCTCGCTCTTTGTTGCATGGCCACACGCAGTATACGTTGGAGGACAAGCAAACGTTGGATTCTGGTTATCTGTTACTGTTATGGTTTGTGTGCATGTTTGTGTATTACCATGCGCATCCGTCGCTGTCCAGGTTACTGTTGTTGTTCCAACAGGATAATTTCCGGATGCATTACTTGAACTTGTGTAACTATTATTTACTATAACGCCTGCACAGTTATCGCTAAATGTTGGTGCTACCACTATTACTGCTGCACCACACTGACCAGGATCTGCTGTTTGTGACTGATTAGGGGCACATGTTATGGATGGCTTCTGATCATCAGTGACTATTACAGTTTGAGTGCATGTTGCTCTATTACCATGTGCATCGGTAGCAGTCCATGTAATGGTAGTAGTACCTACAGGATATGAAGCAGTTAATAATTGTGCATCACCGCGAACACCTGCAACACTTACCCCAGCACAGTTATCAATTGCAGTAGCCTGTGGTACTGTAAAGCTATATGAACACTGGTTGTTATCGGCTGTATGATTAACATTAGCAGGACATGTGATAACAGGCGCTGTATTATCTACTACTGTTACATTGAACATGCAGGTTAAGTTGTTACCAGCTGCATCAGTAAATACATATGTAACAGGAGTTGTTCCCACTGGGAATGTTGAACCTGGTGTATGACTCCTACTTGAATATGTTAATGCTCCGCTGCAGTTATCGGTGGCTTTAGGCTCTGTCCATGTTGCGGTTTGATCGCATGTTGTACGACCTAGTCCTGTGTAAACAGTCTGGCTTGAAGGACATCCACTTATAACAGGTTTCTGATCGTCTGTTACCGTTACTGTCTGTGTAGCCGTCTGTGTATTGCCATGGATGTCTGTTACTGTCCAGGTGATCGTTGTTGTACCTACAGGATACTGTGCAGTCAACGCTGCTGCATCATCTCTGACACCGGTTGGTGTTAATGATGGTGAACAGTTGTCTGTTGCTGTTGCACTCACTGTTACTGCTGCACCACACTGATTGGCATCGGCTGTAACATTCTTATCGCCATTGGTGGTGATAACAGGTTTCTGATCGTCTGTTACCGTTACGCTAAAGCTGCAGGTACCTGTATTACCATTGACATCTGTTGCTGTATAAGTAACAACTGTAACACCTGTAAAAAAAGTTGCTGAAGCTGCGCCACCTGATATTACTGTTCCTCCTGTTGGTAATGAAGATGGAGCCGGAGAGCCTGCGGTATAAGCAACAGCAAGTGTGGTTATACATGTGCTGGTAACTGATGGGTGCGTCCAGGTAAATACTGAACTGCAATTACCTGTGCCATCTGCACTTGTATTTATTAATGCATTTGAAGGGCAGCTTACAATGGGAACCCCATTTTGCGCATAAGTTGCAGTAATGGTATGAGTAGCCTGAACATTTGTGAATGTGTATGAGCTTACTACGCCAGCAGAGGCTCCATCAACTGTTACATCAACAATATGGTAACAGGCTGCAGGGGTAATGGTAAATGTTTGATTGCTTCCACAATTTACTGTTGTTGTACCCGGAGCTATTGTGCCGTTGGCAGTTTGAGTAACAGTAATTGCATACGTATTGATAGCATACGTTGCAGTAATGGTATGAGTAGCCTGAACATTAGTGAATGTATATAAGCTTACTGCGCCAGCAGAGGCTCCATCAACTGTTACATCAACAATATGGTAACAGGCTGCAGGTGTGATGGTAAATGTTTGATTGCTTCCACAATTTACTGTTGTTGTGCCTGGAGCTATTGTGCCGTTGGCACTTTGAGTAACAGTAATTGTATATGTATTGATAGCAAACGTTGCTGTTACACTAATGTTTACCTGCACATTAAGATCGGTACGTGTTGCTGTAAGTACGCCATCACTCCAGCTTACAAAATGATAACACGCATCGGCTACCGCTATCACTGCTGATCCATTGCTTCCGCAATCAACTGTCTGCGGTGTTGTACCACTGATAGTACCATTGGCACCTGCTGTATATGTAAGAGTATATGTATTGATCGCAAACGTTGCTGTTACACTAATGTTTGCCTGCACATTAAGATCGGTACGTGTTGCAGTAAGTACGCCATCACTCCAGCTTACAAAATGATAGCATGCATTGGGTACTGCTGTTACTGCTGATCCGTTGCTTCCGCAATTAACTGTCTGCGGTGTGGTACCACTGATAGTACCATTGGCACCTGCTGTATAGGTAAGCGTATATGTATTGATAGCAAATGTTGCATTGATACTATGATTTGCCTGAACGTTGGAAAATGCATAAGAAGTATTTGTACCCTGGGATACGTTATCAATTGTTACAGCTGCAATGTGATAACAGGCTGCAGGGGTAATGAGAAATGTTTGAGAACCACCGGAAGCAACTATTACAGCACCGGAAGGTGATATTGTTCCGTTTGCACCTGCAGTTGCTGTAATTGTGTAGGTAGCCGGTTTAAATGTTGCACTAATGGTGTGATTAGCTGTAACATTAGTAAATGTATAAGATCCGCTGCTTATGGCTCCGGCATTAGATACTCCATCAACCAATACATCATCTATAATATAATTTGCATTAGGGGTAATAGTATAAGTAGCATTGGTACCGCAATTCACATTACCTGTACCCGGTGTAATAGTACCATTAGCCCCTGATGTTACTGTGATAGTGAATTGTGATAGTGTTATTGTTGCAGATCCTGAAAAATCATTTGCAGGAATCGCAGCGCATCCTGAATTATCTGAAAGTGAGCCTACAGTATACGTTGTTGTGGATGTAGGAGAAACAGAAATATTAAATGTGGCATTACCAATACCTGCAGCACCTGAACCTCCCGGGCTTAGTGTAATAGCCCATGCTCCGATTGCTGTTACTGAAACATTAATATTAGTTGAAGTACCGGAACATATGGTTGTTGTGCCGCTGTTTATTGTTGCCGTAGGACGTGGAGTGATCGTTATCACTGCACTTCCTGCCATTACGTTTGTACAATTAGTTGTTGTATTTGTTGCAACAACTGTATAAGTTCCAGCTGCGGTTTGGTTGCCAAATGTAATTGCCTGGCCTGTGCCCGCTACAATATTGCCTGTATTGGTTCCGTTTAAAACTAGCTCATAGTTAATACCCTCATTAGAGCCATCCAAACCAACTGCAACTCCTAAACCTCCGTTACAATATGCACCGCCGCCTGTTACATTAAATATTGATGGCCTTGGATTAACTGTTATCGTTGATGCTGCAGGAACTACAGGACATAGCCCATCTGTATAAGTTGCTGTTACCGTTTTAGAAGATGGTGTTGAAGTTAGCCATTGCAGAGTTACAGTATTTGTTGATGTACTTCCTCCAGTGATTGTATAATCAGTTCCTGAAACACCGGTAAATGTCCATACATAGTTTGTTTTACTTGCTTGTGTTGTATAAGTTACCGGAGAATTTGTACAAACAGGTGAAATTGGCGCCGGAGTAAATGTTGCTGTAACAATTGCATTTACTGTAGCACCCAAACTGCTTGCAGAACTGCTTCCACATGTACCATTTGCAATTACTGTAATATTTCCATCCTGTCCAAAAGTACCGGCAGTTACTGTGATAGAGGTTGAACCCTGACCTGCTGTTATTGACCAGCCTGTTGGTAATGCCCATGTATAAGAAGTTGCAGTTGCTACTGGAGAAATACTATATGTATTGGAAGAGCCAGGGCAAACGGTAGTAGGGCCTGTAATTGCTCCGGGTGTTCCGGGAGCTGTATTAACTATTATTGTTCCTGTTGCATTTACACTGCCGCAGCCGCCAGTCAATGGTATGCTGTAAGTAAATGTACCTGATGATGTCGGTGTTCCACTTATGGTAATTGTATTGGATGCAAAAGATGCTGTTACTCCTGAAGGCAGACCTGTTGCAGTTCCTATACCTGTTGCTCCTGTTGTAGTATGTGTAATGTCTGTAAGCGCAGTATTGATACACAATGTTGGTGATGACGATGCAGCACTTACTGTATTGTTTGGGGTTACTATAATTGTTCCTGTTGCATTTACACTGCCGCAACCGCCTGTTAATGGTATGCTGTAATTAAATGTACCTGCGGCTGTCGGTGTTCCGGTGATCGTAATTGTATTGGGTGCAAAGGATGCTGTTACTCCTGAAGGCAGGCCTGTTGAAGTTCCTATGCCTGTTGCTCCGGTTGTGGTATGTGTGATCACAATTAATGCCGTATTGATACACAAGGTTGGTGATGATGATGCAGCCCCTGCTGTATTGTTTGGAATTACTGAAATTGTTCCGCTCAATGAAGGGTTATCACAAGCAGAACCTGTAGTAGTTACTGAATAATTAAATGTACCTGCTATAGTTGGAGACCCACTAATAGTAAATCTCTGTTGATTAGAATTATAATTTACACTTAAACCCGAAGGAAGTCCAGTTGCAGCAGCTCCCGTAGCTGTTCCTCCGACAACATAAGTAATATTAGTAATAGAATTGTTTATACAAACAGTTTGAGATGTAGTGCCTGCAGCTGATGTAAGTGCTATACTTCCATTAGCACTTACCGTGATCGAACCTGTTGCTGTTACTGCAGGGGTTGTACAACCGCCTGTTGTTGTAACAGTATAATTAAAGGTTCCGGATACACTAGGTGTACCGCTTATCGTCGCAACATTTGCTGACCAGCTTCCCGTTACTCCTGTTGGTAATCCACTGAAGGTAGCGCCTGTG
>JBKJMI010000087.1:0-3733 GCA_046596515.1 Chitinophagaceae bacterium | reverse complement strand
TTTGTGATCACCGATTTCAGAATTCTTACACTGTTTGCCCGGTGAGTAGCCGAACCACGATCTACGGTAACAATGGCATTGCGATAAATAAAACCGAATATGGGCACTTTAGCCATTTCTACTTTTCCCAAAGGCCTTACGGGTTGGCGTATCGCTTTAGGAATAATAGCCGCATCAATATAAGAAATATGATTACCTACGAAAATATAAGCCTTAGATCGATCATGAGGCGATTCATAGATAAATTTATGAAATACAAGGATCAGCGGGAACCAGAGATCGGCCCAGACCCGACAAAGTCCGATGATCATATTACCCCCTTTTATTCGACCAAAAAAAGAAGCAATGATCACAAATGGAAAGATCAGCAGCATGACTGCTATAAAACTGAGGAAGGCATAAATACTGTAAATAAATTGCAGTGATCGGATCAGCAATAGCATTAGCTTCTTCATGGCATTATTTATCATCACCGGGACAATGACATTCCCATTCAGAATCCAGATCGATCACTGTAACAACCTCTGTCCTTTCATTGCATTGAGCGAAAATGATACGCACTTGCTGCGCATCGGAAGTACGTCCTTCGATCGCGTAACGAGGACAACGCGCATTCTGAAGGTCAGACTTTTTATAATTAATATGACCATTCTTCATAATGTCTTCTACTTCTGAACGGGTAATATGACGGCATCCCATTCGGCAAATTGCGTGCTGACTGTATTCCAGGTAAGATATGCGGCGGTCAAAACCACGATCCCGGTTAATACTGCTTCCCTTTTCACTCTTTACCGGATCTTTATCTGTAGTGCTCTTCTTGCGTACAAGATTCACAACAAGCAATATCAATCCCAGGAAGGCGATAATCAGATAGATGAACCATTTGTTTTTTGACATGGGTGGAACAGGATTCTTGTACTGTGAAAGTAGGTAAACTGCCCCATTTTACCCATTTGCTTACCTTTGCGAACCCATGGCAGAAAGCAGGACCATAGCATTTCATACACTAGGCTGTAAGCTCAATTATTCGGAAACCTCTTCTCTTTCACGTATGCTGGAAGCTGAAGGTTTTGAAAAAAAAGAGTTTGAGGAAGATGCCGATGTATATGTGATCAATACCTGCTCGGTAACAGATAATGCCGATAAAGAATGCCGCCAGCTGGTGCGCCGTATTCAACGCCGCTCTCCTGAAAGTTTTGTTGTGATCACCGGATGTTATGCGCAGTTAAAACCAAAAGAGATCGCCGCGATACCCGGCGTTCACCTGGTTCTTGGTGCTGCTGAAAAATTCAATATTGCCACACATATTCGTGAGCTTACGAAATCAGATAGCGCGAAGATCTGCAGTTGTGATATTGAAGAAGTGAACCAGTTCCATTCATCCTGGTCTATGAATGACCGAACCCGAAGCTTTTTAAAAGTGCAGGATGGATGCGATTATAATTGTTCCTTCTGTACCATCCCGATGGCCAGAGGAAAAAGTCGCAGCGATTCTATCAGTAATGTGCTGGCTACTGTAAATAAACTCGCAGTGGATGGTGCCAAAGAGGTGGTGCTTACTGGAGTTAACCTGGGCGATTTTGGAGAAAATGGAGAAGACTTTTTTTCGCTTGTAAAAGAACTGGATAAAATAAATGGAATACAGCGATATCGTATTTCTTCAATAGAGCCGAATTTGCTGACCAATGAGATTATTGAGTTTGTGGCCAATAGTGATCGCTTTATGCCGCATTTTCATATTCCATTGCAATCCGGTTCAAATAAGATCCTTGGCGCGATGCGGAGAAGATATAAAAGAGAATTATATGCGGAACGCGTTTCGTTAATAAAGACTTTGATGCCTCATTGCGCTATTGGTGTAGATGTGATCGTTGGTTTTCCAGGTGAAACCAATGAAGAATTTAAGGAGACCTTTGATTTTCTTCATTCGCTGGATATTTCATACCTCCACGTATTTACTTATAGTGAAAGAGACAATACCCATGCCCTTGATTTAAAACCGGTGGTGCCCATTCATATACGAAATGAAAGAAATAAGACCCTTCGTAATCTTTCCTACATGAAGAATCAATTTTTTATCGGTCAGCATAAGGATGAAACAAGGAAAGTATTGTTCGAAGCCAACCGCAAAAATGAGATGATGGAGGGTTATACAGATAATTATATCCGTGTGGTGACTCCTTTCCGCCAGGAATGGGTTAACCAGGTAATAGACTGGAAACTCTGATAATCTTCATGATTTTGGCAAAATACCAGCTTCAGGGTATTGAAAACAGTATTCCCTACCTTATTTTTAGGTCACAATCAAGATAATCATCAAGCTCTTTATTCATTTTAAAAAAACAAGTATGCAAAAATTGAAATTGTTTCTTTGCGCCGCTTTCCTGGTTGCGGCATCATCTGTTTTCGGACAGACAGAAAAAAGCGTTTCCCTTATCAAGGAAGGTTCTAAACTGACTGACGGAGACATCGGGTTCCTTTCCATGGTTGCTGGCGAAAAAGTTGAAGCCGGTAAGAAAGACCGTCAGGCTACTATCAAAGGTGTTGCCTACAAGCAGGGTATGACCCTTTCCAAGACAGATGCAGCTAACATCAACGCGGCTATCGAGGCTTTTAAGAAGGCTTACAAGACTCCTGCTAAATCACGCGGTACGGCAGGTTTGTGCTACTACTGGTACTACTATTGCGATGGCTACGGCTACTGCTACTATTACAAGTACTACTACTACTGTTAAAAACTTCAAAACCGGCTCTGGCCGGTTTTTTTTGGCTCCTCAACCCTCTCAACCTCCTCAACCCCTCAACCCTGTATATAAGATACCCAACCAACGGTATAGTTTCCCCGTCATTAACATCTTAATATTGTCATAGGTTCTAAAAAATCGCTAACATTGACCATTACTCCAAACCAGATTTATTTATGAAAAAGTCACTCTCAATCCTTCTCTTATTTTGCCTTGCTTTTGCTACCCTGCAGGCCCAGACCAAGAGAGCATTGATCATTGCTATCGGGAACTACCCAAATCCAAGGGTAAACGGATGGCCTGAGATCAGTTCTACTAATGATGTGCCGTTGGTAAAGGCTGCCCTGGCAAAACAGGATTTCAAAAATATCTGGACCCTGGTCGATGCACAGGCAACAAAGCTGGGTATTGAAAAAGCACTTGACAAGCTGATCGATAGTTCCAGAGCCGGAGATATTGTAGTAATCCATATATCTTCTCACGGGCAACAGATAGAAGATGATAATGAAAATGAGGAAGAAGATGGTTTAGATGAGTGCATTGTTCCTTATGGTGCTGTTTATTCCAGTGACCTGACGGCGTTTACAAAAAATGCAGATGGTTATTTACGTGATGATGTATTTGGAGAAAAGATCACCCGTTTAAGAAATAAATTAGGGGGAAAAGGAGATATTCTTGTTACTATAGATGCCTGCCATTCCGGAACCGGGTCCAGAGGACCAGCCACTGTAAAATCGAGAGGTGGTAATGCTCCAATGGTGAGCGCCAATTTTGATAAAAAAGTACGTTCATTAAAAGATACCAAGGGTGTATTTAAAGAAGCTACTTCTACTGCCTTAAATAAAGATGCTGCAACCTATGTAGTGATCTCAGGTGCGCAGGCACAGGAAAAAAATTATGAGTGCCTGGATGACGAAGGCAATACAATGGGCTCATTAAGTTATGCATTGGGCAAGGCGCTTTCCACAATAACAGGCAAACTTACCTAT
>JBKJMI010000035.1:0-48605 GCA_046596515.1 Chitinophagaceae bacterium | reverse complement strand
GGTCCTGCCGGTTCCAACGGAGCAACTGGTCCTGCTGGTCCAACTGGCCCTTCTGGTCCTGCCGGTCCTACTGGTCCAACTGGTCCTCAGGGTCCTGCCGGTACAGCTAATGTTATTTATGCTCCATGGGCTTCCTCCGTTAACTGGAACCTTGAAAATTTCTTTGGAAAAACAGTTCGAAGGAACACTAGGTCTGCTCCTGGTATTACTCAATCTATACTTGACCAAGGTGTAGTACTTGTTTATGGACGTTTTAATACGGTTACAGGCGTATTCACAGTACCTTATACTGCATTTAATATAACGCAGGGAGTAATGCAGGTGATAGACGCAAGATTAGTACTTAGCAATATTGATCTTAGGTTCTATAATGTATCTGACAATAATGATCCCGGAGCTTTATCCGGAACAGAGTTTCGGTACGTTATCATCCCAGGTGGTGTAGCTGGTGGTCGTTCTGCCGAAAAGACCTGCGAGATCAACGGTCAATATTATACAGAGAACCAACTAAAGGCCATGTCTTATAGCAGTGTATGTTCTTTGCTGCATATTGCACAATAATTATTCTTACCTGATTATAGAAAGCCGCCCCCTGGGCGGCTTTTGCTTTTTTATGACCCTACATTTCTTTTTACCTTGCGCCAAATTCCATTGAATGAAAAAGATCTTTTTTCTCCTCGCTGGTTGTATTTTATTTACTGCACTCCATGCTCAACCTCGCGTGATCTCCGGTCCCATGCTGGGACCTGTTGAATACCGCGATGCGAAAGTTTGGGCAGAGGTATCTGCAGATGTAAAAATGGTTTCGCTTTCTGTAAATAAAAAAGGAGATAAGAACATAAGATCCATTGCCTATAAAGGAGAACTGGGAAATGAATTCAATCCGATTTGTTTCACAATTGGTGGATTGGAAGTAAATACGACCTATCAATACCTGATACTTGTCAATGGAAAGACCAGCGGCAGGTCTGGTGAGTTTATAACTAAAGATCTCTGGCAGTGGAGAAAACCAGCTCCTGATTTCAATTTCCTTACCGGCTCCTGCGCTTATTTCAACCAACCTCAATATGATCGTCCGGGTAAACCTTATGGCCTGGATTCTTCCATATTTGAGACCATGGCAAAAGAAAGATCTGCCTTCATGTTATGGCTGGGAGACGAATGGTATACCCGTGAAGTAGATTATTTCAGTGAATGGGGTCTCTGGTACCGGGCGCAACAAACCCGTGCACTTCCGGTGTTGCAGAACTTCTGGAAGGCTATGCCGCAATATGCCATATGGGATGATCATGATTATGGTCCTAATGATATCGGGAAGAATTATATTCTAAAAAACACCAGTCGCGAGATCTGGAAAAAATATTGGTGCAACCCTTCTTATGGTGAAAAAGAAGAAGGCACTTATACCATGATCAATTATGGTGATGTGGATGTTTTTATGACCGATGACCGCTGGTGGAGAACTGCGGATAATATGAATGATTCTATAAATGGAATGCCTAATCCCGAAAAAGAAATGTTGGGAGCCAGGCAAATGGAATGGCTGAAAAATTCATTGCTTTTCAGCACAGCCACATTTAAGATCATATCCATTGGATCGCAGGTGCTGAATCCGGTTTCGCCATTTGAAAAATGGGATAATTACCCTGCTGAATATGAAGAGTTCATGCAGTTTATTAAGCAGTACAAAATAAACGGGGTGGTATTTCTTACAGGTGATCGTCACCATTCAGAGATCATCAAGGTTGACCGGCCGGGATATTATCCAATGTATGATATTACCGTTTCGCCTTTAACCTCCGGTACCCATACATTTGGCAGCTCTGAAAAAAATAATCCTTACCGTGTATTGGGAATTGATGAAAAACAAAACTATGGCCGATTCAGTTTTAGTGGAAAACGAAATGAAAGAAAAATGACGGTAGAATTTTTCGGAGTTAAAGGGGATAAATTAGGAGAATGGTCTGTCAATGAGAAAGATCTTAAAAACAAGTAAACCATTGAGAGGCCTGCCTGCTAAACCTCTCAACTTCTCAACTCCTCAACTTTCCTCATGACTTTACAATTCGGTTACGATAAGAAAAAAGTTATACAGGCGCTTCGTTATCATTTTATCAATCGGCGCGAAATTAAGTTGATGATCATTCTGGTGAATGTATTCGCCTTGCTATCGATGGTTCTGTATGTGATGGGTAAAGTGACCAGCTTTGCCTTTATGGTAGGTTCATTTTTATGGGTAGTTCTATTAATTAGTTTCTGGTTTGTACTCCCATTTGCAGTTTATCGCAGGGCCGTGACCTTTCGGTATGAATTTGAAATGGATTTCGATCTGCAGGGATTCACTCTCCGACATGGCAGGGGATCCAAGCAATGGGATTGGAGTTCATTGAAAAGTTTTGTAGAGAGCCCGCATTTTTTTCACTTGTATTTTGATTCCAGGTCTTTTATCCTGGTGCCAAAAGATGCCTGCAGCAGTATAGAAGAAACGCAGGAATTGAGAGAACTTATTCGTTCCAAACTAGCGAAAACTTAGAGAAGTTTTTTTTCCATTACCACATGAGGCAGGGTAACTTCAATGAATTGATCACTTGCTACTTTATATCCCATTTTTTCATAAAAGCCGATGGCATTCTGCCGGGCATGCATAGAGAGTGTTTTATATCCTCTGTCGCGTGCAAGGTTCTCCGCGAAATTCATGATGGCCCTACCTATTCCTTTTCCCTGCAGGTCATTCAAAACGGCCATTTGCCTTAATCGTACGATCTTCTGATTCTCTTCCACCAGCATGCAGCAACCCAGAATAGTTTCGTCTTCAAAAGCAGCGATCAGCATATTTTCTTTTTCCTGATCCAGTTCATCAGAAGTGAATCCAAGTCCCAGGGGCTTACGCAGTACTTCTTCCCGCAATTTGACCATTTGCTCGTATTCAATGCTTCCGTGATCGATAATTTTTAATGCCATAACCTGAACCTTAATATCTTAAAAAAAGATGACTACTGACAAAATACTAATATCTAGGATAACTGCCAACGGAAACCAGGGTTATTTTGCCAGCCAGCCTCCTTCCAATTTTTGGCATTATTTATTCGTTATCAACGTTTTGAATTAAAAATGGAAATCCCATGCCGATTAGACCAAAAAACATATTTTTGCACCCAACAAATAAAACTTTACAGTCATGTCAGACATCGCATCAAGGGTTAAGAAAATCATAGTAGACAAACTGGGTGTAGATGAGGCCGAAGTAACCAACGAAGCTTCTTTTACTAATGATCTCGGAGCAGACTCACTCGATACTGTGGAATTAATAATGGAGTTCGAAAAAGAATTCAACATATCTATTCCCGATGAGCAGGCTGAAACGATCACTACGGTTGGTCAGGCTGTGTCTTATCTGGAAGAACATGCCAAATAACTGCTGCTGTTGAACCAAAGCCTTAGGGTGAGGATAGACTGCAATTTTTTTAAAAGGATACCGCCTTTCTTCTGTTTACGCAAGGAAGGGCGGTTTTTATCTCTTAAAAACTCCTTATTTTTCCGCCATGCAATTAAAAAGGGTCGTTGTAACAGGAATGGGTGCAATCACTCCATTAGGCAATACGCTTGACGCCTTTTGGGAAAACCTGCTCAATGGGGTATCAGGAGCTGATATGATCACCTTGTTCGATGCTTCCAAATTCCGCACAAAATTCGCATGTGAGGTAAAAGGATTTGATGCCGTTGCATACCTGGACCGAAAGGAAGCTCGTAAGATCGATCGGTTTACTCAGTTTGCCTTAGTAGTAAGTGATCAGGCTATGCTTGATGCCGGACTGAACAAAGAAAACATTAACCCCGACCGCATCGGCGTAGTATTCGCAAGCGGTATCGGAGGATTGATCACCTTTCAAAATGAGGTAACCGATTTTGCAAGAGGCGATGGTACTCCGCGATTCAATCCATTCTTTATTCCAAAAATGATTCTTGATATCGCGGCTGGTCAAATCAGCATGCGTCATAATTTACGAGGCCCCAATTTCGCGGTGGTAAGTGCCTGCGCAAGCAGTACCAATGCCATTATGGAAGCCTATAATCTGCTTCGCCTCGGTAAAGCAGATATTATTCTTACTGGTGGAAGTGAGGCAGTGATCAGCGAAGCAGGTGTGGGTGGATTCAATGCGATGAAGGCCATGAGTGAGCGCAATGATGATCCTAAATCGGCCAGTCGACCTTATGATAAGGATCGGGATGGTTTTGTAATGGGAGAGGCAGCTGGAATGCTGGTGCTGGAAGAACTAGAACACGCAATGGCGCGTGGCGTCCGAATCTATTGCGAAATAGCAGGTACAGGAGCTACAGCGGATGCCTATCATATCACCGCTCCGCATCCAGAAGGACTTGGAGCCCGTAACGTTATGAGGGTGGCCCTGGAAGATGCAGGAATGAATGCGGATGAGATCGATTATATCAATACCCATGGTACATCCACACCGATTGGTGATGGCGCTGAAGTAAAAGCCATTACACAGGTGTTCGGAGAGCATGCTTATAAAATGAATATCAGTGCCACCAAATCCATGACCGGGCATTGCCTTGGAGCGGCAGGTGTTATTGAAGCGATCGCCAGTATTAAAGCGGTGATGCATGATATCATTCCACCAACGATCAACCATTTTACAGATGATCCCGAACTGGATCTCAAACTGAATTTCACATTCAATAAACCAGAGTCACGTATTGTACGTGCCGCACTAAGTAACACTTTTGGTTTTGGAGGACATAATGCCTGTGTGATAGTGAAGAAATTTTTGTAGTTTACACATAGTGTTCAAAAAATTTTTTTCAAGGTCAGGGTCAGCATTTAAAAAGGAATTGAGGAATATTCTCGGCTTTAAAGCAGGTGATGTTTCTCTTTATAAAGCAGCGCTTACCCATCGTTCCATTCGCGATAGTGCGGATGAGAACAATGAAAGGCTGGAATACCTTGGCGATGCCGTTCTTAGCGCGCTGATAGCCGACTACCTGTTCAAAAGATACCCCTACAAAGAAGAAGGTTTTCTTACCGAAATGCGCAGCAAGATGGTTAACCGTCAGCAATTGAATGATATTGCTGTGCGCATGGGTTTGAAAAAAGTGACCATGTTCAATAAAATGGATGGATCACTTAAAGCCAGCCAGATCTTCGGAAATACATTGGAAGCATTGGTGGGGGCCATTTACCTGGACCAGGGATATAAGCGCACTGCCAAATGGGTGCAGGAGTATCTTATTATTCCTCATATGTTCATGGATGATCTGGAGAACCTGGAGATCAACCATAAAAATAAATTATATGGCTGGGCCAATAAAAATGGCCGCGTACTGGAATTTGAGACTCTCAATGAAAAATTAGAAAATGGTCGTCGGCTTTTTACTGTAGCCGCTGTTCTTGATGGAAGAATAATAGAAGAAGGAAAGGCATTTAATAAGAAAGATGCATCCCAGATCGCCGCGCAACGTGCAGTAGAGAAACTGGGAATTGTGAATGCGGATTCTATAGGAAGTTTTTAAATACCTAAATCCTGACATATCTCAACAAGCACTCCATTCGTATTCTTTGGATGTAAAAAACAAACCAGTTTATTATCTGCTCCTTTTTTAGGTTCCTCATTCAATAATACAAATCCGAGTAGTTTTAGTCTTTGCATTTCAGCATGAATATCAGCAACGGCAAATGCCAGATGGTGAAGCCCTTCTCCTTTTTTATCTATAAAACGGGCGATTACCCCATCCGGGTCGGAACTTTCGATAAGTTCGATCTTATTTTCACCGGTTAGGAAGAAAGCGGTGTTCACATTCTCCGAATTAACGGTCTCTGTTTTGTAGCAGGAAGTATTCAGCAGTTTTTCGTAAACGGGAATGGCCTGGGCCAGGCTTTTAACCGCTATGCCTATATGTTCAATTTTTTGCATAACAGGGACTTAAACAGGGCTTTCCGAAATCGGTAAATTCATTCGTTTTCACGAAATTAGCCCATTACCCTTGAACCTTTTGAGCTAATTTTGTGTTTAGAAACAAATAGAACAATAACCCTTTATGCTCAATTTTCCAATCTATCTGGACCACAATGCGACGACTCCCTGCGACCCCCGGGTTGTAGATGCGATGATCCCTTATTTCACAAATAATTTCGGTAATGCAGCAAGTCGCAATCACGCTTTTGGCTGGCAGGCTGAAGAAGCAGTAGATCTTGCGCGTGAGCAGGTAGCCCAATTAATTGGAGCAGATCCTAAAGAGATCATCTTCACTTCCGGCGCAACTGAAGCCGATAACCTGGCCATCAAAGGTGTTTTTGAAATGTATGCCAGCAAAGGCAATCATATCATCACATGCAATATTGAACACAAGGCGGTACTGGATACCTGTAAGCATATTGAAAAAGAAGGTGGGGAAGTAACCTACCTGAAAGTAATGGATAATGGTTTGGTTGATCTGGTTGAACTGGAAGCAGCAATAAAACCTACTACCATTCTTATCGCGCTGATGTATGCGAATAACGAAATTGGTACGGTGATGCCGATGAAGGAAATTGGCGCGATTGCGAAGAAGCATGGTGTACTGGTATTCAGCGATGCTGTTCAGGCAGTGGGTAAAATACCGGTGGATGTAAATAAGGATGGCATCGACCTGATGGCCTTTACAGGACATAAAATGTATGGTCCGAAAGGAGTTGGTGCCCTTTATGTTCGTCGTAAGAATCCACGTGTGAAAGTTACCGCGCAGATGGATGGTGGTGGTCATGAAAGAGGTATGCGCAGCGGTACACTTAATGTACCGGGAATAGTAGGATTTGGAAAAGCATGTGAGATCTGTCGTTTAGAAATGGTTGAGGAAACAAAAAAATTAAGTGCTCTTCGTAATAAACTGGAAACGGAACTATTGAAAGTGGATGAATCTTATCTAAATGGAGATAAAGAACATCGTCTTCCGCATGTTACCAATATTTCATTTAAATATGTGGAAGGAGAAGGACTGATGATGGGCTTTAATAAAAATATCGCAGTATCCTCCGGCTCTGCATGTACTTCTGCTTCACTGGAACCTTCTTATGTGTTAAAAGCACTTGGGTTGGGCGATGATCTGGCACATAGTTCACTGCGTTTCGGATTAGGAAGGTTCACAACTGAAGAGCAGATCGATTATACTATTAAACAGGTAACAGATACAGTAAATAAATTAAGAGAAATGAGCCCTCTCTGGGAAATGTTCAAAGAAGGAATTGATATGAATTCTATTGAATGGGCCCATCACTAAACCTGCCTGCCGGCCGGCAGGCTCTAATTTTTAACCTTTAAACTTCCTCATATGTCATATTCAGATAAAGTAATTGACCACTATACAAACCCCAAAAATGTGGGTACGCTCGATAAAAGTAAAAAAACAGTAGGCACTGGTCTTGTTGGTGCTCCTGAATGCGGTGACGTTATGCGACTACAAATAGAAGTAGATGATAGCACTGGCTTGATCACCGACGCTAAATTTAAAACGTTTGGTTGCGGATCTGCTATTGCATCTTCTTCTCTCGCTACAGAATGGCTGAAGGGGAAGTCGGTAGATGATGCTATTAAGATCGATAATATGAGCATCGTGGAAGAACTTAATCTTCCTCCGGTAAAGATCCATTGCTCTGTACTTGCAGAAGACGCCATCAAAGCAGCGGTAAACGATTATCGTAAAAAAAATGGCCTGGAAGAATTAAAGTTTGAAGATTCAGTAATCCATTAATCAGCTTTGAGCTACGAGCTTCGAGCCCTGAGCTTTTGGGGACTCTGCTCACAGCTCTTGGCTCACAGCTCACAGCTATTTTATGAGTGTCACCTTAGATAACGCCATTTTCGTCAGCGATAAGGCCAGGGCAAAAGTGATCCAGCTAATGACCAATGCAGGGATCATGAGTGATTCTGCCTATTTTCTCCGTGTTAGTGTGGTAGGAGGGGGTTGTTCGGGACTTAGTTATAAACTGGATTTCGACAATGAGACCAAACCAATGGATCAGGCTTTTGAGGATAATGGAGTGAAGCTTGTAACTGATCTGAAGAGTTTTTTATACCTGGTAAATACTACACTTGATTTTTCCGACGGACTTAATGGCAAGGGATTTTATTTCAGTAACCCCAATGCCAGCCGCACCTGCGGTTGTGGAGAGAGTTTCGCAGTCTGATTCTTCTTCATATTTTTTTAAGGGCCGGCTTTAAGTCTGGCCTTTTAACTTTTTATCTTAACCAGTTTATATCTATTTTGCAGTTAATGTGGTCCATTTGCAAAAAAGAACTGCGACAATTCTTTGGAAGCCTTACTGGTTACATTGCCATCATTGTATTCCTTTTAGTTAATGGCCTGGTGTTATTCATGTTCGATGGAAATATCTTCGACATGGGATATGCTACCCTGGACAGATTTTTTGAACTGGCTCCCTGGATACTTCTTCTCCTGATTCCCGCTGTAACCATGCGTAGTTTTTCTGATGAATTCCGTTCGGGGACCTTTGAAATATTACAGACAAGACCACTGACCCGGTGGCAGATTACCAATGGTAAATTTTTGGGCTGCCTGATCGTTGCTTTCATTTCACTTTTGCCTTCCATCGTTTATATTATTACCGTTCAGCAATTGGCTATAGGACAGGGTATGGACCTGGGCGCTACAATGGGTTCTTATTTCGGATTATTTTTCCTGGCCGCGGTATTTACTGCCATAAGTATTGCCTGCAGCAGTTTTACTTCTAACGCAGTGGTGGCATTTATTTTTTCTCTTATCAGTTGCGCCCTGCTTTATTATGGATTTAATGCCATCAGCAAACTTTCATTTCTTGGCAATGGCAGTGATTATGTCGTAGAAATGTTTGGCATCGATCTTCATTACAGAAGCATTAGCCGAGGTCTTATCGATTCCCGTGATCTTGTTTATTTTCTTTCACTTATATTTCTTTTTCTTTCCATCACTCACCGAAATCTGCTGAAGCGATGATTCGTTTTTTAAATAGGATCATTAGCTCCGGATGGGGATGGCTGCTGCTGATAATAATGCTGGCTGCAATAAATTATCTATCATCCCTGGCACATTTTAGAATAGACCTTACCAAAGAAAAAAGATATACGCTGGGAAAAGAATCACGCAAACTGATCAGCCACCTGGACGAGGAGTTGCAGATCGAGGTATTTTTAAAAGGTGATTTCCCTGCAAAATTCAGAAAGCTTACCAATTCGGTTTCTGAATTTCTGCAATTAGTAAGAGAAGTTGATAGCCGTCATATAAAAATAAAGTTCATCGATCCCTCTGAAACTATCGAAGGCACCCGCAGCACTTATGGGGATACACTTGTAAGCATGGGCGCTTCACCCATTAACCTGATGGCGCAGGTAAAAGGGGGAGAAAGCAGTAAGCTGGCATTCCCTTATGCATTGGTTAGTTATAAAGGAAGACAGGAACTGGTAACTATTTTTTCTCCGCCTCCATTATCTAAGAATGGAGAAACTCCGGAAAAAATATTAAACCAGGCGGAAGCTTTACTCGAATACCAGTTTGCAAAAGCTATAGATAAGGTCACTTCTCCAGGGAAAATAGGCATCGGATATGCAGTCGGCAATGGAGAACCTGTTGATCAGCGCACCTATGATCTGAGAACGAGTCTGCAGACTGATTATGAACTCCGGTTAGTTGATCTGCAACAAGTACCTCGTATTCCGGATAGTGTGGATGTATTAATGATGGTGAAGCCCACCATTACTTTCACAGAGACTGAAAAATTTAAGATCGATCAGTTTGTGATGCGTGGCGGCAGGCTGCTTTGGTTCATAGATGCGTTAATTGCTGAACAGGATAGCCTGGCCATTAAACCGGAGACCATTGCCTATGACCGGGATCTTAATCTTACAGATCTCTTGTTTAAATATGGCTTACGCATCAATACCGATCTGGTAATGGATCTTCAATGTGATGTGTTGCCATTTGTTGTTGGAGGCACAGCTGATAATCCGCAAATGCAATTCCTCTCATTTAATTATTATCCTCTTCTTCAGCCAGGTAATTCAACTATCACCCGTAACTCAGGATATGTCACTGGTCATTTTGTAAATTCTATCGATAGTATACAGGTTAGTGGCATTCATAAAGAAACCTTATTGGTGAGTTCACCCAATTCAAGAATCATTAGCACCCCAGCACTGATCAGCCTGAATGAAAATAAAACAGTTCCTGAAGACGAAAAATTCAGGCGCAATGCTATTCCTGTTGCCATGCTCGCAGAAGGAGAATTTATTTCGTTGTATAGAAATCGTGTGGGTAAGGCACGAATGGATAGTATGAGCGCAGCCGGTGATAGTTACCGTGATCATTCTGAAAATAACCGGATCATAATTGTAGCCGATGGAGATATAGTGCTCAATGATTTTATTTTTCCAAATGGTCCACAGGGAGTGCCTGAGCCTATACCTATGGGTTGGAATAAATTTACCTATACCGAATCACTGAAGAATTCAGAGAATGCGAATCGGTTTATACCCGTTGCAAACCGGCAGTTCCTTCTGAGTTCAATGGAATACCTGGTTTCTAATCCCGATATCAGCAAAATCCGAAATAAAGAGATCGTCCTTCGTCAGCTCGATACAAAAAAAATAGCTGTACAAAAATTGCAATGGCAACTGATCAATATTCTTGTGCCTTTATTGCTTGTGATATTATGCGGATGGGTTTATCAGGAACTGAGGAAGAAGAAATATGGTCAATAGGTCAATAAGTGAATAAGTGAATAGGTGAATGGGTCAATAGGTCAATAAGTGAATGAAATTGTGGTTATTAAAAAAAGGATATTCACCAGGCAGAAGTCCTATTCACCTATTGACCTATTCACTTATTCACTACTCCCTTAATCATTATCTTTGCCTATATGTCTAAGGATCAGGTGACTTATATTGTTTTCGGGGTTGTGTTGGTATTGGCATTACTTTTTGATCTGGGGTTATTAAGTAAAAAAGGGAAGAAAATCACGATCAAACAAGCCCTTTATCAAACCCTTTTCTGGGTAATACTTGCTCTGGGGTTTTTTGTATTCATGTGGTTTTATGAAGGACATGAACTGGCGCTGCAATATATAAGCGGCTACCTGATGGAATGGAGCCTCAGTGTCGACAATATTTTTGTTTTCATCGTTATTTTCACCTCATTTGCCGTAAAAGAAAAGCATTATGGCCGGGTACTGCTGATCGGTATTCTTATGGCGGTAATTTTCCGGGTCATCTTTATCACAGTAGGAGTGGCGCTGGTAAATCGGTTTCATGAAATATTGTATGTATTTGGTGCCTTTCTATTATACACCGGAATTAAAATGTTTATGGCAACAGATGATGAGGAGTTTGAGCCACACGAGAGTAAGGTGTATAAATTTATCAGTCGCATATTCCCAATGGCGCCGCATGACGGGAATGGAAAATTATGGGTGGTGGAAAATGGTAAAAAATTGTACACTACTCTTTTCGTAGTCGTGATCATGCTGGCCTTTATCGACCTGGTATTTGCATTAGATTCTATTCCGGCTATCATGGGTATCTCCCAGGATAAGATGGTGATCTATACATCCAATATTTTTGCCGTGCTTGGACTTCGTTCTCTTTTCTTTTTATTAAGAAGCGCGGTAAGTAAATTCGATTATCTCCAGCAAGGTATTGCCATTGTGCTTGTTTTCATTGGAGTAAAAATGCTGGCGGAAAAATGGGTGGATCAATTGGTACCTGACCAGACCAATCAGGTGATCATTTCGCTCGGGGTGATTGTTTTTTGCATTACCGGTTCTATTATTTATTCTATTTATACACCGAAAAAAGGTTCGCCCCCGGATACTTCAAATTCCTGATAAAGTTGATCTACAAACTGACCCATATTGCCTCTGTTATTTCTGCCAGGGTTCATCTTGACCATGAGGAAGAGATACAGCATCTGCTAACAGATAGCCGGCGTATCTATGCGCCTTCTCATTCCCTATTCTTTGCACTGAAGGGCGAAAGAAGGAATGGGCATCAATTTATTTCAGAAGCATATAATACCGGTCTGCGAAATTTCGTGATCTCAGAAGAAGTGGACCCCGGGGAATATCCTGGCGCTAATTTTCTGATTGTAAAAAATACACTTACTGCTTTGCAGGAGTTAGCTGCCTTTCATCGTAGTCGCTTCGACATTCCTGTTATAGGAATAACGGGTAGTAATGGAAAGACCGTTGTAAAAGAATGGTTGTATCAATTGATGCATGAAGATCTTTCTATTGTAAGAAGCCCCCGCAGTTATAATTCACAATTGGGTGTACCGCTTAGCGTTTGGCTGATGAATGAACAACATCAGCTTGCGATCTTTGAAGCAGGAATATCTAAAAAGGGGGAAATGGAAAAACTAGAGAGAATCATTAAACCCACAATTGCCGTACTTACCAGTTTAGGAGAAGCACATAGTGAAGGATTTTCTTCAATGGAAGAGAAAGGCGTTGAGAAGAGATTACTTTTTCGTAATGCGGTAGAACCGCCAATGCTTAAGATCGATTCAATAGAAAGAGAGGAATATTTCACGACTATAACTGCAGAAGATCCTAATAGATCAATGGGAACAATGGCCATACGAATTCCATTTATTGATAAGGCCTCTGTTGATAATGCTATTCTTTGCTGGAGACTGATGCTTATGCTCGAATTTGATCAAATACGAATTCAGGAGAGGATGAGTAAACTGGTGGCGGTGAATATGCGACTTGAATTGAAAAAAGGAATTAATAATTGCACCCTGATCAATGATAGTTATAGTGCAGATCCTGATTCACTGGATATAGCCCTGAATTTTCAGTCACAACAAACGGGCTCTGAAAAAAAGACCGTGATCCTTTCTGATTTTTTGCAAAGCTCTGCCTCGGATGGAGCGCTTTACCAATCGGTGTTGGATAAACTTGAAAAGCATGGTGTATCCCGACTTATTGCTATTGGTCCGCGTATCATTCACTGGATGAAATATCTAGTGAATAATGAATTGGTTCTTCAGACTTATGAAAGCACCGAATCCTTTCTCGAAGATTTCCTTTCATCTCATTTCAGGGAAGAAAATATATTGGTAAAAGGCGCCCGTTTATTTGAATTTGAACGAATCGTGCAGTTACTGGAATTGAAAGTACATCAAACGGTTCTGGAGATCGATCTTTCTTCTATCGCGCATAATCTCAAAGCCTATCAATCCAGGTTAGATCCTTCCACAAAGATCATGGCCATGGTAAAAGCATTTGCTTATGGAAGTGGTGGTTCGGAGATCTCGGCTATTCTTCAATATCATAAAGCAGATTACCTTGGCGTGGCCTACGCTGATGAAGGGGTAGAACTTAGGAGATCAGGAATACGATTACCCATCATGGTAATGAATACAGAAGAAAATGCTTTTGAAAAAATACTGGCCAATAACTTGGAACCTGAATTTTATTCTTTTGCATTGCTGACGGCTTTTGATCAGTATTTGCAGGAAGAAGGATTACAACAATACCCTGTTCATATAGAAATAGAGACAGGCATGAACCGGCTTGGTTTTGCCATTGATGAAATAGATGAACTTTCTGTCTTCCTGAAAAAAACAACTTCATTTCGGGTGCAATCCGTTTTTACACATTTCGCGGCAAGTGAAGAACCAGGACAGGATGATTTTACAAAACATCAATTTGAATTGTATAAGCAGGCAGCTGAAAAAATAGAATCTTCATTAGGTTACCAGGTTATGAAACATGTTGCTAATTCTGCCGCCGCTATTCGATTCCCGGAAATGCAATTAGATATGGTGAGATTGGGGATCGGGCTTTACGGAGTAGATAGTGCTTCAGTCTCTTATCTGGAATTAAACACTGTTGCAACTTTAAGAACTACCATTGCGCAAATAAAACATCTGCAAGCTGGAGAGTCGGTAAGTTATAATCGTCGCTCGGTGCTTAATAAGAATGCAATTATAGCCACAGTAAGAATTGGATACGCAGATGGTTATCCCAGAAAATTGGGGAATGGGAAGGGTAGTGTATTAGTTGCAGGAAAAATGGCTCCTGTGATCGGTACCGTTTGTATGGATATGTTTATGATAGATATAACAAATATTCCCGGAATTAAAGAAGGAGATGATGTGATCATATTTGGTAAGGGGCTTTCCGTGGAAAAACTCGCTGAATGGGCCGGTACAATTCCATATGAGATCATGACTGGCATTTCGCAGAGAGTAAGGCGCGTATATTTTGAGGAATAATTATAGTGAATGGGTGAATAGTCAATAGGTGAATAAAATTGTGCCTGTTGATAAATAGGTAATCAGGAAACAGAAGTCTCATTCACCTATTGACCTATTCACCCTTTGCCCTATCTTTACCCCTTCATGAGATCATTAAAACTCCGATACGTAATACTTATTATTGCCCTGGTCATTTTTGTAGATCAGGTATTGAAAATTTGGATCAAAACCAATTATTCAGAAGGTCCTGTCATGCACCTGCTGGGTATAAGCTGGTTTCGACTCCATTTTATTGAAAACCCGGGAATGGCCTGGGGTTGGAAATTTGGAAATGAAAGCGGGAAAATGATCCTTACTCTTTTTCGTCTTGCTGCCGTGATCTTTGGAACATGGTACCTGGGGCGGATCGTTAAGCAAAACCATAGTCGAGGTTTTATCATTTGCGCTTCATTGATCTATGCTGGTGCTTTGGGCAATCTTATTGATAGTATGTTCTATGGAATGATCTTCGATAAAGGTTTGCATTACGATGCTGTGGTACATGATTATGTTCGATATACCGGCGTGGCAAAAATGGCAACACCAGGCTATTCTTCTTTTCTTCATGGATCGGTAGTAGATATGCTTTATTTCCCCATGATACATGGACATTTCCCTTCCTGGGTACCGAAAATAGGAGGACAGGAATTTGAATTCTTCAGTCCAATTTTCAATATTGCCGATGCCTCCATTTCAGGTGGTGTTATCTCTCTTCTTGTTTTTCAAAAACGATTTTTCAAAAAGCGGGATCAATTGGAAAAACATAATACAGTGGAGACAAGTAGCCAGGTGAATGATGAGATGCAGATTTCCTGATATAAAAGATCTACCTTAATAAAATTAAAACCTCTGCAGACGCAGAGGTTTTTTTTGGATAATGCTCAGGATTAAAGAGATGGTAATGCAACCATCTTTAAATTATTTTTTTCGCTGTTGTGATTCTCGGATATATCGTATAGCAGCCTGCCTGTCATCATTCATTTGTGATCGCGCCGTAAGCGCACCACCTTTTCTTGATAAAATTGACTTTAAATAAGGAGAGATCTGCTGTGCCGATCTTTTAGGTGAGACCGAATGCAATCCATTTGGCGATTGAATGCTAAAATGAAGAATGGGTAAGTGGTTATTTTTCATAAGTAAGGCAGATTGTTTTTCAGATCATGATACAGGATACTTCACTAAAGGTAAAAAGGGCAACTGTTTTTACAAACAATTGCCCGTTAATTTTATGTTTAGAACAGGATTTTACTAACCAAATTATAGGAATTTTACGAATCAGATCTTCCCTACCATATTTTCTGGTTTTACCCATTGATCAAATTCCTCCGGTTTAACATATCCCAGTTTAACAGCCATCTCTTTGAGGGTAGTTCCCTGCTTATGTGCTTTTTGGGCGATCTCAGCAGCTTTATAATAGCCAATTTTTGTATTCAATGCGGTCACCAGCATCAGGCTATTATCTACATGTTTTTTAATATTGGCTTCTATAGGTGCCAGGCCTGTAGCGCATTTATGATTAAAGGATACACAACCTTCGCCTATCAACCTCGCGCTATGCAGAAAATTATAGATCATCATTGGCTTAAATACATTCAGCTCAAAATGCCCAGTGGCACCACCAATATTGATGGCAACATCATTTCCTAAAACCTGCGCCGCGATCATGGTTAGTGCTTCGCATTGTGTAGGATTTACCTTGCCCGGCATAATGGATGATCCTGGCTCATTATCAGGAATGGATAATTCACCAATTCCGGAGCGGGGACCTGAAGAAAGCATACGGATATCGTTGGCGATCTTCATTAAACTCACAGCAACGGTTTTCAGTGCTCCATGTGCTTCCACAATGCCATCATGAGCGGCAAGTGATTCAAATTTATTTGGAGCGGTCACAAAGGGAAGCCCGGTTAATTTAGCAATATGTTTTGCAACATTCTCTGAATAACCCGGAGGAGTATTGATACCCGTACCCACAGCTGTTCCTCCAAGCGCCAGTTCACTTAAATGGTCCAATGTATTTTTTATCGCTTTCATTCCATGGTCAAGCTGCGAAACATAGCCGCTGAATTCCTGACCTACAGTGAGAGGAGTAGCATCCATGAAATGCGTACGACCGATCTTCACCACTTTCATATACTGCTTGCTTTTTTTTGCAAGCGTATCTCTCAGCTTTTTAATACCGGGCAGCGTGGTTTTCATAAGCATGGTGTATGCCGCGATATGCATGGCCGTTGGAAAAGTATCATTACTGGATTGAGATTTGTTCACATCATCATTGGGATGAAGGAATTTATCCTTATCGCTTAGTTTTCCGCCTTTCAGCACATGACCGCGATAGGCGATCACTTCATTTACATTCATATTGCTTTGTGTTCCGCTTCCTGTTTGCCATACGACCAGGGGAAAATATTCATCTAGTTTTCCAGCGAGTATTTCATCGCAGACCTTTGATATCAGTTGTGATTTATTTTTTGCCAGAACACCCGCATCGAGATTGGTAAGTGCGGCAGCTTTTTTCAGGTGTGCAAAGGCACGAATGATCTCCAAGGGCATTCGGTTAATATCCTGGGCGATCTTAAAATTATCTATGCTTCGCTGGGTCTGGGCTCCATAATAAGCATCAGCAGGAACCCTTACCTCGCCCATGGTGTCTTTTTCTATGCGATAATCCATACGGTGTTTTTTGTACCGCAAAGGTAAGAAGGAAAGCCAATGGCGCTATGAGAATGGTCATCTGTTCTACAGAGATTTACCATCCATTTGTTATATTGGGTCATGAAACGCTTCTTGTTTTTTTGCCTGCTGATCATATCCTGCTCAGCGGCTAATTCGCAGGCAAAACATATTTTCTCTCTTAGTAAGAATGCATTCCTGCTGGACGGCCATCCTTTTCAGATCATATCGGGCGAAATGCATCCTGCAAGGATTCCAAGGGAGTACTGGCTGCACAGAATCCAAATGGCAAAAGCCATGGGCTGTAATACGATTGCTGCCTATATATTCTGGAATTATCATGAATCTTCTCCGGGTCAATTTGATTTTAGTTCAGGTAATCATAATATCGCTGCTTTTATTAAACTCTGTCAGCAGGAAGGTCTATGGGTGCTGCTAAGACCAGGGCCCTACGTTTGCGCAGAATGGGATCTTGGAGGATTGCCTCCCTATCTTTTAAAAATACCAGATATCAAACTTCGCTGTATGGATCCAGAATATATGAAAGCAGCAAAAAGATATGTGGATCGTTTGGCTAAAGAAGTAGCTCCCTTACAATGCACCAAAGGTGGTCCGATCTTAATGGTACAGGTAGAAAATGAATATGGTAGTTATGGAAACGATAAAGAATACCTGGAAACTCTTCGCAAATACTGGATTGCCGGGGGCATTAATGTGCCATTTTATACTGCCGACGGAGCAACGCCTTATATGCTGGATGCGGGTCATATTGCAGGCGCTGCAATTGGATTGGATAGTGGCGGCAATGAGGGGGATTTTGATCAGGCAAAAAAGCATGATCCTACTGTGCCTGCATTCAGCAGCGAGACCTATCCCGGATGGTTAACCCATTGGGGAGAGAAATTTGCTAAACCGGATACAAATGATCTGAAAAATGAAATGGACTTTCTGTTGAAGAATGGTAAATCATTTAACCTCTATGTGATTCATGGAGGAACTAATTTCGGATTGACGGCCGGAGCTAATTCATTTTCACCTACTCAATACCAGCCCGATATCACCAGCTACGATTATGATGCGCCAATTGATGAACAGGGAAGGGCCACATCAAAATATATGATGCTCCGAAGAATGATGATGAGCTATACCGACAAAGTATTACCTGAGGTACCCGCCCCCATTGCCTCTATGGATATTCCTTCTTTTGATATGCATCTCTGCGGAAGTATATGGAATAATATTTCTACTGCCCCGGTCGTGAGATCAGCACAGCCTTTGACCTTTGAAGCCATGGGACAGGATCAGGGTTTTGTTCTTTACCGCACCAAACTCATTGGGCATAAAAAAGGAAAACTGACGATCACTGCGCCACATGATTATGCCCTGGTATTTTTAAATCATCAGTTTATCGACACTGTTTATCGCGATGGTGGTAAATGGACGGTTGACCTGCCTGCTTCTGATGCTTCTATAAAAGATCCTTTGCTGGAGATCCTGGTAGAAGGGATGGGACATATAAATTTCGCACAATACCTTATTGATAGAAAGGGAATAACAGATCGCGTTACGCTGAATGGCATGACCCTGATGAATTGGGAAATGATCCTTCTCCCTGTCAATGAAAACTTTATTCGAAAAAGTCTAGGTAGATCAGATCAGGGTCCTGGTCTTTTCTTTTTAGGAAATTTTTCTCTTAATAAAACGGCGGATACATTTTTCGATCTAAGTGGCTATAGTAAGGGAATTTGTTTCGTTAACGGACATCTGCTGGGTCGTTACTGGAATATTGGTCCGCAGCAAAGACTTTTCTGTCCGGCCAGCTGGCTTAAAAAAGGAATAAATGAGATTGTAATTTTCGATCAGCATCAGATGAAGGCTGCAGAAATTTCAGGAAAACAAATAATGAACTAAAGGTTATTCATATGCGTAAATTATTGCTTGTTATTTCGCTTGCCATTATAGTTAACGGACAGGCGCAGACATATCAGCCCACCTGGGAAAGCCTGGAATCAAGACCTGTTCCGCAATGGTTTCGCGATGCCAAATTCGGGATCTTCATTCACTGGGGTGTTTATTCTGTACCGGGATGGAGCACGAAAGGAAATTATTCAGAGTGGTATCAGCAGGGATTGCAGACCACCGACAGCGCAAGAATGAAATATCATAAGGCAAAATTCGGTGACCGCAGTTATTATGATCTGGCGAATGATTTTAAAGCTGAGTTGTATAACCCGGATGAGTGGGCAAAATTATTTGAAGCCTCCGGAGCAAAATATATTGTTCTCACTTCCAAGCATCATGATGGATTTACACTCTGGCCCAGTAAAGAAGCAGATAAGACCTGGGGATTTCCATGGAACGCTGTTGCTATTGGTCCCAAAAGAGATCTCCTTGGTGATCTGTTCAAAGCCGTCAGAAAAACATCCGTTCATCCGGGAATGTATTATTCTCTTTTCGAATGGTTCAATCCATTATGGAAATCCGATAAGGCCAAATACACAGAACAACATGTATGGCCGCAGATGAAAGAACTGATCAATACGTATCAGCCTGATGTATTCTGGACCGATGGTGACTGGGATGTAAACGATGATACTTGGAAATCAAAAGAGTTTATTGCCTGGATGTATAATCAAAGTCCGGTAAAGGATCGTGTGGTCACCTATGACAGATGGGGTTCTAATGTTCGTTTTCATCACGGCTCTGTTTATACACCCGAATATCAGCCTGATCTTGATTTTGAAGATCATTACTGGGAAGAGAGCCGTGGTATGGGTGCCAGCTATGGTTACAACCGCGAAGAAGATGCATGGGATTATAACTCCGCTCAATCTTTGGTGCTGCAATTAATAGATAAGGCCAGCCGCGGTGGAAATTTTCTTTTAGACATTGGCCCTGATGAACATGGAAAGATCCCTCCTATCATGCAGGAAAGATTATTACAGATCGGTGAATGGCTGAAGATAAATGGAGAGGCCATTTATAATACTGAGCGTTGGAAGATCCATTCACAATGGAGTGAAGGGAACAGGGATTATAAACCGGCAAGTGGCAGTGGTGATCTATTATTAAAATTAACGGTTGATCCTGATCCGGGTTATGCAGTGAAAGAAGTCTTTTATACCTACAATCCCAAATCAAACTCACTCTATGCCATTTTACCGCGTTATCCTTCGGATAGAAAAATTAGATTAAAGGGCCTTGGTCTCACGCAGAATAAAAAACTTACCCTATTGTCAACAGGAGAGTCCTTGAATAATAGAAGAGAAAAAGGCGACCTGATCATTGATCTTCCGATATATGATCCTAATAAATTTAAAGCGCCATATGCGTATGCCATCCGCATTGATGATTTTGGAAAATTTGCGCCCAAACCAAGGATCCAGCTTGATTATAAAAATGATCCGCTAAAACCTACCATATCGATCCTGTCTGGTCCCGATACGAAAATCTATTATGGTATTGACAAGGATCCTGCGATTCCCTATACAGGACCATTTTCTATTTCCACCACGGCTACGATCAATGCTATAGCGTTTTATGAATCAGTCAAAGATGAGTTGTCCAGTGGAATAGCCAGCATGGAAGTGAAAACCTATCAGTGGAAAAATGCACAGGCGGATAAAAAATATTCTCCCGGTTTAAAGGTCCAGTATCATGAACCTGCTGGTAAAATTAGCATGGCCACATTGGAAGAACCAACAACAAGTATTGGAATAGCAAGGGCCGTATCCCTTGAGTCTGCTCAGCGTAAGGACCGTTTTGCTTTCAGATTTGAAGGGGTTATCAAAATTGATAATAACGCCATTTATAACTGGACTCTGGCCTCAGATGATGGCAGTAAATTATTTATTGATGATGAATTGACAATAGATAATGATGGTGATCATGGTACTGTGGAAAAAGAAGGAAAGACAGCCCTTAAAAAAGGATTTCATAAGATCAGGGTGGATTATTTTGACTCGGGTGGAGGAAATGAATTGAAATTATATATTCAGGTACCCGGAGGGGTGAAAATGGAACTACCTTCATCTATACTTTATCATTGATCAATTTATTTTATGCAAATTTATTGCCTGGCCCTCGATCTTAAAGATGATCCCGCTTTGATTGAAGAGTATGAAGCGATGCATCTGAAAATCTGGCCCGAAATTTCGAAGAGTATAAAGGACGCGGATATTCACCGATTGGATATTTACAGAACAGGTAACCGATTATTCATGATACTGGAGGGGGGAAAGCAGTTTAGCTTTGAGAAAAAATCAGAGATGGATGCCGCCAACCCTAAAGTGCAGGAATGGGAAAATTTGATGTGGAAATACCAGCAGGCCTTGCCTTGGGCAAAACCTTCGGAGAAATGGATATTGATGAATAAAATATTTGAACTCTCATGATCTTAGATAGTCACGTACATTTCTGGAAATACAATAAAAAAAGGGACGCCTGGATAAACTCCGATATGAAAATATTGAGGCAGCATTATTATCCGGAACAGTTGGATATTAATTTAAAAAGAAATGGGGTGGATGGATGCATCGCGGTACAGGCATCGCAGGAAGAGCTCGAAACCCATTTCCTGATGGAACTTTCTGAAACACATCCCTCAATTAAAGCAGTTGTAGGTTGGGTGGATCTTTGCTCCGCAAATGTAGAGCAGCGACTGGAATATTTTTTTCAGTATCCTGTCATCAAAGGCATGCGCCATATTGTTCAGGCAGAGCCCGATGGTTTTTTATTAAGGGATGATTTTAAAAATGGTATAAAAGCACTAAAACCATTTGGGTTTACCTATGATATCCTGATCCATCCCCGTCAACTAAAAGAAACAATTGAATTTGTGGACCTGTTTCCCGAACAGGCCTTTGTACTGGATCATTGTGGCAAACCGGATATCGCGCATCAAAAAATAGCCGATTGGGAACCTTTGATCAGTGAGCTGGCCCGGCGCCCGAATATTTGTTGTAAACTATCCGGATTGTTAACGGAAGCGAAATGGAAGGACTGGAGTCCGGCTGATTTTTATCCTTATCTTGATGTTGTATTCAATGCGTTCGGAACGGATCGTCTTCTTTTTGGATCCGATTGGCCCGTGATACTTGTTTCAGGAATGTATGTGCAATGGAAAAGTTTACTGGAAAAATATATGAATCATTTTTCCATGGAAGAAAGAGAAAAAGTTTTCGGTCGTAACGCAGAAATATTTTATAAACTTAATATGCTCGATTCTTAACCAATATGAAAAAGATCCTCGTACTGCTCTGCTTATTAATTTCCCTTCGTGGGTTTTCTCAATCTGAAAATATCATCATAATAACTACTGATGGTTTTCGCTGGCAGGATGTATTTAAAGGAATAGATACGGCCATTGCTAATAACAATAAATTCAACCAGGGCGACAGCGAATATCTTTATCAGCATTACTGGAGCACTGATCTGAATGAGAGAAGAAAAAAATTAATGTCTTTTCTCTGGAATACCATTAGTCAGCATGGACAGATCTATGGAAATCGTCAACTGGGATCTAAGGTGGATAATGCAAATCGCTATTGGTTCAGTTATCCTGGCTATCATGAAATATTTACAGGTTTTCCAGACACTGCGGTCAATAGTAATAGTTATCCTCCCAATCCGCATGTTACAGTACTTGAATATTTAAATCAGCAACCTGCATTCAAAGGCAAGGTGGCTGTATTTGGTGCCTGGGATGCATTCGATCGTATCATAAATGAAAAGCGTTCGGGCATTCCGGTGATTAATGCTTTTGATGAGTCCGGCGGATATCATCCGAATGCCAATGAAAAATTGATCAATCGAATGTTGAAGGATTCGTATAAACCATTTAAGGATGAAGAGTGCCTGGATGTATTTACTCATTACGCAGCCCTTGAATGTCTGAAAACCAGAAAGCCAAAAATTTTGTATATCTCTTATGGTGAAACAGATGAATGGGCCCATGCCGGACACTACCGTTCTTACCTTGATGCGGCGCATCAGGTAGATGCATGGATAAAAGAGATATGGACCCTGGTGCAATCAGATCCGCACTATAAAAATAAGACTACCCTGCTGATCACAGTGGATCATGGCAGAGGAGATGTTAAAAAAGAAGAGTGGACAAGTCATGGCAGCGATATTGCTGATGCTCATGAGATCTGGTTCGCAGTGATGGGACCAGATATAGAGGCTAAAGGCGAGATCAAAAAAGATTCGCAGTATTATCAGCAGCAATTTGCACAAACCATCGCTCATATATTGGGCTACACCTATAAGGCAACACATCCCATTGCTTCAGAAATTAAAGACCTTATTAAAAAATGAAAAGATTACTGACCCTTTTCCTGATTTGCTTTGAATTATCATCGCAGGCACAAATACCTGTTGTTCTTCCGCGTCCTACAAAGGCGCAGCTCGACTGGCATGAGACGGAATATTATCTGTTTATGCATTTCGGTCCCAACACCTTTACAAATAAAGAATGGGGCGAAGGAACCGAGCCTGAAGATCTGTTTAATCCCACTGAACTGGATTGTCGTCAATGGTGCCGCGTTGCAAAAGCAGCAGGTGCGAAAGGAATTATTATTACGGCAAAACATCACGATGGATTCTGTCTTTGGCCAAGCAAATATTCTAACCACACTGTTCGTGAAAGCAAATGGAAAGATGGGAAGGGCGATGTGCTGAAAGAATTATCACAGGCATGCAAAGAATTCGGTTTAAAATTCGGTGTATACATTTCTCCCTGGGATCGCAATCATCCGGATTATGGAACCGAAAAATATAATACCGTCTTCACCAATATGATGAAAGAGCTTTTTCAAAACTATGGACCTATATGGGAACTATGGTGGGATGGTGCCAATGGAGAAGGACCTAACGGTAAAAAACAGGTCTACGATTGGAAAAAGTTTGAGCAAACTGTAAGACAGATCTCTCCGCGTACGATGATCTTCAGTGATATTGGACCAGATATCCGTTGGGTAGGAAATGAACAGGGTTTTGCAGGAGATCCCAATTGGAATTATCTCGATACCGCTGGTTTTAAAAGAGGAGCAGGTAGTCCTCCGCAGGACTCCCTGAATCATGGAAATTATAATGGCAAAAGTTGGATACCGGCGGAATGTGATGTAAGCATTCGTCCGGGATGGTTCTGGCATGCTGAGGAAAATGCAAAAGTGAAATCTGCAGAGGAATTATTTGAGCTTTATCTGAAATCGGTAGGAAGGGGCGCTAATCTTTTATTGAATGTACCTCCGAATGATCATGGACTGATATCTGCAGAAGATGAGAATGCCCTGATCAATTTTAAAAAATTAAGAGATCAGCGATTTTCTGTGAATCTTCTTAAAGATGCCAATATTTATTATCAGTTTAGTCGAAAAGACCTGGGTTCAGGTGAATTGACCATACAAGCACTGGATTCAAATGCAACAGCCTATTCTGCCAACCTGCACAATTTTACTGTGGGGATGATCAGGCCAACTAAAATGAATTGCATCGTACTCAGGGAAGGAATTCAAACCGGACAAACTATTCGAAAATTCAGGATCACATTTTATAATGGAGGAAAACAAGTAGGAGAATATATAGGAAGTTCTGTTGGTAGAAAGAGAATACTGACCTTTCCGACACAGACCATTACTTCTTTTAATGTAAATATGGAGGATGCTAAAGGGCGCGATAATATCAGAGGGATCAGCGCTTACTACTATGAGAAGTAAAAACTTACCTTTGGAAAATATTTAAATGAACCACCATGAATAGACCCATCCGAGTGCTGGTGGCCAAACTGGGATTAGATGGACATGACCGGGGAGCAAAAGTGATCGCGACCGCTTTGCGGGATGCAGGAATGGAAGTGATTTATACCGGACTAAGACAGACCAGTGAAATGGTAGTGAATGCAGCCCTTCAGGAAGATGTAGATGCCATTGGAGTAAGTATTCTTTCAGGCGCGCATATGACTGTTTTCCCAAAATTGATTGATATGATGAAGTCAAAAGGAATGCATGATGTACTGCTAACAGGAGGAGGCATTATTCCTGAAGATGATATTCAGACTTTGCAGGGCATGGGCGTAGGAAAATTATTTCCACCCGGTACACCTACTTCCGAGATCGCAGGATATATCAGGGAATGGGTGGCGGAGAACAGGAATTTTTAGAGTTGATGAGTTGAGCTGTTGAGAGGTTGATGGTGACCTCCGAAAGAAGCGTCTTCGCTCAACTACTCAACCCCTCAACAAATTAACCTCTCAACTATGTATACATCCCTTCTTATTGAAATCGAAAACAAAATCGCTACACTAACTATCAATCGTCCGGATAAAATGAATGCACTTAATCAGACAGTGCTGGATGAATTGGATAAGGCTATTGATGAATTAAATGGGGATAAAAATATTCAATCGATCATCATTACAGGTGCGGGCCCCAAAGCATTTGTTGCAGGCGCTGATATTTCTGAGTTCCGCGGTTTAAATATGGATGAGGCTATGTCCATGGCGGAAAAAGGTCAGCGTATTTTTAAAAAAATAGAAGACTCACCAAAACCAATTGTTGCCGCGGTAAATGGATTTGCACTGGGAGGTGGTTGTGAACTGGCCATGAGTTGCCATTTTCGCCTGGCCAGTGAGAATGCCCGATTTGGTCAACCTGAAGTGAACCTTGGACTAATTCCCGGATACGGAGGTACACAACGTTTAGTGCAATTAATTGGTAAAGGCAAGGCCATTGAATTATTAATCAGCGCAAATATGGTAGATGCACAGGAGGCGAAAGCGCTTGGATTAGTTAATCACGTGACTACTTCAGAAAATCTGCTAGCCGAAACTAAAAGAATACTTTCTGTTATTAATAACAAAGCGCCTCTGGCAATTGCCGCTTGCATTCGTGCTGCCAATTCCGTTTTTGATGAAACAAAAAATGGGTATGAGGTAGAAGTAAAAGAATTCGGTGATTGTTTTGTTACAGAAGATATGAAGGAAGGTGTAACTGCCTTCCTCGAAAAAAGAAAAGCGGAATTTAAAGGAAACTGAGAAGCCTCAACTTCCTCAACCCCCTCAACCTTCTCAACAGCTCAACAGCTCAACTCCTTTCCTAATTCTCCCAACGGTCTCTAGTTTACCCAGAATCTCCGCGATCTGAAATACCGGCGGCCCAAATTTCCCTCCCACCAGCATAATACGGAAAGGCAATTGAAGTTCGCCGGCCTTTATATTTTTCTCTGCCGCTAATTTCTTGAATTCCTCTTCAAGTGAAGTGGCATTCCATTCAGTTGTTTTTTCCAGCAAAGAACAATAGTCAAGGAAGAAATTCTTTTTGTCTTCGTTCCATTTTGGCCGAATCGACTCCAGGTCAAGGTCAGCTGGTGCCTGGAAAAAAAATCCGGCCTGCTGTACAAAATCTGGTAACAGGTGACAACGTTCTTTCACCAGTTCGATCACTTTTTCCAGTTTGCTATGATCCTCTATTTGTATTCCCGCATCATTCAGTAATTGTTCCACTTTCGGACCCAGCTCTGGGATTCTTTTTATCCATTCATGGTTGAACCATTTGGCTTTTTCATAATCGAATTTGGCTCCTGCACTATGTACCCGATCCATAGAGAATTGTTGAATCAGCTCTTCTTTACTAAAGATCTCTTTTTCCGTACCATCGTTCCATCCTAAAAGCGCCAGCAGATTTAAAAATGCTTCCGGTAGAAAACCTTTTTCCCTGAATCCTTCGGTTAATTCTCCTGAAGCAGGATCATTCCAGTTCATGGCAAAAACAGGGAAACCATATTTCGCCCCATCCCTCTTGCTCAGTTTACCACTTGGTCCAAGTATCAAAGGGAAATGTGCCCATTTCGGCATCTTATCCAATCCGAAAAGATATTTCCATAAAAGAATATGAACGGGAGCTGAAGGAAGCCATTCTTCCCCTCGAAATGCATGACTGATCTTCATCGCATGATCATCTACCACTACAGCGAGATGATAGGTAGGCATTCCATCTGCTTTTAATAATACCTTATCATCTACCAGTGTTGTTTCAAAACTTACATCACCTCGGATCATATCAGTGAAGGTCACCGTTTCTGATTCAGGCATTTTTATTCGAATAACATGTCTTGTACCTGCTTTCAATAATTCATCCGTTTCCGCTGGTAAAAGATTTAGTGAATTACGCATATGCATGCGAATAGTATGATCATACTGAGGAGATGGATTAGCATCTGTTTTATGTTTCTGCCTCATCAGTTCAAGTTCTTCCGGGGTATCAAAAGCATAATAAGCATTACCCAGTTCTACCAATTTTTCCGCGTAAGCCCGATAGCTGTCTTTTCTCTCACTCTGGCGATAAGGGCCAAATTCGCCCCCATGCTGTGCACTTTCATCCGGCTCAATTCCGCACCAGCGAAGGCAATCGAAAATATATTCTTCGGCACCGGCTACATAGCGGCTCTGGTCCGTATCCTCGATGCGAACGATAAAATCACCACCATGTTTTTTGGCAAATAAATAATTATAAAGAACGGTCCTTACACCACCCAGGTGAAGTCCGCCGGTAGGAGAAGGAGCAAAACGAACTCGAACTTTTGACATAGTACAAATATAAGTTGAGGAGTTGAGAGGTTGAGAGGTTTAGGCCTCAACCTCTCTCACTATATTCGTGTTATGTATTTTTTCAAGACTCCTTTCTGGTTAAAATGGCTATATCCAAAAAGGATCTGGGAAATAAAGACCCATGAAAAGATCATCTACCTCAGTTTTGATGATGGCCCCCATCCAACCATCACTCCATATGTTTTGGATTTGTTGAAACAGTTTGATGCTAAGGCCAGTTTTTTCTGCATTGGTCATAATGTTGAACGATATCCGCAGATCTACCAACGAATTTTATCGGAAGGTCATTCTACAGGAAACCATACTTATGATCACATAAATGGGTTCAAGACCAGCAATACTGAGTATGTAGCAGATATTAAAAAGGCAGCGAATTGGATAGAATCAGATCTTTTCAGACCTCCTTATGGAAGATTAAAGAGCGTTCAGGCCAGTCAATTGAAGAATTACCGCATAATTATGTGGGATGTTTTGAGCGGTGACTTTGATCCTGCCTTAAAAAAGGAAGCCTGCCTGAAGATGGTAAAATCAAAAACAAGGTCCGGGTCAATTCTTGTTTTTCACGATAGCCAGAAAGCCTGGGAAAAGTTGGAATATGTTCTACCTGAACTTATGGCCTATTTTAAAGCGGAAGGTTACCGGTTCGAAAAACTACCATAAAGGCGTCGTTAAAAAGTTAGGGCCGGGGTAGAAACCCTGGCCCGTTTTTAATCCGTACCCTATGAAAACTGTTTTAAAGGTATAATAATTTTTGAATTACGGCAAAGTAATTTGCCTTGTTACACCGTTGAGTGTAAGGGTCGCCTGGTTATCACAACTGCCTGTTCCAAAGTCTAAAATTCCCACCCAGGGACTGTTTGCACCATTTGGTAAATTGGCCCGGATAGTACGTACCCGACCTCTCACGATCCAATGACAGGTTACTCTTCGAATAAGGGGTTCAGTAATTGTTGATTCCCAGCGAACTGCAAGTGTGGCAGTTCTTACCTGGCCGTTTGCAGAACCTTCGATCTTGAAAATATCATCTCTTGGGTTAGTAAGCGTAAAAGCACCTTCTATTTGGGTAACAGTTCTTGTGCTGTTCCATTCAGTATAGTTTCCATTTGGCTTGGTCACCTTCCCATTAACCACATCGATCTTATAGACAAAAATAGGAACCGGGTTAGTCACTGTGGTCATGTTTTTGATCGTATGTGTACCTTCAACATGGACGTTGTCGATATAAAAACCATCAAAGTTGGTTGTAGCCATAGCCCCCGGATAAACCAGGCGATTGGTATAGTCAATGATCATTTTTCCTCTGCGTACATGACCATCAGGTCCAGAACAACCAGTAGTACCAAAGTCAACCACCACATGTACAGGGAATGGGGTTCCATTAGGTCTTGTAATGGTCAGGGTAAAACAACGATTGGTAGGAACAAGCGTATCAGTTCTACCAAAGAAAACACCAGAGCCCGCTATACCTACATCATTGTTCACTCCCAAAACATCATCAAAAAAATCATTGAAGGTAGATTCCGCTTCGGCATCTGATTGGGCAGAAAGAGTAGATACCTCCTGCTCCTGCTGATCAGTAACCGAATTACTATTCTCTTTTCCACAACCTACGATCAGAAAAAGGGAGGAGATTACCAGGGCTCCGGCGGTTCTAAAACGAGATATCATGTTAATGATTTTTTTGAATATCCTAAATATCCGAATTAGGAAGGGATTTCTTTCTGTAGGTTTAACGGAATCCTTACAAATTTGCGAGTTTTACACTCTAAATCTGCCAAATACATGAGATTGATCGACACACATGCGCATATCTACCTGCCGGAATTTGAAGAAGACCGGCCAGAAATGCTGGAAAGAGCTGGAAAACATGGCATTGCCACTATCCTGATGCCGGCAATTGATAGTAATTCTCATAGCCAGTTAATTCAAATGGAAACCACCTATCCTCACCAATGCAAGGCCATGATGGGTTTACATCCCTGTTCAGTAAAAGCAGAGACAATGGAGGAAGAATTAAAAAAGGTGGAAACCTATTTGCGAAGCAGACCATTTATTGCCATTGGAGAAATCGGTATCGATCTGTATTGGGATAAAACAAATTTGAATGAACAGCGTGAAGCTTTTGAAAAACAGATCTGCTGGGCACTTGAATTGAATCTTCCCATTGCCATTCATTCTCGGGAAGCAACTGATGAATGTATCGGCATAGTGAGCCAGTATCAGAATGGAAATCTTCGCGGTGTGTTTCATTGTTTTTCAGGAACGGAACAACAGGCTGAAAAAATTATTGCATTGGATTTTTATCTTGGTATTGGAGGTGTTATCAGTTTTAAAAATGCTGGGCTTGATAAAGTACTGGAACAGGTTCCGATAGAAAAAATGATACTTGAAACAGATTCACCTTACCTGGCTCCGGTTCCTTATCGTGGTAAACGAAATGAACCTGCTTATCTTACCTATATCGCAGAGAAATTATCAGAGATAAAAGATACGGCCGTGGAGGAATTGGAAGTGATCACGACGCTGAATGCGAAGACATTGTTTAATATAGGGTGAATGAGGGTCAATGAAGGTCAATGGGGTGAATAAGTGAATGGCGAATATTCGCACAACTCTTCTCTAAACATTTGTTAATAGATAAAATATCAGCCCAAAGGTTTTTAGAATTTCAGAAATTTAAGAAACAAAACCTTTAGCCATGAATAAAATTTACGCTTATTACATTACAGCTTCTTTAGCCTCCTTTATTTTTTTTAGTTCCTGCAGCAAAGACATTTTAAAATCCTACGATCGCCGTATCATTGGCAGCTGGGATATAACGGGTGTTGACAGAACTGGTTTTGGTGGTAGCACCAGTGATCTTCCATTTAAAGACGGTGCTTTTAGTTTTGCTGCAGATGGAGGTCTTACCTATGTGAATGCAGCAGGAATTTCCTACTCTGGCACCTGGAATATTCAAAAAAAATACAGCAATAATCAAACCTACCAAAGTTTGGAAATTCAAGCGGTCAATTTCAACACGCAGCAGATATTATCAGAATACTATGATGATATTGATTTTACCAGCTCTGGACATTTTAAAGCACGCATAGAACAGGGGCTTCATACTTATGTTACGCATTATAGGAAGTAGGGAGATACACAAAAATAAAAAGCAACTCAATATTAATTAATGAATTGCTTTTTATTACTGCGGAGACCGAGGGATTCGAACCCTCGATACCCTTTTGAGGTATACACACTTTCCAGGCGTGCTCCTTCAACCACTCGGACAGGTCTCCGTAAAAGGGAGGCAAAAATAGCGGTTCCCTACCAATTATTCGCATGATCCGGATTCAATCTCTCCGAAACATCTTCCGGCTTCAGCGTTTTCCATTTTGGTTCAAACTTTACAAACCAGGAGATCCAGATACTCCTGCTGAGACGCATAAGCCAGGGTTGAATCATTACAAGGAAAATTCCATTGCTTCCTAACCAATAAAAAAAACGATTGTCTTTTGTAGAGAGACCGATTATGACATACCATGCAACCAATGTAGCAACCGAAATAGCGATCGTCATTGCATAACTCACATAACTGGTGCCATAATAAAAACCTACTTCCAGTTCTGTGGGCTGGCCACATACCGGACAAGTAGTATTCATCTCCATCGTCTTTTTAAAACTCCATCCGATAGGATGTTTAAACAGGTGGCCTTCTCTGCATCGGGGACATCGGCAACCAAGGGTGGCGGATAAATAGCCACGTGAACTTTTGGAATCTGGCATGAAGCAAAGTTCGCCAATATTGAGAAAGAGATAAAATAAATCAATGAGGTAACTTCTCCCTCCATTTGCCATAGCACCAGGTGCCGAAAATAGCAGCAAACAAGGTTGCGATTACAGGGAGATAACCCCCACCGATCTGTGCATATAAAGGTCCGGGACAAGCTCCTGTAAGCGCCCATCCGGCGCCAAAAAGTAGTCCTCCAATGATATTTCCTTTATTCAATTCTTTCTTTACAAAAACGATCGGTTCATCATAAATGGTTTTTACTTTTAATCGTTTTATAAGGTAAACAGATATCATTCCTACTACCACAGCAGAACCCAGTACACCATACATATGAAAACTTTGCAGCCGAAACATTTCCTGTATACGAAACCAGCTCACCACTTCTGATTTAATAAGGATGATACCGAATAATATTCCAAGCACTACATATTTTATATCATGCCACCAGGGATGTTTCAATTCGGATTCATTAAAACATAGAGCATCCAGTGAGCGTACTTCAAAATCAGTATTTCCAGATAGGGGAGTCTTGCTTTTATCTTTAATCATTGCTTTTTCTTCCATGATCAGAGTTTTAATAATATTGGAATTATAAGATTAGCCACGAAAAAACCTCCTGCCATAAAACAGATCGTTGCCACCAGCGAGGGCAATTGCAAATTGGATAATCCCATGATCGAATGACCCGAAGTACATCCGCCCGCGTATCTTGTACCAAAGCCTACCAAAAATCCGCCACCGATCATAATGATCGCTCCCCTTACCGTTAAAAGAGATGACCAGTTAAATAGTTGCGATGGCAATAAACCATCATGGGCTGTAATGCCATAATTACTAAGCTCGCCCATTAAACGCGGGTCCACTTTCATTGGCTGTGGATCTTTCAAAAAAACCAGCGTGATCAATCCTCCCAATAAAATGCCCAGCACAAAAAGAAGGTTCCATTTTTCTTTTTTCCAATCATAGTTGAAAAATGCATTGCCTCCCGGAAAACAGGCAGCACATATATGTCTTAATGAAGAAGAGATGCCAAATGTTTTATTGCCACCTATTAATAATAAAGGCACCATCAATCCAATTAAAGGTCCTGCCACATACCAGGGCCAGGGTTTACTAAGCCATTCCAGCATAAAAATTTATTTAAAGGATCAGGCAATGATTTTTTCCATCTGCATACTACGACTTCCTTTGATCAGTAATTGCATATGTTCGAATTGTTGTTTCTTAAACCATTCAGCGGCGGCATCTGAATTTTCAAAACGGAGATAGGGATGCTCAATTCGTTGAAAATCTCCTCCGGTCAATGCGACAAACTTCCAATTACCTGTTTTGATCAATTCAATAATAGCTTTATGTTCTTCCAAACTTTCATCTCCTAATTCAGCCATAGCTCCCAGCATCAGTACTTTATTATCTCCTGGTAATTTCATGAAATTTTCAATGGCCAGTTTCATGCTGCTCGGATTAGCGTTGTATGCATCGAGTATAATAGTATTGGTTCCTGATTTTACTAATTGTGAACGATGATTGGAGGGAGTGTAATCTGCGAGACTGGAAAAGATCTTTTCAGAAAGAACATTAAAAAATTCTCCGATAGCCACTGCTGCAAGTACATTAGGAAGATTATAATCTCCTACCAGACTGGTTCTAATTTCTCCAATAGTATAGCGGCCCTGCACATTTACTTCAAGAAAAGGTTGTTGTTTACCTACTTCACCTAAAAGGTCTGCATCTTTAGTACCGTATTTTATGATCTGCGAAATGCCCCTGCTCATGTCGCGCAGATAATCATAATCCCACATCACAAAGGCAGTTCCGTTCACCTTACGAAGATGATCGAATAATTCACCCTTCCCTTTTCGAACTCCTTCCACTCCTCCAAATCCTTCCAGGTGGGCCTTTCCGCAATTGGTGATCATACCATGGGTAGGTAAGGCATATTCACAATAAGAAGCAATCTCTCCCTGATGATTGGCTCCCATTTCAATCACAGCGATCTCGGCATCTTTTTTTATTTTCAAAATGGTCAGCGGTATACCGATATGATTATTCAGATTTCCTTCTGTGGTATAGGTGCGATATTGTGAAGTAAGTACAGCATGCACTAATTCCTTGGTGGTAGTCTTTCCATTGGAGCCGGTAATAGCGATAAATGGAATATCAAATTGTTCGCGATGATACCTGGCCAGTTCCTGCAAACTCGCTAAAACATTTTTTACTAAAATCGTTTTTTCAGGGACCTCAAATGCTGCTTCATCAATAACTGCATAGCTGGCTCCTGCATCAATGGCCGCAGCGGCAAATTCGTTCCCATTGAATTTATCTCCCTTCAATGCGAAAAAAATATCGCCCAGCTCCAGCTTTCTTGTATCTGTTTGAACAGATCCGCCCTGCTGGATCAGGTTATATAATTCTGAAATATCCATATAGCAAAAATAAAATGGTCCCATCATAAGAAGGGACCATTTCAGGAATTTATTATCGAAGTCGATTATCTTTTCTGCCTGCGAGGTTTGTAATACTGTCCGGTTTTGCGCTTATTACCTTCAGGGCTACCCATACGGTTCATGGCACAACGGAAACCAAGTGTGCTCAGTGACTGGTCTTCTTCGAGGAAGCGACGGCTGCCGGGAGTAAGCCAGTAAGCGCGATCGTTCCAGCTTCCACCTTTGTACACTTTCGATTTCTCAGGATGGATCATGGTCGTTATTCCATAACCATAAGAAGCCTGTGAAAGAGAATCACCATCAAGGAAGCTGATCACATTACCACGCTGATAGTTACGGCGATCCTTACTTTCTTTATCAGTTACATCGGCCATTCTTACACGACCCGTGCTGTCTTTTTCATAACGCTGTGTAGGATCCATGGTAGTGGAGTCAGCGATATAAAGTTTCTGAAACTTATTACCACGGAAAGGAGCTGGCATATCATCGAAGTCCAGTGTGGAAAGCGGACGATAGGTATCTTCCACCCACTCACTTACGTTACCGGCCATATTAAATAGACCGAAGCCATTAGGGAAAAATGAATTAACAGGGGCAGTATAAAATGCGCGGTCATTCAGACCACCCGCTACACCGGCGTTATCACCATTACCTCTTTTGAAGTTGGCAAGGAAAGTACCCTGCCAAGTTCCATGACGTGTATCACGAAGGCCGTTCATATTCTGAGCCCATGGATATAATTGTTTGTTGCTTGCCAATTCCTCTCCACGCTTTCCTTCCTTTGTGGATGGACGGGGGTTCTGGTTGATCAAGCCATATGCAGCATATTCCCACTCTGCTTCGAATGGAAGGCGGTAATCAGGAAGCAAAAGACCTGACTCCATAGTGGCTATAGTAACTTTTGGTTGACCTTTAGCTGTCTTGATCTTGCCCGGAGGCGCTGTGTACAGGCCAAGCAGATAAGATCTGGTTGTAAAATTATTATCACCCTGCTGTGCACCTGGCTTCAGGTTAGATTTATTTACATAACCTTTTGCCATCAGGGCTTTTTCATTTACCCTGTCAGATCTCCAGAGACAGAAATCCTTAGCTTGTCTCCAGGTTACACCTACTACAGGATAGTCATTGAAACCAGGGTGACGGAAATAGAATTCCACCATTGGTTCATTATAACTCAGCTCACTTCTCCAGCATAATGTGTCGGGAAGAGCGCCTTCAAGTATCTTGGAATTGGCGGGATCAGAGGCATCGAAAACTTTGCCCAGCCAGTACAGATACTCACGATAGTGTACGTTAGCTACTTCGGAACGATCGATGTAAAAAGAAGGTACAGATACACGACGTGGAATATTGTTCCAGTCGCCCATCACATCTTCCTCAGTCTGGCCCATTGTGAAGGTACCACCCTGAACAAAGACCAGACCTGGGCCGAGGCCTTGCTCTACAGATTTAGAAACCTTATAGCCACCCTGGTTCTTGTCGTTGTAATTCCAGCCCGTGACGCTGGATTTATCCTGCTTCTTCTTAAAAAGCCCTCCGTTTTTACAGGAGGCTAACAAGACCATACAGGCCATAAGGACCAGTAAGTTTTTCATGTCCATTGTTTTTTGCATAAACCTATGAATTGGAATAAATTTAACGCCGGTTGAGATAAAATATTGCATATCCAACTAGTTTTACCTGCCCGTTTGCGAATATAGGCTGTTTCAGGGTATTCATACAGGCAGAACTACTTTTTTTGATGAGGAAAATCCCGGGGAAAAAAGCTTATCGCGAATGCGTTATATCTGGTACAAATGGTTGTTATTGTGGATGCTGTCTGCGGCTGGCTATTGTCAGGCCCAGCGACAATATAGTCCCCACTCCGAGCTCAATAATTCGGGGTCCTGGTACAAGATCAGTACCCGACTTCCGGGCATTTATAAATTAGATCTTGCTTTTTTTAACTCATTGGGAATCAATACATCCAATTTGGCATCCCAATCGATCCGGATCTATGGAAACGGAGGCAGGATCTTACCCGAATCGAACGGTGGTTCATACATCGATGATCTGTATGAAAATGTGATAGAGGTTAAGGATGGGGGTGATGGTCTTTTTAATGGCAATGACCTGGTACTATTTTATTCGGGAGGACCTGATGAATGGATCAAAGATTCCATCTCGCAAAGCTTTCATCATCGCCGGAATATTTATTCAGAGAAAAGTATTTATTATCTCTATATCGGCGGAACGGGTAAAAGAATTTCTTTAGCTGCCGCTCAAATCAATCCATCCATAACGATCCGTAATTTTCAGGAACATTTTTTTCATGAACTCGATACAGTGAATTTTCTCAACAGCGGAAAAGAATGGTACGGTGAGGAATTATCAGACCTGCCGGGCAGGTCGCGTAACCGATCATTTTCTGTTTCTTTATTAAATGCTGTTGTGGGAACTCCCATAAATATTCATTTCAATTTTGTGGCTCGTTCTGTTGGAAGCGGAAGCAGAATGGATCTTCTGCTGAATGGTCAGAATCTCTCACAATGGACAATACCCGCTGTAGGTGGAGGTATATATGATATTTTTGGCCAGACTCTCAATGCTCAGTTAAGTGGTGGTTCCGCGCAAGCGAATAATACGGTTCAATTTAATTTTACTCCCGGAAGTTTTAATGCACAGGGATGGATCAACTGGTTCGAATTGCTCGGAAGAAGAGATCTTTCAATGACTGGTGCCGATCAATTAATGTTTCGTGACTGGACCAGCGTAGGAAACAATCGCGGAGAATTTGTGATCAGTAATGCTAATGCAAATACGCAGGTATGGGAGATCACCGATCCATTGGAGCCACGGAAGATGAATGGAAATCTCAATTCAAACGAATATCGTTTCACAAATGACTGCTTACGTCTGAGAGAATATATAGCCTTTAATAATAACAACTATTTAGTTCCGGCAAATGAAGGAAAAGTTGCAAATCAGGATCTGCATAATAGTAGCGCTGCTGAATTTTTGATAATCACGCCTCCCTCTTTTTTATCAGAAGCACAGCGACTGGCTAATTTTCATATTCAGCAGGGCATGAGCGTGAAAATATTCACCACGGACCAGGTGTATAATGAATTCAGCAGTGGAAGTCAGGATCCTGCTGCCATTCGTAACCTGGCAAAAATGTACTGGGACAAGTATAAAAATACTTCCCTGCCTCCGCGTTATCTTTTATTATTTGGAGATGGATCATTCGATCCGCTGAACAGGATAAAAAATAATACAGCACTGATCCCTGCCTGGGAAAATGATAATGCGCTGGATCCATTAGGCACTTATACATCGGATGATTTTTATGGCTACCTGGACGATAATGAAGATATTAATGCGCTTGGATCTGGTAATTTACTTGACCTCGGCATTGGAAGAATTCCTGCAAAAACAATTACAGAGGCAAAACAATTTACCGATAAATTAATAAGGTATCATGCGGCCACCGGATTTGGCTCCTGGAGAAATGATCTGAGTTTTATTGCTGATGATGAAGACAATAATCTGCATTTCCAGGATGCGGAGATCATGAGCACCACTGCGAATTCAGTAGCTCCTGTTTTCAATGAAAAAAAGATCTATCTCGATGCGTACCGGCAGGAAAGCAGTGCCGGAGGGTCTGTTTATCCGGCGGCAAACCAGGCAATCAACAGTCAGGCCTATACCGGTTCATTGATCTGGAATTATAATGGCCATGGAGGACCTGATAGATTAGCGGAGGAAACTATTTTCGACGCATCGATATTAAATGGATGGAACAATGCCGATCGGCTTCCATTATTTATCACCGCCACCTGCGATTTCGCTCCCTATGATCATCCATTGGTGAATTCATTGGGAGAAAATTTATTATTAAGGGCCAAAACAGGAGGCATTGCATTGATGACCACCACAAGACCGGTTTTTGCATTCAGCAATCGCATCATGAATAATAATTACCTTCAGTTCGCGCTGCAAAGAGATGCGAATGGAAATTATCGTCGCCTGGGTGATGCAGTAAAAGAAGCAAAGAATTTCACTTATCAGAATTCAGGTGATATAACTAATAACAGGAAATTCACCTTACTTGGAGATCCCGCTATGCGACTTGCTTTTCCTACACTTAAAATGGCGGTAACAAAAGTGAATGGTAATAACCTTGCTATCACCGATACATTAAGCGCTACAGAAATGGTTAGTATAGAAGGCGAGGTACGCGACTGGCAGGATCAGTTATTAACCGGCTTCAATGGAAATGTATATCCAACAGTTTATGATAAGGCAACACAATTAACTACACTTGGTAATGATGCGGGAAGCCAGCCAGCACCATTTATTTCACAGAACAATGCATTGTTCAGGGGAAAGGCTTCAGTCATAAATGGAAAGTTCAATTTTCAATTTCGCATGCCAAAGGATATCAATTATCAGTTTGGAAACGGCCGCATCAGTTTATATGCGGAAGATTCGGTGCAGGATGGTAATGGATTTTTCACGAGGTTTATTGTAGGAGGTAATTCAACAGATAACAGCGGAGATAATGCCGGTCCTTCCATCAGGGCCTGGATGAATGATGAAACATTTGTGAATGGAGGAATTACAGATCAGGATCCTTTATTAATATTAAAGCTCAGCGATTCTTCTGGTATCAATACTTCCGGAGGATCCATCGATCATGATATTGTAGCTACGCTGGATAATGATAACCGCATATATTATGTACTGAATGATTATTACCAGGGAGATCTTAATAATTATAAAGCGGGTTCAGTACGTTTTCAATTGCCGGTACTTGAACCAGGCAATCATAGTCTGCATATAAAAGCATGGGATGTATTAAATAATTCCGGAGAGACCAATATTGACTTTCTTGTTGCGAAAGATGAAACTCTTCAACTGGGGCATGTTTTAAACTATCCGAATCCTTTCACTTCTCATACAGCATTCTGGTTTGAGCATAATAAACCCGGACAAATATTAAATGTATCGGTAGAGATAATGACGATCACCGGCAGAGTAATCAGAGATATTAAAAAGCAAGTATTAGCAGAAGGTAATCGTTGTACAGAATTGGAATGGGATGGCAGAGATGAGCAGGGTCAGCGGGTAGGGCGGGGAGTATATCTCTATAAATTGCGGGTTTCTGCTGGGTCACAATGGAAAGAAATTTTGGGGAAAATGGTTATTTTATGAACTTAAGTAATTGTAAATGATAATTCTACATAATAAATAAATAATATTATAAATATTAATATGACTTGAGGAAAAAGATTTTTATTTGGGAAATGCAAAAAATTTTAACAATAAAAATTAAATCGGTCCGTTTTTTAAGATATTTACTAAAACCAAACAAAATAGAGGCACAATAAATCAAGCAAAATAGAGGCACTATAAATTCTTCCAAAGGCCGGATAATCATTTAAAAACGGCATATTTTTCGATTCGGATAAAATTTTCTATTTTAGTTTTGTTTTTAGCCAAAAGCTCTATATTTACACCATTATTAAAAACTTTCTAATGAGACCAACTGCTTTAAAACTAACTGCCGGAATTCTGCTGTTTTGTGGTATGACTACCGCTATTCAAGCACAGAAATTAAACGTTGTAACTACTGCTGTTCCTTTCCTTCGTATCTCTCCAGACGCCCGTTCAGGCGGTATGGGTGATATGGGTATCGCTACTTCTGCTGACCAATATTCAGGTCTGTGGAATGGTGGTAAAGTTGCTTTTAACCAATCTCGTGGTGGCATGGGTGTTACTTACACTCCATGGCTGTCTGACGTAGTAAATGATGTATGGCTGGCTTCTGTTGCCGGTTATTACAAATTCGCTGACAACCAGGCGATCTACGGTTCACTCCGTTATTTCTCTCTTGGTGATATCCAGTTCACTGACGCATTGGGTAATGATCTTACCTCTTTCCGTCCACGTGAATTCGGTATCGATATTGGATATTCCCGCAGACTGAACGCAAAAAATGGTGTGGCGCTGGCTCTGAAATATATCAACTCTAATCTGGCTAGTGGTTTCAATGCAGGTGGTAGCACCTACAAAACCGGTAGCTCTGTTGCAGCTGACCTTTCTTATTATCATAATGGCGTTAAGGCTTCCGGCGACGGATGGTCTTATGGTGCTGTTCTGAGCAACCTTGGTTCTAAAATTTCTTATACTGATAACGCAGATGCAAAGGATTTCATCCCTGCTAATCTGGGTCTTGGTATAAACTATATCAACAAAATGAACAACAACAACTCTATCTCTTTCGGTCTGGAAGTGAACAAGCTGTTGGTTCCAACTCCTCCATCTGACTCTGCTGGCCTGGTTAACTACAGGAACAAGAGTGTAGTTGGTAGCTGGTTCAGTTCTTTCGGTGATGCTCCTGATGGCATCAGCGAAGAGTTGAAAGAATTCACCGTAGGTGTTGGTGCTGAATACTGGTATAACAACCAGTTTGCACTTCGCGCTGGTTATTTCTACGAGAATAAAGACAAAGGAAATCGTCGTTATTTCACAACCGGTCTTGGTTTGAAATACAATGTATTTGGTTTCAACTTTGCTTATTTGATCCCTTCAGGTTCTGGTGTAAGCCGCAACCCATTATCTAACACACTTCGTTTCTCTGTGTTATTTGATTTCATGGGCAAGAAGAAATAAGTTTCATTAGAAATTATTATATAAAGAGCGTCCTCCTTTTTGGGGGACGCTCTTTATAGTTGAGAGGTTGAGCTGTTGAGTAGTTGAGCGGAGCTTCAAATAGTTAGGAACTTCAATAAACCTATCAACTAATCAACTAATCAACCCCTCAACAGCTCAACAGCTCAACTCCTCAACCCTTAACTTTGCTCCATGTACAGAATCGGTTCCGGAATAGATTTTCATCAGCTTGTTGAAGACCGTGAATTATGGATCGGCGGTATCAAGATCCCACATGAAAAGGGATCATTGGGTCATAGTGATGCGGATGTTCTTTTACATGCCATTTGTGACGCTATGCTGGGTGCACTATCACTTGGCGATATTGGTACTCGTTTTCCTGATACCGATCCTGTATACAAGGGGATTGATTCAAAAATATTACTGGCAAAAACATTTAGCCTGATCCGTAAAAAAGGATACTCTCTTGTAAATATTGATTCCACCCTATGCCTGGAAGCACCTAAGATCAAACCTCATGCTGATAAAATGAGAGAGACCATCGCAGCCATTACTGAACTTCCAATGGATGCAGTTTCTATCAAAGCCACGACCACAGAAAAAATGGGATTTACGGGTCGTGAAGAAGGCCTGGTAGCTATGGCTACGGTTTTATTGAAAAAGGATACTGAAGCTTTATAGTCAATATCTTTACGGCCATGGTAGTAGAGATCCGGATCATCAATCAATCATCACATCCCCTGCCTTCTTATGCAACGGAAGGAAGTTCCGGCATGGATCTTCGGGCTCATTTAGAAATGGCCATCAAACTGCAACCTCTGGAACGTAAATTGATACCTACAGGGTTGTTCATTGAATTACCAAAAGGATATGAGGCGCAAGTGAGGCCAAGAAGCGGTCTGGCCATTAAACAGGGAATTACCTGCCTTAATTCTCCAGGCACCATTGACCAGGACTATCGCGGAGAAATTAAAATTATACTGATCAACCTTTCCGGTCAGGAACAGGTCATAGAACCAGGTGATCGCATTGCCCAAATGATCATTCAAAAAATAGAAAAAGCCAGTTGGATACTAACCGAAGATATTAATGTGACGGAGAGAAACGATGGCGGTTTTGGACATACTGGTAAAAAATAAATATGATGAAGAAAAGCTTATTGTTACTGACCATTATTGTCTCCTTTTTGTTTTCTTGTCGCTCAACCAGGAATATACAGGCAGCAATGACCAAGATGGACTCAACTGCTCAGCCTGTGATAGCAGTAAAGGATCATTCAAAAGAAGATTCGATCGCGTTTATCCAGGATAATTATCGAAAGGTGATGAACAACCGGTTAAATTATACAACCTTCTCTGCTAAAATGGATGTTGATTATGCCGAATCGGATGGCAAGAAATATAATGTGAATGCGCATATCAGAATGTATAAAGACTCTGCGATCTGGGTTTCTATTACTGCTATACTTGGCATTGAAGGATTAAGAGCCTATATCACTAAGGATTCCGTTAAGATGCTTAATAAACAGGATAGGGTTTATATCGCAAGAAGTGTATCTTATCTTCAGGAAGTGACCGCTTTACCACTCAATCTTCACTCATTACAGGAATTGATCATTGGAAATCCTGTTTATCTTGATTCGACTATTATGTCTTATGAAAGAAATACAACACAAGGAACTATTTCATTACAAAGTACCGGCGAGTTCTTTAGAAATCTTTTCACCATTATGGAAAACGAGAAACTGGAATTAAGCAGTAAACTCGATGATGTGGATCAGACAAGAAATCGTACCTGTCTGCTTACCTATTCCGAGTATGAGAATAAAAAAGGAGTAAATTTTTCGACCAAAAGGGAGATCAGTGTTTCAGAGAAGAAGAAACTTGATATCAAGCTGGATTTCAGGCAGTATGATTTTAATGAAACGTTAAGTTTTCCCTTCAATGTGCCGAAAAATTACACCAGGAATTAATAGAGAAAATTTATTTTGCATTCATTCGTTATTGTTAATTCCGGCACCCATTTAATATAGGAATTCAGTTCAACTATGAGAAAATTATTATTCCCTTTAATTATTTGCCTCTGTATTGGAACGGTGTCTCATGCGCAGCCCGGACAGGAACGTGGTGACCTTGAAAAAGAAAGGCAGCAGATACAAAAGGAATTGAAAGAGATTCAGGGCATGTATGACCAGATCAAGGCGAAGAAAAAACAGAGTATTGGTCAGCTCACTATATTAAACAGGAAGATTGCATTGCAGGAACGATACCTGAACAATATCAATCGCGAGATACACGCCATTGACGATGATATTTACCTGGCTAACCTGGAGATCTACCGGCTGACAAGGCAGGTAGACACACTGAAGCTGCAGTACGCACGTACTATTGTTTACGCATACAAGAACCGCAGCAATTACGATTATCTAAACTTTATTTTTTCAGCATCCAGTTTTAATGATGCCATACGTCGGGTATCTTATCTTAAAAATTATCGCGCATACCGGGCCAAGCAAATGAAGACCATTCTTCAAACGCAGGATCAGATCGCGAAAAGAAAACATCAGCAATTAGGAAGAAAAGAACAGAAGAATGTGGCCCTGACCAATCAGACAAAGGAAGTACAGGAACTGGCTGTTCAGAAAAAAGAAAAAGACGCAGTCGTAAATGAACTGAAGTCTAAGGAAAAAGAATTGGGTAAGCAGATCGCAGCTAAAAAGAAAAGAGACCGCGACGTGCAGAACGCAATTAATGCGATCGTGAGAAGAGAAGTGGAGTCGGCAAGGAAAGCTGCTGCAGATGAAATCGCGAAAAAAAATGCAAATATTAGCCCAACAGTTGTTAACCCTGCAAATAAGGGTAATGCTAAGGGGAACACCTCCCGCAGAACCGACCCTGTAGCCAAACCTGAAAGCTATCTGAACCTTAATGCTACCGACGTAGCATTGAACAGTAATTTCCAGGCTAATAAAGCAAAATTACCATGGCCCGTTGACAATGGTCTGGTCACAATTCATTTTGGAAATCAAAAAGTAGAAAATACCAATCTTACATTCGATAGTCCGGGCATTACTATTGCAACTCCCAAAGCGGGCGTTCCTGTAAAAGCAATATTTGAAGGGGAAGTAAGTGCTGTTTATTCTGTTGGCGATGCTATGGCCATTACTATTCGCCATGGACGCTATTTCACCACCTATGTTAATGTTGCAGGAGTTACAGTAACCAAAGGCGCCCAGGTAAGAACAAACCAGGTGATCGGTCGCTCAGGAAGCAATGAAGATGGAGATGGGGGGCAGATCGATTTTATTCTGATGATGGAATCGAGGAATTTGGATCCCCAGCAATGGTTAAGAAGGTGAGTGGTGAGTAGGGAGTGGTAAGAACCGGGCATAGAGTTCTTCGTACTTAGGAACGATATGATGAATATCAAATTTTTTCGCATGCTCCATTGCTCTTTTCTTGAATCCATTTAATACTTCTTCAGAAGATATCATTTGAAGGGCCTGCCTGGTCATCGTATCTATATCGCCTACATCTGCCATATGACCCGTTACTCCGTCAATATTTATTTCACCTAATCCACCCGCATTGGTAGAAATTACCGGTACACCTGCTGCCATCGCTTCTAATGCGGCCAATCCAAAGCTTTCATATTCGGAAGGAAGAAGGAAAACATCTCCGATAGCAAGTATATCTTCCATTTGCTCCTGTTTACCTACAAAACTTATCTGGTCGGATACACCCAGTTCACGTGCCAGATCTTCGGCAGTAGAACGTTCAGGACCATCTCCAACAAATAATAATTTAGAGGGCACCATCTCATTCACCCTGGCGAAGATCTTCACTACATCCTCCACTCTTTTCAGTTTGCGGAAATTGGAAGCGTGAATAAAGACCTTCTCCCCGTTTGGCGCGATCACTTTTCTGAATGCATCGATTGGCTTACGCTGAAAACGGCTTACGTCTACAAAATTGACAATGACCTCGATCTCTTTCTGAATATCAAAATGATTATAGGTTTCCTGCCTGAGATTTTGCGAAACGGCCGTGATGGCGTCACTTTCATTGATGGAAAAAGTAACCACCGGGGCATACATTTTATCCCGGCCAACCAGGGTAATATCTGTACCGTGCAGAGTAGTGATAACCGGAATATTCTTGCCTTCTTTTTTCAGGATCTGTTTTGCCATATAGGCGGCGGAAGCATGTGGAATGGCATAATGTACATGGAGCAGATCCAGGTTATTATTCTTGATCACATCCACCATAGTGGAGGCAAGTGCTGTTTCGTATGGTGGAAAATCGAAGAGGGGATAAGTTGGAACCTGCACCTCATGATAAAATATGTTTGGAATAAATCCATTTAATCTTACCGGCTGCTGATAGGTGATAAAGTGCACGTCATGCCCTTTTTGAGCCAGGGCCTTGCCCAATTCAGTGGCCAATACTCCCGATCCGCCGAATGTGGGATAACAAACAATTCCAATTTTCATGTAAAGTTCTGTTCAGTTGTCTAAGGTAACAGTTTTGCCCGGCATTGGTTTACCGCTTATCTCAATATTTTGTCCAGGTTTTTTAGTTTCATTTAACTTTAAAGCAAATTCTTCCAAATGCGTAAATCATTTTTGCTACTGCCTTTTTTGCTGATCTCCGGAATACTGATGTCACAAAAAGAAGATTCGATTTTCATACGTTCATTGGCATATGATATTCTTAATAATGGAAAGGCCTACGATTACCTTCATCAGCTTACCAAGGAGGTAGGCGGACGTGTATCGGGTTCTCCCAATATGGTGAAAGCAGAAAAATGGGGTTTGAAAATAATGCAGGATATCGGTCCTGATAAAGCCTGGCTGCAGGAATGTATGGTGCCACATTGGGTAAGGGGAGGAAAGGATATGGTGACAGCTAAAGCCAGCAATGGTAGCAGGGAACTTGACGTCCTGGCACTGGGAAACTCTCAGGGAACGGGAGGAAATCTTCTAACTGCGCCAGTGATGATGGTTGGCTCATTTGACGAACTGGATAAAAGAAAAGATGAGGCCAAAGGGAAGATCGTTTTTTTTAATTATAAATTTAAGAACGAACTGGTTCCAACTTTTCAGGCTTATAGTGATGCCGTGAAATATCGGGGCGGTGGTGCAAATGCTGCCTCTAAATATGGAGCGGTAGGCGTGCTGATAAGGAGTATGACCCATGCGGTAGGAAATAATCCGCATACTGGTGCTATGAGATATGATTCTGCTTTACAAAAGATCCCCGCAATAGCCATAGGAATACAGGATGCCGACTGGATGAGCGAACAGATCGCGAAAGGAAATATTACTGTTAGTCTAAGCAGCAATGCGCATATGCTGCCCGATACGATCGGACATAATGTGATCGCTGAATTAACCGGCTCTGAATTTCCAAATGAAGTGATCACGATTGGTGGTCATCTGGATAGTTGGGATCCCGGAGAAGGTGCCCATGATGATGGAGCAGGTTGCGTGCAATCATTGGAGATCCTTCGAGTGTTCAAAGCATTAGGATACAAACCAAAACATACTATTCGCATTGTACTTTTTGCCAATGAAGAAAATGGTGGTCGCGGTGGTGATAAATATGCAGAGATCGTCGGTCAAAAAGGGGAGAAATCTATTTTCGCACTTGAAAGTGATGAAGGAGGATTTACTCCTAGAGGCTTTGGACTTACCGCATCGGATGAGAAATTCGCAAAATTCATGAGCTGGCAGCCCCTGCTCTCTCCTTATGGAGCTACGGAGTTTAAAAGAGGCGGAGGTGGTTCAGATATCGATCCACTGGGAAAAACTTTTAATACGCCGATGGCCGGACTTACACCTGACTCACAAAGATATTTTGATATCCATCATGCAAGAAGTGATGTATTCGAGAATGTAAATAAAAGAGAATTGTTACTTGGAGCTGTGAATATGGCCGCATTGGTTTACCTGGTGGATAAATACGGCATGTGATCAGCACAAAAGGGCATCAATGGCCTTATTGACCTTTTCAAATGGGAAAGAATTAAAGATTCTTTCCCATTGTTTTTTTATGTCTGCCGTACATAAATTACCAATGCTTCCTTCATGTGTATGCCGGATCCCGGTGCTATACTTGAAATTACCTTCTTCGATATCTTTTCCCACTTTTTTATAGGCATCGCGGAAAGGCATACCAGCATTAACCAATTTGTTCACTTCCTCCACACTGAAAAGAAATTTATATTTTTCGTCTTCCAGTATATTTTCTTTCACCGAAATATTTGAAAGCATCAGTCCCATCATCTCCAGGCACTCACCAAGCGTTTGAAATGCAGGGAAAAGGTTTTCTTTTAATAACTGAAGATCCCTGTGGTAGCCGGAGGGCAGGTTGGTGGTCATCATGCTAATCTCATTAGGCAGGGCCCTGATCTTATTGCAATGAGCCCGGATCAGTTCGAAAACATCGGGATTTTTTTTATGTGGCATAATGCTGCTGCCCGTGGTCAGTTCTTCAGGAAAGCTGATGAATCCAAAATTTTGATTCAGAAAAAGAGTAGCATCCATACTCAGCTTCGCAAGTGTATCTGCCAGGTTAGCAAGGGCCTGAGCAACGATCCTTTCAGATTTTCCCCTTCCCATTTGGGCATAGACCACATTATGATTCAACCCTTCAAAACCCAAAAGTTCAGATGTCATGGTTCGGTCAATTGGAAATGATGAACCATAACCGGCTGCTGATCCCAATGGATTTCTGTTCACTATATCATAGGCGGCTTTTACCGTTACCAGATCATCGGTCAGACTTTCAGCATAAGCGCCAAACCATAAACCGAAGGAAGATGGCATGGCCAATTGCAAGTGCGTATAACCAGGAAGAAGATGTTCTTTATATTTTTCACTTTGCTGTTGTAATAAATCAAATACAGTACTTGTTTTATTTACAAGTATTTCCAGTTCATGACGAAGAAAAAGTTTCAGATCTACCAGTACCTGATCATTACGACTTCTGGCCGCGTGTATTTTTTTTCCGGTATCTCCGAGCTTAGCGGTAAGCAATAGTTCAACCTGCGAATGAATATCTTCTACATTGTCCTCCAGTTTAAATTCGCCATCAAGTATCTGTTTGTAAATACTTTTAAGTTCAGTCTGCAGATCGGATGATTCCTGTTTATTAAGAAGTTTCACTTTTTCAAGCATTCGGCAATGAGCCAGGGATCCCTGCACATCAAAAGCGGCCAGGTAAAGGTCCATGTCGCGGTCCTTACCTACGGTGAACCGATCCACTTCTTTTAATGCTGTTTTATCTTTTTGCCAAAGCTTCATCAGACTATCTGATTTAATAACTGAATATAAAGTTGAATTCCTTCTTCTATTTCTCTTACATAAATATACTCATCTGCGGTATGACTTCTTGCTGAGTCGCCAGGACCCATTTTAAGGGCCGGGAAAGGCATCAAAGCTTTGTCTGAAGTAGTTGGCGAGCCATAATAGGTTCGGCCCAGATCGATACCCGCCTTTACCAGGGGATGTTCCAGTTCAATAGCTGTAGATCGCAGACGAAAACTTCTGGGGTTCACCACTGATTTTATATTCGAGCGAATGATCTCTAATACTTCTTCAAAATTATATAGCTCATTGATTCTTGTATCAACAACGAACTGACAGGAGGGAGGTACTACATTATGTGCTTTGTTACTGGTTTCAATAACGGTCACGCTCATTTTATTCGCGCCAAGCAGATCAGATACTTTTGGAAATCGGTAAGTATTGAACCATTGAATATCTGCTATAGCTTTATAAATGGCATTTTCACCTTCGTTACGGGCAGCATGTCCTGCTTTTCCTTCAGCTACACAATCTAAAACCATAAGACCTCTTTCTGCGACGGCCATTTGCATTAATGTAGGTTCTCCTACGATGGCCGCATAGATCTTCGGCAGATGCGGAATAACAAATTCTATTCCACCACTTCCGGATATTTCTTCTTCGGCAGTCGCGGCAAAAACCAGATTATATTTAAGGTCATTTCTTTCATAGTAATAAAGAAAACAGGCCAGAAGTGATACAAGACAACCACCTGCATCATTGGATCCCAGTCCGAATAATTTTCCTTCTTCGATTGCGCCATCAAAAGGATCCCGCATATATTGCGCATTTGGCTTTACAGTATCATGATGGGAA
>JBKJMI010000009.1:0-35522 GCA_046596515.1 Chitinophagaceae bacterium | reverse complement strand
AATGAAAATGAACCGGAAGGATCACGGGGATGGAAAACCCAGTTCGTACGCAATGAAAGTTTGTTTTGAAAGCGGGCACTCAGATCTATTCTCATTTCCGGATTTTGCTTTAGTACCGACAGATTATTGCTGAAATTTATTACGGAAAGAGCTAATCCTTCAAACCGCATCTCACCTGTCTTACCTGTGATTATGCTTTTTTCCTTGTAGTCCAAACGACCGTTGGCCAAAATGATTTTTTTCACCTGAAAGATGAATGGAGAATGCGTCATCAAGGTCTGTGGCAGTTCTATTTTCTTTCCCGAGGATGCTATACCTGGCTCATGCAATATATTTATAGATGCATAGCCAATACGAAGCTGTTCCGCAATCAGCTGTTCATTCACTAGCAGGGAAATGTCCACGTTTTGTAATTGCATGTTTCTGCAATGAATTTCCATTGGATCGCCGGCATTGCGTGTTTTAAAAAATGTCTTGGGATTTATCCCTGGAATGATAGAAAGCTCACCGGCTTTCACTTCATTTTTGCCAGCATCTACTTTTATGTCAGCGATCCGGTAACTGTACAATCCATTTTTTGAGTTCCATCCGGCATCCCCAACAGCGAATTGAAAATTCTTTGAGAAAAATATCCGGCTGCTGTCCTTTATCCCCTCCTCATTCACTTTTACATTTTGCAGACTGATCATAATTGAATCTGCCGTAACCAATTTATTTGATTTTCCAAAATACCGGGTGCTGATGGAGGCATTCTGAATAATGATAGAATCCATTTCCAGGTCCATGCCTGCGATGATCTGACGGTAAATTTCCTCCTTGGAAGGAATGCTTTTGTTTTTTTGTTCATCCGTATAGATCAATTCTATTTCGGGATCCCGCACCAGCATTCTCCGACCCCTGAAAATTCCCTGCTTTATTTCTGAACCACTGGTAATACCATCAATATCGATCCAATCCGCACGAAACCGTAAAAGGATCGGATATCCCAGGTTAGAACTTTTCATCAGTGCGAAACGGGTGCTGTCATAATCCAGCCGAACGGATTTTATTCTCACCCAGCCCTTATTCTCATCAAAATTCAATTGCCCGATCTCAAGTTTGTAAACTCCCTGGCTATTGCCAGCCACCATTTCTTCCAATCCCTGTTTTACGATCGCACGCTTATGTTTTTTCCAAAACCAAAACAAAGCACCAGCTACAAATATGAGCAGCACAAAGGCGAAGACGAGGAAGCGCCAGAACTGGAAGACCTTTTGGGTTTTTGTAAATTTCATAAATTCAACAGCTAGCCACTAGCACCTAGCTTCTAGCTACTAGCTTAATTGTATATTATATAAAATATTTTTCCCTTCCTGAAATTTTTCCGGAGTTGACTCCCGACTAATGACTCCCGACTCCCGACTCCTCACTACCTACTCTGCCCTAATCACGAAATTCCTGACTGATCATCAACCCATAAAATCCCGCATCAATAATGCCAATGCCCAATCTTCCATAAGAGGCGTTTAAAATATTCGCGCGGTGACCAGGTGAATTCATCAGATTTCTGTGAGCGATCTCCAGTGTTTGAGCTAGCGCAAGGTTTTCTCCTGCTGCTTTAAAACTAACTCCCGCACTGCGCATACGGTCGAAGGGATCTTTTCCTTCCGGATTAAAATGAGAAAAATACCCTCTGTGAAGCATGTCCTGCGACTGAGCCCTTGCCACTTGAGTCATTTCAATATCTGCCTTCAATGGTTTTAATCCGCGTTTGCTTCTTTCTTTATTTACCATGTCAAGCATATCTGATTCCAGAGAAGGCTTTACTACTCCATTTTTATAAGTAAATGAAAGAACGACGGATTCTTTGGATCCTTCACTTATGGTCAGGCTATTGATCGTTTTCCTTACCGCAATATCAAATACCGGAGCCAGTTTTTGGTTGGCCCACTCGGATTGCACTGAAAACTGACTGGCTAGTTTACTTTCACGCGTTGCACGCGTAAGACTATTTTGAATAGGAAGCGCCAGTAATAAAGCCGAGAGAATAATACAATATAGCCAGCCATTGATAGCACCTGGTATTATACCAAAAATTCGGTTTCCCCAGAAACGGTTGGCTGTTTCAGGTAAAATTCTGTAAATAATACGGGCCAGAATGCCAATCAGTACACGGGCAATTAAAGCAGTGATTATAAATGAAAGAGGTAATGACCAGGCTCCGGTACTAAACAATTTACTTAATGCCAATTCCGTGTAAGGATAAAAAAGGTAAGCAAGCACCAGGCTTCCTGTCCAGCTGATAAGTGATATGAAACTTAGAATGAACCCACGGTAATAACCAAGGATTGCCGAAGAAATGAATACCAGAATCAGCAAAATATCTATCCAGTTCATGCAGGCAGTTTTTGTTTCTCATTCATTGCGTTAAATTCTTGTTAGTCATCATGGCGGTCACCGCCTAAACTATAGGTATTATTCTCCTCATCATCTTGTCCAGGAACATCCGTGACATCTTCATCATCCTTCGGCAGATCAAGATCCTCGCCTGAAAACTCAACTACTTCATTTAAAGGTTCCCCGTCATCATCGGTATTATCCAGTTTAGCTGCCTCCCAGCTTTGATCCTCCTCTCCTCCCATGCTGTTTTCAGTTCTTTCCAATAATTCTTTTTCTTCCGGAGAAAGATCAGAATCACTTACTTCATCCAGCGGTTCTGGTTTGATTTGTGAAAGGTCTTTTCCCTCAGGTATTAGTTTGTTATTTTGCATATAAGAGAATATACAGAAATAATGCCGCTTGAGAGAAGTTTAGAGATTAGGGGTTATTGTTTAGGTAAAAGTCGGGATTTGTGAGTGGTAATGGAGAGTAAATGGTAAATGGAGAGTAGAGAGTGGTGAGCCAAAGCTAGCTGCTGGTAGCTAGCTGCTAAAATAAATGGGTAAAATATTCACCACTAATTAATAATATACATGATTCCACCAACGCTGACGCGGAAGGGTCCTGATTTTAAGCCACCCCATATTGCGTTTCCAGAGAAGTGTACCAGGTATAGGGCACTGAGCCAATTGATTTTAATTTACCCCTGATAAGCTTATCATCAAATGAAGTGTAATACTGAATAGAAGTATTTCCCACCGAACGAACCTTACCTAAAAGCACGGGGTCATCAAAATTTGTATAAAATTGAAAGGCGGTTCTACCGATCATTTTCACTTTACCCCGAAGCGTTTTATTATCATAATTATCAAAATAATCAAAAAAGGAAGGACCGATAGAGCGGATCTTTCCCTTTTTTATATCAGTTTCAGTGGCCGCATAATAAGTGATATAAGCTGAGGCAATGGTCTTAACCTTCCCCTTGTTAATTGAATCCGCCTCGATACCATAATATTCAATGCGACCCGGATAAGGTTGTAATCGAGGAGCGTAGTAATTATTTATACGATAAGATTCTACCTCGATTCCCCACTCCAGTACCCTGCCTTCATCGTTAATACGAATCAAAACATTTCCATCGGTAATCAGCGCAATGGTGCTTAAACTGGTGCCGCCACTAAACTGTATCTGGGCTATTTCCTGACTGGAAGCAGACAGGGTGCTAAGAAATAAAATAGCAGATAAAAATAGGTTCCGAAACATAAATAAAGTTACAAATTACCTGCTTAAAAGTCAGGGCTTGATTCTTGCATCCATAAATTATGAAAAAGAAAGAAAATATCTGGGAAATGCTGAAAAGGCTGGATGAGGAGGCCGGTCAATTCAATGTTCATGTTTCAGAAGCGAATCGTTATTTCGAAATGGCTTCCGATAAAACAAAAAAATTACTTACGGAATATGAAAAGGACCTGAACCAGACGATACAAAAATTTCGCAGCGCCCTTAGTTCTTTAATAAAAGAAAATTCTTCAAAAAAAGATTGATCATTTACTCAGATCACTCAACAATTTGCCGCAACCTTCTTCTACAGATCTCTTTGCAGATTCATCTCCCTTGCCTTCAAATTTACCACTGACTTTCTCTGAAAGTTTTGTAGATCCGTCTGACAGGCGATTCAGTATCATACTCAGATCAATATTAAATGAACTGGCGGCACCCGGATCTGCATTCTTCACTGCCTTTAATAATCCCCCCACTTTACTTGCCTGCTTGTAGCGTTGAAAATCTGTTCCTAATGTATACTCACATTTTTTCGCTTTCGCATCATCAGGTCCGGTCACGGCGATAGCCGCATAAACAGAATTATTCAGTTGGCTTACTATATGATTCTGAATTGATGTACCATATTCTTTCAAACCTTCCTCCCCTGTTGGAACATACACTCCAATAAGAATTTTACCATTATCCGCCGCTTTCATTAAATCATCACTAACCGCTTTTTCCTTTACCTTCTTCATCATGGATTTATAATCTACTTTTTCTTTCAACTCATCCTGACTTTTCGCTTCTGTAAAACCTGGAGGAATCTCAAACAACATGGAGTCCAGTTTACCACTGGTTAATTCCAGCGTTTCCAGGTTGGTTTCGAATTCCGTTGTCTTACCGCTTCCATCTCCCATGATCATAGTCGTTTTAACTATAAGCGGAAATCCCAATTTCCCTCTTCCTGATCTGCGCGTAATAAACTTATCCTGGCAATCAGGCTTTTCAACAGTACTTGTAGTGGTAGTTGGCTTGTAAGATGAATACCGAACGGGACAATTAAATTGTGGCAGGTCGATATACCATCCATCAGTTTTTATCTGAATGCTGTCTTTCATACTGCAGGCATCCGGCGATGGCTTCATTTTTTGATTGGTCCATATATGCCTGGCAGTAAAGCCATACATGTTCTTTCTTTCACCTGTATCGACGATACTAAAGTACATAGTGATGGTGCCGCCTTTTTGCGTGGTCTTTGGTACCTGAGTAGTTTTTTTAGGAACCGCTTTTACATCGTCATCAATCACTTCCTCTTCATTTTTTGAAAAGGGCTCTATAAAATATAATTTCTTATTGATATTAAGCGTGATGGTTCGCTGCAGATCGCATTGTTCAATAATTGGATTAGCAGGGTTTCCGATGCCCATCATTGATCCCGACTCCGTTCTTTTACGCAAACCTTTTACATAAATGGTCGACTCTGTTTTGATCCCCATGAGGGAGGTGGATTGCTTTAGTTTGTATTGCTGCGCGTAAGAAAAAACAGGTGAAAACAAAAATGCCAGAAGAAAGCATAAAAAGCCCTTTCGCATAAGAATAAGTTTGATGAAAGTTAAGCCGTTTATCTCAATTTTCGGGGCTTGAGTATTATTACCGTTCATTATGAGTAAGGTCACCTGAAAACTTAAAGAATGAAAATAGATTTGAGATATGACTAATGAATTGCCAGCCTCCCTGCTTAAGCAGCTTAAAAATTCCAAGAACCCGTTGCAGACAGGAAAGATCCTTGAATCGATCTCCCTGCATTCTCTAAAACAACCCGCCGCTATTAAAACCTATCATGATCTGCTTTTATTTCATTGTGCATTTCCTGGAAACGGGCATGTTTATAAAATGGCGATCAGTGAGTTGGAAAGGATGAGTCATGAGGTAAAATCGATCATGGATCACCATAACAAACGAAACCACCTGGCTTTGATGGGTAGCGCACTGCCCCATACACAACTTTTATGCACCTATAGTTTCAGTATAACTAAATGGCTATTAAAGACATTCCCCTCTTCTGTAGAGCTGGATAGCAGTGAGGCAAATGCGCATGTAGTTCGAAGAACTCTTTATTTATTTCTTCCCAAAACGGAATACCAGAGAGCCACCCAGGGCGACCTGAACCTGAAGAGCCGTATCAGATTATTATCTGGTCATCAGGATGGAGCACCCCAGCTGCAATGGCTGATCAGCCTGTTTGATGAATCTCCCTTGCCACTGGATGTAAAAGAAGAATTCTATGATCAAATGAAAATTTTTGTTCGCTGGAGACTGGATGATCCTTTCTTTAGCCGGAGTTTCCTTCACGCGGAGACCAGCAATATTCATTATATCCATCAGTTTCATTGTGATATCAATTCCAATCAGATCCTTAAACAGGTAATAGATCCGCAATTGAACATCAGCGTTAAAACACGCAAACGGATAGTGGAAATAATGAAATCTACTCTTGCTTTTCAATACAAGGAAATTGATCCCTTCACATACGCCAATGAAAGAGAATTAGAATTATTCGACCTGGGTAAAGGTTTACAGATTGGTCTGGTGGGAATGATAAATGAGAAAAAATTAAGCATCGAAAATTATATAGGGTTCATGGCTTTCAGAAATGGTGTGCCTGTAGCTTATGGAGGTGGGTGGCTTTTTGGTCAGCGCTGCAAAATTGGCATCAACATTTTTGAACCATTCCGCAAAGGAGAATCTGCATGGACATTCGCGCAGATACTTCGTTTGTATTATCAACGGCATGGTGCCCGACAATTTATCATCAAACCATTTCAATTTGGAAAAGGAAATCCGGAAGGACTTAAAACAGGTGCCTTTTGGTTCTATTATAAACTGGGATTCAGACCGGTTGAAAAAGAGATAAAAGAATTAGCAGATAAAGAATGGGAAAAAAGAAAACCGGGTGGCAAAGGAACAAGAAGCCTGGGTACACTTAAAAAGCTCGCGTCCTGCAATATGGAATTGAAACTGCAGAAAAAAGTTTGGCCGGTTTATGATGCTTCCGTACTAAGCGAACAATTTTCGGAGCGGCAGATCAAAGAATCTTTACCTATGCTGGCCAGTAAATAAGAGTAATCTGCTATAAACCATTCAGTTTTTCTTTCAGATCTAATCCATGATCTTTAGCCGTATCCCTTGCAATTTCATAGCCTGCATCCGCGTGACGAATAACGCCTATGCCCGGATCATTGCGCAATACACGACCGATCCTTGCCTTCGCTTCATCTGTTCCATCAGCAACGATCACCATACCCGCATGAATAGAATAACCCATCCCTACTCCACCTCCATGATGCAATGAAACCCAACTGGCGCCACCCGCAGTATTCAATAATGCATTAAGTATTGGCCAGTCGGCCACCGCATCCGATCCATCGGCCATAGATTCTGTTTCCCTGTTGGGAGAGGCAACCGAACCAGTATCCAAATGATCTCTTCCAATAACAATTGGTGCTTTTACTTTTCCGGTTCTTACAAGTTCATTAAATGCAAGTCCTGCTTTTTCTCTTTCTCCCTGTCCCAGCCAGCAAATGCGCGCAGGTAATCCCTGGAAAGCAATTCTTTTTTCGGCCAGGTCCAGCCAGCGCATCAGCGAAACGTTATGCGGAAACAATTCCCTTATCAGGTCATCCGTTACTTTGATATCATGTGGATCTCCACTTAGAGCGGCCCATCGAAAAGGTCCTTTTCCTTCACAAAACAGTGGACGAATATAAGCAGGCACAAACCCTGGAAAAGAAAAGCAATCCAACTTATTCTGACTATCGACTAACGACTCCCGACCCTTCGACAAGCTCAGGGCGACGCTCCCGACTCCCGACCCTTCGACAGGCTCAGGGCGACGCTGATACTCATCCGCACGGGCGCGAATATTATTTCCATAATCAAATACAATAGCGCCTCTTGATTGCAATTTTACCATCAGCTCTACATGATGGAACATAGACTCATAACTCAGCTCTACATATCGAACAGGATCATTTTTACGAAGTAAACTTGCTTCGGTAATGTTCATAGTATGTGGAACATAACCGATCAGCGGATCATGCGCAGAGGTCTGATCCGTTAGTGTATCAGGCAGAATATTTCTTTCCACTATTCTTTCCAAAAAATTAACAGCATTGGCAAGAACGCCAATAGAAATAGCCTCGCCTTTTTGTTTTGCTTCCAGTGATCTGTCAATTGCCTGGTCAATATTTTCAAAATACAGATCACAATATTTTGTCTCTATTCTTTTTTCTATTCTCCATTTTTCTACTTCCGCTATCAGGGCCACTCCTCCGTTCATGGTAATGGCCAATGGTTGAGCGCCACCCATACCACCCAAACCCGCAGATATATTAAGTGTATGTTTTAATGAACCTCCAAAATGTTTATTCGCAATTGCCGCATAGGTTTCATAAGTACCCTGCACGATCCCCTGAGAACCGATATAGATCCAGGAGCCTGCGGTCATCTGACCATACATCATCAATCCTTTTTTCTCGAGCTCATCAAAATGTTCCCAGGTGGCCCATTTAGGTACTAATTGAGAATTGCTGATCAATACTCTGGGAGCATCCGGATGAGTTTTTAATATGCCAACAGGTTTGCCTGATTGAATCAATAATGATTCATCATTCTCCAATATTTTAAGGGATGCGATGATCTGATCCAGTGCTTCAAAACTTCGGGCAGCTTTTCCCCTGCCACCATATACGATCAGGTCATCTGGCCTTTCTGCCACTTCCGGATCCAAATTATTCAACAGCATACGCAAGGCCGCTTCCTGTATCCATCCTTTACAGGATAGTTGATTTCCCGTTGGTGTTTTATATTTAACGGCATCATATTTTCTTACCGGAGTATCCATCATGGTGACTGTTTGAACAGCAAAGATAATAATTGGTGAAAATTTATTTCTATCTTGAACGCTTAAACCTTTTTAATGAGTATACATATCAGCGCAGCCCCAGGTGAAATTGCCAAAACCGTACTGATGCCCGGAGATCCTTTAAGGGCAAAATATATTGCCGAAAACTTTCTTTCTGATGCCAGGCTGGTAAATACTGTTAGGAACGTGTTTTATTATACTGGCAACTACAAGGGAAAACAAATTACAGTGGGTGCCTCGGGCATGGGATGCCCAAGTATTGGCATCTATTCGTATGAGTTATTCACTGAATACGATGTGGACTGCATAATTCGTGTGGGCACATGTGGAGCATATACCACAAAACTGAAATTATTCGACCTGATCAATGTGGACCTGGCCTGCAGCGAATCTACCTATGCCAAGCATGCATGGGGTTATAAAAAAGATCGCATGAAACATCGCGGCCCCGCATACCACCTGATCAATGAAACGGCTAAAGAATTATCAATAGATCTTATCTGCGGAGCAGTACATTCTTCTGATGTATTTTATCGTGCGGCAACCGGCAAGCCGGCTATTGTAAAAAAACATAAATGCCTGGCGGCAGAAATGGAGGCCTTCTCGCTTTTTGCCAATGCGCGCTATACAAAAAAATCAGCAGCTACCTTGCTAACGGTATCTGATATCATTCCTACACATGAAAAGATATCTGCTGAAGAAAGAGAAAAAGCATTATTGCCTATGATGGAACTGGCCCTGGCAACAAGCTTGAAATTTTAAAGGAGTGATCAATAGCTGTAATTAGTATGCCCCTTATTAAGTAATGGAGCGAATGCATTAATGGAATTCACAAAACTGAAATCTTTAATAATACCAGCAATTCGGTTTACATCTTCGGCAAATACTCTGTCCTCAGAAGCGAAACTTACACGAGTCCTCACTAATTCATGTGCATGTTCAAGTATAGCTGAACTTTTTAATGGCTTTCTGAATTCAATGGCCTGAGCCGCCGATAATAATTCAATGGCAAGAATAAATTCAAGATTATCCAGTACACGATTTAGTTTTCTACCACTGATACTACCCATACTTACATGATCTTCCTGACCAAGTGAAGTAGGAATACTATCGGCACTTGAAGGGAAACAAAGTGTTTTATTTTCTGAAACCAATGCGGCTGTAGTGTATTGCGGAATCATAAAGCCGCTGTTCAGTCCCACATCTTTCATCAGCAGCATGGGCAGTCCCCATTTACCTTCTAATAATAAATAACAACGGCGATCCGAAATATTACCGATCTCCGCGGCAGCAAAACAAGCATAATCCAACGGTAGTGCCAGAGGCTGACCATGGAAATTACCTCCGCTGATCGTATCATTCGCATCGAAAATGATTGGATTATCAGTCACCGAATTCAGTTCGGTCTGGGTTAGTTCTTTTAAATGGAGCCAGGCATTTCTGGAGGCCCCATGAACCTGCGGCATACAACGAACAGAATAAGGGTCCTGCACCCTGTCGCAATCCACATGACTATTCATTATCTCAGAGCCCTCAAGAATTCGAAGCAATCGGCTGGCCACCATTTTATTTCCTTCAAAAGGTCTTAATTCATGAAGACGGGCATCGAAAGGTGCCTTGGTGCCGGTCAATGCTTCCAAACTCATGGCGCCAATTATATCAGCTGCCTCCAGACAATTATGCATTCGCTGTACTGCCTTCACTGCAAAACTGAGAATGAATTGCGTCCCATTGATCAGGGCCAATCCTTCTTTAGGTCCTAGTACAATCGGTTCAATTCCTTCTTTCCTCATCCATTCACTTGTATTCATTCGATTGCCCTTATGATACACTTCACCCAAACCGATCAGAGGTAAAAAAAGATGCGCAAGCGGAGCCAGGTCCCCGGATGCACCCACACTTCCTTTTTCTGGAACAACAGGTGTTACGCTGTTATCAATATGAAATTGTATTCTTTCCAGCGTTGACAATTGAACACCGCTAAAACCTTTTGCAAGGGCATGAAGTTTAGTGATCAGCATTAAGCGTGCAACCTCTTCCGGAATCGGATCTCCTACCCCCACACTATGGCTCTGTAAAATTTTATATTGAAGTGTGGTCGTATCTTCTTTTGAAATAACTGTGTTTGCCAGTATGCCGAAGCCCGTATTAATTCCATAGACGGTTTTATTGCTGTCTACGATGGCCCGGACATTTGCCTGGCTCTTATTAATTCGGGTAATGGCCTCGGGACTAATGATACCCTTCATTTTTGCACTGGCAATGTCCAGTGCGAGGGAGGCCGTAAGCAATTCAGTTCCGTATTGAAAGGATGGCATAAATTCGTTTGAACAAAAATAAACAGTAAGATTCGGTTAGCGAAGAATCATTAAATTTAAGTATGAGAAAACTGACATTTGCCCTGCTTTGTTTTTCCCTGTCATTTTATCTGAAGGCACAGGATGGCACAAAGGTATCTATCAGCAATACGGGATGTACCCTGCAGGTATATTGTTTTCCCGGAAGGTTTGATGCCTATAATCTGGAAGATGGCTCTACAGTATATGCAGATGACTGCCAAAAAGAGGCGGTAACCTATGGTATTTACTGCGTGAAATTGAAAAAACCCATTCCCAATCTCGAAGCGGCACAGGATACAATGGTAACCTACCTTGAATTTATGAAACTGGATCTGGGTATTGTAAAGGAAAAAGGATATGACCGCGGCCATAAATTAAATAAGGACGAAAATACCCGGGGTATCAGTGATACCTGGGAAGATGCAGATAAAATAAAATGGAAGGTCAGGGCCTGGACAAATGGCCAGTTCATATGCATTTTACATGTACACAGCACCAAAGAAATGCCCGAGAAAAAAGCGGAAGTCTTTCTGGAAGGCTTGCGCTTTCCAGGCATGAAATAAAAATCAGGTCAATTATCTGATTTAACAGGTGGAGGTGGAGGATCTGGTCTTACCTCAGGAGGTTTCATGTATTCAATCATTTGTTTTCTTTCATACATAGGCATGGTCTTATTGTAAGAAGCAAAATTATCAATTAGGTTATATTGGTCTGTCTGATAAAAATATTTCTGACCCATAACATCATTCGCTATTTGTATGATCAGCATCGGCCTTAACTGGCTATCCTCTTCACGGGGAGAATAATATAATCTGCCGAATGGATTTGGATTTTCTTTATCGTTGAAGCTGATCTCAAATCCGAAATTGCCTGATTTTTTCATTTGCCTGACCAACCTGGTTACATTAAAGCGGTAATAATTATTCGTGTCAGGTTTATTCAGTGAATAATTATAGGCATACTGAGAACTGATGGATGGCTGATTTGACCAGTTGGTTATGCTGTCATTCCAAGGCTCTTCCACCCTTCTGATACGGATCTTTGTGAAAGAAGGATTAAACACATCAAGTTTTGAACTCACCGGCACCATCAGCAGCCAGGCCTTCACAATATCATTCTGATTTATTCCAGCTAAAGAGGTAAGATCGAAATAAAGCAGGGAACTAACCTGTACATTCTTTCCATTTTCATCCCAGTTACCTGTTCCTATCAATGGAGAATGGGCCCCGCACTGGTTGGCCAGCAGATTACATAATAAGGCAGAGCGGGTGGTACTGTCGGATAAGAACACTACACTGTTTTGTTTATATTGAATGATGGTTGTTCCTGCCGCCGGCATTATCTGCGCCTTTAATGTAATCGAAAGAAGGGTTGCGCAGAGGCATAAGAAAAGAAGGGAAATTCCTTTTTTCATTGTAGTATTTTTAAAACTGCTCAATTAAATATAACAATACTTAATATGAATTACATCTTCTTAATTGATTTTTTAGGATATTTAACATGAATTAGAACGCTAATGCTGTTAAGCGTTCATCTCTTACAAAAAAATATACGTGCAATGAATAAGCTGCTGGCTATTACAATATTAACTACACTTCTATTCCCTTGCATAAGCCAGGCTCAGAAAAAAATAGTGATTGGAAATACTGGTGTCAGCTTTTCATCCCCCTGTCAGCTCAGTTTTGACAAATCTCAAAGCAAAGATTCTTCCATTGTTTATAATGGTGAGTGCCAAACCGGGGAATTAACCTATGGTGTCATACTGGTAAAACTGCTTCATCGCAGAGCTGACCTAAATGAGGCAGAGAAGATCACCGCAGATTATCTGCAATATCTTAATCAAAGTTTTAATATTACCCATGCAGAAGCATATCAAAAAGGTCTTCGTTTGAATAACAATGAAATGACCCGTGGTGTCCATGATCAGTGGGCAGATGCCCGGCAGAATAAATGGCTGGTGAATGCCTGGACAAATGGATCCTATATCACGGTATTATATATATATGGTAAAAAAGTACCTGATGGCAGTTCTGCTACATTTCTGAATAGCCTGCGTTTTCCACAATAAATCTTTTTTTTCACAAGGCTAACTTTTAACAATTGTTCCCGAAAAAATCTAATAACTTCTACCACAGATTTGAGCAGAGATATTAAATTGTCCGCATCAGTCTGATAGAATATGCACCATGTCTTGCCAGACAATAGAAGAAATGCCTTCCGTTCTTACGGTGAAGATTGTATTGATATACACAAAGGAGACAGGATAGCGAAAGCGAGTACGCTTCTACTGATCTTTGGGCTGGGATGCTGCATCTATCTTTATGGCAAGAATCGCCGCGCAGAAAAAAATATGCGGAACCCATCTACGATGATCAAATCTCAAAACGATGTATCCCTTCGTAGCCCAGGAATTCAATGGACGGAGTGAGGAGATCAGGAATGAAACGGATATTGCCCCGATAATTCTTTATTTTTCCAAACTAAACGAGGTCCTTGCATGAAACTATATTTAGTTGATTACAGTATCATAGCGCTTTATTTTCTTTTTGTGATCGGTATCGGTTTTTTATTGAAGAAAAAAGTAAAAACGGGCAATGATTTTTTAATGAGCAACCGGAGCATTCCTCTCTGGATCACTTCCCTGGCTTTTATATCTGCCAACCTTGGGGCCCAGGAAGTATTGGGCATGGCGGCCAGCGGAGCGAAATATGGATTATATACTGCGCATTTTTATTGGCTGGGAGCTGCCTTCGCGATGGTATTCCTTGGCATTTATATGATGCCATTTTATTACGGTAGCCGGGCCCGAAGCGTTCCTGAATATTTAAAACTTCGTTTCGATGAAAAGACCAGAAGTTTTAATGCCCTGAGCTTCGCGGTCATGACCATTTTCTCTTCTGGTATCTCATTATATGCACTGGCCATGTTGATGCAAACCATACTGGGCTGGGATTTCAACGTATCCATCTGGCTGGCCGCGGGTATTGTGCTGGTATATACTTATCTAGGCGGACTCACCAGTGCGGTATATAATGAAGTGATGCAATTTTTTTTAATTGTGTTGGGCATCGCGCCCCTGGTCATCATTGGTATGAATAAAGCGGGTGGCATTGATGGCATTCTTCATAATGTGGAGAATTCAAAACTCCATCTCTGGAAAGGAATGGCGCATGCCTCAACCAATCCGATGGGAGTAGATGCTTTCAGCCTTGTATTCGGTTTAGGATTTGTGCTGGCCTTTGGATACTGGTGCACTGATTTCCTGGTTGTGCAAAGGGCGATGATCTCCCGCAGTCAGAATGATGCGCGGCGCACGCCAATTATCGCGGCTGTGCCAAAGATCTTCATGCCATTGATCGTGATACTTCCCGGTATTATTATTCTCGCTTTACAAAAACAATTTTCAGGTTTTGAATTGCCACTTAATTCAAGTGGACAGGTAGATTATAATATGACGCTCCCCTTGCTCTTATCAAAATTATATCCAAGTGGAATTTTGGGTGTGGGTGTTACTGCCCTGATCGCTTCGTTTATGTCGGGCATGGCAGGAAATGTTACCGCCTTCAATACGGTCTGGACCTTTGATATCTACCAGGCACATATAAAAAAGAATGGGACGGAGAAACATTATTTAAATGTTGGGCGTGCTACCACAGTTGTTGGCATCTTGCTTTCTGTAGCTACAGCTTATGTGGCCAGAAATTTCAATAGCATTATGGATCTGTTGCAATTGGTATTCTCATTTGTAAATGCTCCATTGTTTGCTACATTCTTCCTGGGTATGTTCTGGAAGAGGACCACATCGAATGGTGCCTTCTGGGGTTTGCTCAGCGGTACAGGTGCAGCAGCGCTTACATATGGATTAACTACGGCAGAAGGGAAAGGCGGATGGATCGCCAACCTGCATGAATATTATTCAGGCACCAGCCAGGCCTTCAATATCGCGGGTATTGCTTTTATTTCCTGTTTCCTGGTAACGGCCATCGTCAGCAGTTTCACGGTTAGAAAACCAGATGAAGAATTAAGAGGCTTGGTATATAGTCTGACCCCTAAACAAACCGATCCTGCTAAGCGATGGTATAAGAATCCTCTTTGGTTAGGTGTAGCGGTATTGATACTTACGTTGATCATTAATGTAATACTCTATTAAACGAATTACTATGAACAAATTATTTGATCTCCGTTTTGTGATAGGCAGCTTTTTCTCCCTTACCGGTTTGCTTCTCGTTGTATACAGTTTTACCGAAAAGGGAAATGCTCCTGTTAATCAGTATTGCGGCGTCGGCTTCCTGCTGTTTGGCCTGATCATGATCTGGCTTTCCTTTCAGGGAAAAGGGGAGTAGGTGGATTTCGTTAATATCAGAAATATCTAACTTGGTTGGGAAAACGGAAGTATTAGATGAAACGATGCCCCATTGTTTTCATTTGAATTGGCAAATACTTCTCCGTGATGATTTTCTATAATTTTTTTAGTAAGTGCTAAACCAATACCAGTGCCGTTGTAGGTTCCTTTGTCGTGAAGACGCTGGAAGATGGTAAATATTTGTTTAGAGTATTTTTGTTCAAAGCCAATGCCGTTATCTTTAAAAATTATTTCTACATAAGGTATTAACGGATTAAGGGCAGGATGCATTTTAATTTGTTCTTTCGAAAGTGTTCGTGATGAAATCATAATAACCGGTGGTACATCATCTTTAGAAAATTTTAGCGCGTTGCTGATGAGGTTATAAAAAAGCTGATTCATCTGTAAAGGAATTGCATCAATTGTTGGAAGTTTATCAAATTCTATCAGGGCTTTTTTTTCCTGAATAAGTAATTCAAAGTCAATTAAAATATTAGTCCTTACTTCATTTAAATCCGTTTGTACAAATAATTTTTCGTGTTGAAGCAACCGCGAATAATTAAGCAGGTCGCGAACGAGAAAGGCCATACGGCTGGATGCGCTTTCAATTTTGTTTAGATACAATTTTACTTCATCCGATAATTCATTCTTAAGATTGTTTTGCAAGCGCATAGAGAAAGTGATAATTTTTCTTAAAGGTTCTTGCAAATCGTGGCTTGCCACATAGGCAAACTGCTCCAACTGGTTGTTGGTTTGATTTAGTTCTTCGTTTGAAATTTGCAGCTCAGAGGTTCGTTCAATTACGCTCCCTTCTAACGATTTTGACAGTTCACGGAATTTTTTTTCATTTTCTTCAATTTGCTTTTTGGCCAATACCTGTTCGGTCACTTCGCTGGCAATTATTGTAACGCCTGTTATAGTATTATCAATTTCAGTATAGGGTTGATATACAAAATTATAATATACGGATTCTTTCTTTCCGTTACGGATAAGAGTAACTCCTGTTTCATATCCATAATAAGGTACACCTGTGGTATATACCTTCTGAAGCAACTGCGAAAATCCCTGATCCCTTATTTCAGGCATCACTTCCAGGATAGGCTTTCCAATTATATGTTCCCCTTTTCCCCAGGTAGTTAAAAGTGGTTCATTGGCAAAGCTTATAATCATGTCAGCTCCCTTTAAGATCCCAATGGCCATAATAGATTGCGAAAGTATATTGCTGAACCGCTTTTCGCTTACTTCTATTTGTTTGCGAGACAATATCAACTCAGTTACATCATAAGCAAAAACCAAAATCCCTCTTGTTTCACCTTCGTCAATTTTAAATGCCTTATAAGTGAAATCTACAATTATTTGCTCTAGTTTCCCATTGCCTTTATCTACCATAACAGGCATTTCTTTTCCATTAAATGTTTCGCCCGTTTTATAAACATTATCAAGCAACTCGATAAAGCCCTGATCTTTTATTTCAGGAATCGCTTCAAGAAGGGTTTTACCTGTAGGATTACGGCCGCCAATAAGCTCCCTATAAGCAGGATTGGCAAATTCAAATACATGGTCAGGTCCTTTGAGAATGGCAAGTACGGCAGGCGCTTGTGTAAAGAAATCGTGCAGTAATTTGCGCTCTTTTTTTGAACGGGATTCGTTCTCGATTAATATTTTTTCAGAACGCACCCTGTCAGTAACATCTTCCATTGCAAGTAGTATCAACTGTTCTGCCCTTTTTTCATTTACAATTTGCCGGGCATTTATCAGTATAATGCGCTGGCCCTTTCCAGGCAAACTGAGATTGATTTCATAATCTTCTATTCGATTTTTTTCCGGAAGAATTTTTTCAAGCAATGAACGAAGCAAAGTATCATCAAACTGATGATTTTGTATTTCGTAAAATAATTTGTCCTCCGTTTCTTTTTCTTCTACATCAAATTTTTTATAGAAGGAAGCATTGGCAGTTTTTACACGCAATGCTTTGTCCAGTACTACAAGCGGTTCGCGCATGGTAGTAACGATGGCTTCGGAATAAAAACGGGAGATATTGAGTTGTTCCTGTTTTTCAAGCAACTCCTGATTAACGATGATGAGTTCCTCGTTGGTTGACTGCAGTTCTTCTTTTGAAGTTTCCAATTCTTCGTTCAAACTTTGCATCTCTTCGTTGCTGCTCTGCAATTCTTCGTTGGCACTTTGAAGTTCTTCATTTGAAGCTTCCATGTCTTCGGTGATGGAGCGCATGTCTTCGCGGGTTTGCGAAAGCTCCTTTTCTAAGTCACTCACCCTGGTCAAATCCAGATTAGAGGCTCCGCGCTTGCCCGCGCCCTTCTCAATTACAGAGAGGTTGGTGATGAGGTCCTTTTTCTCAAATCGAATTAAGTAATGCGGATCAACGGTATCGGTGAGTGGAATAATTTCAATCATAACCAAAGATTGTTTGTCATTGGTCGTTATAGGAATATTTTCTTTATTGATCGTTACCTGATCTCTTATTGCTTTGTGAATAGCGTTGCGTAATTCAAACGCTAAACCTTCACGTGCCATTTTGATAAGGTTATGAGTGGGCTTGCCTTGGGGTGCTTGTAGAAAAGGTGTGATGTCTCCGTAAATGTGAACAATATCCATTGCTTCGTTCACTACCACACTTGCAGGCGATTTTGAAATCATTATTGCCTCCGCACTTTTTCTGAAATCGGTGTTTACCGTTTCCGTTTGGGTTACGGTTTTGTCTTTTGTTATCAAGGCTTCTTCCCTGCGTGTGGTGGCAACATGCATGAACCTGCCTGGCAAGGGCTTGCGCGAATAAATTTTATCCTGCTTGGAAATTTGTGTGAAAAGATCGGATGATGCGCCTGTGGTTTCAGATTTTCCAAGGAGAAGAATTCCATTTTCTTTAAGTGCGTAATGAAAAATAGTGAATGCCTTTTTCTGCAAAAAAGTATCCATGTAGATGAGCACATTGCGGCAACTGATCAAATCCATTTTTGCAAATGGCGGGTCTTTTAAAAAATTATGTGGAGCAAATACGCACATGTCGCGAATGGACTTGTTCACTTCGTAATCACCGTTATTTTTTTTGAAATAATTTTTTAGTTGTACTTCGGAAAGGTTTGCCACATCGGCTTTTGAGTAAGTAGCTGATCGTGCCTTCCTGATTGCCTTCTCGGAAATATCAGAAGCGAAAATTTGAATCCTCACCCCCGACCCTTCTACATAAGCGTGGGCAGAAATACCCTTCACATCAGTAAGATATTGGTGCAGGCAGATAGCAATTGAATATGCTTCCTCACCTGTGGAGCATCCCGCAATCCAAATCCGAATGGGCTCGTCAGGGGGTTTATTTTTAAACAGCGCAGGGAAAATACTTTCTGTTAATATTTGAAATGTTTTCAGGTCACGGAAAAAAGAAGTGACAGGAATGAGCACATCCTGAAATAGTGCATCCTGCTCGGCTTTATCGGTTCGTAAAAAATTTAAGTATTCGGAAAGATTTTTTCTTTTGGCAATGGCTATTCTCCGCGCTATTCGCCTGTGAAATGTTGGCAGTTTGTAATAAGTAAAATCAACTCCGCTTCGCTGACGAAGCAACAAAAGAATTTGTTTGAAAACATATTCATCGTCTTTTGGAATTTCCTCCTCGTCTTTATAAAAATGACTTGTCTTATATGCCTTATTGATTTGCAAAAGCTGTGCAGGAATACTTTCGGGTGCTAAAATAAAATCAACTACTCCTGCATTTACTGCACTTTGAGGCATACTGTCGAAAGCAGCGGACTCCGAATCCTGAGCAAAGCTGATACCACCGTGCTCCTTGATGGCCTTTAATCCAAGTGTACCATCGGTGCCTGTGCCAGATAGCACCACACCTACCGCAAACTCTTTGTGCACATCAGCAAGCGAAGTAAAAAAAACGTCAATAGAAAGGTTGATTTTCCTCGCGCGTTCACTGAGCTTAAGCACACCATCTGTTGAAACAAGCATTTTATTGGAAGGAATTACATAGATATGGTCGGGTGCAAGGTGAATGTCTTCGGAAATTTCATGAACGGGAATTTTAGTTACCCGTTGTAAAATCTCTGGTAAAATGCTTTCGTGCGAAGGGTCAAGATGCTGCACCAGCACATACGCCATCCCTGAGTCTTCGGGTATCGCTGTTAGCAATCGTTTGAAGGCATCAATCCCTCCTGCACTCGCGCCAATACCAACGATAGGAAAGTTCTGCACTGTGGCAGGGGGTTGAGATTTCGTTTTATTTTTTTTGGGGGCTGCCATGAAAGGAAAAATAATTATTACTGAATATTTATGATTTTTCCACTGCCTTATTCATAGCTTTTATTAATTCCTCGGGCAATGGATAAATATCTGATAATTTGGTTAGAAAATAGTCGGCACCAAGTTCTTTAGTTAGTTTAATATCCACTTTGTAATCAGACGTGCTGTAAATTATGACTGGAATTTTTTTCAGGGTTTTATCTTTTTTCAATTCAATTAAACATTCCCTTCCGTCCATCTTGGGCATATTGAGATCCAGGAAAATAAAATCAGGCAAATCTTTTGCTTTTCGTAATTGTATAAGTGCATCATCACCATTCTTAGCTTCTATGCATTCGAAAGTTGGATTATTTTTACGAATAGCACTGCGGAAAAAAAATCTATCGTCTTCATCATCATCTACAATCATTAAAATCTTATGCGTCCTCATATTACACTTTCTTTGAAGTAGTTGAAGGTAAGTTAATGAAAACTAAAAACAATTGGGCTAGATCATGATTTCAGACGCTACCACCGTAGAATATTTTACCCATGTTTACCTCCAAATAGCAACGGCCTTGTAAGTATTTAACCTACAAGGCCGTTTTTGCTGACTCTGTGATCCGGATTGGACTCAAACCAATGACCTGCTGCTTAGAAGGCAGCTGCTCTATTCAGCTGAGCTACCGGACCAGTTATTTAAGTTACTTATAATCTACATTAATTATTATGGTGCCCTATCTGTTGAACTCACCTTTCAAAAGGCGTTCCTTTTGCCTTAACTACCGGACCCAAATTAAGAACTGGGCTGCAAAGCTAATTTTTTTTAGCTTGCGGGCAAAGACGAATTTAAATGGATGTAAAGATCGAATCTTCATGGAAACAGGCACTTAAGAAGGAATTCGGTCAGTCTTATTTCCAAAATATAGTTGACCATCTGAAAACAGAAAGATTACAAGGCAAGACCCTCTACCCCCGAGGCACTGATATATTCCGCGCCTTTAATACTACCCCCCTGGATAAAGTGAAGCTCGTGATCATTGGTCAGGACCCTTATCATGGCGCAGGACAGGCACATGGACTCTGTTTTTCAGTTCAAAAAGGCATAGCTCCTCCACCATCGTTAGTGAATATTTTTAAGGAATTGAAAGAAGATGTAGGGATTGATATGCCATCTCATGGCGACCTTACTCATTGGGCCGAACAGGGTGTATTTCTTCTCAATGCTTCCCTTTCTGTACGGGCAGGCGAACCTATGAGTCATTCAAAAATTGGCTGGGCCCAGTTTACAGATCAGGTCATACGCACCCTATCCGACCAAAAACAATCTATCGTGTTCCTGCTCTGGGGTAAATTCGCACAAGAGAAAGTTCTATTGATCGATCAAAAAAAACATCTGGTCCTGAAGGCCGCACACCCATCACCCCTTTCCGCCCATGCCGGCTTTCTTGGCTGCCGTCATTTTTCAAAAGCTAATCAATGGCTGATGTCGAAAGGAATGGATCCTATAGACTGGCAATTACCATGAAGACTATAAAAAATATACTCGCAAGAATTCTCGCCGTATGGGCCATGATCAGTTTTATACTCACCTTCCTGATCATTTTTCTTCCCTCCATGTTTTGTTATCTTATTCCGGAACCCCGCGGACAAGCCTGGTTCATTGCCGTCGCTAAATTCTGGATGAGCTGCTGGTTACCATTGGTGGGTTGTCCGATCCGAATAAAAGGAAAAGAGAATTTTATAAAGGGCCAGAGTTATATCGTTACCTGCAACCATAATTCTATGATGGATGTTCCCATCTCCTGCCCTTTTATTCCCGGGGCCAATAAAACAATTGCAAAATCAACTTTTGTAAAAGTTCCATTGTTCGGCTTCTTTTATATGAAAGGTGCAGTACTGGTAGATCGTAAAAGTGATATTTCCCGGAAAAGAAGTTATGATAAAATGAAAGCCGTACTGGCCAATGGCATGCATATGTCAGTTTTTCCCGAAGGCACCCGTAATCGTACCGAAGAGCCACTGAAAAAATTTCATGATGGCGCTTTTAAATTATCAACAGATACAGGCAAGTCAATTATTCCCGCTATCATACTTCATTCTAAAAAAATACTTCCTGCCAACCGAAGCTTCTGGTTCTGGCCCCATCGATTGGAAATGCATTTTCTTCCGGCTATTTCACCTGATGGAAAAACGGCTGAACAATTGAAGCAAGAGGTCTTTATTGTTATGCGAGACTATTACCTAGCCAACAATTAACTCCCTACTCACTACTCAATACTCACCACTCACTACTCACCACTCACTATTGACTATTGACTAGAAGTTCGTAAATGACCTCGTCCTATTGATCTTCAGATCCTGCAACACCGAAGCCTTCGGACTAATTGAAAAATTAAAATAGCGATAAAGTCCCACCGGGGTTACATTAATTGCCAACTGCCAGCAATGCATTTCTCTTGCGATGGCCATACTGAAGGTTTGCAATTTTTTGGTATCAAAATCGTAATAGCCATTGGCGCTGAAGTTCCATTTGGAGGTAAGATTGAAAGTGCCGTTGAAATTAAGGTTAGAGTTTACGTCTTTTTTAAATTTTCCAAGCACACCATTAAATCGGCTATAAAAAGAAAGCGAATAACCAATATTCAAACTCCAGGGCACATTGAAATCCACAAATTCAGAAGGGTTCTGTTGCATATAACTCAACAAACGCTGCTGATCACCAATAAGAGTGGGATCATTCAACTGCTGCTGCACCCGTTTTTTTCTTTCCTCTTCTTTCTTGGGATCTTTTGGTTTGCTTTTAAAACTGGTGCTAATTGAGATCGATCCGGAAGTAAGTCTACCTATTCCATTTCCATTACCGTTCCAGGCATATTTATCAATATCTAATCCAATGCTGTCGTATTGATAAGGACTCAGAATACCACTTGCCGTAATGCTTATCTTTTCAAATAAGGTGGTACGCAGGTACAAACTAAATGGAATTAGCTTTAGTGAATCAGCAAGAAAATTATAGCCGCTGTTGAATCCGAATCCATCGATCAGCTTGATCTTTTTAATAGAATTCTCTCCGGTATCTTTTTTCGAGCGCCATTTCATCTCCAGATTATTATCTATGCCAAAACCAATACCTCCATTTCGCCCCTTGGAGAATCCGGGATACAGCGCTCCCTCAAATTCCGAAAATGAATAAAGATATCCTCTCACCAGCGTGTCCTGATAATAATGAGATTTTGAAAGATCTGGTTTGTAATTAATACTGAACTGTGGTCTGATCACATGCCTGATCGCATAGATCCTTGAATGTTTGAATTGATAAGTACCGTAGATTGCTGTGGCAAATCCAAGCGACATATTGATCTGGTGATCCGTAAAAATTCCTTTTGTTACGGTTGTATCCAGTTTCTGCGTGGCTGAATTCCATTTCTTCCTCATTTTTTGCGCGATCCATAACTGCTGATAAGTAATACCGGGTGAAACGATCACCGCGCCATTTAATATCGGGGGCAGGGACATTGTGATCGGAAAATTATGCTGTGCCCCCCATTGAAAAGTATCGATCAGCCTTTTAAAATTAAGGGCCGTATCATAGAAAGAAACCTGGTTGCGAAAATTCCCATTATATCCCACACCTAATTTCTGATACCATTTAGGTGTGCCCGCACTATTCAGATTCTGAAAAGGATAAAGCGTGCTCACAGTAAACCCTACATCAGGAAGACTGACATTCACCAGGTGAGTACGGTTGTTCTGATTATGATTGGCAGATATGCTCAGGTTGTAAGGTTTTCCTGCCCAGCTTTTTGAATAAGATATAGAAGATCCCAATTGATTTTGAAAATTCAATTGCGGACTATTAGGCACATATTGATTATACCTGGTAGATCCCGCATTTACATTGGCAGAAAAACTGGTCCCCGGTCTTGCTTTACTATCCACTGAATGACTCCAGGTGACGAAATAACTGTTGTTTTTTACAAAATCGGGATCGCCTTTGAAATTTTGTTTGGTAGACTGTATACTCAGGTTTAATGAACCGCTATAACGATATCTTCTGCGATAAGTAGGGTTCATATTCATGGACCATCCTCCGTAAGAATAAATATTACCATAGACTTTTGCGTCCCAATAATCACTAAGCACTTTATAATAACCCAATCCTTCAAGGCCCAAACCATATTGCTCACTGGAAGTGAACTGAGGAGGCAGAATTCCTGAATGTCGTCCCTGACTCAATGGATAAAAACCAAATGGAATATAGATGGGAATGGGTACTCCTTCAAATTCGGGGTGAGCTGGTCCTGATACAGCCAGCTTTTGATTGATCACTTTCATTTTCGGGGTCACGAAAGCGAAATGCGGTTCATCCAGATTACAAGTAGTAAATCGGGCCTCCTTAATGAATGTGACTTTCTCACTTACTTTTTTCACCACTGTACCATGCACGAAGATCTCTCCCTGCTGTGTCACTGTATTTTTCGTAAGACCTATTTGTGATTTAAAATTAAACCGTATTGTGTCGCTTGAAAATTCATTCTCTCCACTTTTAAAATGGGCCATATCGGTGATGACCCCGGAAGAATCTTTTTTATTTACTGCTGTTACTATCTGAGTTTTCTGATCCAGTTCCACCATGGGTGCAGTAAGCGTAATGTCTTTGTATACAGTTCTGGTCTTGCCGTAAAGCAGGATCTTTTTTTGTGCAATTAAAATAACGGCCGAATCCGAGGCTTCATATTTCACCGGCGCGTCCAGCGAATCTTTAGCCATTTTGAAATGAAATGTATCCGTTTTGGAAAGGAAGGAATCGGTAGAGGGAAGGCGGCTGGTATCTTTTACCAGTGTTAAAAGCGAGTCTTTTTTTATTGGACGGATGGTGGTATCAGCGGAAGAGAATGTTAAATGACTGCGAAAACCAAAAGCCTGTATACCTCCAGCTGCAAAGGACCACGTTATAATGGCCGATAAAGCGGCAGTTAGTAAACACTTGTAAAAGGTTAATCGCTTAAATTTGCTTTGTTGCCCCATCTGGTAAGCAGCAAATGTAATTGATTCTGTACCTGTATCCTATGAAAGGAAATACAACATTTTGTGAAGAATTCATATCTTAGAGTTGTTCCATTATCTTAACCGTCTAATAGAAAAATCGAATTGAATGAGATGTAAGTCCCTGTTGCTATTATTCCTTTCCCTTTGCCTTTTTGGCCAGGCCTGGTCCCAGAAATCTGGAAAAGGACTGCGAACCCTGATCATTGATCCCGGACATGGTGGTTTAGATCCCGGGGCCCGGGGCATGCTCTCAACCGAAGCAGATGTATCACTTGATGTATCTATGAAATTGGGAGATACGCTGGCTAAAGCATTTCCCGATCTTAAGATCATTTTTACCCGTACTACAGATGTATTGCCGGGCAATTCGCCGAATAAAGATGCTGCCTTAAAATACAGAGCCAATCTGGCTAATCAATCTGGCGGAGATCTTTTCGTTGCCATCCATTGTAATTCCGCGGGTCACCGTGCAGGTGGTTGGTACGAAAAAAGAGTGGTAGGCAAAACGGCCCATACCCGTATGGTGAAAAAAGGGAAAAAGAGTTATAAAAAAACCTATTATACTTATGAATACGAGAATGTATATGTAGAGAATAAAGCCAAAGGCACCGAGACCTATGTATGGGCCATGAATAAGAATGATGACAAGATCAATTCAGTGTCAAAGAGCAATGATTATAGCGGAGAGATCGATTCAACTTCTACCCTTACCCTACCCGACCCGAGTGATCCTACAGAAAAAGCCAGGATGCAGGTATATGCACAGTATTATTTCCGTAAAAGTCTGACCCTGGCCAATAATGTACAGAGTGAATTTGAGCAATCAAACCGTGTTGACCGTGGGGTAAAACAACGAAATGATAAAGGTATCTGGGTATTGCAGGCAACTGGTATGCCCAGTATACTGATAGAGCTTGGTTTTATCTCTAATAAAGAAGAGGAAGAATATCTGATCAGCGATAATGGACAGAAAGAGATGGTCACTAACATCTTTAATGCTATAAAAAAGTATAAGGAAAAACTGGAGGATAAGGACAAGGAAAAGAAAGGCTTTTAACCCTGCCGATCCCCGCTTTGCTCCATACTTAGCACCCTCATGGTTTTTCGCTAACTTGCTGCTGTAAGAAACAGAACAGACATGAAGATCAGCAATGAAACCAAGGTGGGTGTACTCACTATTATCTCTCTCACTATTTTGATCCTTGGATTTAATTTCCTCAAGGGAAAGGATGTTTTAAGGAAAAGAAAGAAGATCTATGCAGTTTTCAAGGATCTTGGTTCTCTGGCCAAATCAAATGAGGTAAGGATCAATGGCTATGTGATCGGAAGCGTATATGAGATCAAAGCCAAGGATATGGATCTTTCCGGATTAGTGGCCACTATCAATCTTACCGAATCAGTAAATATTCCAAAAGATTCAAGAGCGATGATCTCCTCTCCACTGGTCGGAGGATCTTATATAGTTATACAAAAAGGGGTGTCTACAGAATATTTAAAACCCGGCGATACACTCAGCACTTTTGTGGATGTGGGAATTCTGGATGACGTTAAAGCACAGCTTACGCCCACACTTACCAAGGTGAGAGGTACCCTGGATACAATGAATAGATTGCTAAGTAATGTAAATAGTTTACTAAGCGCCGATGCCAAGACCAATATTCAGCAAACACTGATTAATCTGAATAAGGCCAGCAATGCACTGAATGGTTTGATAGATAATGAGAGCAGCGCGCTTTCAAAAACGCTAAGCAATGCCGAGGAGATTACGAAAACCCTTAAGGCAAATTCAGAAGATGTGACTGCCACAATAAAAAATGCGCGCACCGCTTCAGAAAAATTTGCTGCCCTTTCATTGCAGCCTACCATTGATTCTTTCAATGTGGTGATCTCTTCCCTCAAGGGCATGGCAAATAAATTGAACAGCCCAAATGGAACGCTTGGTGCCCTGATCAATGACCGCACCCTCTACAACCAGATTCAAGATGCGATATTAAGCGTCCAAATATTGATGGATGATCTGCGCACGCATCCCAAACGTTACGTTAATATCTCTGTCTTTGGTCGTAAGGACAAGGACGGTGCCTTAACTTCGCCCTTGCCGAAAGACACAACAAGGCATTGATGCGAACTGCTTTATTCTTATTATTTTTTATTGTCGGAACCATTGCGCATTCACAGAATGTGCCCCCTCCTTCATCGCCAGGCGATAGTTTGATCAATGTTGATATTCTTGGCGCACGTAAACTGGAATTGCGAAAAGTAAATGATACAACCCAGTTGAAAATACTCGCGGGAAATGTGAGATTAAAACAAGGCACTTCTTTATTCAACTGCGATAGTTGTGTTATCAATGACAATACAAAAAGTTTCGAAGCCTGGGGAGGCGTGCATATCAACGACTCCGATACTACGAATGTTTATTCCAGTCATTTATTATATCTCACAGATAAACGCATTGCCTATCTCGATGGTGGCGTAAGATTAACCGATGGAAAAGGTACGCTTACCACTCCCGATCTGGAATATGATATGAATACTAACCTGGGTATTTATAAGCATGGAGGTAAAGTGATCAATAAGAAAACCACGTTGGTAAGTCAGGAAGGCTGGTATTATTCAGATCTGCATGATGTATATTTTAAAAACAAAGTGACACTGGTGGATCCGGGATATACGATAACCACTGATTCTCTATTATACAATACACAATCACAGATCACCCGATTTATTTCCAAAACATTTATTAAGGACAGTTCAGGCAGGACCATTGAGACCAGGGAAGGATTTTATGACCTGGCCAGAGGGAAGGCAGAGTTTGGCCAAAGACCTGTGATACATGATGGCAAGATGACCATTATCGGAAACAGGGTAGCTTTTGACGATAGTTTAGGGCAATCGCAGGCAACAGGAAATGTAGTGATCGTGGATTCTGCCCAAGGCACCACTATACTGGCCGGAGAAGTATTGAGAGACAATAAAAATGAAAGATTGCTGGCTACCAGAAAGCCATTGATGATCATCAAACAAAATGATGACTCTATTTATATTACTGCAGACACTCTATTTTCTGCCCGACTCAGTGATCTCTATAAAAAAGATTCATTGGTAAAGGATACGGTTAAGGGAACAAAAGTGGTGGCCATAAATACAAAGGATAGTACCAATCGTTATCTCGAGGCATACAGGCATGTCAGAATATTCTCGGATTCATTGCAAGCTGCCAGTGATAGTCTTTTTTATTCTTTCCGCGATTCAACATTCCGTTTATATCAGAAACCTATTGTATGGGCCAAGGAAAGTCAGATCACTGGCGACACGATCTATGTGATTACAAAAAATAAAAAGGCCGACCGCATGAAGGTTTTTGAAAATAGTTTCATGATCAATAAAGTGGCCAATGAATTATATAACCAGATCAGCTCAACCCGAATGGACGCTTATTTCAGGGAAGGGAATATTGATTCAGTAAGAGCCGGAGGTTTCGCTAATTGTATTTATTATATACAGGATGAGGATAGCGCTTTTACCGGCGTCAATGAATCCAAGTCTGATGTGATGGATATTTATTTCCGGGAAAAAGAATTACATAAAGTTGTTTTCCGCAGTGCTGTCACCGGCACCATCTGGCCCATCCGTCAAAAAACCCCTAACGAAATGCGCCTACCCGGTTTTCAATGGCTGGATAGCCGGAGGCCGAAGACGAGGTTCGAATTATTCGAGTGAATGAGGGTCAATGAGGGTCAATCATGGTGAATGGTCTCAACAGCTCAACCTTCTCAACCTTCTCAACCTTCCCAACCCCCAACCTCTAATATTAGCATTTCCTTTAACCTTTACTGGCACAGTTTTCCGTTAACAAGGGGAAAATAAATAAACCATGAAACGAATCACCTTTTTAGTTTCCCTGTTATTCTTATTTGCTACTGTAAATACGGTGCAGGCACAGGCCTATAAATCAGCTCTTGGTGTGCGACTTAGCAGTGCTGCCGCTATGGTGAATAATTCTATTTCTTTCAAACAATTTATTTCAGAAAAAACAGCCGTTGAAGTCTTGTTTTCTTTTGGTGATCCGGTTGCAATTGGTGCATTGATCGAAATGCATAAACCATTGGCAGCAGAAGGACTTCAATATTTTTATGGTGCAGGTGCTTATCTGGGATTTAAGAAAGTTTATAATCCCAATAAACAAAGAAATGAATCGGATCCTCAATTGGGAGGAATGGGTATTATTGGATTGGATTATAAATTCAGTGGCATTCCTTTAAATATTTCACTTGATTGGAAACCGGAATTGAATCTGGTAAGCGATATTAATTTTGAACCGGCAGCTATAGGGCTTTCAGCAAGGTTCACATTTGGTAAATAATTGCAGTGAGTGGAGAGTAGGTAGTAGTGAGTGAATGCAGTAAATGGATTTAAGTCCTGGTCCTAAGAGGCCGGGGCTTTTTCGTCTATAACTTATTGGTTTTTAATATATATAATGCTAAACCCGCTTTCTCTAAGGCTGGCTCCCTACTTTCCACTTCCTTCTCACTACTCCCTACTCCCCACTTTCCACTCTCCAGTATATCTCCAACTAATCCCCATTCTGCAAATATTTTCGGCTTTCTGCGTTTTTGTGCGGGAATTTCACTTACATTAGCCCACCAAATTTAACGAATGCTTAAGAAGGAAAGGCAGGCTTATATCCTACATCAGGTGAACCTGCATAATAAAGTGCTTTCCTCCTCTCTTTGCCAGGAGATAAGAGTATCGGAAGATACTATTAGAAGAGACTTACAAGAACTGGCTGATGAGGGGAAGATCATTAAAGTACATGGAGGTGCTTTATCTCCATCCTTTAATCAGGTTTATTTTCCAACGAACGGCGTTTACTCACAACAGAACAAAAAGACGATCGCAAGAAAGGCAATTGATCTTATCAGTAACGGAATGTTCATTCTTACCAGCGGAGGCACTACCATTATTGAAATGGCCAGAATGCTTCCACCACAACTCAAAGCGACTTTTATATCAGGCAGCATTCCTGCTATTCTGGAATATATGCATCACCCCAATATTGAGGTGATCATGATCGGAGACCGTATTTCTAAGAATTCTAAGATCACAGTAGGTGCACAGGCCATTGCCCGCATTAAAGAAGTTAGAGCAGATATTTGTTTTCTCGGCACTAACGCAATTGATATTGAAAATGGTGTTACTGATAATGACTGGGAAGTTGTAGAGTTGAAAAAAGCCATGATCAGTTCTTCAAAAAAAGTAGTTTGTCTAGGCATATCGGAAAAAGTAAATTCAGTACAGCCTATCAGGGTCTGCGGATTGCAGGACATTGATATGCTGATCACCGAATTACCAGCCAATGACCCATTGTTAAAACCCTATCAGGACGCAGGTGTTCTGGTAGCATAAAAAAGTAGAACCGCTTATTATTAATTATATCAAAAAAAACAGCTATGAGAAAAATTCTCCGATTGTTCTTTGTTTTATCGATGGCGTTGCTGCTGTTGCCTCAGTTTGTTCAGGCACAGGAAAAAACGATCACCGGTACCATCGTCTCAGAGGACAATAAGACACCACTTGCTGGTGTTACCATCAGGGTAAAAGGCTCCCGCCGTATTGTTACTTCGGATGCGAATGGTAAATTCAGCATCAGAGTAAACACAGGTGAAACATTACAGATCTCCTATGTGGGTTACATGACCTCGGAAATAAAACCGGGAGATGGTGGAACCGTAGGGGTATCGATGAAAACCGCCGATAACACAATGGGTGAAGTGGTAGTTACTGCCATGGACATAAAAAGGTCACCCCGTTCGCTTGGTTATTCTACTCAGGCCGTAACGGGTAAAGAGATCGCCGAAACACAGAGAGAGAATTTTCTTAACAGCTTACAGGGTCGTGTAGCGGGTTTGACCATTACACCAACTAACGGTGCAGCAGGAGCCTCCTCTTCAATCGTATTAAGAGGATTTAACTCCCTTACCGGTAGCAACCAGCCGCTGTTTGTTGTGGATGGTATCATCCTCGATAACCAGACCATCAATGAAACCTCCAATGGAGGTTCCGGTTTAGGTCTTGCTTCAGACCGTCCAAACCGTAACAGCGATTATACCAATCGTATTGCCGATCTTAACCCCAACGATATTGAGTCTGTTACTGTACTGAAAGGTCCGGAGGCGACAGCGCTTTATGGCAGCCAGGCTAGTTCTGGTGCTATCGTGATCACTACTAAAAAAGCAGTTGCCGGTAAGATCAGCTTTCAGTATGACAACAATTTCCGCGTGCAGAAGATCACACGTTATGCTGACTTAAATAACGATTTCGCTCCTGGCGCAAATGGCGTAAGTAGCAATAACTTCAGCACAGTGGCATTCAGCCATTTTGGAGCAAGGTATCCAGCTGGTACAAAAAAATATGATAATGTGGGAGCTTTCTTCCAGAACGGTTTCTCTCAGACTCATAACATTAGTGCGGATGTAGGTTTCAAGAATGTTGGGTTTAAAGCCTCCGGTTCTTATTTTAATAATAAAGGGGTGGTTCCAACTAATGAATACAAAAAATACAATATTCGTATTTCAAACTCCACCAAAATCGGCAAATGGGCGGAGATTACTCCTTCCTATCAGTATATATATAATACCAATGACAAGGCGCTGAGAAGTGCAGGAGGATTTCTGTTAGGTTTATATACATTCCCGGTTACAAGAGATATTTCCACATTTGAAGATGCGGATGGCAATAAATTAGGAACACTTGCTTTAGATCCTACTGCTGAAATAGACAATCCTCTTTTCAATACGAAATACAATCATGGTTTTGACAAGACCACCCGTTCCATTTATTCCGGTGGTATCAATCTCTACCCTTTCAAATGGTTGACTATATCAGGACGTTTTGGATATGATACATACAAATCAGAAGGATATACTTTCTACCATCCTCTTTCCTCTGCTACTGGTTCTCCTTCAGGGGCAGGTGCAAGGACAACCCGCGGATCACAGGATAACTACTGGAGAAATTATAAAGGATACAACCATACCATTACTGCGATAGCGAAAAAAGATTTCGGAAAATTCTCTACCCGCGTAATGGTGGGAACCATGTGGCAGGATTATAAAACTTCTATGTTCGCTACCTATGGTAGTCAACTGATCGATTCTATCAGTCCTGACGGAAGAATGTACCGCACCTTTGCAAGAGATGCACTTGGTGTATTGGGCTCACGTCTTGCTACTCCTATTCTGGTTACAGAATCAAATTTCAAACAGGTAGTAGGCGACAGAATGGATACAACCAGTTCCAACTATGCTACAAGGGTAAGATTGGCACAGAACAAATTTGGCAAATACAATTATAGCCAATACCGCCAGCTGGCCTATTTCGGAGAAGTTTCAGTAAGCTATAAGAACCTGGTGTTCCTTACTTATACGCATCGTTTCGAAACCTCCTCTCTGTTCCCCAAGGCCAATCGCGTATACAATTATCCGGCATATAGCGCGACTGCAATCCTTTCCGACATCTTCCCTGCTTTGAAGACCTCCAAATTCAATTACTGGAAGATCCGCGCATCCCGCGCCAGCACTGCACGCGCCCCGGACCCATACAAGAACCAATCAGTATTCGTGGATAATTTCACCAGTTCAAATGTGGGGCCTATTTATTCCTATGGTTTCGATAACAACAACCCGAATCTTAAGCCTGAAAGACAGAAGACCTATGAAATAGGTACTGAAATGCGTTTCTTCAATAGCCGGTTGAGTTTTGATTTCGCTTATTATAAAACACAAAACACAGATCAGATCCAGAATCAGTTCCGCGGCAGTTATGCCACTGGTTTCATTCTGAATACATCCAATGCAGCCAGTTCAAGGAATGAGGGCATTGAGTTGGTTTCTGATATCAATCCAATCAGGAAGAAAGATTTCAACTGGAACATACGCTTTAACTTCAATCATATGTGGAGTAAGGTGCTTACTCTGCCAAAGGCTATCGCCTATGAGCAGTATATCGCCGATACATGGCTTTATGGTAATGCAAGAGGAGGTATGATTCGTGGAAAGCCTGCTACTACTATTACCGGTCAGAAATATCAGCGTAATTCAGCAGGTCGTATCCTGATCGATCCGGGAACCGGATTGCCAACAGCAGATGGTCTGTTTACTGTAATCGGTGATCGTATGCCTGATTTCACATTGGGAACTTTGAACAGCTTCCGGTATAAGAACTGGAACCTGAGTATTCTTTGGGATCTTAAGGTAGGTGGTGATATATTCGATGCCACTGAAATGTACCTCACTCTGGCTGGTAAAAGTCAGCGCACTGCAGATCGTATGAAAGCTCGCGTAATTGATGGTGTATTGAAAGATGGCAGAGAGAATAGTGCTGCTCCTACTGAAAATACGATCTCCGTTGTTCCTTATTTCCAGCAGAATTATTATACCACTTTGCCTGAAGAAGAGTTCATCGAAAAAAATGTAAACTGGTTACGCCTCAGAGACCTTAGTCTTAGCTATACGCTTCCTCAGAATATGATGAAGAATTTAGGTGCACTGAAAAGCGCGAGCGTATTCTTTACAGGTAATGACCTTGTACTTTGGACCAACTATCGTGGTGCAGATCCTTCCACCAGTGGTAATACCGCATCTGCGAATGGTGTAGGTGGTATGGGCTTTGATTATGGAAACCTGCCAACTCCAACTTCATACAGTGTCGGCCTGCGAGTAACATTTAAATAAACAATCCAAAGAAGAAAAAATGAAACAATATATTAAATTACTTCTGGGGACCGTGGTAGCTGGTTCAATCGCTATTAGTTCCTGTTCAAAGAAGATCGATGAGGTTTATCTCAATCCCAATTCAAGAGTAATACAACCGATCGAACAGATATTTCCAAGCCTTATCGGTAGCATTACCGGCAGTGGTTCTGCGGCAGGTAATTCATATGGTACAGGTGGAGATGCTTTGCTGATTGGACGTTATATTCAGTTCTGGGGAACCTTCTCTACTACTTCATCACCTGCATCACCTACTGTATCCAATTCATCTAACTACGATCAGATGGCTGGGACGGTCGGTGCGAGTGATAACCTTGGTACACTATGGGCTGCGCATTATTATGGTATGGGCCAAAACCTAAACCGCGTAGTTGAATGGGGCACTGAACAACAAAAATGGGATTTTGTAGGTGCGGCAAGCGCATTACGCGCATGGAGTCTTTTCGAATGCACCAATCAATATGGTGATATGGTTCTTCGCCAGGCTTTCAACACCAGCCTGCAACAATTTACCTATGAGGACCAATCGGAGTGTTATGATTCTGTAAGGGCTACATGTTTCCGTGCATTGGATTTTCTTAGCCGTACAGGTGGAGGGATGAATGCTACTAGTTTTACCAATAGTGATTTTTATTTTAATGGTGGCGATTTGAACAAGTGGAAAAAATTCGTGTACGGTATATTAGCTCGCAGCTATGCCTATATCAGCAATAAGACTTCCTATAGTGCGGATTCAGTGATTAAATACGCTTCTCTCTCCTGTGCATCCAATGCAGATAATATCACCTGTAAGTTTCAGGGAGTAGCCGTATCGGCCACCAATAATTACTTTGGTAATTTCCGTCAGAATGTGAACTCTTCTGCTACAGGTATTCGTCAGTCGGCTTATATCGCCAACCTGATGAATGGCACTACACCTGCTTTTGGTGGTGTTCAGGATCCCAGAGCCTGGTATATACTTCGACCTAATACTAATGGAACTTTTAAAGGAATCACCCCCTGGTTAGGTTCTTCAGGATTAGTGACAGCTGATCAGCCAGAAAGCTTTATGGGTACCGCCTATGGAGTAGGTGGATATCCTTTCCCTGAACTGGGTCGTTATATATTTCGTGATGTAGCGGAATGGCCGGTAATGACTGCTTCAGAAATGAAGTTCATTTTGGCAGAGGCTTATCTCAGGAAATCAGATAATACCAATTCCAGACTGGCTTATATTGCTGGTATCAATTTGAATTTCGATCATCTGAAAGATAAATACAGCACTAACATTCCAGCATCTAATCTGCTTAGCGATGCCGTTCGGGATGCGTATGTAGCTAATACAGGTGTGGTACCTGCTTCTCCTTCAGGAATGAATCTTGGTAGAATCCTGTTGCAGAAATATATCGCGCTTTACGCCTGGGGTGTTCATGATACCTGGTGCGATATGCGCCGTTTCCATTATACTGATCAGGATCCATTTAATCCTGGTCAGCAGGTATATGTAGGATTCACACCTCCTTCAGGAACCAATCTGCATATAACAAATAATGGTAAACTGGTTTATCGGGCAAGACCAAGGTATAACTCAGAATATCTTTATAATATTCCATCACTTACTGCGGTTGGTGCATACCCTACCAACAATGATTATCATACTAAAGAGACCTGGTTCTCTAAACCCTAACTTCTAAATGAATAAAAAATCGAAAATGAAAAAAATAATCATTGCCTTTAGTCTGCTGGGAATCTTTGTAAGTTCCTGCACTAAACCAAAAGGTAAGGAAGTAGCTTTTGAGAGGACCGACATGACGAATACCGCCAATTTCCAAATCCATAATGCGGTATTGGGCAGTGCCCGTAACTATTTACAGGTGGATGCCAAATTCGTAAATGGAACAGGCCTTGCTTACGGTGCAACTTTTCCTTCTACCCCGGCCAGTTTTAATATCACACCAGGTTTCAGGGCTTTCAGTTATTTCGATACGTTGGCTACTACCACCCAGGTTCCTTTAAGCTTCGGCCAGGATCTTCAGGCGGGCGCCAGTTATACAATGTTCACTTATGATTCGATCAATGCTCCAAAAGTACTGACCGTTTATAACAATATCGTTGTACCGAATGACACCACATCCAGATTACGTTTCGCCAATTTTGTTTACAATAGCGGCGCTTCTATCGGAATCGGATTTGATATCTTTTCTGTAAAAAGAAATGCGGTCATTTTCACCAATGTATCTCAAACGCAG
>JBKJMI010000001.1:0-10715 GCA_046596515.1 Chitinophagaceae bacterium | reverse complement strand
CTAAATGGGCGTCAAATATTTTAAAATATTTCTCCTGTAAAATATTTGTTTCAGTTATGCCCTGATCTTTTTCCTTTTGATATGCTGCTTTCAGTTGGGCAATAAACTCCATAGGCAATGAACCATTCAACCTGTATGTGACAAAAAAACTTCGGTGGGAAGGATACCAGTGAGGAAGCCTGCGGCGATAAATAATTTCATTTTGCATAAATGAAATATACTGCGGAAGCTTGTTGAAGAGATGTATAAAACAACAGTTGAGGGGAGTGCTTTTCGGAACAGAACTCTGAATTTGACCGAACTGAACAGTGTTCAGATCCTCCCGACTTCCGCATGATCCTCATGCCAGACATTTGTGAATTCACCTGCTATGGCCGTATTATTTATCCATTCCAATAAATGTAATCGAAGGGCATCAATATCTTCTTGCCTGACTCTTCTGTGAATTGGATTCATCGTTCCGCCTTTTGTGCCAGCGGCTTTATCCGGTTCATATTGATAAATCGGATCTACTAAAGTACCACGTGGATACATAATACCCGGAACCCCTTTTCCTCTAAAGTCAAGATCTTCCGGATGTTTTGCTCCTAAACTATGTCCGTATTCATGGGCGGCTGTAGTTGAACCTTTATAAAGATTTTCCAATTTGAAATAACCACTATTGCAACCAATGCCATCTACAAAAGATATATTTTCTCTTGCAAATTCTTCTATGCGGAAATAATTATTGAGGGGATCTGTATTGCTGACAACTTCCATGTCAGTAATGTATGGAATCCATTCTGCACTGATGCTAAAAACGATATTGTACAGTATATCTGCTATATGTATCTGCCCCTGAGGTTGATTCCACATAGATTCTATTTCGGCCCTGATCTGCTCTGTGATCTCAGAAGTAGAAGACTTTCCATAAGTGATAATATGGGAGCGAAGTATAATTTTATGATCTGCTAACTCTAGCGTTCCCATTAATTCCTTACGGGTCTGCCGCTTTTTAATACGCTTTGAATGCGCTCCAGCGATTTTTTCTCTCCGCATAGTGAAAGAAATGCTTCTCTCTCCAGGTCAAGAAGATATTGTTCTGTTACAAGAGTAGGTTCACTTAGATCGCCTCCGCACATTACATAGGCCAGCTTACGTGCCACAAGTGCATCGTGGTCAGTGGCGTATTTCGCGCGCCACATACCATTGATACCAGCATAGAGTGCACCTAGCGCAGACTGACCCAATACGCGTATATCTTTTCTCTGTACAGGACTAACATATCCGCTATCATACAATTCGATCACCGAACGTTTCGCTTCAGAAATACGACGATTGATATTTGGAACTACTTCATCCTGCCCCTTGCGATAAACGCCTATCTGAAATCCTTCATGTGCTGAAGTGGCCACCTTTGCAGTTGCGATAGTTAGAAATCGATTCTTCAATGTGATGGTTTCGGGTTCATCTTCATGCATCTCATCGGAAGCACGCAAAATATATTCTTTTGTTCCACCACCACCGGGTATTAATCCTACTCCTAATTCTACCAGGCCAGTATAGGTTTCAGCAGCAGGACAACATTTGTCTGCATGCATACTCATCTCACATGCGCCGCCTAATGCAAGGCCATGTGGTGCCACTACAACCGGAATAGAAGAATAACGAACGCGCATCATCGTATTCTGAAATAAACGTATGGCCATATCCAGTTCATCATATTCCTGATCAATCGCCAGCATAAAGATCATGCCCACATTGGCGCCCGCAGAGAAATTCGGTCCCTCATTAGCGATCACCAATCCTTTATAATCTTTCTCTGCCTTTTCTATTGAAGTTTGAATTCCTTCCAGCACATCTCCGCCAATGCTTCCCATTTTGGTGAACCATTGAAGTCCCAGCACATCATCTCCCATATGATATAATCTGCAGGAGCCATTCTTCCATACCTGCTTATCAGTGAAATTGCTCATTACAATAAAGGCTTCCGCCCCTGGCATGGGCTTATATGATTTCGTTGCTGGATCGTAAAAGAATTTTTTGCCTCCTTCCAGTTTGTAAAAAGATTTATTTCCACCAGCCAACATTTCTTCCACCCATGGTGCTACTTTATATCCATTAGTCTTCATTCCCTCAATAGTACGCTCAACACCTAATACATCCCAAGATTCAAAAGCACCGATCTCCCAGCCAAATCCTGCCATCATAGCGTCATCTACACGGTATAATTCATCACTGATCTCAGGAATGCGATTTGAAATATAAGAGAACAATCCATAATGAAAATGCCTATAGAATTCTCCCGCCTTATCCTGCCCCGCACATAACATTTTTATTCTTGTCGCCAGATCATCGATCGGTTTGGCCGCTTCAACTGAAGCGAATTTTGATTTCTTTCTTGCTTCATATTCCATCGAAGAAAGATTCAGTACCATGATCTCCTTATCTGATTTTCTTTCTTCCGGACTACCACTGGTCAATGGCAATTTCACTTTCTTGAAAAATCCCTGTCCTGTTTTATCTCCCAGCCAGTTATTGGTCACTAATTTTTCCAGCCAGGATGGGATTATAAAATTATTTCTGGATTCATCCGCAGGACAATTATCATAAACGCCTCTGGCTACTTTTACCAATGTATCTATACCTACAACATCAGCTGTACGGAAAGTGGCTGATTTAGGACGACCAATAATAGGACCAGTAAGTGCATCTACTTCATCAATGCTGATACCCAGTTTATCTACTAATCCGAATATGGACATGATACCATAGACGCCTATTCTGTTAGCAATGAAAGCAGGAGTGTCCTTACAAAGCACTGTGGTCTTTCCCAGGATCAGATCTCCGTAATTCATAAGGAAATCCACAACTTCTTTATCGGTATGCGGAGTAGGAATGATCTCGAGTAAACGCAGATAACGGGGAGGATTAAAGAAATGCGTTCCGCAGAAATGTTTTTGAAAATCTTCAGATCTTGCTTCCGCCATCATGTGAATAGGAATACCAGAAGTATTGGAGGTGATCAGTGATCCCGGCTTGCGATATTTTTCAACTTGTTCAAATACTTTTTGTTTGATGTCCAGTCTTTCAACCACCACTTCGATCACCCAGTCACACTGGCCAATATCTTTCATATTGTCTTCAAAATTTCCTGTACTGATCTTCTTGATCACATCCTTATGATAAACAGGAGAGGGGTTTGATTTAATCGCAGCCGCCAGCGCATCATTCACGATCTTATTTCTTTCCGCCGGTTTATCACCTGCGCCCTGTGGAACTATGTCCAGCAAGAGCACCTGAACGCCAATTCCTGCAAAATGACAAGCGATCCTCGAACCCATGACGCCGCTTCCCAGAACGGCTACTTTTTTGATACTACGTTTCATTTGAAGAGGTCTAAATTTTATGAGATCAAAATTAGTTAGTTATGCAACTAATTTGATATCGAAGATAAAGATTTTTATCAAGGCAGTAGAAGGGCTGCAATCAATTAATTCTGGTAAAATAATTAGCTGATGGAAGAACCCGGTGTTACCATTTCTTCCGGCTTTAGAAGGCGAAGTTTACCATCTATGTCTTCCGCTGTCAGGATCATTCCCTGGCTTTCAATTCCTTTCATTTTTCGGGGGGCCAGGTTGGTAACAACCACCACTTGTTTGCCTACCATTTCTTCTGCGGAATAATGAAGCGCAATACCTGAAACAATGGTTCTTTTTTCCGGGCCAAGATCAACTTCCAGTTTCAATAGCTTATCTGCTTTTGCCACTTTTTCGCAGGCGGTTACAGTACCAGCTTTCATTTCCAGTTTGGCAAAATCATCATATTGAATTTCCGGTTTTGCTGCTGCGGCTGTTTTTTCTTCCATAGGTTTTTCTGTTTGTGGTTTTTGAGATCCATTTTTCAATTTCTCAACCTGGAAACTGATCTCCTCATCTTCAATTTTTCTGAACAGCAATTGTGGTTCGCGAAGACTATAGCCTACGCTAACTAATTTCAGTTTACCGGCATTCTCCCATTCCAGTATTTTATCTACCACCTTCAGCATATGCAACATTTTCTTTGCCGTATTCGGAAGGAATGGGTTTATATAAATAGCCAGGTTCGCGGTAAGTTGCAGACATAGATGTAAACAGTTGTCGATTTGTTTTTGTACCGACGGACCCTGCTCCAGTTTTTTTGCCAGTATCCAGGGTTCTTTTTTCTGTAGATACTGATTTCCTTTTCGGGCCAGATCAATTACCTGGAATAATCCGTCTCTGAAATGATATTCTTCCAGGGCAGTTTCAACATTGGCCTTTGTATTACTTATCTCATTGATCAATGATCTGTCATTATCATCTATAATATCCTCATGCCATTTAGGGACCTTGCCTCCGCATAATTTATGCATTAGTACAAAACTCCGATTCACAAAATTTCCGAATATCGATACCAGTTCACTGTTTACTGCATCCTGAAATCCTTTCCAGGTGAATTCGCTGTCTTTTGTTTCCGGAGCGATTTGGGTAAGATAATATCGCAGCATATCAACACACTGCCCACCGCCATTTTCCTTTTTCACAAAATCATTGATATAATCGCGCATATCCAGTTTCCAGTTCCGGCTGGTGCTCATTTTATCTCCTTCGAGATTCAGGAATTCATTGGCCGGAACATTCTCCGGCAAAATATTTCCATGCAGCTTCAGCATCACCGGGAAGATGATGCAATGGAACACGATATTATCCTTGCCAATAAAATGTACCAGTTTAGTATCCTTGTCTTCCCAATACGGTCGCCAGTCTTTTCCATTATCAATGGCCCATTGTTTTGTGGCGCTGATATATCCTATAGGAGCATCAAACCATACATATAATACTTTTCCTTCTCCATCAGGCGACGGAACTTTTATGCCCCAATCCAGATCGCGTGTGACCGCTCTCGAAAGTAGTCCGCCTTCTATCCAACTCCTGCACTGCCCTACAACTGTTGGGCGCCAATCCTTGCCATGTTCTTCGAGAATCCATTTACGTAGAAATTCTTCATGGTCTCCCAATGGAAGATACCAGTGTGTTGTTTTTTTCTTCACCGGCTCTTTTCCGCTTAATGTACTTACAGGGTTAATTAGTTCATCGGGACTAAGTGTACGTCCGCAATTTTCGCACTGATCACCAAATGCTCGATCACTTCCACAATTAGGGCAGATACCTTTAATATATCGGTCGGCCAGAAAAATTCTGGCTTCTTCATCATAATATTGTTCTGTTTCTTTTGTTTCCAATTGCCCTGCATTATTCAGCAGGCTGAAGAATTCCTGCGCCGTTTCATGATGAAGTTGGGAACTGGTTCGGTGATAAATATCAAAGCTGATATCCAGATCACTGAAATCTTCTTTCATCGCCTGATGATATTTATCAATAATAGCCTGTGGGGTAGTGCCTTCCTTCATGGCCTGGATGGGAATTGCAGTCCCATGTTCATCACTGCCACAAACAAAAACAACATCTCTTTTTTGCGAACGCAGATAACGCACATAAATGTCTGCGGGTATATATGCACCTGCCAGATGACCTATATGCTTGAGTCCGTTCGCATAAGGCAGAGCAGAAGTGATCAGGTATCTTTTTGGATTTATCATCAGTTATTCCACCAATTTGGCAGACAAAAATACGCAAAGCGGGCTACTGCCTAATTAGTTATTTTTATTGCATGATCAAGCAGCCCTCTTCTCTGAAACCTGGTGATACCATTGGTATTGTTTGCCCAGCCGGGTATATGCCTGTTGAAAAGATCCAGGCTTCGGTTCAAGCCCTCAATGAATGGGGATATAAAGTAAAGATCGGGCCCACAGTAGGGGGCAGGGGGCTAAATTATTTTTCAGGTACCGATGAAGAAAGAGCAAATGATCTGCAACAAATGCTGGATGACAAATCCATAAAGGCCATTCTTTTTGGGCGTGGAGGATATGGAACAGGTCGTATCATCGACCAGTTGAACTTTAAGAAATTCAAAAAAGATCCAAAATGGATCATCGGGTACAGTGATATCACCGTCCTGCATTCACACTTGTACAGCAATTTCAAAATTTCCTCTTTGCATGCTCCTATGTCAGGCGCTTTTAATGATGGCGGAGATAAAAATGAATTCATCGCTTCATTGAGATCCGCGTTGGAAGGAAAAATAGCGAATTATAAAACATCTTCACATCCATTTAATCGAACCGGCGAAGCCATAGGAGAACTGCTTGGTGGAAACCTATCACTGCTGGCTCACCTTTGTGGAACAAACTCGGATATAAAAACAAATGGAAGAATTCTGTTCCTCGAAGATATCGGGGAATATGTCTACAATGTGGATCGCATGATGTACCAATTAAAAAGAAATGGAAAACTTTCCAAATTGGCCGGATTGATCATTGGAGGATTTACTGATATAAAAGATACAGAAAGACCATTCGGTCAAACCGCGTTTGAAGTAATCCGGGATATTATCGCTGAATATGATTATCCTGTTTGTTTTGATTTTCCTGTGAGTCACACAGATAGAAATTACGCCATGAAAATAGGCGCCAGCCATTTGTTGAAAGTGACAAAAAAAGCTGTTGCCTTAGTAGAGAATTGATCAGTTTACATTTTCTGTCAGAATGAAGCGACCCGTTTTGGTGATGCGGTAATTTTCCACTTCTTCAAATAATTTTTCTCCCGTCGTTATTCTGGAATCTATATAGATCCTGTTTTCTTTGAATAGAGTGGAACGAATATTATATCCCGTTTTTTTCTTGGTTCCGGTTACGGCCACCTTCTGAGAACTGATATAATCTCCCGTTTTTTTCAAAGTGACCAGGTAGGAGGTCGTCATTCCTGTACTATCTGCTCGCCGACGATCCTCCATAACCATAAACAGATCATAATACTCATGATCAGTGATACGTCCCAGACAGGTATATATCCTGTTCTTAAAAGGACTATTTCCGGTTGATAAAAGAGGGAAAAAAAATCGTTTCGCGAATGAACTGTCCAGTTTTGTTCCATCGCTGAGTTCATCTAAACGCAGACTATCACCCACTGTCAATTCTTTGGTATTGGTCAGTAATTGTTTGTAAAGGGTATCCTGCGACCGCCCAATTACTCCCAGGCAAATAAAAAAAATGATGAGTACCGATCTCTTCATCCTTCTAAGATAAATTAAAATCGGGGTTTCATTCTAGTTTGAAAGCAAAGAATCAAGTTTATGGCGTGCAAGTTCAAAACGGAAAAGATCATTATGGCTGCCTCCATCAATGGTGATCAATTCATCTTTTGATTTAAATTCCTTACTTAATTTCTGAGAGTTGGAATAACTCACCACCCAATCTGAATTGCCATGAAAAATACTGACTGGCGCTGTTACCGACTCCAGGAAGGTATGAGTTGGTATATGATAATGCAGCATCCATCTTACAGGATAAATAGGAAGATAGCGGGAGATCACTGCCGGGAAATCATAATAAGGGGTTTCAAGAATCAGCCTTTTGCAATCTCTTACAGAAGCCAGTTCAGCGGCTATGCCCGTGCCCATACTTTTTCCATAGATAATAATACTATCGGCCGGATATCTGCTGATCGCTAATTTATATACCTGCAACGCCCAATCGTATAATTTTTTTTCAGAGAGTCGACCCTTGCTTTTCCCAAAACCGGGATAATCGATCATCATCACTTCATAGCCATTCTTTGTGAACATTGGCATATGATCCGCGTACCATGAAATATTCTTTTTGTTGCCGTGAAAATAAAGTACCAGCCCTTTCCTTATTGAATCGGTCGGCAAAAAATCTACCAGGTTAATTTCTTCTTCCTGGTTTATCGGGATCGTGATATCGCGATGGGGTTGTTTAAAATCATAGTTATGTTCCTTTTTAAGCGTTACAGGGTGAAAAAGAATATAGTCCTGTAGAAAATAGAGCACCACGCCTCCCAGCGAATAGTAGATAAAAAACAGGTAAAGTACCCGCATCCATTTTTTCTTGTTCCAATTTTTCATTCATTCATTATCCTAATAAAGCAGGATATCGCGTATAAAATTATGGTATTCGTCGAACCCCGGCAGATCATTATGATGTCCGCCTACAATCCGGATCAGTGTAATTTTTTTTGGATTGATCTTTTGAAGCCTTTCACTATGCTTAATAGGTATCAGCCTATCACGGGTGCCATGAATGATATAGGTATGACATTTCACATCAGGAAGCCAGAGATCCGTGCGCATATGATATCGAAGTACAATACGCACAGGAAGAATTGGAAGGAAACGCTCGATCACTTTCAAAAAATTGAAATAGGGTGCGTCAAGGATCAGGTAACGGGGGTCATTATCAGAGGCCAGTTTGGAAGCGAATCCTGAACCCATGCTTCTGCCATAAATAATCAGATGATCTTCCGAATATTTTGATTTTAGCTGATCATATACATATTGCATATCGTTCATCATGTCCTTTTCACCTCTTTTGCCCGTACTTTTTCCGAATCCCCGGTAATCAACCAGTACTACATCATAATCATAACGGTAAAAATCGCGGGCATACCTGGCCCATCCTTTAATGCTTCGGGTATTTCCATGAAAATAAAGTATCAGTCCTTTTGGATGTTCACGAAAAAAATGGACTCCGTTAATTCGTACTCCCGGACTTACATCGAAGAAATATTCGCGAAAGGGGATATCATATTTGAATTGAAAATCCTGCTTCAGCTTCTCGGGCTTGAAGATGAGCTTGTCCTGCAAAAAATAAACAAGCAACGATAGGAAGACGATACCTCCCAGTATATACCAGATGAAATATGGCAATTCGGTAGTTTATTCGCCTAATATACCATTATTCTTCTTCGATGCGCCGTAGCCGCAGATTGGTGATCGTTGAAACAATCAATGGGAACTTTTCTACCGTCACATTCGCAGCATCCAGCCCGAAGCCCTTCTCTTCTGAAAGACTATGATCCTTCAGCCAGAAATGGAATTTCATGATCACCCTTTCAAAGAAAGGCAGTTCATTATCCTGGCTCAGGTATTTTTCCATAACCATGAACTGGAAATCGCCCACTGTTCCGCTGTTTGCCAGACTTTCATACCGGCTCATGATATTCACTTCCTTGTTGGCCACCAGGTCCTCCACTACTTTGCGGAACATAAGATTGATACGAGGTTCTATTCGAAATCCCAGTCTGAAATCCACCCTGATAATATCATTAGGAATGATATGCTCTACCTTATACTCGCAGGTATAAGGATCATCAAGAGTATCAATATGTACAAACCAATAAATATCTGCTCTTTTAGGTTTCCTGTTCAGGATGGAATAAATGATTTTATGCTCGATCTCTTTTGGATTATTTGCAGAAGTGAGATAAACAAGGTGGGTCGCGTATTTGGGCACTGCCCGGTCGTTACTTAATTCCTGAATTTTTGGAACATAATGCTCCAGTCTTACAAACTCTACATAGCGGTTCTTGATTTTTCGGGCTCTGTACCAGGTATACATAACGCCAAACAATATTCCGCCTACTATTAATGCGACATAACCACCATGAGGGAATTTTTCCAGATTGGCCAGCAGAAAACTAATTTCTATGGTAAGATAAACGGCCAGGTAAATATAAATGTATACTGACATGACCCGTCTTGAAACGAGGAAATTGGCAAATAGAATTGAGGTGGCAATCATACAAAGGGTAATGGCCAACCCATAAGCGGCCTCCATATTGGTTGATTTTTGAAAATAAAGCACGATGCCCACACAGCCCAGAAACAATAACCAATTGACACCAGGTACATACAGTTGTCCTCTTTCCTCAGTTGGATAGCTTATCCTCAGTTTGGGCCAGAGATTGAGTCGCATAGCTTCACTGATCAGTGTGAACGAGCCAGAGATCAATGCCTGGCTGGCAATAATTGCTGCCGAGGTAGCAATCACTATTCCTGCAACCTTAAATTCCTGAGGCATCACTCCATAGAAGGCATTGTAACCTGTTTTTTCAATCATATCAGTAGTGATCAGCTTGCCGTTGAAGTTTGCCAGTACCCAGGAGCCTTGTCCCAGATAGTTAATGATAAGGCAGGTTTTTACAAAGATCCAGGAGTAACGGATATTTCCCTTTCCACAATGACCCAGGTCGGAATAAAGGGCCTCAGCACCCGTTGTACAGAGAAAAACAGCGCCAAGAATATAGAATCCTTTTGGATATGTAGTAAGCAGCTTTATGGCATAGTAGGGGTTGAAGGCTCTGAAAACATCCAGATCGTCGAGCAAATGCATTGAACCCAGGCTTGCCAGCATGATGAACCATACCATCATTATCGGACCGAATAATTTGCCTATGGAAGCCGTTCCAAATTGTTGCAAAAGGAAAAGCAGCGTAAGAATTCCCAACACTATATAAACGATGCTCCAGTTGTCAATAGATGCAAAAATCGGGATCTGCCTTAATCCTTCAACAGCGGCAGTAACCGAAATGGGAGGGGTGATCATGCCATCTGCAATAAGGGCCGCACCCCCGATCATTGCTGGAATAACCAGCCATTTCTTTCTCCGCCTTACCAGAGCAAATAAGGAGAAAATACCTCCTTCACCCCGGTTATCGGCCTGAAGTGTGAGGATCACATATTTAACGGTAGTTTGAAGGGTAAGAGTCCAGATGATACAGGATAAGGCTCCAATGATCAATTCTTCTGTAATGATTTTATCCTTAGTGATTGCATTGAGTACATATAGTGGAGAGGTG
>JBKJMI010000091.1:0-3085 GCA_046596515.1 Chitinophagaceae bacterium | reverse complement strand
ACCCAACGATTACCTTCTTCATCATATTCAAAAAGCGGGAAGTCGAGCACCCACAATAAACGGAATTCATCTTTTTTTCTGAGACCCAATCTTTCAGCCATCTCCATTCGAAGATCGCTGATCGCTTTTCTTGTTCTTTCTTCTGCGCCTGCAAGAATGAATACCAGGTCGCCAGCTTTTGCTCCTGCCGCATCGGCGATGGCTTTTAATTTTTCTTCAGTAAAGAATTTATCCATGGAACTTTTATAAGTTCCATCGGCATTACATTTAATATAAGCCAATCCCTTCATTCCGATCTGAGGACGCTTCACCCATTCTGTAAGGTCATCGGTTTGTTTACGACTGTAATCGCTGCAACTGGAAACTGCAATGGCAAGTACCGTTTCTGCTTCATCAAATACTTTGAAACCAGATTCGTTGATCAGTTCGGAACGATCTTGTTTTTCTACATAGATAGAACCTGGTTTTTTCAGATTCAGTAATGACATATCAAAACGAATATCTGGTTTATCATTTCCATAGTTCCACATGGCATCTTCCCATGTCATGCGCTTCACGGTATCGGAATAAGCTATGCCTTTTACTTCCTGGAAAATATGTTTGATCATTCCTTCAAACATGTTCAGAATATCATCCTGCTCAACAAAGGCCATCTCGCAATCGATCTGGGTAAATTCCGGCTGACGGTCGGCACGAAGATCCTCATCACGAAAACATTTTACGATCTGGTAATATCGATCATAGCCACTTACCATCAGCAATTGCTTAAAGGTTTGAGGAGACTGGGGAAGAGCATAAAATTGACCCGGGTTCATTCGGCTAGGCACTACAAAATCGCGAGCCCCTTCGGGTGTTGATTTGATAAGGAATGGAGTTTCAATATCCATAAAGCCCTGGCCATGCAGATAATTTCTTGCAGCGCGATTCACTGCATATCGAAGCTCCATATTTTTCCTGACCAGATTACGGCGAAGATCAAGAAAACGATATTTCATTCGAATATCATCGCCACCATCCGTATCATCCTGAATTGTGAAAGGAGGTACAGCAGAACGATTTAATATTTTATAGGAAGAGACCTGGATCTCAACTTCACCAGTTGGGAGGTTAGGGTTCTTATTGCTTCTTTCATTTACTGTACCTGTGGCCTGCAATACAAATTCACGACCCAACGGATTTTCTTCCAGTTCGCGGTTTAAATCTTCCCCGAAAAGTAATTGGGTAATGCCATAACGGTCGCGAAGATCTATAAAGGTGATAGCACCAAATTTGCGCACGGTTTGCACCCAACCGGCAAGGGTTACTTGTTTAGAGGCGTCTGTAATTCGAAGTTCACCACAGGTACGGCTACGATACATAAAACTGAAAATTCATTAAAAAAATGATGAAAAACGGCGATTTAAACCGGGTGCAAAGATACGTAACCGAAAGGATGATAGGCCCATTTCTATTGGGTGATTGTATGCTGTTCCCTTAACTCCTGCCTTCTCTGAAAAAGGTAATAATAAGCAAGTATCATGGCACCGAGTATAAATGGAATCAGTGCCAGGTGCTTGCCTGTCATTTCACCATAAATTTTTGTGGTATCAAAATGAAAAAACTCGCTGATCATCCATAAAGAATTCGCGCTGATCCAGAAAGCGATGGCCAGATTATGAGATAATTCTGCTTTTATTTCTTTTGTTCGCCATGCGATTATAATGGCAATACTCAGCGTAGGTATGATCATGGCTATACCCATCCATCTCCAGATCATACACCAACTGATATCTTTCATCAGCCAAAATGCGATATGCATATTCTCCATTTTCCGGTAACGGGCCGGAATAATATATTGCTCTTCCTGGGTGGCAGTCATGTTTATTATTTAAGTTTTAAAGTTAAAACTTCAACGGGAAAGTATCTGGCGAAATCGGTTAACGCTGGTTTCTGGATCAATTGCTTTTCCTGATACCAGATGTTCAGCCAGTTGTTTAGCGTACCAGGGAGCCAGAGAGGTTCCTTTAGATCCCATGCCATTTAAAATAGCGAGTGAAGGATGAAGAGGATGCCTTCCTGCAAATGGTCTTCTTTCAATATTTGCTGGGCGAAGAGAGATCTTATGATCGATGATATTAAAAGGTCGCTTCAGCCAGTTTTTCAATTGTGCCTCTGTCTGTTCGCGAAATGCCTTTGTAATAACTACAGGTTCCAGTTCCCAGCCATAATTAGAGCCTATCCACCAAAGATCTTTTTCTGCCAGAGGAACAAGGGATATGGAACGTTTATATAAATGATCGGGATTCAGGTCTTGGATTTCGGCAAGTAGTATCTCTCCTTTATTGATGGCATAAGGAAGGTTGCCAAACCATGGATCTTCTATACCAGATGGCCCATCGCAAAAAATGATGACAGTAGCCCTGATATCCTTATAGCGGATGCCATCATTTTCAAAAATTATTTGCTTTTTATCGAATTGTATTTCTATTAATTCTCCGGCAGCTTTTAATTGTTTTCGCCAGGCAGGCAGAAGGTTTTCAAGATGAGCAGTATAAGTAGGAAATATTTTTCCAAAACCAAAATCATAATTGAACTGATCTATGAATTCATTTTCATCAATAGGAAGTTGCACATATTCTCCTTGTTCTTCTACACGTTTCAAAAAACTCAGACGCATTTGCGGAGAAGGGAAAAAATCGATCAATGTTTTTTCTGAAATTCCATTCAGACCTAATTGGTTTCCCAATAGTTGGTATTGTTCCTTAGCAAATGGCAATAGAGTTTCCGCCATCCAGGTACTTACATGTCTTCTGCCTGTAACTGGGTTGATAATGCCTGCGGCCACCCTTGAAGGACTATGTTCATTGTATTCATCGATCACCAGAACGGATCGCCCCATTTCTTTCAGCCAATAAGAAAGCCAGGTTCCGCACAAACCCTGGCCTATGATAAGGAATTCGGTAGTCATTAGTGACGAAGATAAAATTAGTCCTCCACATTGATCCGAACTCCTTCAGAATGCGCTCCAAACTCCGGCGCGTACATACTTTGAATACTGGTTACTCCATTGCTGAAATTACCGGCGTGAGTGGCAAAAAGTGTATAC
>JBKJMI010000072.1:0-7561 GCA_046596515.1 Chitinophagaceae bacterium | reverse complement strand
CATGAACGCCTTTACCATTAAAGACCTGGAAAACCTTTCCGGCATCAAGGCCCATACAATTCGAATCTGGGAACAGCGCTATAATTTTTTGCGTCCACAGCGCACACCGACCAATATCCGGTATTATAGTAATGAAGAATTAAGAATCATTCTGAATATTTCTCTGCTTAATAAATATGGGTTTAAGATCTCCCATATTGATCGGATGCAACCCGAGGAGATTCAGCAACGCATTCTTTCTTTGGGTGATCCGGTGGCAATACAGGAAAGGGTGATCAATGAACTGGTGCAGCATATGGTGGTACTGGAGATCGAACAATTTGAAAGAACACTGGACAAATATGTGGCTGCCAGGGGAATTGAAAAAACGGTTTTGCAGATCATATTTCCGTTTCTGGAGAAGATCGGAATACTATGGCAAACAGGACATATCAATCCTTCACAGGAGCACCTGGTTACCAATGTAATCAGACATAAACTAGTCTATGCGCTGGAATCTGTAAACACCAGTCTTCAGGTAAATAAAAAATTATTGCTTTTCCTTCCTGAAGGAGAGCATCATGAACTGGGACTGCTCTACATGTATTATCTCCTCAAAAGTCGGGGAGTATCGGTGATCTATCTTGGTGCAAACTGCCCTGTCAGCGACGTGGAATATGTCGCTAAGCAAAAAGATCCTGATCTTTTATTTGTACATCTCACAGCCACCTGCCCCAATTTTAATTTTGATAAATTTCTACAGCAGTTAAGTGCCCGGATTCCTCATAAAAAACTGATCATTTCCGGTCAAATGGTCCAGGGCTATCATAAACCCATTCCTCCAAATGTGGAATTTAAAACCTCACTAGCCTCGGTGATGGAACTGCTATCCTCCTTTAAGTAACTGATTTTCAGACTTTTATTTTTTTTGGCTTGTTTCTAATGAATATTAACAGAAAGTATGAACTTTTTCTAGCGATATTTTGTTTAACTTTGTAACGCAAACAATTAAACAAAAAATTATGTTGACGCAGGAATTCAGTGAGTTGTTAGTGACTAATGCCGATTTTTTGAAGCCTTTCGCTATCAATCTTACAAGAGATACAGAGGAAGCAAATGATTTGTTCCAGGAAACTTTATATAAAGCACTAGCCAATCATGATAAATATAATGTTGGTACGAATATTAAAGCATGGTTGTTCACGATCATGAGGAATATCTTCATTAATAACTATCGCCGCAAAGCAAAACAGCGCACCATATTCGACAGTACGCCGAATGAATTTCTCATTAATCAGAAACAGACTACTGTAGGCTATGCTGCAGAATCTAATCTGCGCTTGAAGGAGATCCAGGAAGCTATCAGTTCGCTGCCTGAAATTTTCAAAACTCCTTTTTTATTGTACTTTGACGGATATAAGTACAATGAGATCGCTGAATTGCTCCACGAACCTTTAGGTACAATCAAAAGTCGTATACATTTTGCCCGTAAACTTTTGAAAGAGCAGATCAGTCGTCATTAAAATTTTTCCGTGAACAAAAGAAAACTTATTGTGATCGGCAGTGGGTTTGCCGGCCTGTCTGCAGCCTCCTTTATGGCCAAACAAGGATGGCAAGTGACTGTTATTGAAAAAAATGAAGGTCCAGGCGGACGTGCCCGTCAATTAAAAGAACAGGGATTTGTTTTTGATATGGGCCCTTCCTTCTACTGGATGCCAGATATATTCGAAAGATATTTTGAACAGTTTGGACGAAAGGCTTCGGATTATTACCAGCTGGAGAGACTGGATCCTTCCTATCGGGTTTACTGGGATGATGGATTCACTGATATGCCCGCTGATTTTCAGCAATTGAAAAATACATTTGAATCAATAGAGAAGGGTAGTGGCCTTCAATTGGAAAAATATTTGGCCGGTGCCGCCTATAAATACGAAGTAGGTATAAAAAAATTGGTTTACAAGCCCGGACGTTCGCTGCTCGAATTTCTGGATTGGCAAACCATCACTGGTGTCTTTCGTCTGCAGGTCTTTAATAATATTAAAAATCATATAGCCCGTTATTTTAAATCCCCCCGTCTCCGGCAATTGATGGAATTCCCGGTATTATTTCTGGGTGCTCTGCCGGAAGATACCCCTGCGCTTTATAGTTTAATGAATTATGCCGATATAAAAGGTGGTACCTGGTATCCCAAAGGCGGAATGTATTCCGTAGTGGATGGCATGTATAAACTGGCGCTTGAACTGGGTGTGGAATTTCGCTTTAATGAAGCGGTTACAAAAATGGATCTGAAAGGAAAAAAAATAAGCGCTGTGCATACTGACAAAGGCCGATATGAATCAGAAGCGGTGATCAGCGGCGCAGATTATCATTTTACAGAAACTAATTTATTGCCTCCAGAAGCGAGAAGCTATTCAAATAAATACTGGAGTAAAAAAGTAATGGCTCCTTCCTGTCTGATGTATTACATTGGATTAAATAAAAAACTGAAAAATGTGGTGCACCATGGGCTTTTCTTTGATGTATCCTTTGAAGAGCATGGGGAGGAGATCTATAAAGATCCAAAATGGCCGAAAGCACCCTTGTTTTATTCCAGTGTGGCATCAGTAACAGATGAAAAGGCAGCACCCGAGGGCCACGAATCCATTGTCTTCCTTATCCCAGTGGCTAGTGGTCTGGAAGGAGATACTGTGGAACTTCGAAAGAAATATTTCGACCTGATTATTTCCAGGATGGAGAAGCATACCGGTGAACCAATACGTGATTCGATCGTTTACTATAAAGATTATTCTGTAAAAGATTTTAAGGCAGATTATAATTCATTTAAAGGGAATGCCTATGGCTTGGCCAATACCCTTTTACAAACAGCCATTTTCCGTCCAGCCTGTGAAAGCAGACGAGTGAAAAACCTTTTTTATACTGGACAGCTTACCGTCCCGGGTCCGGGTGTTCCACCCAGTTTGATCAGCGGCGAGGTAGTGGCCAGACAATTGTTAAAAAGATTGGGTTAACCGCAAATTGATTTATATTCAAATTATGGTCGATATTTTTCATAGAACAAGTGAGATCTGCAGCCGTGTTGTAACAAAAAAATACAGCACTTCTTTTTCCTCCGCGATAAGAATGCTGCATCGTGACCTGCGTACACCCGTTTTTAATATCTATGGTTTTGTTCGCTTCGCGGATGAGATCGTAGATTCTTTTCATGATCATGATAAAGTGATGCTTCTTCAAGAATTCAGAAAAGAAACTTTTGATGCAATTGAAAGAAAAATCAGTCTCAATCCCATCCTGAATAGCTTTCAACGAACAGTGAATGAATACAATATTGATTATAAACTGATCAATGCGTTTTTTAACAGCATGGAAATGGATCTGTCCAGGGTTAGTTATGATGAAGAAGGTTATAAAGAGTATATATACGGATCGGCAGAGGTAGTAGGCCTGATGTGCCTTTATGTTTTCTGCGAGGGTAAAAAATCTTTGTATAATAGCCTGGAAGTATCCGCCCGTTCTTTGGGCGCCGCATTTCAAAAAGTAAATTTTCTTCGTGATGTGAAAGCGGATTTCAACGGACTGTCAAGGATTTATTTTCCAGAATGCGATTTCAATAATTTTACGGATGAATGTAAGCAGAAGATCGAGGACGATATTGCAAATGATTTTCGCAATGCTTATGAAGGGATTTTGGGTCTTCCATTTAAAGCGAGGTTCGGCGTTTATGTAGCATACAAATATTATATGAGCCTGTTTAAAAAAATCAGGAAAGTACATCCAGCTCGTATTCTCAGCACCAGGATTCGCATTGCCAATTATCATAAAGCGATGATCATTCTAAGGGCCGGTTTAAAGAATCAACTCCGACTTCTCTGATGGATCGATCAAGGGTTATATTAGTAGATGAAGAGGATAAGCCTTTAGGTACAGCGGAAAAAATGGATGCTCATCTTAAGGGAGAATTGCATCGTGCCTTCAGCATTTTCATATTTAATAATCAGGGTGATCTGATGCTTCAGCGAAGAGCCCTGGATAAATATCATAGTGGGGGCCTCTGGACCAATACCTGCTGTTCTCACCCTGTGGAGGATATGAGTTTGGAAGGGTTTGCCCGCATCAGATTACAGGAAGAAATGGGTTTCGATGCGACATTGATAAAGGCATTCGATTTTCTTTACCGGTCCGATATGGAGAATGGATTGATAGAACATGAATTCGATCACGTACTGATAGGGCAATATGATGGTCACGTTTTTCCCGATCCGACTGAAGTAATGGAATACAAATTTCTTTCACTGGAGGAGGTCGAGGATTCTCTTGAGAAATATCCGCATATATATACCGCCTGGTTTAGAATGGCATTTCCCAGGGTGAAGAAATGGTACCAGTTTGAAGGGAAAGAGGAAGAGGAATGAACTAATTTTACAGCATGAACATCATTTTTTATATTGGCGTATTAGCTGGCACCTTTCTGGTAATGGAAGGTATTACCTGGCTTACTCATCGTTTTGTGATGCATGGATTTCTATGGTATCTGCATCGCGACCATCACCAGGTTGAGCCCGGCTTCTTCGAAAAAAATGATGCCTTCTTCGTGATCTTTGCCCTTCCCAGTATGTTGCTTATCGGTTTTGGTACCTATCAGCATGTCTGGTGGCAGCAGGCAATTGGCTTTGGTATCATGGCATATGGCTTCTCCTATTTTATTGTACATGATGTGATCATCCATCAGCGTTTCAAATGGTTTACCCGCAGTAACAACATGTATGTACGCGCCATTCGCTGGGCGCATAAAATGCATCATAAACACCTGCACAAGCATGAAGGCGAGAGCTTTGGTATGTTGATGGTGCATAAGAAATATTGGGAAAAAATAAGAAGGGACAGGAAACTGATGGCTGGTAACGCGAAGGTGGAATATGCCCCCGACAAAATATAATCAATACGATTTTGTGTTTTTGGGAATGGGACTTGCAAGTCTCAGTCTTGTCATGCGCATGCTTCGTTCGGGAGAGTTTTCAAGCAAAAAAATTTTACTTATAGACCGGGCACCAAAATCAAAGAATGACCGCACCTGGTGTTACTGGGAAAAAAATCCTGGCTTTTTTGAAGAAATTGTTCATCGTCGCTGGCCCCGAATCAGTTTTCTTAGCAATGAATTTTCTTCTGATCTGGATATAGCTCCTTATGAATATAAAATGATAAGAGGGGAAGATCTTTATCGTTATTGTATGCAGGAACTGCAGGACAAAGTGGAATGGCTATATGCTGATATAGAGGATTGGGAATGGGATGGGAAAAAAGCCAGGCTTGTCCTTAATGGCGAATCGGTATTCTTAGATACACCCTGTTTGTTCAATTCTATCTACGTTCCTTCAAAAAAACAAAAACCGATCACCCTTCTTCAACATTTCAAAGGATGGTTGGTAGAGACCGATCAACCCTGCTTTGATAAATCGAAGGCCATCATGATGGATTTTCGAATTCACCAGGATCATGGGACCAGCTTTGCCTATGTATTACCATTTTCAGAAACAAAGGCGCTTATCGAGTATACCCTTTTTACCCGTGAATTGCTGAAGCCGGAAAAATATGATGAAGAATTAAAAGAGTATATCAGTCTTTTTGCAGGAATAAAAAATTACCGTGTTATCGAGGAGGAGTTTGGAGTGATACCCATGACAAGTGAAAAATTTAAGTTCAGAGATAAGGCTTTTAATATTGGAACTGCAGGTGGTCAGACCAAAGGTTCCAGTGGATTTACCTTTCAGTTCATTCAAAAAAACTCCGAGGCAATCTTTCAAAAATTATTGAAGAAGGAAAAGCTGGAAACAATGCCTTCACCCGTAAGTCGTTTTCATTTTTACGATAATGTCTTACTCCATATCCTTTACAATGAGAGGCTGCCTGGGAAACAGATTTTCAGTCAATTATTTAAAAAGAATAAAGTGCAGCAGGTATTTAAATTCCTGGATAATGAAACGTCTTTACCGGAAGAACTAAAGATCATTTCTACTCTTCCGACTATACCATTTCTAAAGGCAGCTGTTAAGGTGGTGAATAGGTGAATAAGTCAATAGGTGAATACCTCAACCTCCTCAACAGCTCAACCTTCTCAACCTCTATTGGTCCGGATCAAGCTGCATAAACTCCCTCTTCACTGCTTTCAGCATACTAAATAACTGTGCCACCTGGATCAGCAATAAAATGATCAGCGCAAGTATTACATACCAGGGCAACTGAATATATTTTAAAGGTCCGGTCACAGTGGGTTGAAATTTTCCAACATGCCATCCCTGGATAGCTGAGCCAAAGGCCATGCCTACCAACAGGAATGATAGCAGAGAGAAAACCACTTTCATGAACATAATGCGCATAGTGGAATAGCCCACTTTGAAATTTTCCAGTATTGCAGCTGGAATAATAAGCACTAATGCGATCCAACTCCAGTTTCGATTGAACCAGGCATCATTCAGGGTAATATTAAGCACTAACACAGCTACGATTGAGAATAATCCCCAGGGGAACAATAAAAAAGTGGAAGGTTTGCCAGGAGTAAAAGCCATACAGTTTAGGTTTTAATGAAGTTATATTATTTTCTTTTCATGTACCCTAACTTTGCGGAAAGACAAAAACCATGAACTTTCAGTTCCAGGAATTCCTCACGCTTACATTTACTCTTTTCGCAGTAATAGATGTGGTTGGTTCTGTTCCCATGCTGATCAGCATCAAACAGAAGCAGGGCCATATGAGTCCTCTTAAGGTAACCCTTATTTCCGGCGTGCTGATGGTGGTTTTCTTTTTTATCGGAAAGCCATTCCTTAATCTGCTCGGAGTGGATATCCGATCCTTTGCAGTTGCGGGCTCCATTGTCATCTTCATTCTTGGAATGGAAATGGTATTAGGGATTGAATTTTTCAAACCGGATAAGAATGGCACTTCGGGAACCGTAGTACCAATTGCATTTCCGCTGATCGCGGGAAGCGGAACGCTCACGACCATCATGTCTTTGAAAGCCACTTTTGAAAGAGCAGACAAGAATGAATATATGATCCTTCTGGCCATCCTGGCGAATCTCATTTTTATTTACCTGGTCATTCGGTCATTAAATCTGATCGAAAGAGTTCTTGGACATTCGGGTCTGCTAGCCGTGAGAAAATTTTTTGGCGTAATATTGCTGGCTATTGCCGTAAAGGTTTTTGCAACGAATGCAAGCGGACTTTTTAAGTAGTTAGAAGTTATTAGTTAGGAGTTAGGAGTAGGCATGACTTGTATTCGGCTGTTTACTCCTAATTCCTAACTAATAACTCCTAACTTTTCTCCGGCCTCGTCGTACAATGGAAAGTATAAGAGTTTCCGAAGCTCCAGATACAGGTTCGATTCCTGTCGAGGCTACAATTCCCTAATTATTTAGTAAAGAGATCTACTCCAGCTAAGGTTCCCTGCCTGCCGGCAGGCAGGGATTCCTTTTGAGGCTACTACCTGATTTTTCAATTTTTAAATGCTTTTATTGGCAGCTATCAGTACAGTATGTTCAAGCCTATCATCAATCAGCGTAATTATATTTTCCTTCTCCTCCACACCATCA
>JBKJMI010000038.1:0-15934 GCA_046596515.1 Chitinophagaceae bacterium | reverse complement strand
CGACTCCTGACTCAATCAATCCCCCAATCCTTTCCCTTCATCACCGCTGGCACTCCCTCAGTGATCCAACGAGCCGGTTTATCTCCTTTCAGGATCCAATCGAAAAATTGTTGCATGCGTATCTGGTAATCCAGCATATCCTGGCGCTGGCTAAGTCCATGCCCTTGTCCATTATAATTGAACATCCATATCGGTTTATTTAACCTGCGCATGGCGGTAAATAATTCTATTCCCTGATACCAGGGTACTGCACCGTCGTTATCATTGGCCATGATCACCATTGGAGCTGTCACTTTTTCCAGATGAAATAAAGGAGAATTTTCCATGTATAACGGAAGTTTCTCCCAAAGAGTTCCACCTATCCTGCTCTGCGTTTTTTCATATTGAAACTGCCGATTCACACCGGTTTCCCAGCGAATGCCTCCATAGGCCGAGGTCATATTCGCCACTGGCGCCCCAGCCCATATGGCTTTGAATAATTTTGTCATGGTAGCCAGTTGTGCCGCCTGATAACCTCCCCAGCTATGCCCCTGAATAGCAAGACTCGTACTATCGGCCCAGCCCTTTTTCACAATGGCTCTTGCACCACTTACTATATAATCATAGGCCCCCTGACCAGGATGTCCGGTTTTGTATTCAATATCTGGTGTAAAAATGATATAACCCCTGCTCACAAAAAACGGAATATTTATCGCGCTGCGAATAGGTGCCGGCTCTTTATAATCATAAAGATCCTGGCTTAGCTTTTCATAGAAATATATGATCATCGGATATTTCTTTTTTGGATCGAAATTCTCCGGTTTGTAAACTATGCCTGTTGCATCTTTCCCATTGTAGGCCTTCCAGTTAAACAGCTCGGCAGTGCCCCAGGTATAATTTGATTGCTGGGGGTTTATGGCTGTAAGTTTTTGTTCCTGATAAACTGGTTTTGCAGCAGGATTGATTCCACTATTTCCCGGCATTGACAAATACAGATCAGGGTTCTTCTCAAATGTTTCCTTTGTATAAATTAAAAGGTCCGCATTCTTTGCCTTTACAGGATTACTACACTGATAATTACCCGGAGCAGTGACTGAAACTATTGATCCCCAGCTTTTATTTTTATATTGATAGCCTATGGAAGAAGCTTTTGTTTTTTGAGAAACCATTCTCCAGTAAAATCGCTGGTCTGTTGTAAAATATTTTTCTTCCGAATTGATTTGCACATACCGAATCACCAATTGTGAATTCCTTCCGCCGATATTAAAAATAGCTGGATCGGTCTTCGCTTCCGGGTCCACGGCCCATACGTCATAGCGATCATATACATAAAACAAAGAGTCTCCCTCATGCCATCCCATTACGCCATAGTTACCCGGCTCATCCGGAACATCATTCTCTTCATTGTACAAAGGATATTTTATTTTTTCTGTAATGTTTTTCACCGCGGTTCCATTCCAGCAAAAATAATTTTTTGCTAATCTGTCGTACCAGGTAATATATTTACCAGTATAAGAAGGATAAACGCTACCAAGAAGATCTTGCTTAACCAATTTCTTTTCTCCACTCACCGGGTTAATGGAATAAATATCTTTTTTAGTGGAGCCCTGCCATTGGCTCTCTATTCTCTTTCCAATATCTGTTATACCAACAAAAACATCACCATCCCCTTCCTTGGTCATCAGCACCGTTGGAATTTCCTTTGATCCCAGTTGATGAAGGGTTAATGAATGGAAATCAAAGAATGCCAGGTAATTTAGTTGCTGCTCTGCCCTTAATCTGGATGGAATAGTTTGAACAGTTTGCAGATAATCATCTTTATAATTCCAGATATCAAGTTTTGCATGTTCAAAATCTACAAGGCTTGTATCCCTGGGAACAGGAATCGGTGCTACCCCGAAAAACAACCTGCCTCCACTTTTACTGAAATTTAATGAACCGAATTCACTGATGGTCATACCTAATCGCATACCTGTGGTATACCGGTCAAGTAATACAACAGCGCTATCCATACCAGTACGATAGGTCCAGATTCGAAAGAATTTTTGAAGATCCTTAGGTTGTGCATCTCTCTCTGCCAGGTAAGCGATCGTGGATCCATCATCCGTCATAGCAAAATTTCTAAAATCATTCCCTCCCTTGCTCAGGACCTTGGATTTAGCAGTGATCATATCATAGAGCAATACCTGCCGCATGCTAAAAGAATCAACCGGATTGCGTGTCTGCTCCACCAATAACTTATCACCCTGCTTATCAAAATAATATTCCAGCACTTTATAAAAAACAAGTTCTTCCCCGGTATTCAAATTTTTCAATACAAGGTCATTGGCCACTTCCCCATTTCCTCCTCCAGCTTCATCGCCATCCGCGTCCTCCAGATTATCCTCGTCTTTTTGTTTATACTTTTTTGGCAGGTTTTGTATCCAGTTCTGCAAACTGTCTATTATATGATTAAGACTGTCTGCCGTTTTTGTATTTATTATCTCGGGCTTTTTCTCTGGTATTTTTTTTCCTGGCTGCTCAACCGGTTTATCCAATTGATAGGCCACCCAATTATTTCCCTTAGCCGGAAGTTTATACGATTTTACTTTTTCCGTTTTCCAGATATTTTCTTTTCCCAGTTCCAGCATACCAAATGAATCCTTTGGCATGTCCTCGACTTTTTTCTTTTTGATCCTGGCTTCCCTGGTGTCTTTAAAGGGTGCCTTTATTTTAAATAGGACGAAGCGACTATCCTCTGTGATAAGAGCGTTATACCCCCTTGGAATAGTAATTGCGGAACCTCCATTCGATGATCTTACCTGTAATTCATTATCGCCCTGCTGGGGATCGATAGTATACACTACCCAATTGCCATCATTACTGATCAGCTTTTCACCCACATGCTGCCATGCATCATAGACTGAATGATCGAGAGGCTTTTTTTGACTATATGCCGCTATTATTAAGAGGCAGGCCAGGATTAAAAAAAGGAATTTTTTCATAGATAGCTAAGTTAAGAAATATGAGAGAAGGTTGAGAGGCCTCCGGTGCCTGAGGTTTTCGAAGGCATAGGTTTAATTCCGGAAATAAGACCATAGGACCATAGAGCTTTTTTCCTTCCAATATACTGGTACTTGCAGGCATCAATATTTTTACGCTGCATGTCTGTAGCGGGCCGTGAAAAATTGATCTTTTTCCAGAGCAGATATAGACTGGCAAGAAAATAAAAATTGTATAACCTTTTAACTGAATGATTTGTTTGGTTTGAAATATCGCGGTATTCAATTTTTTCAAAACCTTTATCATTCATGATTTCTTTAAAGCCACCTGGCGTTTCCAGATAATTTACCTGCCAGCCATCCAGCCATTTTCTTATAACCGGATGATCATTGTTCTTTTTTTCATTTACAAAACCATCTGCAATAACAAGTCGGCCACCAGGTTTTAATAAGCGGTACGCTTCCTTTATGAAGGCCGCCTTATCAAAAGCATAACAAACACTTTCACAACCCCAGATCACATCAAAACTCTGATCAGGAAAATCAGTATGACAATAATCCATCATGCTAAAATCCACCAATTTATTCAGACCTTTTTTTATTGCATATTTCCTGGCCTGTTCAACCTGCTCTGGACTTAAACTGATACCAGTGACCCGACAACCAAGCACAGAAGCTATGAATAAACTACTCCCTCCTATTCCGCAACCAGCATCCAGTACTTTATCAGTGACTTTTATATTCACAGCTTCCATCATCACTTCATTCATCCGCAATAAAGAAGCAGGAAAATCTTTTACCCTGTTATCCCAGTATCCATAATGTATGGCAAGGCTTTTTTCAAGTGCCCAGGAATCCTTATAGGCATGCCGGGTCTCCTTATAATATTGCACGATACGCTGATGGTATTCGGAATGGCTCATGATTTTATTTTTCTTATGTCATTTTTCTGCTGTCGCCAAACGATCCAGCCATGCAAAGCCAGGGCCGTCATAATAAGTGCAAAACCAATATAAAACCAATGGCTCAGTAATTCATTTTCATGATAAACCAGGAAGGCAAGCAGAATACCATAAACTGGCTCCATGTTGAATGTAAGATTCACAGTAAAAGCGGAAAGTTTTTGTAAGGCATAGGTAGAAAACTGAAAAGCAATTACGGAACAAAGCCATGACAATACCAGTAACCACATCCAATCCTTAAGGTCAGGGAAAATATCGCCCTGCGGAAATAACCGAAAATAAAAAGGAAGACATGCAGTGAGCACGATCAATCCGCCGGATAATTGCCAGGTAAGCGCCGTTTCGGGATTATACTTTACCACATAATTTTTCAATAGGGTGATGGCCACAGAAATAAGGAAGGCAGAAATAATTCCTAAAATAATGCCTTTTTTGAAGGAAGGATCAAAATGAAAAATCAGATAAATGCCTGTCATGACAAGTAAACCCAAAAACAATTGAACCGGTTTAATTCGGCTCCTGGTAACTATTGGTTCTACTAAAGCAGTAAAAAAACCAACGGCAGAAAAACAAACCAGCGCCACCGATACATTGGCGTAATTAATCGCGCCATAAAATGTGACCCAGTGAAAAGCAGATAATGCTCCTATTCCGGTAAGCTGAAGCCGATCCTTCCAGCCAACCTTTTTTAATTTTTTAGTAAAAAAGAAAAGGATCCACATGCTGACGGAAGTGAGAAATAACCGGTACCAGACTAATGCACCTTCGTTTAGCGTGATGAGTTTTCCAAGTATACCTGTGAAGCCGGCCAGGAATACGGCGATATGAAGCTGAATGAATGCTTTTCTCATGCGCTACTTGCTTTGCGCCAGTACTTCTTCTTTATCTGGAGAAACGGTAGTTATAGCCTTATTGGAAATTTTTTTACGGTAACTGGTAAACAACGACATCCATTTTAATTTCAAGACACCAAGAATACCTTCTTTTACGATTCCTTTATTCATTTTAGAAATACCCTGGGTTCTGTCCTGGAATATAATAGCTACCTCTTTCACTTTGAATCCTAATTTCCAGGCAGTAAATTTCATAGCGATCTGAAACGCATAACCCACAAATGGGATCTTATCCAGGTTAATCGTCTCAAGTACTTCCCTGCGGTAACACATAAACCCTGCTGTGGGGTCCTTAACCGGCATCCAGGTTATCATCCGGGTATAAAGTGAAGCACCTTTTGACAATGCGATTCGGTTATGAGGCCAGTTCACCACGCCTCCGCCTTTTATATATCTGGATCCTACTGCCAGATCGGCTCCATCATTCTTACATGCTGCATATAATCTTTCCAGGTCTGCCGGATTATGAGAAAAATCGGCATCCATTTCGAAAATAAATTGAACATTTTTTTCAAGGGCCCAGCGAAATCCACGGATATAGGCGGTACCTAATCCCAGTTTTCCTTTTCTTTCTTCCAGGAAAAGAATTCCCGGAAATTTCACCATCAGATCCTTTACAATAATTGCCGTGCCATCAGGCGATCCATCATCAATTACAAGAATATTATAACCCTGGCCAAGGTTAAAGATGGCATGAAGAATAGAGCTGATATTCTCCTTTTCATTATAGGTTGGTATGATAACTAACTTTTCCAAAACTTAGGTAGAATCGAATGTACGAAAAACCGTGGCAGACACGGTAAGGTTGAAGAATAGTTAACAGAAGGGTCAGCTTTTCTTAAGCATAGTACGGGTGTAGATTTCGGTAAGTTTTTGTTTGGTATGCTGAGGGAAATCGCCTTTCATCATCCAATCGTAATACTGAGGTTCTGATTTTAAAACATCAGAGACCGGTCTTCCTTTGAATTTGCCAAAATTGAAAACCTCCACACCATCTGCCATTATGAACCGACGGGCAAAATCCACGATTTGATCTTCACCCATCATTTTTAATATAGACTCTACAGTAGTTCCCAGTTCGGAATATTTATCCAATTGTGATAGCAATATCTCATAGGTGGCCGAGGCATCTACTTCCGCGCCATGCGCACCTTCCAAAGTCTTATTACAATAAAAACGATAAGCCGCACTTAATGTCCGTGGCTCCATCTTATGAAATATATTCTGTACATCCAGCAAACGACGATTTCGCATATCGAATTCAACGTCGGCACGAAGAAACTCTTCCATCAGGAGTGGAATATCAAAACGGTTAGAATTATATCCTCCGAAATCACATCCATCCAGCATTTGTTTAAGTTCCTGAGCCACTTGCTTAAAAACAGGTGCATCTTTTACCATATCATCTGTAATTCCATGCACATCGCTGGAACCTTTCGGTATTGGCTTACCGGGATTAACCAGTTTTCTTTTGATACTTTTCGTACCATCAGCTAGGATCTTCACGATAGCAATCTCCACGATCCGATCAGTACCCAGGTTGATTCCGGTTGTTTCCAGGTCAATAAATGCAATGGGTTTGTTTAGTTGCAGCATGTGGTTTGTAATTTCTCCGGGGCCGTATATTAGGGCGGTAAAGTTAAGAGATTGAACGTCTTACAAAAATTCTATTTTTAAGACAGCCATTTCCCCTAAGTAATTTTGCTATGCATATTCAGGGGTACTACTCTTGTATTAAGCCTTAACACAAGCTTATCTTTGTAGTATAATAAGGACGAAGAAATCCCGTTCTGATCTTTTAACCAACCAATATCCACTTTATGAAAAGGAAACTAATATCCGTTTTATCTGTACTTGCCATTGTAGCGCTATTAAGCTCATGCGCGTCTCAGAAATACGGATGCCCAAGCAACCCAATGTCAAGTTATAAGTTCAGAGGCTGATACCGCTAACATATTTACGTTTTTAAAACGATACCATCTGGTATCGTTTTTTTTGATATACTCCGGCACTCCGGAATAACTCTGATTAAATTCACATTGAAAAAGCCTTTTCATTGAAGGAATTCTCCATTCAACGAAAAGGCTTATAGATTTATTTCCGGAAACAGCTAGGACTGATGCAGTGTCTGAAAATTTTTTATTTTATTATAAAGTGTTTTCCGATCAATGTTAAGCAGTGCTGCTGCTTTTTTCTTATTAAAATTTACTTGTTGTAATACTGCCATGATCGTTTCATATTCCGCTTTGCTTGCCGCACCTTTCAACAGGTCACGATCCTCAGTCATCAATTCTGTCCTTGGAATCACAAGTGAGAACCTTGAATCGGAAGCTGGTGGAGGTGTATAGGTATGTTGAGAAATTTCATATGGAAGGGAGTGCAGTTCAATGCTGGCTCCATTATCTGTCAGCAATACAGCCCTTCTTACAACGTTTCTTAATTCACGAAGGTTTCCCGGCCAGTTATAAGAAAGAAGAATCTCCTGCACTTTAGGATCAAATCCTATAATTTCTTTATTGATTTCTTCAGACGATTGTTTTAAAAAGAAATACGAAAGAGGAAGTAAATCATCTCTTATTTCCCGAAGAGGCGGAAGATGAATGGAGAATTCATTGAATCGGTGATAAAGGTCCTCTCTGAATTTTCCTTTGCGATATGCTTCCTGTAAGTTCTCGTTGGAGGCAACTATAATACGGACGTTGGTGGGGATCTCTTTATTACCGCCAACTCTCTTAAACTTTCGTTCCTGTATTACCCGCAACAAAGTAGCCTGTACATCCATAGAAAGGTTTCCTACTTCATCAAGGAACAAGGTGCCGCCTTCTGCCATTTCAAAATGCCCTTCTTTATCCTGTATAGCCCCGGTGAATGACCCTTTGACATGGCCAAACAATTCACTTCCGGCCAGCTCACGTGATAAGGTTCCGCAATCCATGGCCACGAATGGTTGGGCACTGCGGGGACTCAAATCATGAATTCTGCGGGCAATCACTTCTTTACCAGTACCACTTTCTCCGTAAAGTATTACACTATAATGTGTACCAGCTACAATACTGGCCTGCTTATGTAAAAAAACAGAGCCAACAGATATTCCTTCATAAAAATCAGGGCCTGACACTCCGGAGGAGGCAGAAGCTTTTCTATCCGCTGGCGTTTTCATTCCGGACCCTGTTTCGTTATTGGTCATCTTATCTAAAAGGCCCAGCAATTCATCAGGTATTAATGGCTTGGTAATATAATCATAAGCTCCGCGCTTAATTATTTCCACTGCCGTTTTAATATCTGAATATCCGGTAATTACTACAATGGGAATATGCTGATCAGCATCTTTGAGCATGGCGACCAGTTTAAGGCCATCCATATCGCCCAGGCGATAATCACAAATTACAGCATCAAATTTTTGTTTATTAAAAGCGGTAATTCCTTTGTCACCGGAATGAGCAGTTTCAGTCTCATACCCTTTACGAATAAGGAATCGACTCAGCAGCAGACACAAATCAATGTCATCATCAATTATGAGGATTTTCTTTGCCATGCAGGAAGGGGTTAAAATTATACAGTTTGGGTTGGCAACTACCCTACTACTCAAATCATGCCATTTTGATTTTCGCTACCAGGTTAAGTATCATTTTACTTAAAGTTAGTAATTGGCAAAGGAATTGTGTTATTAAATAAAGAATCATTTCATTATTTTTTTATTTCTGTACCTATGTTAAGATCAAATTCAAGGCGAAGAAAAAAGGCGCTTATCATTGACGATGAGAGCGATATCTGTTTCCTTCTCAGCAGTATCCTTCGACAGAAAAATATCCAGACTGTATTTGCCGGAAGCCTTAGCGAAACCGATCAAATAATAGAATCGGCCGATGATAGTTTTGGATACATTTTTATAGACAATCATTTACCTGATGGATTGGGAAGTACCTATATCGAAAAAATCCGCCATCGCTTTCCGGATTCAAGATTAATCATGATTACAGCTCATGATACTAATAGTGAAAGGCAGAAGGCGGTTAAAAATGGAGTCGATTATTTTATAGGAAAACCATTTTCAAAGAAAATTATACTTCAGACACTGGAAGCGGCAAAAACAAGTACTTAACGGGTAATTATTTCCCCTTTATCCTAATTTAAGCAAGTTCCAGGTATACTATAAATTTTGTTCCTTTTCCGTGATCACTTCTAACATGGATACTTCCCTTATGGTTTAGAATGATATTTTGCGTATTTGTTAGCCCCAACCCATTTCCTTTAGCCTTCCTTGTAAAAAACGGCTCGAAAAGACTTTGAATAGTCTCCTCATCCATTCCAACACCATTATCGCCTATGGTGACCAGGCATTTATTTTCTGTCTTCTGAGTTGTTAATGTAAGTACCCCCTCCTTTCCTTCCATCGCTTCTATAGCATTAAGAATAATATTAAGGAAGGCCAGTTTTATTTTTTGGATATCTACCAATACGAAACAATCATCAGGGCAATAATTTCGCACGAGTTTGACTTCCCTCAGACTGATGCGGTCTTTGGCCATAACAATTGTTTCTTCCAGTATATCAACAATATTGCCCCTGACCATATCCAACTGAATAAATCGGGTGGAGTTAAGCAAATCAGATACAAGTTGATTGATCCGCACAGTATTCCGGCTGATCATTTCAAGTAATAAACCTGACTCCGGATTATGGATCTCTGTACCCCGAAGTTGTTCTGCAGCCAGCGAAATATTAGTGAGCGGATTTCTCACTTCATGCGCGATAGTACGAGCAACTCTTCCAGTGGAAGCAAATTTCTCATTGGCACGCAGCTCCTTCAATTCCTTATTAATATTTTCCAGATTTTGAATATTACGCTCCAGATCTTTTTCATATTCCCTGGCTCTTCCATTTGCAATACCCCTTGCCCTGTTTTCTCTAATATAATTTACAAGTGAAAAAATAATAGCGAGAATAGCAATGACCAGTGACATCATTGTAATATTCATCGCATATCGGTAGGATTCAGAGAACTGATGACTTCGACTATCCAGTTCAATATTTTCCTGACTCGTCATTTCATCGCTTTTACTGCGAATACTTTGCATGATTCGGTTGGCTTCCTTCCGAAGGTTAATCATGGCTGGCGTGAGTATCATACCTGCCTCACGGTAAGCGTGTATACTAAATTCCAACTGTTCCACCCTTTCGGCTATATAAAACCGAAGGCTATCTAAGTTTTTTGATTTTGTCCTGTTATCCTTTACCAGGCTTTTTAATTCGCCGATAACGCCTGGTAACAACTGCCTGTTTTTGTAAAACAGATTCAGTGTAGAATCCGTTTGGCTAATAATATATCCGCGAACGGAAGTTTCTGCCTCAGTAATCAATCGAATGACAGCTTCTATTTTATTAATTCTAACAAGAGAGGTAGATATTCTTCCTGACTCCCGGTTTAACTGGCTGCCATTGTAAAAAATAAACGAATAGGATACCCCTAATAAAATTAGGGCGATCCAATATCCCAGACGTATGCGGGCTTTTTGGGAAAGCATAAGTTTAATTAAACAAGGTAAAAGAAGAAAAGATAAATTGAAGAAACAGGTAATTACCTATGTAATTTATCCTGACGAACAGAACCTTATTAATATTATGCAAATTTAAACTTATAAATTCCAAAAATAAATACTATTTAAGATAGCAATTAAGCCATTACCTGATCCTGCCGATCGTACATACACACTTCTTCCAGCCATTTATTTTCACCGCTACCCTTGCTTTCAAACCAATGAGCTTTTAAAATTTTCATGGTCACCAGATACGCATTATTGATCTTAATTGCGGACACCAGGCCCGTAACATAGATATATCCCTTATCTCCCTTTTGTGTAAAACTGGCAGGATAATTCATCAGTCTTTCCTGATAAGCTTTCTCGGAAAGAAATAATTGCATTGAGGCAGGGTGTGCAGGTTCAATAGCTTTTACTTTAAGAGCCACTCTGCCATTCTTATCCTTAAACCGAAGCAGACCAGATTGAATGCTGGCGATCTTGTCCAGCATATGTTCAAGTTTATTGGTCGCGTTGCAATATTCCCAGGTTGTTTTTTCCATATATCTTATTATTATTTTTCAATTCCAGTTATGGTCATTTGCCGCTCTCCTCTCGTTGGGAAATAGGTAGACAACCAACGGGTGACCAATCCCCAACAGGTCTGGCTCATGCCCGCTTTTTTCCCGTTTCCTTATACTCAAGCATATGCGGAGTAACCTTTAGGAGATAACTTCCATTGGTCAGTTTGTCCTGTACCTGGATCATATCATCAATTCCTCCGATCATGGCAGTGCCCGAAAGCTGTATATAAAACGGAATGCCCTTGCAGTAAAAACTGAAATGCACAGGAAAAGATTGTTCATAGATGTGCAAACGACGGCGAGGCTTGTGCGCAGAGAGCCAGAGACGACCTGATTCATCTACACACAGGAATTCTACCACATCGTTGGGAAGTTTCACCACATGGTCGCCTTCAATGTGCATAACAGCTGTCTTAATCTCAGAAAGTTTTTTTTCTATGAATAACAGGTTGTAATCTATCATAACGGTTCATACATTTTGCAAACTATAAAATCAAATGTGATGCCATCAGAGATTTGCCTCAGGATGGTATGGTTTTTTCGATGTATAGGCTGAATAACAGTAGCCCGGTTCATATATGGGTAGTTGTGAGGAATTAATTCCGCAAAAAGAAAAAATCTAATCGGTAAACTTTTGATAGATGAAAGTATTTGAAAAATTCCCCTTTGTGCTGGGGCTCATGGCGTCCTTATTTATGTTATTGAGTTTTAGAGTTAAATCACCCAACAGTGAGTTTAGCATAGAATTGATCTTTGCTGGCAGTGCCTGCGCAGTAGTTTACTGGTGCTGGATATGTTTATCATTGAAACAGCAGGTAAAAAAAGGAACCGTAAAAAAAATCTGGTTCCTGCTTTCTGTATGCCTTCCATTTATTGGCGCTTTATTGTACCAGGTAATGCAGGAAAGATTACTGAAGTCAAACCGGATTGAACTTTCCGAAACTTCTAAGGAAATGACAGCTTGAGGAAAGTGATTGGAGAATAGTGAATAGCGATACTTTAAGGGCTTGAGTGGCTGTTCTTAGTGGTATTCGTGCAATTATTGTTATTGGTGACCTTCCTAAAAAAAGAAAGCAGGCGATAAAGCCTGCCTTCCATGTCCCTGTGATTCATCCCTTACCATCATGCGCCTTGCGGCATTTCCTTTCCAATATCTTCGTTTTCTGCCATTTGGCCATCGCTGCGGTGGGAGAAAAGTTCTGTTAACTGATCGACAAATCCATTTGTTTTTCTGTTGAGCTTGTCACGTAAATCACTACCCTTTTCAGGTGCAACTAATAAACCAATCACTATTCCTGCTGTTGCAGCTCCTGCTATTCCTAAAAGAACCTTTGATGTTGATGTCATTATTTTATTATTTCTGCATGTACATAATAAAAAATCATACCAGAGCTTCTAAAGGCTAAAAGATGAATTGCTGAGAAATATATTCTACAGGATAAAAGAAAAAGGGAATTCAAGGGGTATAAACTAACATTATGCCTGTTATGAAAGTGTAATTTGAACAATTCCTTCATTATTTTATCTAATTGAGAGGGGGAAGGGAGGTGATTTCTTAAAAAAAAAGCCGCCTCCAATTTATTGAAGGCGGCTTCAAGTGGAGGCGAGGAGAATCGAACTCCTGTCCAAACATATTCGTCAAAAGCTTTCTACATGTTTATTCTATTTTGTATTGTCGGGAGAAGACTGGGAACAGACAACCGATCATCTCCTTAGCTGTATAGTCTTAAGCGACCAGCACAGCCTGAGGTCGCAGCAACCTGTTTTATTTTTAAGTCGGCGGCTGGGCATGGTAACAGATCAACCGGCCCGGCGGCCCTAATGACTACTTAATCACTGATTAGGCAGCCATGGCATACTGAGTATTGCCATTTATAGGTTTCGTATTCAGATTAAACTGCTAATTACGCAACGCAGTACATGCTTACACTTTCAAAGAGCTACGCTGTCAATACCGGGCGCCCCCGTATATACAAGTCATTAGTCATTAGTCGGGAGTCAGGAGTCTTATTTTGTTTATCAGGGATTACTCACCACTCCCAACTCTCCACTCCCCACTCTCTCCTCCCTACTTAAACATCCTGAATATATCCAATCCCAATGCATACGCCATTAATCCCAATAACAAAACCATACCAACGATCTGCGCGTATTCTAAAAATTTATCGCTTGGCTTCTTGCCGGTGATTATTTCTGCCAATGTAAAAAGAGCATGGCCACCATCTAATCCCGGAACAGGCAATACATTCATAAACGCCAGAACGATACTGAAAACCGCTGTTAGTGTCCAAAAGATCTGCCAATCCCATTTATCAGGATAAATGCTGCCAATGCTGATCACACTACCTACCGACTCAGAGGCTTTGGCCTTTCCATTAAATAATTGTTTCAGGCCCTGCACATATTTTCCCAAAGTGTTCCAGCATTTTCGAAAACCCGCCGGAATAGCCTCAAAAAATCCATAAGTTTTTTTCTCCGAATGAAAACCCAACTCATCAAACTCCGATACGGGCCAGGCTCCGATCTTACCATTTCCATCCAGTGCTACCGGGAACTGCAAACTATCAGTACCTCTCAAAATTTTTAATGAAATGGTACTATTTACTTTCTGATCATTCATGAAATCAGTGAACTCATTATAGTACTGAAGGGAATTACCGTTTGCTCCAATAATACGGTCGCCTTTCTTCACGCCCGCCTTTTCCGCTCCTGATCCACCGGAAAAACTTTTTACAATAAACGGTACACGCACGCTTACAAAAGAACCAGCAGTTCGCGTATTCAGTTTTCTGATCAGATCATTCGTGTAAGGCAAATCGATCGTATTCCCTTCACGCTGGATGGTAATCAATGCAGGGCCTTCATTATACACGATCTGTCCTCTTAAATTGAGAATATCTTTTACAGGTACACCCCCCACCTTAGTCACCATATCTCCATCTCTCAAGCCATTAGCACGTGCAAGGCTATCAGCATGTATACCATATTTCGCGCTGGAAGGTGGCATATATCTTTCACCCCAAACCCAGAGAATCATTATGAAAATAAAAATCGCGAGAATAATATTTACGATGACCCCACCAAGCATAATGATCAATCTCTGCCAGGCTGGTTTAGCTCTGAATTCATAAGGCTGGGGCGGTAACTTCATAGCTTCCTTATCCATGCTCTCATCGATCATGCCGGATATTTTTACATATCCCCCCAGTGGAATCCATCCCAATCCATATTCAGTTTCTCCTTTCTTCTTTTTCCAGATAGAGAACCATGGATTAAAGAAAAGATAGAATTTCTCCACCCTGGCTTTAAACCAGCGGGCAGTAATGAAATGGCCAAACTCATGCAAAAGAATGAGTATGGAAAAGGACAGAACGAATTGCGCGGCTTTGACACCGATCGTTCCCCATGCAATAGATAATAGTTGACTCATAGATAAAAAAACTTCCCAACTACGGGTTGGGAATGATTATAATTTAATGATATCGGCTGCAAAGTTACGCGCCTCACCGTCGCTATCAAAATATTCCTCCAGCGTAGGGTGTTGAATAAAAGGTAATTTTTCCATGGTTTTCTCAATAACTGAGGTCATATCCAGAAAATTAATACGGTTTCGCAGGAAGGCATATACTGCAATTTCATTGGCAGCATTCAAAATACAAGGTAAATTGCCTCCCTTGTTCAGTGCTTCCATAGCGAGCGCCAGGTTTCTGAAAGTTTTAACATCCGGCTCTTCAAAATTCAGAGTTGATATCTTGCGAAAATCCAAACGGGGATATTCATTTTTTATTCGATATGGAAATCCCATGGCATATTGAATGGGCAATTTCATATCTGGCAATCCCATTTGTGCTTTGATGCTGCCATCTTCAAATTGTACCATACTATGGATGATGCTTTGCTGGTGGATCACTACCTGCACCTGCTCAGGCTTCAGATTGAATAACCATTTAGCTTCGATCATTTCCAATCCTTTATTCATGAGCGTAGCAGAATCAATAGTGATCTTAGCGCCCATATTCCAGTTGGGATGTTGCAAAGCATGTTCTCTTTTTACATTCACAAGGTAATTCGGCTTACGTCCGATAAATGGTCCTCCTGAAGCAGTCAGTATTACTTTTTCAATGCGATTTCTTGTCTCACCTACCAGGCATTGAAAAATTGCGGAATGCTCAGAATCCACTGGTATCACCGGCACCCGATTTTCCAGCGCCTTTTTCATTACTATATCACCTGCCACAACCAGCGTTTCTTTATTGGCCAGGGCCAGTGCTTTTCCGGCATCCAATGCTTTTAATGTTGGACGTAATCCTGCATAGCCCACAATGGCTGCAAGCATCATATCATATACATCCATAGATGCTACTTCTTCCAGGGCATCCACACCGGAAAAAACTTTGACATCTGTTGAGGAAAGGGCTTGTTTTACCTGCTGATATTTTTTTTCATCCCCGATCACCACAATATTCGGATCAAATGCAAGAGCCTGCTCAATCAGAAGCTCCGCATTATTCTGCGCAGTAAGAATTTCTACGGAAAACTTATCGCTATTCGACTTGATCACTTCAAGTGCCTGCGTACCGATCGATCCCGTAGAACCAAAAATGGCGATCCTTTTTATTATTTTTTCTTCTGCCATAATTCAATTTAATTTTCCTAAAACCGCTTACAGTAAACGGCGTTTCTCAACCCCTCAACAGCTCAACCTATCAACCTATCAACCTTTAAACTTTTCAAGTTCCTCCGCTATCTTCCTGTCATTACTCAACCTCGGCACTTTATTCTGGCCTCCCAATTTTCCAATAGAGCGCATATAATCTATAAACCCATTTTTTCTGACCACTGAAATTTTTAATGGTTGAAGAATATTTCCACCAATAAGGTCATCGTAATATACATTCTTTGTTCGAAGTTGCCGGTCAAGAATGGCAGCAAAATCTTCCATTTGCTCCGGCTCCTTTTCAAATTCCACGAACCATTCATGGTAGGAACGCCCCTGATCGCTGCTTACAAAAGGGG
>JBKJMI010000147.1:0-13563 GCA_046596515.1 Chitinophagaceae bacterium | reverse complement strand
TGTCCTGTGCAATTAATTTGGCAACAGATGGGCTGACATTTAAAGACATATCCTTCAGCAAGTGTTTAAAATCTTCATGTAACCGCCCTGCATTCAGATTACAATTACAACCTTTGGATCCGCATTTATAATACCAAAACTTTTCTTTCTTCCTATATGCCGTATAGTTTTGTTTGCAGGTATCACATTTCAAAAACCTCTTTAGTGGGGCTTCTTCTCTTACGCAGTTCAGTTGAATGCCATCCTTATGATGTGGCAAAGCATTATTGGCTTTTAAGAATATTTCCCTAGAAACCATTTTTTCATGATTGCCTTCAACCACAACTCCATCAAGCATATTGTGTACCATCAGGCCACAATAGAAAGGATTGCGAAACATATCAGAGATAAGTTGATCGGCTAATTTCAATCCAAGAGCAGCCAATCGTATGCAAATTTCGTTGGTGGTTATCCGTTCATGCGCTTTCCAAAAAAATGCTTTCCATAAAAGTCTTCCCCTTTCGTTTACTACAATTTTCCTTATCCTGTTTTCTCTAATAATGGAATACCTCGTTGGCGGCATAGTAGGCCAGTCACCACAAAAAAAGCAAATGCCATTCAGAAATTGCAAATATCCCCAATTGCCAAGAGCAATTCATTCAACGAAGGATGGGCGCTCTTAGGGATTTGCCTATTGCTATTTGCTGTTGCAAGCTCTGATCGTTAAAAAATTACTTTTTATCGTTATTTTCGGAAGAGGTTTTTGCTGGATAAAGTTTTTGCTTCAATACCCCATACAATTTTGCATGCTTTTCAGGATTGTTCGTCTTTAATTTTAGCAAATTCTCAAGTTTCCATGCGATTCCAGGAAAGCGCTCGAAATCATATATCGTCCAGTCGGGTTTGAGATCTTTTAAACTGAGCAGGAAATTTTTGTCCGAATTTGTTAAACTTTCGTGTATTACTTTCAGCAGGGCTTCTCTTGTTTGCTTATACTCTTCATAGGTAAAATTTTCCACGCTCATCCCGGCAAATTGTGTTTCCATCGCTTGATTTTGATCCTTCCAGTTCGGTGCTAGAACTTCATTAATTGGCCTTCCATGCCCTAATAAATAAAATAAGAATCCTTCTTTTATTTCTTTGGTTATCCCTTCATTCCTTAAAAGGAAACTCACATCAAACAAATCCCTGGGATGTTGCCTGTCCAATGCTGCGCATATTTTGCTGCCGAATATCTGCCCTTGGGGAAGAACTCTCATGCTAACAAAAGCATCAAATTCTTTCTGCGCTCTTTCGCATAAATCCATCATAACCGGCGTATGAAGGCTGCCCCGGCCTGTTAAGTTGACTTCAACCTTCACGAGTACGCCTTTTGCGTTGATATATAGTTTGGAGTTTTTCTCCTCGTAGGTTATTTTAACTTCAGGCAGAATTTTTTTTATGTTTTCCATTATTCTTTTCAAAGCGGCGTTTATATTGGTACGTGAGGTCTCATAATCTTCCAAAAGTAAATATGTGAGGTCAATATCAACAGAGAGCCTTGGCATGTTTCGGATAAACAGATTTATTGCTGTTCCACCATGCAATGCAAAGCATTCTTCTTTTGCTATTTCCGGCATAATTGCGAGCAAAAGCTGAACCTGTTTTTTATATTCGTCTTTGATCATTTTCTTCAAGTTCTCTTGAAACTGTTATTTGATATTTTGAATTATAAACACCATTCTTCACGATGCTTCTTTTACCCTTTCCTAAATCTATTTTCTCAAGATCAAGACGCTTGAACCATTCATGATTTGTTTTCTCAGCAAGATAGAGAAACAGGCGTTTTACTTTTACGGATTCGCATTTTTCGAGTAATTCCTGAACGAGGGTCGGCCTGACATTATTCATGCTTTCCATTAAATGAAAGCACTCTACAAGGTCTTGCTTTTCCGGTACAAGATATAAACATTCCATAAGTGCCCTTGGTGCATTTGATATTTTGATTGAAAAGTTTTTGAATTCCTTTTCGGTCAAACAAATGTGGGGTGGTAAAAAGGAGGTTTTGTAATAATTGACCTTTGTTCCCCAATCATATTTTTTGAACCACTGAGGTAGGTTTTCGGCTCTGCCGCCGAAAACTGTTACGCTTTGCTGCGCAAATTCCAAGTAGTGGGACATGCCCAGTAAACCTAATGCGGTTTTGCCGCCGGGATGCATCGCAGAGCCGCTTTCTTGCTGTAAGGCATAGATTGCGCCTTCATAACTAACTTGATCCCCAGCCCGTATCATAGCTCCTGTACCTATTGATTTTAGCCAGTTACTCTTTCTGTAGCGCTTTTGAAGGTCCAGGCTATATCCTTGCTTTGTTAACCAGGAAGATTGCATGACCACACCTGCGGGTTGTGAACTGAGGAGTTGGTTTATTTTTGATGTGTTTTCGGAACTCATAGTACCAAGATAGAATATTTTTTAAACTACTGCAAAAAATTAGTTTAAAAATATTAGTTTCGAGGTACTTAAAGTACTTATGTAGCAATAATTATAAACTTTACAGTAATTAGGTGATCTTCTCATAGGTATTGAATTATTTATGATAAAATGAGTTTATGAAAGAAGGCGCACAGAACAGGGCGTAGATATATCCGAAAAGATTCAGTTTATTCAACCTGGAAAACCCATGCAGAATGGATATGTGGAACGCTTTAACCGGCTTTACAGAGAAGCTATTCTGGACGCCTACTTGTTCTTTGATCTGTATCAGGTGAAACAATTAACAGCAGAATGGATGGAGGAATACAATCTGCGAAGACCACATGAAGGATTGAATAATCTGACACCGGAAGAATGGGAATACAAGGTTTGTAAAAATGAATATCTTCAATTAATGACTGCCTGAATTATGGGGCACTTACACCAGCCTGTACCCTGAATACATTTCCATTTGTACAAAGCAGACCTTGTAGTAAGAGATTCATCAAGTATGGAACTTTCAATGTTTGATGATACTGAAACTGTATTATTTTCCATTGTATTTAAAATGGCAGTTGCAAGATCCTCCGCGGTAGTATAATCGGGGCTGCTATTACCACTGCCAGAAGAACAATAACTTGTTGAAAACAGGAAGACTAAACAGTTCTTTTTAATCAAAAAAAACAACCTTTTTATTGCATCAACAGGTCGTTAACTTAGGGTGGTCAGTTTGCACCGGATAAGAGTGGTTAGAATCACCGGATTTTCCACTTATACCCACTTTTCCATATCCATTACGGGAATTTCGTCACGGGATCATTTCGTTGCAAGATTATTTTGCATTGCCTGAATGTTACAGCTTTGTTCAAATTCAAACAGTTTATTCTTATGAAGAAGCCTTTCAGCAAATAGAATCCGATTTTGAAGATCGTTTATATGATTACAAGGAACAACAAGACATAAAAGAAGACCCCGAATTTGAGGTTCTCGAACATTTTGTCTCCGAAATTGATAATTACCGTCATCTTGTATTTACTATTCCTCTTTTAAAAAGCCCATACAAAGGGTATATGATGCATTTACTGCAACAGGTAATCGGATTTTTAAGTTATGATCTCTATCATGATGATTTTCGGGAAAATATTATTTATGAATACGACCTTAAAACCTTTGAGTCTTGGTTTGATGAAGAAGCTGTTTATGTTATTACTTTTGAAATGGGGTATCGAAACATTATAGCGTCTCCAATCAACAATTTAGGTGAACTCTCAAAGCTCTACTGCTCGTTCAGTTTTGAAGACCGAGACATGATTGAAGATCATTGTATTAAAAGAGGTCCGAAATATATTGACTTAAAGGAACGCTTCTTTTCAAGTCATAATGACTGTATAGATTTCTTTGTAAATTCAGGTGGCAGGATAGTGGCATCTGATGATGGGAAATCTTTTGCAAGCAAATCCTAATGCTTTTGGCCCATTAACATACAAGGATACCTAATATAATAGGTGCACGAAACCGTGCGTGGAAAATCTGCTCAGGCTAAACACATGGAAATGACCCAAACCCACCAAAAGGATAAAATAATAAATATGAAATCAGAAGAAATAAAACAGCAAGTAGCAGCTTTTGAAGCTTCAATGCAAGTGATTGATGGGCTTGAATGCTGGAGTGCAAGAGATCTTCAAATATTATTGGGATACAGTAAGTGGGAAAATTTTGAAAAAGTAATTACCAAGGCAAAGGACGCCTGTAAAAATGCAGGAGGGAGTGTAGATGACCATTTTCCTGACCTGAGGAAAATGGTGGACATCGGGTCCGGGACAGAAAGAGAGATCAATGATATAGCACTTACAAGATATGCCTGTTACCTTATTGCCCAAAATGGAGATAGCAGGAAAGCGGAGATTGCATTTGCACAAACATATTTTGCGTTTCAAACCCGCCGGGCGGAAATAATAGAACAGCGGTTATTGGAATTTGAAAGAGTTAAGGCAAGAGAAAAATTAAGCCAAACAGAAAAGCAATTATCTGGTGTACTATATGAAAGAGGTATAGATGATAAAGGTTTCGCAATCATCCGTTCAAAAGGTGATCAGGCCTTATTTCGGTTGTCAACCCAAATGCTAAAGCGTAAAATGGGTATACCTGAGACTAGACCTGTAGCAGACTTTTTGCCTACAATCAGTATAAAGGCAAAAGACCTGGCCGCAGAAATGACTGGGCTTAATGTACAAAACAAAAATTTGAGAGGCCAGAATCCTATTGAAAAAGAGCATGTTGACAATAGTTCTGCTGTTAGACGTATGCTACTTGAAAGAGGAATTCAACCGGAAAATTTGCCACCGGCAGAAGATGTAAAAAAGATACAACGAAAATTAGATAAAGAGGGCAAAAAAATGCTTAAAGATGTTAAGAAGCCTAATAAGAAAAGGAAGTAAAATGGAACTACTATCATTTATAGAGGTGGAAAATTCGGTGATTACACAAGGACACAAAAATACAGGCCACGAATTACGCTAATTACACAAAGGACACGAATAATACACCTGCCTGCCGGCAGGCAGGAATTTCACGAAGATTCGCTACGCTCATTTGTTCTCTTTATGAAACCAAGCAAGCCCGCAACAATGGATAAATATAGCGACCCTTTATACGAAATACTCGTTAGCAATAATGGTATTAAAATCCAGGAATGGTTTGAGAGGTCTGGTATGTCGCGTAAAAAAGATTTTAATGAGGCCCGTAAGAAATTAAGTAAAGAGAAAAAAATAGAGCATAGTAGTAATGATAAAGATTTGTATTATCCTAGTTCGCCAAAGGCTGAGGTAGATTTTAAAACCCGTGCTTTCCGAATCATCTATATAGAAAATGATTTACAGGATGCAGATCATTACATGAGTATCCTGAAGCGAGAGCTACCTGTATCTGAGATATATCATTTCACGGATATTGTGAAGGCATTCGAGTGCCTGGAAAATCACCATGATCAAAAGCAGGCCATACATTGCATCATCACAGAGAATAATGCTGAAGTAGATGGGGAAGCATTCGTTAATATTTTTGAAGAATTGAAATATGAATTTGCTTCGAACAATTATTTTCTCCGCCTTATCCCGATTGTTCTATCCAAAAACAATAAGAAGCTGAAGGTTAAAAAATTGCGCGGAAAGAAGAGGCAGACTTTTATTCATTTTACAAAAGAGGTGGATGAATATATTTTTGTAAATACGGTTTTGAATACCTGCAGAGATTATAGTTTTGGATATATGCATGCTAGTTTGAGGTGAGATATAGATAACAGAACACGAATTACACTAATTACACAAATAACACGCCTGCCTGTCGGTAGGCAGGAAAAATATAGATGCTATACCTTTCTCTTCTTTTTTACGTCAAGGCAAAAAAGAAAGGATAAGTATGCGAATATTCTGATAACGCTTAGGGAACGAATAGAGAAAAACTGAGTTTTAATAAAAGAGGCCACGTTTTATCATTTGGCCATTTGTAAGCATTGAATGAATCGTTGCGGGAAAGGAGAGTAGGATCCTTTATAACCATAAGATTATTTGAACAATTTCATCGCCGTTTTCTCTGCCCATGAAGCAGGGAACAGCCAAGCAAGAAACACACTGAGCTTATTGATAAAGCCTGGCACTACTTCTTTTTTTCCGGCCAGCATTCCTGCCACGGCAAGTTGCGCTACTTTTTGAGGTGACATCGTGAATTTCTTTCCCATTTTAATGGTACGCGCTGAAACACCTGCCTGCTGCGGGAAGTCAGTTTCAGTAGATCCGGGGCATACACAGGTAACTGAAACAGCTGTATGTCTCAATTCGTAATGCAGGCCTCTGCTGAACCGGAGGATGAATACTTTGCTGGCTGCGTACAGCGACATCAGCGGAATAGCATGATAGGCTGTGGTGCTGCCGATATTCAGGATATATGCTTTTTCCTGAGTTTTAAGTAAAGGAAGTAAACTATAGCAAAGCTGAACCGGTACATTCATGTTCAAATACATCAGACTTAGATGTCTGGAGATTGGGGTCTCCCCGAACTCACCGCAGATACCAAAGCCTGCATTATTTATCAGCATACTGACAGGGAATTGACCTGAGAGGCACCATGCGGTGATCTTTTGCACGGACTCTTTTTCTGTGAGGTCGGTTGCCATATAGGCAGAGCTGATCTTGTATTTTGCTGACAGGTTTTCTGAGAGTTCCTGTAAAAGGGATTCCGTGCGGGCAACCAGTAGCAGGTCAAAGCCCTTTGATGCCAGTTCTTCTGCAATGGCTTTTCCAATGCCCTTACTGGCTCCTGTGATCAATGCATATGACATAATTGGTTTGTAAAATACGCCAGACAATCATGACCATCAAATAAAGGAGGCTGGTCATTTATTTATGTGATCTGGAAGTAAACAGATGATAAAGAGGTGTTTTGCTGTTCTCCGTTTTGGGCCTGCATTTCCCGGTAATAATTGGAATATACATCACTCTTCTGCGACTCTTTTCTCCGATATGTGGTGATTGTTGCACCCGGTGCCAGATCCTGCCATCGTGTACAGAAATATCTCCGGCGCTAATATCAAAGCCGATCTCCCTGTCATCGGGGTTGTTGTCAACGAAATATTTTTTTGCAAATAGCATCCTGAATGTACTCTGTTTATGACTGCCCGCTAGTACACGCAGTCCACCGTTCTCGAAGGGACAGTCGTCGAGATGAATACCAACATTATACATAGGCATGATACGTTGTCCGAGAAAGATATCGCGAGGGCTGTCGGTATGCCATCCCATTTTACTGAATGTGCTGTTTGCTTCACGGAGGTAGTGATTGAATACAAGACCATCTTTCTCCGTTTCTGAAAAGCGACCCTCAAATGGTTTCATCAGTTCCACCAGCGACTGGAATCTTTCATTCCGTAAAATATCATGCAGCGGGTCACTGAATAAAGAAAGAAAGCAGGCGCGCTGGACCATTTTATTACCATGTTCGTCTTTCCCGAATTTCAGTGGGATCCCATTCACTTTTTCACGGGATTCATCCAACCAGATTTGCTCAACCCTTTTAATTTCGTCAATGGCCAGGCTGACTTGTTCCTGGGAAAGGAACTTCCGGAATACGATGACACCGTTCCTGTCAAAAAACTGCTTTTGTTCAGGAGTGATCGAATGTCCAAGGTTAAAATCAGGGCAATTGAGTGTATTCATTTGAGGTGTTGTCAGGTCTTTGGGGAGTAAAAGTAGAATAGTGGTTGTATTATAAATTTAATCAAATGTTAAGGATTTTGAATTGATCGGGGTCATTTTGTTGGTTTTAGGATATTCATTGGAATAATAAAAATTATGCGTCGTTATCGCTACCACGTTCACCTGAACCATTCAGAAATATAACCATCGGATATTTACTGGAAAATCCGCTCATCCTGACCACCAGAATCCTGTCGTAACTGACCAGGAAAACGTTTGATTCCTAAGCTTATTCCTGGTCAATTCAAAACGAAATTTAATGGTGAGGGGATGTGGATTTTCCCTCATTAGGCAGACTACAACTCTTCCATTTCAAATACTTTTCTAAAGCTGACTTGCATCTGTAAAATTTCTTCATCGGTAAGTTTGCTAAAATGATCACGCTTCCTTTTTGGGAACATACCTTTATTTTGATGAAGAAATATTATCATAAGATTAATGTCTTTATCGGGCATATCTACAATTTGCTGTAATGCCTTTTTAACTTCATCATACCTTTGTATGAATATTAACTCATCAGGCATATCCTCTTTAAGAGTAGCATGGATGGTTTCAGTCAGGTAAATGCAGTGATCAGTTAAATCAGGATAACGATAATATTCTTCCACTTCGTCTTTGTTGATTACCTCCATTTCTCCATTATCATTCAGGTGGTATTTTATATTTAACATGAGGGGCTTTGAATAATTTTCCAGGATAGCATCATACTCCTTAATATTATTCAGCATATGTGCCGATACTGGAATTATCAATCCCTGCTGTACAACTCCATCATGTACAAGAATATCATGTATAAGAAATCGGTGTAACCGGCCATTGCCATCTTCAAAAGGGTGAATAAATACGAAACCAAATGCAATGATGGCCGCTCTTATTTCGGGTGAAATACCAGCAGTTTTTTCTACCAGGTCTTTTAAGCCATCCATTAACGTGTTTAATATTTCCGGCGGCGGACTGATGTAATGAATCATTTCATTGTATCCCGGAAAAGTCTGTCCTATATAATTTTGATGATTTCTGAATGACGTCGCCGCAAACCTGGGATCAACAATAGCATTTTGTAATTGTATCAGTCGGGATTCATTTAGCATTTGTGACTGTTGTTCCGTTCCAGCTTTTATTAAGAGCGCTATAAATTTTTCCATCCTGTCAGGCGATGGTTGTTCTTTTTCGATTTCGTAGGAAGAACGTGTTTCTTTGCTATAAAGATAATTAGTGGCCCTTCGAAATATTTCCGGGGGAAACTCGTTTTTCAGATTCTCAATTTTTTCAGATATATTTTGACTTAATAATTCCTCTAACACTCTTGTTTTTCTTACCACAGGGCAAAAGAATGCCGTGCCCAATAAATTATTATTCACTCTCCATCGATTATTTTTAACTGTGTTCCCTGTGATATACTTTTCAGTATCTAAAAGATCTGTATAGTTACCTGTGATGGTCTTGTTTATTTCCAATTCACGCTTCGTTAAAAATTCATACAAAAAACCAATTTTACGGGCATACTTCCCGGAAGGAGAAGCTTCTATAAATGCCGAGATATAACCTATTGGAATTTTTAGAAACAAGGCATTTAAGAAATCAAGGTTTAGGTGATCATATTTTAAAGAGAACTCGAGATGTTTTAAAGGAATATCAGCAGAAGGGGCATATCTTATTCCATATATCTGCTCAATATTCCCCTTATTGGTAACCTTAATAGATTCGTTATTTCCTATATATGAGCAATGAGTTAATGAATACCTATCTAAATGATAATATTCTTTGAGCCAAAGACTTCCCACTGATTTATTAAGCGGCATAAGGTTGTTATTTACTGTAAAGCGATTACTAAGTACAGTAAAATAGTTATAATATTTAAATAATATAGTAAAACAATTATGATAATTCGTAGAAAACTGTAAAATGATTATCCAATGTGAAAAATCCGATGATACCTACCACCTGAATCCGTTTGATCCCGCACCTGCGGGAGAGTTCTTTGCCTTTTGACATACGAAGTAATTTTTAGCCATTTTTCTGTAGCCTTGACTTTTCCTGCAGGCAGGTTTGTTTCTTTTTTGCGTCAAGGCAAAAAAGGAAAGGAAAGAAAACTAAATATAAAAAATCGAGCAGATTATACCGATGAAAGAATCAAGCTTAGGGAACGAAAAGAGAAAACTAAGTTTTTAATATAAGCAGCCTCGTATTATCATTTCGCCAGCATAATAAACTCACTTCCTGGCTCATCATCACCGAAGCTTCCAAGCAAAGGCCCGGATGGTAACTTTTTCACAAACTGGTAAAAATCAGTGGAGGTTATTAATTTACCCGAACCTCCCCTGCCTTGTAAGCATCGAATGAAACATTGCGCGAAAGGAGAGTGGGAGCCTTTATAACCATTTGGGACTTCTCTCTTTCCTCCGGAACTCAAATAAAGCCTTGTATTAAATTTTAATTTTTCTGACAGGTAAACGTCAGCTCCCAGCTCCTCATAATCACTGGTTATTGAACGTGATTTATTCCTGGCTATTCTTTCATCGAAGGTTCCTCCAAAACAAACATCAAGCACCATAAAGATCTGCCTCGAAGGCAGCCGGTTTATCATGCGCGATAATTTCGAATACTGAATATACGTGTAACGATAGGGGTCCTGCTTTACGGGTAGCGAATTAGAACACACAATAAAACCATCATCAAAAAACTTTTCATCAAAATCACCATGACCTGCCACATAAATCAGCAACTGGTCCGTAGATTTTAATATCCTGGAAAAATTAAAGACCTGTTGGTAAATGCTGTCTGCTGTTGCATCAATTATTTTTTTCACTTCAAACCCGTAATTCTTTTCCAGTTCTGTGGCGATGTCTTCCACATCCTTCGAGGGGACACCATCCAAATCACCCCAGTCTGGTTTTCCTGAATAGGCATTGTTGCCTATCAGCAATGCATATTTTTTTGCAATGCCGCCGGCCACTTTTTCCTGCTCTGCTGCCATCGTGGCCCCTCCCCTTGTGCGCATCATCTCTTCGGGAAGAAAATCACGTAAACTTTGGATATAACTTTTTTCAAAGAAAATATCGAAATAAGCGGTGCTGATGAAATTGCATTTAACCGCTGCTCCCGATAAAGCATAATTTATCGCATTGGCGTATATGCCTTCCTGGAAGATCCCATATATGTTGAGACGTTTATCAAGGCTGGTGACAAAATAATTAATAGGCCCCTGCTGACGAGTGGAACCATTGCAGGTGAATTTATCAAAGCCACTTCCGTTCGGCAAAATAAAAATTCTGTTCTGGGATGATAATGCAGCGATAGTAGGACTTGTCTCCACCAGGGCTTGTATAAATTCTCCCTTAAACTTTTCAGTGGAACCAGCCTCCGTGATGAACAATTGGTTATTGGCGGGTATAAGTTGGAACAGGTCCTTCAGATCCTTTAATGAAATGCCTTCTTTAATAATAGTGGTGGAATCACCAATATCCGAAAGACCATAGGGAATAAAATAAGTGACTTGCCTTCCTGAGCTATCTTTCAATGGCCGGCAATAGCCTGAAAAGTTAAAAATAAAATAATCACCCGGTTTGCTGTTTGAAAGAATTTGATTGATGGCTGCAAGAATGTTTTTACGTGTTGCGGACGAATCAAGGAGTAGAAAACTATTAAATTTTCTTTTTTCCGCCAACCTGGAATCTTCGAATTGGCTGGAGAAGAAACTGGAGAAGCTCTTTGCGTCCTCTGCACAGTTAGTAAAACTTAAACCACCATATTTTGGGTAATTGGATATGCCAATAGAAAGCATATAGGTATCGCCGGTTATGGTCAGTGGCGGAAGTGAAGCATCGGCTGTTTTTTTCGTTTCAAAAAGTCCTAAAGAATTGTTGGTGACAAAGCCTGGAGTTTGAGGAACTCTCCTTTCTCTCATTATATTTTTAATTGATTCTGCAAGGTCGATAGGGCTTGCCGCAAAAGGCAGTGCCTTAAAAAACGCATAGGTATAAGATCCCAAAGCCTTTCCCTCATCATCCGTGGTTTCAAAATTATATTCACCTTTTAAGCAGGCGGTAAAAATAGTGACCGGTACGGAGGATTGATTCCAGATATTGTAGAGTACATTGTTAGTCTCGCCTCTTTTTGTATTGCCAGCAACCTGAATTGAATCTTGTTTAACAAAAGAAAGTAAATAGCCGCTACCACCCACATCCATTGAGATAATTACCTGCCCACTGGAGCCTACCTTATCCTTTGCCTGGTTAAAGAAATCCTGAAGCTCTCTTTCAAAGATCACATTTGATTTTGGTGAGAGATTTCCGACCTGATCCCCACCATCATAACAAGGCAAATAAATTCCATTATAAGAATTATACTCCTCTGAAAAACCAGCTTGATATACACCGTGCCCGGAAAAGTGAATCAAGGCATTATCTCCCGGCTGCAATTTTTCAATATAGGACCGAAAAGCTTCCATTGTCTGAGCTTTGGTTGGATTCAGCGCAGTAACGGACGATTTTTCGGAAAACCCGCAGGTTGAAAACAGAAGATTTTTCAAATAAACAAGGTCATTTTCTGAAGAAATTTCCGCAAATTTATTATTCTTCTTTGGTTCAAATTTTGAAACGGCCCATAAGAAGGCCTTGCGGTTCTCGAAATTCTTAATGGGCTTAGCCTGTTCATCGAACCACTGGTAGGAAGTAATCGTGTTTGCTTTTATCGAAAAGCTTCTTAATATCTTACCATTAGGATAATATTCTGTATAACTACTGTCTGCAAGCTTCCCTTTTTTATAATAATAGCGAGCTCTTAAAGTTTCTGTTTCGTAATAAATCTCTTCCTTACCATCTTTACTTAGTAAAGGGCTTAATCCGAACCATTTGGTACTGCTTTCATCTTTAGGATCTTGCGGCAGAATAATATAATTACACCTGCGAAATATGGAACCAGAAGGATAGAAACTGAATTGTTCAAGATTTCCATCGGGTAATAGTGCGACCTCAGTTAATTTTTTATGGGAGGGAGAAACATCAACATACTTATAGATACGACCGTTTACGTCCTTGAAATATACCCTGAAAAATTCAATTTTTTCCAGCCTGTCAAGTGTTCTGATAACATCCCTGTTGACAGTTTCCACGGAAAAGTAATTGTTGAACCTTTGCTTGCTCATTACAATGTTAGGCCCCTTGACAAACATCTGATCAGGCAAAAGGGTATCAGATTCATCTATACTCATCCAGATCTTAAAAACAGCAATAACCGAATCAGCTTTCATGCCTAAGGAATACTCCAGAGCTACCCCGGGATGAAGGGTAATACTTTTTACCAGCGAAGATGTGCCGCCACCTCCCAATGAATAAAGTGACCATAAAAGTACTGGTAAAATAAAAAGCAGTTTTCGCATGGCGGGTATTTCAGCCTAAAGTCCAACATCTCAATGGAACTACCAAGACTAATAAGGTTGGTTTAAGGCGATTGCAACAAGCAGTTGAGGTAATCTAAATATTTATATCATCCTTCATCATACACCAGCATTACATCAAAATCAAAATTCAAAACTGAGCTCAATAGCTCTATTGTAACCTGGATAGGGTATTCTGATTTATAAAGCTTGTCATCCCAAAAATTTCGGGGAATATCAATGGGTTGATTTAACACAAATACTGGCTGATAATGATGCGGCCCTGAAGAAATTGGATAGGGTGAGGACTTAACCAACGTTCCCTTATTATTTGAGCAGGTAACCTGCAAGTATAAGCCGGTTCTTGTAAGCCGCCTTCCCCATTCATCCGGATGCGACCAATTAAACAAAGGAGTAAGAATGATCTTTTTTATTTGAATAAATGCGCTCTGATTTTTAATATCGAATTCTTTTTTTCTTTCAGCATTTGTTAAGCGCATGGCGTGA
>JBKJMI010000096.1:0-14611 GCA_046596515.1 Chitinophagaceae bacterium | reverse complement strand
AATGAATTCAATGCATGGAGCGAGGGCAATCCTCCCGATCATGAGACCATTCTTCCTTTTACCCGTTTGATGGGAGGTCCGATGGATTATACACCAGGGATATTCCGGATCAAATTGAATTATCTTGATAGTAATAAAAAAGAATCAGTACATACTACGCTCTGCAAACAATTAGCGCTTTATGTTACCATGTTTAGTCCGCTGCAAATGGCGGCAGATCTTCCCGAGAATTATGAAGCAAGAGATGATGCTTTTCAATTTATTCGTGATGTGGCAGTTGACTGGGATGAAACAAAGATCCTTGAAGCGGAGCCTGGTGATTATGTAGTGATCGCGAGAAAAGCGAAGAATAGTCTGAACTGGTTTATTGGTGCGATCACAGATGAGAATGCAAGGAATTTCCAAATCCCTTTGAATTTTCTTGATGCCAATAAAAAGTATGTAGCTACAGTATATCGCGATGCCGATAATGCGAGCTGGGATAAGAACCCGGAATTATATAAGATCGAAAAATTCATTGTAGACAATCAATCTGTGCAGTCATTAAAACTGGCCACAGGTGGCGGAACTGCTGTAAGTTTGATACCGGCAACAGAGAATGATATAAAAACTTACTCAAAACCGAAAAAGAAATGAGCACTATAGAAATACTGGGTTATGCGGCTGGTGCTATGACCGCTTTTACTTTTTTACCACAGGTAATAAAGACCTGGAAATCGAAATCAGCCAAGGATATTTCATTGAACATGTTCCTGATTGCATTTACCAATGAGATCATGTGGCTGGCCTATGGTATTATGCTGGATAACTGGGTGATCATTTCCACCAATGCGGCGATGCTGGTGATGTCGGCGATCATGATCTGGCTTAAAATTCGATATAATCATCAGTGATATGGCATGGAAGGCGATCATTTATGATTTAGGCGGTGTTTTGATAGACTGGAATCCTCTTCATCTTTACGATGATCAATATTTTGATTCTGAAGAGAAGCGAATTTTTTTCCTGGAGCAAATATGTACCAGCGATTGGAATGAAATCCAGGATGGCGGTTATCCCATTGCCCTGGCCACAGAACAGAAGGTAAAAGAATTCCCCGAATGGGAAGAGCCCATCAGAGATTTTTATGGAAGATGGGTAGAAATGCTGAAAGGTCCTATTGAAGATTCATTGGAACTTTTTCAACATTTAAAAAACAATACCGGATTAAAATTTTACGCACTTACCAACTGGAGTGATGAAACATTTCCAGTGGCCCTTGAAAGATTTGAGTTTCTTCAATGGTTTGATGGTATTGTGGTTAGTGGGATAGAGAAGAACAGGAAACCATTTCCGGATTTTTATCAATTGTTGCTGGATCGATATGAATTAAATGCGGATGAGGTTATCTTCATTGATGATAATGTCCGGAATATAAAAGCGGCGGAAGAATTAGGTATCAGAAGTATCCATTTTACTGAAGCGGCAAGTTTGGAAAAACAACTAAGTAAGTTACTTCACATACCGCTCCACGGGTAAACGATTCTGCAAGCTTCTGCCCAATGTCATTTCATCGGCATATTCAAGTTCGCCACCAAAGGCGATACCCCTTGCGATAGTAGTTACGCGCACAGATGACTGTTGCAATTTTTTCTGAATATAATAGATCGTAGTATCTCCCTGTATATTCGGGTTAAGCGCGAAGATCAATTCTTCAATGGGTTCTTTTTCTACGCGCAGTATAAGTGCCTCAATATTTAACTGATCAGGCCCAATACCATCAAGAGGAGAGATCACACCACCGAGTACATGATAACTGCCATTGAACTGCTGGGTGCTTTCAATGGCGATCACATCACGAATATTTTCCACTACGCAGATCTGTTCTTTTTTTCTTAGAGAATTAGCGCAAATAGAACAAATATCACCATCGGCTACATTATGGCAACGCTGGCAGAATTTGATCTCGGATCTCATCTTGGCGATCACTTCACTGAACTGACCCACTTCTGCTGATCCCTGTTTTAGCAGATGCAATACCAGTCGCAGAGCCGTTTTTTTACCAATACCCGGGAGTTTGGCAAACTCATTGACCGCATTTTCAAGCAGAGAGGAGGAGAATTGCATGGGGCAAATTTAAGTTAATAGGTTAATAGGTCAATAAGTCAATGGGTCAATATGTGAATAGGTCAATAGGTCAAATAGGTCAATAGGTGAATAGGTCAATAGGTGAATAGGTCAATAGGCGAATAGAATTGAATTAATTGGAAGATAAGTATCCAACAAGCAGGAGCTTATTCACCTATTGACCTATTCACTTATTCCCCCTTATCTCTTGCATTTTCCCCGATTAAGCTGTACTTTTGTCCCTCTAACGGCAGATTTGTTTATTGTTCGGCCAAACCCAGTTAATCGGGTAACAGAACTAATGAACGTTACAGAACACCTCGAGCAGGTTTCCCCAACGTTATTAGTTTGAAATTTTTTATTATGAAAACAATTCAGGATTGTTTGAAGGAGCGCATTTTGATCATCGATGGTGCCATGGGTACCATGATCCAGCGCCACAAACTTTCTGAGGCGGATTACCGAGGAGAGCGATTCAAGAATTGGAATAGCGACTTGAAAGGAAATAATGATCTGCTTAGTATTACCCAACCAGAGATAGTCATTGGTATTCATTTGCAATACCTGGAGGCCGGTGCGGATATTCTGGAAACAAATACATTCAGCAGTACGGTCATTGCGCAGGCTGACTATGGCATGGAATCACTTGCCTACGAATTAAATGTAGAAGCGGCCAAATGCGCACGCGAGGCCATTCGTCGTTTTGGTGGTCCGGCATGGGTGGCTGGTGCCATGGGACCTCTTAATAAAACACTTAGTCTTTCTCCCGATGTAAATAACCCTGGCTTCAGAGCGGTCAGTTTTGATGAAGTAGTAGAAGCTTATTACGAACAGGTTAAAGGGTTAGTAGAAGGGGGTGTTGATCTTTTATTGATTGAAACCATATTTGATACATTGAATGCAAAGGCCGCTATCTATGCGATAAAAAAATATTTCAGGGATACAAAAAAAGAAATGCTGCCGGTGATGATCAGTGGTACCATAACAGATGCCTCTGGCAGAACATTAAGCGGGCAAACCCTGGAAGCATTTTATACTTCCGTGATGCATGCACGTCCATTAAGTATTGGACTTAACTGCGCATTAGGAGCAAAAGAGATGCGCCCTCATATTGAAGAGCTATCTCATTTAGCTTCCTGTTATGTTTCAGCTTATCCTAATGCAGGATTACCAAATGCCATGGGAGAATATGATGAGCATCCCGAAGACACCGCACATTATCTAGAGGAATGGGCCAAAGAAGGATTTGTAAATATCGTGGGTGGTTGCTGCGGCACTACTCCGGAACATATACGCCACATTGCGCAGGAAGTAAAGGGCCTTAAACCCCGCTCCCTGCCTAAACTTGAAACCAGCTTAGTATGACGACTGCAGAGTACCTTATTATTATTTCACTTCTTATCCTGCTCGTGAATAATTTTTCATGGCTCAGGAATCTTTTCGCAAAAAAGAGCAACTAACAGAAAATGTCGGAGAATTCTTCTATCAAACCTTACTTACGGTTAGCTGGTCTCGAACCCCTGGTCATCAGGCCCGAGACCAATTTTGTCAATATCGGAGAAAGAACCAATGTGACCGGTTCAAAGAAGTTTGCCCGCCTTATTCGTGAAAATAAATATGAAGAAGCGCTGAGCGTGGCTCGTCAGCAAGTTGAAAGCGGTGCTCAGGTATTAGATGTAAACATGGATGACGCTTTGCTTGATGGGGTGCATGCCATGACCACTTATCTGAATCTATTACAGAGTGAACCAGATATCGCACGTATTCCGATCATGATCGATAGTTCCAAATTTGAGATCATTGAAGCAGGATTAAAATGCGTACAGGGAAAATGTATCGTGAATTCGATCTCCATGAAAGAAGGAGAAGCGAAATTTATTGAACAAGCCATCATTTGTCAGTCTTATGGCGCTACTGTTATCGTAATGGCTTTTGATGAAGCTGGCCAGGCCGATACCAAAGAAAGAAAAATTTCTATTTGCCACAGGGCCTATAATATACTTACCAAACAGGTAGGCTATGATCCGCAGGATATAATTTTCGACCCGAATGTTTTTGCTATTGCTACCGGATTAGAGGAACATAATAATTATGGGGTTGATTTTATTGAAGCTACCCGGGTGATCAAACAATTGATGCCGCTGGCCAAAGTGAGTGGCGGGGTGAGCAATCTTTCATTTTCATTTCGTGGTAATGATCATGTGCGCGAAGCCATGCATGCAGTCTTTCTTTTTCATGCCATAAAAGCGGGCATGGACATGGGTATTGTAAATGCAGGACAACTGGTAGTATACGATGAGATCGAACCCGGATTGAGAGAGTTATGTGAAGATGTTATCCTGAACCGAAACAATGATAATAATGAGGCCACGGAGAAGCTGATCGTTTTCGCTGAAACAGTGAAGGCAAAAGGAAAAGTGGAAGTAAGAGATGAGGCCTGGAGGAATAATCCTGTTGAAGACAGATTAAAGCATGCGCTGGTAAATGGAATTACAGAATATATTGAAGTAGATACAGAAGAAGCAAGACAAAAATATCCAAGACCATTGGATGTAATTGAAGGCCCATTGATGGCAGGAATGAATTATGTGGGCGATCTGTTTGGCGCAGGAAAAATGTTTTTACCACAGGTGGTAAAAAGCGCACGAGTAATGAAAAAAAGCGTGGCTGTATTAACGCCATTTATTGAAGCAGAAAAACAGGAAGCATCTAATGCGCCAACTATTTTGCTTGCAACCGTAAAAGGGGATGTACATGATATCGGAAAAAATATTGTAGGAGTAGTGCTTGGGTGTAATGGATATAATATTAAGGATCTTGGTGTAATGGTGCCTGCCGATAAAATATTGGATGAAGCAGAGAAATGTGGCGCAGCGGTGATTGGTCTTAGCGGATTGATCACGCCATCACTGGATGAGATGGTGCATGTGGCCCATGAAATGAAAAGAAGAGGCATGAAGCAACCACTGCTGATCGGTGGAGCTACTACTTCGAGAATGCATACTGCGGTGAAGATCGAACCGCAATATGATAATGGAGTAATGCATATACTTGATGCTTCGCGCAGCGTGACTGCAGTTAGCACATTACTTGGTAAAGAAAAAGATAAGTTCCTGAAGAAAACACAGGCAGATTATGCGGTGTTGCGGGAACAATTCCTGAATAAGAATAAAAAAGAACTGATCCCCTATGCAGAAGCGGTGATCACAAAAGAATATTTTGACTGGAAAGGTTATAAACCTGTTAAGCCCGCAATAGATGGAGTGAAACTGTTGAAAGCATTTGATCTGGCCACTATTGCGAAATATATAGACTGGGGTCCTTTCTTTATTGCATGGGAAATGCCGGGTCGTTATCCTGAAGTGCTTACTGATAAAATTTTTGGAGAAGAGGCGATCCGTTTATTTAATGATGGTCAGAAATTATTAGAGCAGATTGTTAAAGAGAATTGGTTTACTGCGGACGGAGTGATCGGCTTCTGGCCGGCATCTACGAATAATGCGGATACGATCACACTGACTACTCCAAAAGGAGTAGTAAAACTTGAATCACTTCGTCAGCAATTAAAGAAAGCCATGGGTCAGCCAAGTTTTTCCCTGGCGGATTTTGTGCGGCCCGATGATCTGGGAGGGAATGACTATATGGGTGCCTTCGCAGTAACTATTCATGGCGCGAGAAAATATATTGATCAGTTCCATGCAGATAATGATGATTATAATAAGATCCTGGTGCAGGTGCTTGCAGACAGAATGGTAGAGGCCTTTGCGGAATGTTTGCATGAAAAAGTGAGAAAAGAATACTGGGGATATAATAAAGAAGAGAAACTCAGCAATGAACAATTGATTCGCGAAAAGTATAAAGGCATTCGTCCGGCACCCGGTTATCCGGCTTGTCCTGATCATACAGAAAAGATCAAACTTTTTGAACTGCTTAATACTACTGAGAATATTGGGATCACTATGACGGAAAGTCTGGCCATGGATCCACCCGCATCCGTCTGTGGATGGTACTTCGCTTATCCGGGCAGTCATTATTTCGGATTGGGTAAGATCGGCAGAGATCAATTGAAAGATTATGCCAAAAGAAAAGGGATGAGCCTTGAAGAAGCAGAAAGATGGCTTCGACCTGTGTTGGAATGATCAAATTAACCATTCCTTGAGGCAAATCTCAATGGCAAGCTTTAAGTTTGCAGAACCCATGCGATCCTTCTCCATAGTTTTTTTACTTGTACTGATCACTTCAATGCTGACAGGGCCGGGTTGTGCCAATATTGTCCCTCCGGCTGGTGGACCAAGAGATTCATTGCCACCCATACTGGTTAGAACATCGCCCGCGGATTCCACCAGAAGATTCACTGAGAAAAAAATTGTTTTTGCTTTTAATGAATTCGTCGAAGTGCAGAGTCCCCAGGAAAATCTGATCGTATCGCCTTTGCCAAGGGTCTTTCCTACTGTTGAGTACAAACTCAATACAGTAACGGTAAAACTAAAAGACAGTCTAGAACCCAATACTACCTACCTCTTACAATTTGGCGCTGCCATTAAAGATTTTAATGAAGGCAATGTGTTGAAAAACTTTACTTACACTTTTTCAACTGGTAATTATATTGATAGCCTGGAGCTTTCCGGCACTGTTATTTTAGCGGAAACAGGCAAATTGGATACCACACTTACCCTTATGCTGCATAGCAGTGCGGATGATTCGGCCGTGGTAAAGGAAAAGCCCCGATACATAGCGAAGATGGACAGCAGGGGAAATTTTAAATTCAAAAATCTGCCCCCAAAAACATTTTATCTCTATGCCTTAAAAGATGATGGCGGAACTAAAAGATATTTTAAGGATAACCAGTTATTTGCCTTTGCCTCTGCTCCAATAGTAATTGGACAGAAAAATGAATCGGTTACACTCTATGCTTATTCATCTAAACCGGCCGGGCCAATAATTCCCCTGCTGAATCTATCCAACAAAACAGGAAAAGGGTTAACGGGTGCTGATAAAAGAATTCGCTATTCCAATAACCTGGTTGGCGGTCAGCAGGATCTTCTAAATATATTCAAATTGAATTTTGAAATCCCGCTGGCTAAATTTGATTCTCTCAAATTGAAATTATTTACCGATTCCAGTTTTATACCGGTGACAAATTATGGCTGGCAATTGGATACTGCAAAAAAAATACTCTCACTGAAGATCAATTGGAAGGAGAATAGCGTTTACCACCTGATACTGGATAAAGATTTTGCCGAAGATACGGTCGGCAGAAAATTACTGAAGACAGATACACTAAGTTTTCATACCCGGAAAATTGCCGAATACGGCTCGTTGAAATTGAGATTTAAAAACCTGGATCTGAAAAAGAATCCAGTTTTACAAATCATGAACGGGGATCAATTATATAAATCCTTTCCACTATCCGGAACTGAACTTTCACAATCTTTATTTCTCCCCGGTGATTATGAACTTCGGTTATTATTCGATGATAATAAAAATGGAGTATGGGATCCAGGAGAATTTTTCAAAAAGCATAAGCAACCCGAGATCGTGCGCACTCTTGATCGAAAGATCAGCGTAAAGGCCGGGTTTGAAAACGAATTCGATATTTCTACGGAATAATATTTATTCCGTTTCTTCCTCTTCGATTTTATGCCATTCGATAGCCATATTGTTCGTTTTCACGAACTGGCACCAATGACAATCCTCTTTACCACAGCCGGTATAGAATTCGCGGTTCTTAATTTTTTCCCAGGTTGATACGATCTGCTGAGTAACAGTGGTGATATCCTCCGGCATAATCACCATTTTATGCTTGCGGTAATTCTTTTTCTTGTCTGGTTCTACAAAATCAAACTCCGTACTTACTACTGACCAGTTCTTTTGTTCATAATTATCTACAAGAATTTTATAAAACACAGCCTGTCGCCAGTAATCACCCCCATGGGGATCTTTTTCAGAGGGTCCTTTTGTTTTGCTAATACCACGCTCGGGATCACCGGTTTTATAATCAACTACATTCACCGAACGACCATCGAATTCCAGTTTATCCAGTTTGCCTTTAATCGGCACATGCTTTATTATTACATTTCGAATATTCAATTCAACCGCTACTACCTTGTTGAATTCATTGATATTTTTCTGGTAGTACTGAGTTAGAATAGTATGGCCATGTTCCATTCTTCGTGCAAATTGTTCAGGCGTGAAGCTTTCCCTATGCCGACGCATATACCATTCGAAATCGCCAATGAATTCTTCCAGTGAAGGGAATTTTTTAGGTTCGTCACTGGCCTGCATTTTTCGGAATAATCTTTCCAGCGCAAAGTGAACAGAGGAACCAAATTCAGTGTTCTCATTTTTTGGAGAAGGAATACGGATGAGATTTCTGAAATAGAATTCCAGCGGACAGTTTAAAAAATTGTTCAGGGCCGTAACGTTCATTACAAATTTATCCAGCAAACGATTGATCAGGTCCTCTTCAATTTTATCTATTTCAGGAGCCAGGCCTTCGCCAAAATTTAAAACGGAGAATTCCGCAATGATCTCTGTATCGATGATAACTTTTTCTACAGGTAATTTTTGCTTATCCTGTATCTCTTCGATAAACATGGAAGGCTCCAGTTCTTTCCCTTTTTTATCAAAATGACTATAAGAAAGATAAAGATATTTTTCAGCCCTGGTTACTGCAACATAAAATAAGCGTCGAAGTTCTTCGTCATCCGTTCCTGTTCCTTTGGATGAAAAAAGATTATCGGGCATTTTATATCCATAGCTGGGTTTTTTCTTCTTTTCCCAGAATCCGGCATTAGCTCCTGCCAACCAGACATATTCAAATTCCAAACCTTTGGATCCATGAACGGTGAGCAGGTTGATACCTTTATCGCTACCACTGACCTGAGTAAGTGGAAGACGAATTTCTTCCTTATCCATCAATTCAAGCAGGGTGACCAGCGACTGAAGATTCAGTTGAGGATCACGGTGAGTTTCTTCTTTTACAAAGTCAAACAGGGTGGTAAGAATTTCCAGTTGCCAGTGCTTCTCTGCAGATCGCATGATGCTTGCCAATACTGAGGCCCTTCGGATTATATGTTCGAAGAGTTGCTGAAGCGTTACGTTAGGTACTTCAGATAAAATAAATTCAAGGTTGTCTGTTGCTTGTTGTAATCCTGGATGTAGTGAAGCAGTGAACAGATCTTTTCCCGGTGACTTTGATCTTTCAGCTAAAAGGGAGCGAATAGAAACGGGTTCTCCTTTTATTCTTCTTTCAGAAACTTCAATACTAATCTTCGCTATTTCAATAGGAGGAATGTTCCACCAATCGAAATGCAAGATCTCAAAAAGCATTTCATCACCACTGAATGATATGTCCATTTCAGAGGCTAGCCAACGCAGAATCAAAAATATCTTTCTGGCCAGTGGTAATTCCAACAAATCTAAACTTCGTTTGCTGTAGACAGGAATAGAAAGCAGTTTGAAATAGCGAGCCAGTTCTTCTCCATATTTATTCTCTTTATAAATAATAGCGATCCTTCCCGGTTCGGCACCCTGAACCAACCAATGACGAACCTGGTGCACGATACCGATCATCTCCATACGGGGAGATTCATATTCTTTTATTAAAGGAGTATGAGTCAGGCCCTTTAGTTTTTCATTTCCAGTTTTTAGATCCTTGATCAATCCATCCAGTTTATTAACCAACCGTTCTTCATTATTATCGATCAGTGCTTTTGAAGCATCCAGAATTGGTTGTGTTGAACGGTAATTATATTGGAGCACCACAGTGAATAATGATTCCTTATAAGTATTGGCGAAATCAGCCATATTCTCCACGTTGGCTCCCTGGAAACGAAATATGCTCTGGTCATCATCACCCACCACAAAAATGTTTGGCTTTTCCCAGAAGCGAATCAGCAGTTCAATAAGATCATTCTGTGTACCGCTGGTATCCTGGTATTCATCTACCAAAATGTATTGAAATCTTTCCTGGTAGTTGGCCAGCAGATTTTTATTTTCATTAAAAGCATCCAGTACCCATTTTATCATGTCGTCAAAATCATAACGGGCACGGCGACTCATCAATTCCTGGAAATGATTGAATTCACCCACTGCGGCCCGGAGTTTTTCCATTCGCTCCAGTTCATCATGGTATTTTGGATTAAAGTCTCCTTTCTGAAATTGTCCTGCTCGCGAAGTCTTATATCTGAAATCATCCCTTGTAGAAATGTCGCTGAGATAACTATCAATTCTCTCAACCAGGTATTCGGGGGTCCAGCCTTCTTTTTTCATAGAGGCAAACAAACCATCCAGGTTCTTTGCTTCGTAATAAACATCACCCCGATATCTTTTAAGCGCATGACCCTTGGGTAAAGTGTCGATCAGTTCTTTGAATAGTTCGATCTTCTCGAGATCGGAAATTGGATCTAAAGCCGGTTTATTGAAAAGAAAAAGATTTTCCTGAATCACATCATTACAAAAAGCATGAAAAGTATAAATGTTCACTTTGTGCGCATCGGGACCGATGAACTTAAGCAAACGTTTGCGCATGGCTACCACACCTGCATCGGTGTAAGTAAGACAAAGAATATTTTGTGGATAGGCATCGGTATCGAGTAAAATTCTTCCGATACGGCTGGCAAGGATCTGTGTTTTACCTGTACCGGGGCCCGCTATGACCATTACAGGGCCATCAATGGTATCTACTGCCAGCTTTTGCTTTTCATTGAGTCTTTCGTATTCTTCCTCAAATCTTTTCGCTAATCTTTCTCTGTTAATGGACATGATTGACCGAACTTTCGTGGCTGAATGATGTTATTATCACGAATTTAATCTTTAAAAACGCATGGCAGCTCATTCCCTGAAAACGGTGCAAAAAATTCCGGCAAGTTTAGAAGAAGTCTGGAATTTTTTCTCTGATCCATCCAATCTGAACAATATTACTCCGAAGAATATGAAGTTCAGGGTGATCTCAAAGCACCATGGAAATAGCATCTATGCCGGTCAGATCTTTGAGTATAAGGTGAGTCCGGTGCTGAATATTCCCATGTACTGGATGACTGAGATCACGCATGTGGAGCCGCTTAAATATTTTGTGGACGAGCAAAGAAAAGGGCCCTATGCTCTATGGCAGCATCAGCATCATTTTAAGGAAATAGAAGGAGGAGTAGAAATGACGGATATAGTGCATTATCGTAATCCATTAGGGATACTAGGCAAAATGGCGGATGCCTTATTTGTGAAGAATAAGTTGAAGGAAATATTTCAATTCAGGAAGGAGATGGTGGAGGGGAGGTTTGGGAAATGGGAAGAAATGCAAGTGAATAGGTGAATAGGTCAATGGGTGAATATAATTGTGCAGGTTGAAAAATAAGTATTCAGGAAGCAAAAAGCCCATTCACTCATTGACCTATTCACCTATTGACTTTCTCTCCTATCCCGGCATCCTCGAAATATACTTCTCAATCTGCTTTATCTGATCCACGATTTGAGGAGTAGTCGGTTTACAGGCCTTTGCTTTTCGGAAAAAATCTTTTGCCGCGCGGAATTCGCGTTTGTTCATCATGATACTGCACATCTGCAGGTAAGCGGCCGATTCATTTTCTTTATCCGGAAGTCCTTTCCTTAAGGCGGAGCGAATATAATTTTCGGCTTGTTTGATATTATTTTTTTGCATTGAGATCATACCCATTTGCAAAAGGCTGGCGCCTTCCGCTTCTTTCATTGGCATGCCCAGGTCAAGACCCTTCTTCATCATTATCTCTGCACTATCAAAATCCTGTTTCATCATCGCGATATTTCCCTTCAGGGTATAAAAAACCGAACGAATAGGCTTGTATAATAGGCCGGGAAATTTGATAGAATTGATCACTTTTTCTGCTCCTTCCATATCTCCTGCTTCCATGAATTCCTGGATCAGGCGGAGTGGACCAAAAAAGAAATGACCGAAGATCAGAATGGCTCCAACCAGGTAAAGCGGAAAGCCTGGCCAGAAGGAAGCGGAATAGTTTACATAGATCCCCAGAGCGATCAAGGCTATTCCGACCCAGAGCCTATATTTTATTAGAAGATTGTAAAATTTCATGATTTGTAATTGGCCTGCAAAGATAAGGGAGGGAAGGCCGCCATTAACTTATTGCTCCAGAAACCTCTTCCCCCTTAGTTTGTGCAGAACAACAAAAGATATACCCAGCCATATCACGCAGAGCAGAAAACCTGCGATCACATCGCTTGGATAATGCACTTTAAGATAGACCCGGCTGATAGCAATGATGCTGGCCAGCAGAATACAAAGAAAACTGCCCAACCATTTCATGGGCAATGAAAGCTGCCGGGAATCGGCTATAATATATACCAGCAAACCAAAAAATGTGAAGGAGGAAAATGAATGTCCACTTGGAAAACTAAATCCGGGAACAGCATGCAATAGTGGTTCAAGAGGTCGCTGTCTTTTAAAAATTTCTTTGATCGTAAACATGATCACTGTGCTTGTAATTCCAATGGCCAGTAATTCCATTGAAACCCGGGTTTGGTTTTTATAAAATTTAAACCAGAAGATCAATAGTAAATAAGCCGGTACCAAAAAATACCAGGACCCCATCCAGGTAACTGTTTGCATAAAATCAGTCATGAATGGTGTTCGCCATGGCATTATCAGGTTCCAACCCCAGCTATCCAGCTTCTGATCATTTTCTAAAACGATCTCATCTACTATATAAACAAAGAAAAAAAGCGAAATAATGAAAAGCCCGATCTCAATTAATAGAGTCCTTTTAAAACGCCTTACCTGTTTCTTTCCTTCCAATTGGTTTTGTTCTGCCATTTCTACTACAAATTTAAGCCAATAACATTTTTCATGCATCTTTAGAAAGAGGCATTCGAAAATCCTTCCTGCCGGCTGGCTCTCTTAACCACTCAACAGCTCAACTCCTCAACCCTGCCTTCGAGAGCCTCAGGCACCGGCCTCTCTAATCCCTAACTTCTCTCTATATTCGATGAACAATCTACTTTAATATGTTTCAGCTTACAAATAAAACAGCGATCATCACCGGGGCGGGAAGTGGAATAGGCCGGGCCATTGCCGGATTGTTTGCCAAACAAGGTGCTCATGTTTTTGTGTTTGATCTGAATGAAAATTCAGGAGAGCATGTAGTTAATGAAATAAGAGCGGAAGGCGGTATTGCAGAAAAAATAATTGTTGATGTGGTCAGTCAGGAGCAGGTAAAAAATGCGGTAGAGAAAGTAGTTGCATTAGCTGGTGGCGTTGATATTTTAGTCAATAATGCAGGCGTGGCTCATGTTGGTAATGCAGATAATACATCAGAAGCAGATTTCGATCGCCTGGTTTCTATAAATGTAAAAGGAGTTTATAATTGCCTGCATGAAGTATTGCCCATTATGAAATCACAATCGAAGGGAACGGTACTGAATCTTTGTTCTATTGCCGCATGGGTAGGATTAAGTGATCGTTTCGCGTATAGTATGAGTAAGGGAGCCGTATCTGCAATGACGCTTTCGGTTGCAAAAGATTATATCGACTATCATATACGATGTAATAGTATTTCACCTGCCAGGGTATTCACTCCTTTTGTTGAAGGATTTATTTCGAAAAATTATCCCGGACAGGAAAAGGAAATGTTCGAGAAATTATCAAAGAGTCAGCCCATAGGAAGGATGGCCAGTACAGAGGAGGTGGCGCATCTGGCGCTTTATCTCTGTAGTGAGGAAGCTGGCTTTGTCACTGGTTGCGATTATCCGCTTGATGGAGGATTTATAAAACTGAATAACTAAACATGAAACTGATACGTTATGGCGCCCAGGGAATGGAGAAACCAGGTCTGTTTAAAGACGGCAGCTATTATGATGCCAGTGGATGGTTTGCGGACTATGATGAAGAGTTTTTTGTTAATGGCGGACTTGAAAAATTAAAGAAACTGGATGTTGAGGGATCACTGCCGAAAATTGAAATTGAAAGATTGGGTTGTCCGGTGAAGCGCCCTTCTAAGATTGTATGTATAGGATTGAATTATTCTGATCATGCAAAAGAGACCGGAGCAACGCCTCTTTCAGAACCAGTGATTTTTTTAAAATCAACCTCAGCTATTATTGGTCCCAATGATGATGTGAGAATTCCAAGGGGTTCAGAAAAAACGGATTGGGAAGTTGAACTTGCTGTGGTCATCGGAAAAAAAGCCAGCTATGTAAAGAAGGATAGGGCGATGGATTATGTGGCGGGTTATTGCCTTCACAATGATATCAGTGAAAGAGCTTTTCAGTTAGAAATGGGCGGCACCTGGGATAAAGGAAAAGGCTGTGATACCTTCGCTCCAATCGGTCCATGGCTGGTGACCAGGGAAGAAATTCCAGATGTTCACCAGTTAAGATTATGGTTGAAATTGAACGGAAAGATAATGCAGGATGGGTCTAGTTCCAACCTGATCTTTGATATTCCGACACTGGTTTCCTATACCAGTTGTTTCATGACTTTGCTGCCGGGCGATATAATTTCGACAGGAACACCAGC
>JBKJMI010000064.1:0-27264 GCA_046596515.1 Chitinophagaceae bacterium | reverse complement strand
AATTGGGTTTGTGCCTGTTTCAAATCCACCAATGTTTTATCAACCTGTTGCTTGGCTGCTTCGAGTTTATTGAAATCTTCATAACGGGCATAGGCAGTAGCAAACGCATCCGCAACCGATTGTATCAGTTGTAAATTCTCATCATCCAAAGGCTCAGTAGTTCCTGCATACAACATGCCCTGATTAAAAGGAATAAAATGCAGATAAAATCCACCTTCCGGGACTGTATTTACATAGTTATTCTGTTTATCAATGGCCCCCTGTTTTAACAATATTTCTGTCCAATCCTGAAAAGCAACCTCATCCCAATGATCCTTGTATATTTTTTTAAGCTGCCAATTCTTCACTATCTCGGAAACATGTCCTGGCGTATCAAATGGAAGATGGAAGGCGGCTATCGCTTTTCCATCAGGACTCGAAAGAAAAGTATGCATCATTGCCTTTTTCTGATCCAGGATAAAAACACCACAGCGAATAAAAGGCACACCCAGAATAGTTAATTCGTTCCAGATCAGCGGCGTAATCTTTTCAAGATCTCCCAGCGTTCGCATGGAAGCGATCTCAGCTCTGATCCGATCAAGGGATGCCTGTTTAACCGCCTCCCTGGTATTGAACTCTGCTCTCTGAAGATCCAGAAAACGGGTATAGGTAAGATCGAATACGCCGGCAAAGCGCTCATACAATTGCAGAGAAGCAATTGAAACCGATTCTAATGTAATGATCCCCAAAAATCCCTTTGAAAAAAAAGCCAGATTTTCAAATCTTCTGTCGCCAAATTTTTCCCATTTCACGGGCAGATATTGGGAAACAAGAAAGTTGAAATAATCTTCAAGCATTTGGCCATGCAAATCGATCACTAATGACGAAAGCTGATCTTTATATGCCTTATATGCAGGCGCCATGACAAGAGGCTCAAATATGGTTGCCTGGAAACTGCGGTTCATTTCCTCCCCTCCATGATGAGTGGCCCATATTCTCCATACCTTATCTTCTTCATTAATCACTCCTATAAAAGCCCGCTCCACCGGCTCACCCAGTTCTTTTAATTGTTCAAACAGCAGATGAACTGTAGCGAGAAGTTCATCACTTTTCTGCATGGCCATGGTTCTTGCCCTCACCCTTTCCAAAGCCAGTTGTACCTGCGATTCACGGGCCTGGGCTTCAGCTTTTTGAAGATCTAGGAAACGAGTATAAGCTTGTTCGAAAACCCTCCCAAAACGCTCTAAAATTTCCAGCTCGGCCTCTGTGATTTCATTTTCACTGACCGTTTGCAGCCCGCTATACTTAAAAAATGTAAAGCCCCCCACATATCGATCAAGTGCTTTATTCGCCTCTTGAACATGCCTTGGAAACCGGCTGAATTCAGTTTTGGAATAAAGGTATTCATCATAAAAAAATTTCTCTTCTCCTTCAAGTGTATAAACGAATCGTTTGTCCTGCGCTTTCCAGGCATCCCACATGGCCCGATGAAAGTCGAAATCTTCAAACTTCATGTAGTAGGATTCAGCATCTTTTCCTGTTTCAGGATTGGCAGCCCATACTGTATTCGATAGATCATCGCCATTTATCAGATTGATGATACAAAAAGTAAGTGTAAACTCGAGCTTGGTAAATTCCTGTAGCAATGTATCCACCACTGCCGATAATTCTAAGGAATGATGCATCGCCAGGCTTCTTGACCGCACCCGCTCCAATGCGGCTTCTATTTTTGCTTCTCTTGCCTGTGCTTCCGCCTTTTGCAGATCGAGGAAACGGGTATAGGTCTGTTCAAAAACTTTTCCGAATCTTTTAAAAATATCATGCGCCTCCAATGTAGGTGTATGTGTATGAAAGGACAAGTACCCCTGCTTAAAAAATACATCATGGTAAATTATTCTCGTAGGAAGTTCAATACCAGCTTCCTCATATTTTTTTATGATCTCCTTTATACCATCCAGTTTTCTTAAATAATTGAATTGTTTTTCCAATGCTTTGCCTGAAACTTCTTCTACATTGAATTCATCTCCCTTTTTTGCAGCTTCATATACACGTTTGTAATGTGGCATTTCTGTATGCGGTAGTTTGAATGGAATTTGCATGCCACCTTCCTGTGAACTATTCCAAACCATTGCGGTTTTTTCATCTTCAGTCCAGATATAAAATCCGCAACTACCTGTTTTAATGCCTAAGGATTGTACCTGCTGAAATAATAAGATGGCGGTATTCTGAAGTTCATCACTGTGTTGCATGGCCATTGTTCGTGAACGAATTTTTTCCAAAGCTGTTTCAATCTTTGCTTCCCTTGCCTGCGCTTCTGCTTTTTGCAGGTCGAGGAAGCGGGTATAAGATTGTTCAAAAACTTTTCCCAACCGGATCAGGATATCATTATCAGCATCAGAAAACTTTTGCCCAAAATGGTTGACGATAAAAATGCTTGAATGTATGGATACATAACAGGACCTGCAGTATCCACCCGTTGATGAAAGTGTTTCTTTTTTCTGAGCAGGATCTAATTCCGACCAGGGTTGGTGTTTAAACAGGAAGGTGAAAAATTCCTTCTTTTCTCTTTGAGTGTATTCTTCAATAAATAAACCAGGCCCATTTTTTATACCTTCAATAAGGTTGGTGTAAAAGGGCTTTTCAAAACGAGGAATATGTACTTCGACAGAAGTGTTAGCTGTACCTCCTGCTCCCCAGCAACGGATTTCCCGGGCTATCTCCCTGTTAATAACAATGAAAGAACCTCCTGAAATGGAGAGATGGAGATTTAATAACTCCTGGTGTACTGTTTGAATGACATCCTGAAGTTCAGTCGTACGATTCATGGCCAAACTCCTCGTACGGACTTTTTCAAGCGAGGTTTCGATCTCCAGCTCCCTGTTTTTATTTTCCAGTTCTATGGTGCGGCGTTTTACAGCTTCCCGCAGTTCAAGATTTTCCTTATTTATTTTATCAAAAGCAAATGTTTCACCTTCTTCTGTTTTTGAATCGGGATAAGAGCCATGCTGATGAAGGATCTTCCACCCGGAATTCGTTTTCTCCAAAATCGAAGACAACCTGAATTTTGCATAAAAGTTCCAGCTGCCCTCCATTTTAATATACATATCCCCCAACTCATGCACCATAAAATAGGGATCCATTAAAATGATTTGGGTTTTCTTGCTCCTCAATTCTGCCATACCCACCATCTGGTCAATCACTTTTTTTGTATAATTGACGATATCTTTTTTACTATTCCATATTTCTTCCTGTGTAGTTCCAATATTTCGGTAGCCAGCCGGCAAAAAAGAGGCCCAGGTTTTCAGATCGCCTTTCAGGTAACTATCCCAGTAAGTCTTCATCACCTGCTTTATTTCTGCTTCCAGTTTCGTAGTTAGTTTCATCAGTTACTATTAGTCGGAAATGAAATAATAAATGTTGTACCCTCTCCTTCCTTCGTCTCCACCTTCAACTCTCCGCCATGCCCTTTTGTTACAATATCATAACTCAACGATAAACCCAATCCCGTTCCCTGCCCGGTAGGTTTAGTAGTAAAAAAGGGTTGAAATATTTTGTCTAATATTTTTGGAGGGATACCTGGCCCATTATCCTGTACCGAGACCAGTATTTTGTCGCCCTCTTTCCTGGTACTCACCCAAACAGTTGGAGCCTTATTGGTACCGGAGTCTGAGAACTCAGTGCAAGCATAAAAAGCATTCGTCAATAAATTTAATACCACCCTGCCAATATCCTGCGGAATGATATTGATACTACCGATTGATTCATCAAAATCAGTATTTATTGTTGCATTAAAACTTTTGTCTTTTGCCCGCAGACCATGATAACTTAATCGTAAATATTCATCACACAAGGCATTGATATCTGTTGGTTCTTTTACGCCACTGCTGCTCCGGCTATGTAGCAACATTCCTTTTACAATACCATCCGCTCGTTTACCATGGTGATTTATCTTTTCCAAATTTTGAATGACATCATTCATAATTTCTTTGGCCTCGACGGCATCTCCTTTCTCAAGAGCTTGTTTCATTTCATCGAGCAGCTCTTTACTTACTTCGCTAAAGTTGTTGACAAAATTTAAAGGGTTTTGAATTTCATGAGCAATCCCGGCTGTGAGTTCGCCCAACGAAGCCATCTTTTCTGATTGTATCAATTGCTTTTGAGTAACCTGCAATTCAGTTAATGCATCTTCAGCTCTTTTCTTTTCTTCTTTTAATTTTATCAAATCCGTTCTTGCCTGGGATAAATCTTTGAAACGGGAATAGGCCAATGAAAAAACAGAAGAAGCTCTTTTTAATAGACTCCAGCTTTCAGCAGAAATATCAGCAACAGCTGCTGCTCCTATAGCACCATGTGAAAATTTATACAAATGGTAAGTACGGTCAGGGATCTCTACACCATAATAACCGCGCAGGTAAACTGATTTTTCTTCGCAATAGCTGATCCACTCTTTCCGGTTAGCTCCCTGCATTACAATGGATGTTCGCTTATCAGATGAATTATAGAATTGAAGCATCTGTCTTCCTACCCAGGTATCGTTTAAATCCAATGCAAAATGATCATTCACTAATTTTTTTTCTGTTGACCGCAGATCTTTCAGGGCATACCAGCATTCTGCTTTTTCTGCATGCACATCATTGATATAAATGCTGCAGGTTTCCAGTTCTTCCACGCCCAGCAGTCCCATTTCATAACGCAATACTTCAGCTACTTCTTTCAGTTCTTCCGGCTGTTGCATAGCCAATGCTCTTGCTCTTACTCTTTCCAAAGCAGTTTCAATTTTTGCCTTGTGAGTTTGGGCTTCGGCATTTTGTAAATCAAGAAAACGTGTATAAGTAAGATCGAATACGCCGGCAAATCTTTCGAGCAGTTGAACTGAATCCTGAGGTATGGTTTCCTGTGTTGTTAATCCAATTACTCCTTTTGAAAAACAGGCGGCAGTCTGAACTCTTCTGTCAGTTATTATATCTTCTGCAACAGGAATGCCTGCATTTTTCAGAAATTGAAAGTAATTACTTAATTCATTACCGGAAAGATCTACCACCACTGATTTCTTCTCTTCTTTCCAGGCTGCAACTATTTTTGCAATAACGGTAGGTTCATCTGCAGCTACTTTAAATAATTTATTCAGTTGATTGCCACCCTGAGTGGTTCCCCATATATCTACAATGTTTTTCTCATGATCATCAAATGTGGAGATAAAAATTCTTTCCGGATTTTCACCCAATTCTTTTAATTGCTGAAAAAGGACAAATGCTGTTTCAGAAAGATCTTCACTTTTCTGCATGGCCATTGTTTTACTTCTTACTCTTTCCAATGCAGCTTCAATCTTTGCTTCCCTTGCCTGTGCTTCCGCTTTTTGTAAATCGAGGAAGCGGGTGTAGGTCTGTTCAAAGACTTTGGTGAACCGTTTGAAAATATCATGAGCCAGAGGAACTTGTTCATACGTAATGAATAAAAGAAATCCACCATTAAAGAAGGAAAGGTGATTGATCTGGTAAGTCGGTAAGGAAAGTCCGGCATCTTCCAATTCTTTTAATACCTGACCTACCTGTGGCAGGGTTTTCATATAACCATAATGGACTTCAATGGCTTTGCCGCTGAGTTCCTGAACAAAGAAAGATTGCCCAGTTTCAATAGCCTCCAGCCATTCAGCAAAGGATGACTCTCCTGAATTTGCAAAGGGTAAATGAAAAGCAGACTGTATCTGACCTTCACTACTCATTATACAAGTACTTGATTTTTTATCCTCCGCCAGGATATTGTACCCGGCACTCCAGGATGGAATGCCCAATGCCTGTACTTCCAGGAATAATAAATTTGCAGCAGCAGGCAGTTCATCACTATGCTGCATAGCCATTGTTCGTGAACGAACTTTTTCCAAGGCATATTCAATCTTTGCTTCCCTGGCCTGTGCTTCTGCTTTTTGCAGGTCAAGAAAACGGGTATAGGTGCCATCGAACACTCCGGCAAAACGTTCTAACAACCGATGTGATTCCTCAGACAAGGGAGTATTGCTACTCAGTGCAAGCATTCCCTTTGAGAAATACGCCGCATAGATAATACGCTGCTCATCTTTTGAAACTGCGGTTGAAAACATTTCCGATTTAACTAATTCATTCCGGTAACGATTATAGAGTTGTATTTCGTCACTGTTCATTTCTACCAACAATGATTTCTTCTGTGATTTCCATCCCCTGTAGATTTTATTCATTACAGTTGGCTCATCAATACTATGCCGAAAGGATTGATGTAATTGACTCCCCAGGACGGTTGCGAACACTTCCACCACATTTTCAGTTTCCTTTACGATGCCAATGGTCAGTTGTTCAACCGGCTCTCCTAATTCTTTCATCTGCTGAAAAAGAATCTGAGAGGTTTCATGCAGTTCCTCACTTTTTTGCATGGCCATCGTTCTTGAACGAACTTTTTCCAATGCATATTCAATCCTTGCTTCTCTGGCCTGTGCTTCTGCTTTTTGCAGGTCAAGGAAACGGGTATAGGTTTGCTGAAAGACCTTGCCAAAACGTAAGAGGGTATCATTCTCATCATGGGTATAAGGGATACCATCAAAATTTTCGATATACAAGCCAATATCATCTAACAATACAGTGGAAGCTGCAAGAGCGGGACAGTTTAAATAAAAATCTTTTGCTGCTACCGGTAAATCGGGAACAAAGGATAAAAGCTCCTTGTAAAATTTGTTTTTTTCTTCAAAATTCAGATGGGTGACAAATAAATCAATTCCTTTTTCTTTTGCTTCATTAAATTGATTAGCCCAAACAGAATCAAAAAATGGATGCGATATTTTAGAAGGAATGTCCCGCTCATCAGCGATCCAAAAATGCCAATCGCCTTTCGACATATAGTCAACAACAAAACCTGCGTGGTCAAGATTAATTTTCAAAAGCTTTAGTTGCTGATAGACAATTTTTATCACTTCCTTCAGCTCCTCACTTTTTTGCATACCCATCGAACGGCTTCTCACTCTTTCCAATGCAGCCTCGATCTGCGCTTCTCTTGCCTGTGCTTCTGCTTTTTGCAGATCGAGGAAACGGGTATAGGTTTGTTCGAATGCTATTGCAAACCGTTTTAAAGTATTTTGCGATTCAGGCAATAATGAATCTGCACTGACGATACCAATAGTTCCCTGTTTAAAAAATGCTTCGGTAAATACAAGTTTATCAGGCGGCGAAATGAGACCAAGCTGTAATATTTTATCCTCCTTCAAATCGGGCATTTTACTCAGGTAGTTGAAATAATCTATTACTTCCTCTCCATAAAGCACACCGATATACAGGGGGGTTTTTGCTTTCCAGGATGCAAACACACTCTTCAAGTGATTATTTGTGTTAAGTGAAATACGGTGACTGCCTGGTCTTAATATCCCATCTTCCTTTGTTGTCCAAACTTCTGAAGATTCTGATTTCTCATCGATAAGATTGAAAAACACTCTCGCTATATCAGGTAACAATCCTAAATTTTTAAACTGCTGAAAAAGTAGGGTTGCCACATCGGCTAGCTCCTCACTTTTTTGCATGGACATTGTTCTTGCTCTTACTCTTTCCAAAGCCAGTTGAATCTTTGCTTCTTTTACCTGCGCTTCTGCTTTTTTGAGATCCAGAAATCGGCGGTAGGCAAGGTCAAATACTTCGGCTGACCTTCTTTGCAGATAGATGGATTCGGGAGAGGGTTGCTGTGAGGCAATCATTAATAATGCCCCGCCGGAGAATTTTGATAAATGATAATAGCGCTTTTCAGTAAGGCTATTACTTTTCTTCATGGCCGAATAGAATTCAGGGGCCAGCTTGAAAAGTACTTTATACCATTCCGCCTGTTTCGCACCGCTTACTTCAACTGTAAAGTCGCTTTGTTCCGAATAAAATTTATTAAGAATTTCCTCTATTAAAACGCAGCAATGTTTGGGTATGGAAATATGGCTGTATGTTATTTCACCTTCTTTAGCAGATCCCAGCCTGAAGGCCCGCCAGGAAAGTATGTTCTCAGGATCTTCTTCATATAATTGCACAGCGGAAGTTTCTAATTCCGGCTGACCTAATAATCCCATTTGTTCTCTCAGCACTTTGGCCACATCAATCAACTCATCGGAACTATTCATGGCCAGGGCTCTTGCCCTGATTCTTTCCAGGGCCGCTTCAATCCTAGCTTCCTTCGCCTGCAACTGCGCCTGTTCAATGTCCAGGTAACGCGTATAAGCTAGTTCAAATACTTTTAGAAATCTGCTGAATAATTCAAGTTCAGTTTTCGTTAAGGGCTCATAAGAAGAAAACCCAAGTGCCACCGGCCCCAGCGAATGCCAGTAATAATTTAATGAACTGGCCTTTTCAAGAAAGCGGTCTATAAATACGTTGGTGGTCTTCTGATAGGCCAGCCATTCTTTTACTTTTATCCCTTTGATATGAGTGGCAAAAAACTCTCCTTTGCCTGACATCATTTTTTGGGCAAAGGTTTTTTGCAGCTTGTGGTTGGCATAACTGGTTTCAGTAACTATTGATTTACGTTGCTTGCTGTAATACTCATAATTCATGTAGGTACGCCTGCTCTCATAAAAAACAGCGGTTTGTACATTCCGGATCTCTTTAACCCCCAATGATTTTAATTGTTGAGAAATAACACTGCAAACCTTCAGCATATCAGCAGGCTCCTTCATTGAAAGGGCGATAGCCCTGACTTTTTCCAGTGCAGTTTCGATTTCCAGCTCACGTTCCTTTTCTATCAAGCTAACGGCAATATGCTTAATGGCCTTCTTTAGCTGGAGGTTCTCCTTCTTTAGTGTTGCAACTCTTTTTTTGTCCTTTAAAGGGCTTGGTTTCATGCTACGTTCAATTAACAGGAAGTTGAATAATAAATGTTGTTCCCACTCCCTCTTTTGTCTCCACTTTTAACTCGCCTCCATAGCCTTTAGTTACAATATCATAACTCAAACTCAATCCCAATCCAGTTCCCTGTCCGGTTGGCTTAGTAGTAAAGAAAGGTTGAAAGATCTTGTCCATTATTTTTGGAGGAATACCCATTCCATTGTCCTTTACCAGTATTTCAATACTGCTATTTAGTTTTTTAGTACTTACAGTAACCACAGGCTCATAACCTGTTTGCTGCTCTTGCTTCCTTTCATTCACTGCATAAAAGGCATTGGTGATCAGATTGAGAATAACACGGCCGATATCCTGCGGAATGACCTTGATTAAACCGATGTTGTCATCATAATCGGTTTTTGTAGCCGCATTGAACGTTTTATCCTTTGCGCGCAAACCGTGGTAAGCCAGTCGCAGGTACTCGTCAGCCAAAGCATTAATATCCGTCAGTTCTTTTTGTCCGCTACTGCTGCGGCTATGTTGCAGCATTCCCTTTACAATATCACCTGCCCTCCGGCCATGGTGAAGGATCTTCTCCAGGTTTTGTTTTACATCTTCGGCAATAGTTATTGCTTCCTCCTTATCCCCTGTACGTAACTCCTGGATCATCTCTTCCAGCAATTCACTACTTACATCGGAAAAATTGTTGACGAAATTCAAAGGGTTCTGTATTTCATGAGCGATACCAGCCGTTAGTTCTCCTAGCGAAGCCATTTTTTCTGAATGGATGAGTTGTGCCTGGGCGGCTTTTAATTCTTCCAGTGATTTTTCCAGGGCAGCCTTAGATTCCTCCACCACCCTTGTCTTTTGCTGAAGATCCTCTATGGTTTCATCCAGCATTACAGTAAGGGTATGCCGGTCTTTTTCTACCCTTTCCAACTTGAACTGCACCATGGTTTGCGCCTTGTCAACCTCCCTGATTGATTTTGAAAAAAGCTCTTTTTCACTGTCGGTTAAGTTGACCGCAGCTTTTACTATCTCTGCTATTGCCTGTAAATGCTGGTTCATTGATAAATTATTTTTCTTTCAGTATAGCCAATGAACAGGTCATGTTATGAAACTCATGTTCGCCGTTTATTACCTTACCAATTTCGCCAAAACAAAAAAAGCCGGCCATTGGGACATCCCATAATTTTTTCACACCGATTATTTCCTCGCTTACATAAGGGCCTAAAGACATCTGACGTCCAGCACAGGAAAACATGATCAGTGCATCAGCCGCCACATGGTCATTTTTAAAGATTGAGAAATCTTTTAACGCTGCTTCAATAACTTCAAAACTAGGTAAGAGGCAAAGCCTCACTTTTGAGCCCTCCGGCAAGCCTCCGGCAAAAATGATCGAGCGGTCCTCTTTACTTGCCATCATGGGTGTGCGCATAACAGGATGTCTGTTTTCTCTTATTAATTGCAACTGGAAATTGCTGCTGAGTAACATGCCTAAGGAATTCTCTGTATCAATGTTCTTTATGCCGGCATACCGTGAAATGAAATCTAATGCCGGTTCATTGTCGATGGAGTAAACCACATTACCCTTACTGCTGGTGATCGTTCTTTCAATACCCATGGGTTTCCAACCTCCAATAGCAATACCCCCCAATGAAATCTTTTCTTCATCAAGGATCAATGCTATCAATCCGCTGTCAGCTATTTCATTATTATCAAATACATAAGTTCTTTCCATCTTTAAGCTATCTGAAGCCAGTCCACCAAAAATGGTAGTACCGTGTCCACATGCTCTTTCAATTCCTTCAATTATTTCATCACCATCAGTGGCTATTCCACCGGATATTATCAGAAAGCAGGGCCTGCCAAATTTTGCTAATCCTGCCTTACCGATTTGTTCTGCGATCTGAGCTTTACTTCCTTGCCCGGTTGCAGAGAGCTTAATCAGGAAATTTGCAGGATCTATGCATAGTAGCAATATAACTATTGCATCAGCTTCTATCTCCCCGTCAATGAAATTTCCACCAGACGAGGACCCGAAAACCTGTATTCCCTTTTCAGTAAAAACTGTACAAACAGCTTCCCGTTCATTATCTACTGCAGTAAATACAACAGCAACCGTAGGATTGAACCCGTCAGCAAGAGAATTGTCGAGTCCGGTTTTAATATCTGCGGACGTTTTTCCTTTGATCGATTTTGCTTTCATGATTATTTATTGCTATACAATTATTTTTCTTTTAAAGCCACCCAGCTCACGGTAGTGCCATGAAACTCAGGAGTACCATTAGCCACCCGGCCAAATTCACCAAGAGAATAAAAACCGATCATAGGACTATGCCATGTGTCCGCCAATCCTTCCACTTCTATTGAAGCCATTGGCCCCAGCGATGTTAACCTGCCTATACAGGAAAAAATGATCAGCGCATCTGCGTCAGGCATTTCATTTTCTTTTACGTCTGTAGAGCTCTTAATTACTTTGTCGATCACTTCAAAATCTGGCGGCATAGAAAAACGAAAAACAGTTCCTTCCTTAACTGAACCTGCCGTCATAATGGACCCGTCTTCTGTATTGGCAAATAATACAGGGAGCATCATCGGGCTTCCTCCTTCACGAAAAATTTGTAAAGGATAATTGATGTTCAGCCTTACAACCCCTTCTGTATTGTTGTCATTAATTATATTTAACCCAAGAAATTTTTTTATCACATCGAAAGCTGGCTGATCATCGATCGTTTGGATCCAGGATCCGTCACAGCGGGTAAATCTTTTTTCTGTCCCAACAGGTTTCCAGCCTGAGACGGCCATCGCCTCTAAGGATATTTTATCATGGTCCAGTATAAGCGATATCAATCCATTGTCGCTTGACTCCTTATTCGTAAAAACCTTCCCATCAAAGTTCTCCATTTCACCAGCTCTGCCGCCAACAATTGTTGCCTTATCACCGACCTTTTTAACCAATCCGTCAATGATCTGTTCACCTGGAATTTTATAATTAGCTGCTGAAATGATAAATGCCGGATTGCGAAATACATTTAGCCCTGCTTCACCAACCTGGCAACCGGTTTCATATACCGATCCTGTTCCATAATCTTTCAAAATGATCCTAAAATGATCCGGATGCATATCTAATAACAAAATAGCGATACCCTCAGACTCAGTTCCTTCTTCTGTAAATTCAGCTCCTGTTGTAGCGCCAAAAATGGCAATTCCTTCCTTATCCAGCAAGGTACCTATCGCCTCCATTTCATTCATCGCAGAAAGAAAGACCAATGCCAGTGTAGGACTAAAACCATCCACTATACTTTGCTGCAAGGCTAACTGAATTTGACCTGTTGATTTCCCCTTTATTGATTTTGCTTTCATATTTTTTATTCTCCATTTCCAATTATCTATTGTAACAGCTCCGGTTTTAAAATAAAATCAACATTCCCCATCCAGCACCTTCACCGTTTGCTCATAAAAATTACGGGCCCTTTCCGGAGTACTTCCTATACAAACCACGCCGAGTTTTCCATATTGCGACAATGCACCTATCAGATGAAACATCACGCCTTCCTGGGAAGTACCGTCGTAGTGTAGCTGATGCAGCATTGCAATATCAATCAGATCAGGAGGTGTGATACCACGGTATTTGGTGTTCCGCAGATTATCAGAACAATAATAATATCTTGTCTGACGGTTGGCAGTGAGAAACATACCATTTTCATAATCATAGTCGCCATCTGTGAGAAATTGAAGCAGGATATAAGGATGCGTAGTGCCCCCTTTTCTAAGATTGATCTCAATGGCATAATGTTTCCACTCATTTCCCTGCTTCACGGAAATAAAATCTACACCGAATCTTCCAAGTACGCCTTTCTCCTGCAGCGCCTTCGCCACTTTCAATCCATATTCTCCCACTTCAATCGCGTAATCTTCGTGCGCAGGAAAAGTGGCTCCTAAAAAAATCTGCTCGCTTTCGCCTCCCACTTCCTGATCATGTGTTGATATTACTTTGCAATCTCCCAAAGGGCTTATTCGGCATTGCACAGAAGGAGAGCGCTTAATATCTCCCTCCACAAATGCTTCCACAATGCCGCCCATTGACTGAAACTTATAAATAAATTCATGAAAACTCAGATCAGAGGCTACGATCTTTAGCCGGGTGGAAAGATTTTGCGTTATCCAGCTCTTCCATTCTGTTAGCTTGTCCATTCCTTCATAACTGAATACACCATTCCCTTCTCCTGAAAAGCCATCATTCATTTTCACCACCGCTTTCTTCAAAGAAGGATCATTCAGTTTCAGGTCGGTAAGAGCCTGTACTATCTCATCTTCATTCTTCAGGTCTTCATAGCCTTCTGGAAGATCCAATCCACAAGTCCTGAACAGTTTCCGGCTATTACTTTTATTTCCCTGCTCAAACAATTCAGGATCACAACCATAGATAGGCATTTCGAGTTTCACAGATAAAGTTCTTTCCAATGCGGTTACATTGAAACAGGCCATATGCGAGACATTGCCGACAGGTATGCTTTTTTTTATTCGCTCTATTACTCTTGGCCTCTCCAGTATTTTCTCGGTCAGCGAACGCGGGGATGCATCATAACAACTCAATAAAGTTAATCGCTGAGTAGCATGGTGCCTTGTGATTCCCGGAAGTAAATGAAGATAATAATCGATGATAACAGGATCGATTGGCATACTGGTTACATATACTACATGCGTGCGCGGCATTCGCAGCAACATCAGCAAACAAAGCAGCCGTTCTTCGTAATGAACATGACCAGTTATCTTGGCCAGTATTTCCTGGTCCAGGGTAATGGAAGGAATGATGACCACAGATTTAGCCGCCAGTTTATCTGGAAATACTTTTCTGAACTGCCTGGGAAACTGATGCTGAATCTTGCGAAAAAGCAAGATCTCTTCAATGGAACCAGGCAGAGGTTCTTTTTTATCTGCTGAAGGAATTTTTACTGATTCGCTCATAATTAGGTGATGATTCCTAAATATACCAAATACGTGAATACGTTTTTACGATCCTCCTGCCCAAAGAGCTCCACCTACACTATCCCTGCTGGAGCCTGTTACACTGCTCATCACATTCACTTCCTGTCTCCATCTTAACACACCTATAAATGCCATAATGATGGCTTCCTTATTACTTACCAACAATGGATCTGGTACTTCTACCTCGATCTGGAGTTCAGTCAGGACCTCTCCAATTCTTTTCACCAGGAAATGATTAAACGCGCCACCACCTGTGATCAGTAATTTAGCGGGTTTGTCTGGCGGGCCTGCCTGCATAATGGAGTTTTTTATTTGCAGGGCTATATGTTCCACAAAAGTTCTTACCCGATCTTCAACTGAAATCGCCTGGTCTCTGATCATTGGATAAATAACATCAGTTCCAAAATCATTAGCCAGTGATTTTGGGAATGACTTTGAATAATAATCAAGACCATTTAATTTGGAAAGAAGAGGATCATTTATTTTACCGGCTGAGGCTATCTTTCCTCCTTCATCATAGGGTTTTCCTAATGCAGACGCCAGCATATTCAATACCCGGTTAGCGGGACAAATATCAAAAGCGATAGAATCTTCCTTATGCAAAAAAGATATATTGGCGATTCCCCCGAGGTTAAGAAAATATTCATACTCAGATAAAAGATATTTTTCTCCAATAGGAACTATAGGCGCCCCCTGTCCTCCCAGAGCCACATCCAGTGACCGAAGATCTGTTACTACAGGCAGTCCTGTCCTGGCGGCGATTGCTGAGCCATCCCCAATTTGTACTGTTGTCTTTTTTTCCGGGATATGAAAACTGGTATGACCGTGAGAGGAGATCAGCCCTACCTGGTAATGAAGTTGATGACTCTCCATGAATTCAAGTATGCGTTCTCCCATAAAATGTCCGAATTCGGTGTGAAGAAGGGCGTGCTCCCTTGCACTTAAATTATGTGCCTGCCTTAATTTTTCCTTCCAGGTCTCATCATATTCGTAACAGGCGGCGGCTTTAGTTTCAAACCTCCATTTTCCTCCCTGTTCTTCAAATTCTACAAAGGCCAGATCCAATCCATCCAGTGAACTACCACTCATTGCGCCGATTGCCCGATATATCATATGATGATTAAATTTTTGTTTGCCGGAAGAAGAAATTAGATTTGCTAAAAGCGGTAGGAAGCTCTTCCGATCTGCAATATTCATTAAAAAATCCCCAACTACGCATGATCGTTAACCTTAGCGAACAACATTCCCTGGTAAGTACCTGGGTAGCCGAACTGAGAGACGTGACGGTTCAAAATGACCGCATGCGTTTTCGCCGCAACCTTGAAAGGATCGGAGAAGTGGCGGCCTATGAGATCAGCCGGAAAATGACCTATGTGGCCACCGAGATCCAAACACCTCTGGGCATAGCCGAACACAAATTATTGGCGGAGCATCCTGTACTGGCCACCATTCTGCGTGCAGGATTACCCCTTCATCAGGGTTTGCTGAATTATTTTGATAAAGCAGATAATGCCTTTGTTTCAGCCTATCGAAAGCATCATAAGGATGGAAGTTTTGAGATCAGTATGGAATATGTTTCCTGTCCTGATCTGGATAACCGGGTCCTTATTATTTCCGATCCCATGCTGGCAACTGGTTCTTCCCTGGTAAAAACTATTCAATATCTCAAGGATGAAGGAAAACCTAAAGAAGTACATATTGTGGCCGCCATTGCCTGCACCGTAGGAATTGAATATGTAAAAAGGGAACAACCTAATGTTCATATCTGGTGTGGTGATATCGACGATGAACTCACCGCCAAAGGCTATATCGTTCCGGGACTGGGTGATGCCGGGGATCTGGCTTTTGGAACGAAAAGGCAAAATTAATAGAATACAGGCTGATGCCTGCCGGGAGGCATCAGCCATAGGCCTTTGTATTTCAGCATCAGGCAAAAGCCTTCCAGATGCAGCAATAATTCTACTTTTTAAGTCTATAAATAATTGTACTTTTCCAACTTGTTTAAATGGGGAAGAGCTAGTACAATTTCAAACGGTTACAAAACGTTTGATAGGTCTTACCAGGGCATATCTCCGTACTTAAATTATCAATAGCTGTGATGAAAAAAAATTTACTCAATGTGATTGTGATGATGGGAATGGTAGCTGTTGCAAACGCACAGGATCCTAACTTCTCTCAATTCTTTGCCTCTCCTCTTACTCTCAACCCTGCCCTTACCGGTAAATTTGATGGTGTAATGAGAGTAGCCGGTAATTATCGTAATCAATGGCCCACGATCAATAACGCCTATGTGACCAAGACCGCATCTGTGGATTTCGGTATTATGAAGAACAGAATACCTGAAATAGACAATATGGGTGTTGGTTTTATTGGGATCACCGACCGTGCAGGCGATGGTGTTCTCGTTACAAACTCTGCAGGAATTTCCCTTTCCTATCATAAGGGTCTGGATGAAGACGGATACCATCAGATCGGTGTAGGATTTCAGGGTGCATATACTAATAAAAGACTCGATGTAACCAAAGTGGTTTTTGAAGATGAATTGACTCCTTTTGGATTTATTCCAGGCACTACCGGTGAGGTCTTCAATAACAAACAGTTGAACATAAGTTATATGGATGTGAACGCGGGTATCCTTTATAACGGGTCTACCAACGGATATAATAATTTTTATTTTGGAGCCTCTATGTACCATATAAACCGTCCTAAGGAAAGTTTCCAGGGTGGCCAGTTTCTGCTGAATGCCAGAACCACTTTACAGGCTGGAGGTCGTTTGCCAATTGGTCCTTATAATTATTTCCATTTTTCTGCCATTCATAGCATACAAGCCAAAGCACATAATACTGTGGCCGGCGGCGCATTTTCCTATAATGTGAACAGCGACCAGGATAATCCAACCAACGTTTTCCTGGGTGTCTGGTACCGCTTTGATGATGCGATAATTCCTTATATCGGACTGGAATTCAACAGTCTCCAGATTGGAGCAACCTATGATGCCAATACCTCCGCCCTTCGCCCGGCATCAAATACCCGCGGTGGAATGGAGATTTCCATGATATATATCAAGAAACCTTCCGATCCCAATGCCAGGAAACTGAATTGCCCACGGTTTTAATTAAGGTTTCACAAAATAATTTAGAAGCAACAACGTTACGCGTTGTTGCTTTTGTTTTTTCAGGGATTTGAATAACTTTGTATAAATCCAAACCAATGAAAAGATCTACTCTTTTAGCCCTTGTGGCATTATTCTGTTTATCAATCACTGTTCGATCTCAGGACTTAGGATATAATACCAAAGACGCTGGTATTGATTATCTATGGGTAAAGGACAGCCCTGGCATCGACCTGCAATTGGCATTTAATGCCAAGGTCCATCACTCAATCATTACCAGTTTGGGATATAAAGAAGTGTGGAGACCTATTCCAAATACCCACAATAATGAAAAAGGAAAAGGCATTGGGGGTTCCCTAGGTTATCGTTATTACTTTAAAGTAATTCCAAAAGGAATTTACCTTGGCGTAAGGGCCCATGTATGGTCGCTGGCAATGTATCGCACAGCTGATAACACAGCCAAAAACACTAATCTCACTATTGGTCAGCCCAGCGCGGAAATAGGGTATACCGCTGTAATAAATGATATTGCCTTTTTTACTCTTTATTATTCTGCAGGAAAACAATTCCAGATCAGTGCCGCAGATAATGCCTATGGATATGGTAAAGGATCTATTTCTGCTTTTGGTATAAGCGGAGGTATTCGTTTTTAATGCTGCATAGGTAACAGATGCGGAAGCAGGAACCAGCAAAACAAGGTGATCAGTATCATCGATATCAGGTTCATGATAAAACCTGCTTTCACCATTTCTTTTAAACGTATATGACCACTGGCGAATACGATCGCATTGGGAGGTGTGCCCATAGGCAACATACCGGCACAACTTGCCCCCAAAGTCATAGGTATTCCAAGTAACAAAGGATTCATTCCAACTGCATCAGCCAGTGCTGAGATCACAGGTGCAAAAACAATTACCTGGGCCACATTACTCATCACCTCACTGATGAAAAGCGAAACAAAAACGGTTACCAGCACCAATAGAAAACCTGCGCTCGAGAACTGTCCCAGCCAATGACCCAATTGCTGTATTAACCCGGCTTTTTCCATGGCGCCAGCCAGGGCAATACCCCCGCCGAATAGTAATAAAATACCCCAGGCCATTTTCTGTGTATCCTCCCATTCAAGCAAGGTCTTTCTTTCCTTGTCACGATTTTCTTCTTTATTCTTTCCAGCAGGAAATATGAATAATGCCAATGCGCAGAGAACAGCGATCATGGTATCATCCAATTTAAAAAATGATTGGGCTCCATTTATCAAGGTCCGGAATATCCAGAGTAGCGCTGTACATAGGAAAATGATAAGCACTCTTTTTTCAGCAGAAGATACAGGACCCAGTTTAGTGATCTCGTCTCTGATCAGATGTTTTGTATCGAGGTCGGCTTTGATTCGATTAGGGAAAAGCCATTTTACCAATACGAAATATAAACAGGCTAATAGAAGAATGGCCAGCGGAGTGCAGACCATCATCCAATCCACAAAATTTACTTCTATGTGATACTTCTTTTGGATATAACCTACATAGGCCACATTGGGTGGCGTTCCAATAATGGTGGCAATACCTCCAATATTAGATGCATAGGCAATTGCCAGCATGATGGCTACAGCGAAATGCCGGGTATTACCATCTCCCTTATGATTTTCCTTTATCACATTTACCACAGAGAGCGCGATAGGAAACATCATCATAGTGGTTGCCGTATTGCTCAACCACATACTGAGCAACCCGGTAGCCATAATAAAACCCAGAACAATTCGGTTTCCGCTGGTTCCTGTAACCCTCACAATATTTAATGCGATCCTTTTATGAAGATTCCATTTTTCAATTGCGAGTCCAAGCATGAACCCTCCCATGAAAAGAAAGATCACAGGGTTTGCATAGGGCGCAGCCGTTTCCTCCAGCGTACCCAGTTTAAATAATGGAAAAGCAACCAATGGCACCAGCGCTACAACCGGCATAGGAAGCGCTTCTGTGATCCACCAGGTGATCATTAATCCACCAATGCCAAGCACCAATGCGGCAGACTTACCCACAGCAAATGGATCAAAGAAATAAAGTATAAAAGCGATGGTAATACCGGCAAGCAGCCAGACAGTTTTTTGGTGGTGTTTTAGAATGGTCACCCCGTAAATTTAACACACATATGGATTCAATTGCACAAAAAATGGGCTAGAAAGTTTTCTCACCATATAAAGTTATTTATCGATTATTAATTACTAATTATTAATTCCTGACCCCTAAAGGGGCATTACTCCCTACTCACTACTCACTACTCTCTATTGACCACTCACCTCCATTCACTACTCCCCACTCCCCACTCGCTATTCACTATATTTACTTCACAAACCATTGCATTGCTCAAAGACATTGTTATAGCCATAGAAGGTTGGGAAGAGGCCCGCTTATTTATCAAAAAGCACCGGCTATTTCGATGGATAATCATCCCGGGTATTATCTATTCCATACTTTTTTTCCTCGGTATGTGGTTTTTTTTCCGCTCGGCCGATTCGGCTGTATCCTGGATGAGCAGTAATCTTAATATTGAAAGCTGGCTCCAAAAAGAAAGAAGCGAATGGCTGAGTTTTTTATTTGTTATGACGGGCATGATGCTGCGATTGACACTTGTATTATTATATTTTTCATTTTTCAAATACGTGATACTTATTCTGGGCTCCCCAGTTTTTGCCTTTTTGAGTGAAAAAACAGAATCTATAATTGAAGGCAAAGAGTATAGTTTTCGCTTCGGTGAAGTAAAAAAAGATTGTCTTCGCAATGTACGACTGGCTTTACGAAACTGTGGATGGCAAACGGTTTATCTGCTGGGACTGGTCCTTCTTTCCCTTGTACCTTTCGTTGGATGGATCACTCCCGTGATCGCTCTTCTGATGGAAGGTTTTTATTTCGGTTTCTCTATGCTAGATTATAGTTTTTCCCGGGTTGATTTCAAGCCATCGCAAAGCATTCAATTTATGAGCAGACATAAAGGGCTGGCCATTGGTAATGGATTATTATTTTACGTGATGCATGTTCTTATCGTACTTGCCCCGGCCTATGCTATTATCGCGGCCACACTTACCGTACACAAAATGAAAAACAGCTGATATGTCAATGGTCTATCTTATTCCTTCCCTTCTGCATGAAGAAGGCGCTAACGCCATTCCAGCTTATGTGATGGATGCAATAAAAGACTGTTCCGTTTTTTTTGTAGAAAACGAAAGAACCACCCGCCGTTATTTTAAACAACTCTGGAAAACATATCGACCGGATTCTACCATTATCATTGATGAATATGAATGGATCCTGATCGACGACCTGGTTACATCAAAGTTTCGCCAAAAAATTAAAGAAGGTAAAAATATCGGTATCGTCAGTGAAGCAGGTTGCCCCGGAGTGGCTGATCCCGGACAAGCACTTGTCATGATCGCCCAGGAAATGGGCGCTGGAATTAAACCATTAGTTGGACCAAGTTCCATTTTGCTTGCATTGATGGCTTCCGGAATGAATGGCCAACAATTCAGTTTCGCTGGATATCTTCCGATTGATATATCAGAAAGAACACGGGCGATCAAAGAACAGGAATTACTCTCAGCAAAATATAAGAGCACGCAGATCTTTATTGAAACACCTTACCGTAATAATCAGCTCATGGAAACCATGCTGAAGACCTGCCAGGAAAAAACAAGGATATGCGTGGCCGTTGATATAACCGGCAAGGCGGAAAATATAAAAACCATGACTGTTGCTCAGTGGAAAAACAAGATTCCTGATCTTCATAAAAAGCTCGCGATATTTCTTCTTTATGCTGAAAGCTAAGCATAGCTTGTTAAATTTTAACTTCCTGAACCACAACCAGCCACGTCACAGATTCATAACAAAATTTTTGGCACGATAAAGGAATTAATATTATACATTTGTGCTCCTTTTTATAGAAGGAAAATGGTAAACATTCTGACACATACAAAACAGTTCGCTTTTCACGCGCCCATCACAAGTGGTGTGTACGCGGTTGGCTATGATGTGTTTACATTTTCACTCCCCCGACGTCGTTCTGCATTCTGACAGGACGAACCTCTCACCCCGGTCCCTGTCAGTGGAAAAATCCCGCAAGAAATTTATTTGGACTGGTGAACCCAACAATCTTTCACTATATAAATGAACGATCCGAAAATTATTATAAGGGTGGCTACTGCCTCCGATAAGGTTTATTCGGCGACCATCACTGATGAAATGGCTGATTCCGCCGCCGCAAGGGGTACAGGTATTGCAAGGCGTACGCCGGAATATGTTGAACAAAAAATCGATGAAGGTAAAGCGGTCATCGCTATCACTGATCAAAATAAATGGGTGGGCTTCTGCTATATAGAAACCTGGGGTCACGGTGAATATGTTGCCAATAGTGGTTTGATCGTGGCACCTGCATTTCGCAAGAGCGGCGTGGCAAAAGCTATCAAACAAAGAATATTTAACCTCTCCCGTGAAAAATATCCTAACGCAAAGATCTTTGGCCTGACCACCGGATTAGCCGTAATGAAGATCAACAGCGATTTGGGCTATGAACCCGTTACCTATTCTGAACTTACCCAGGATGAAGCATTCTGGGCCGGTTGCAAAAGTTGTGTGAACTATGAGATCCTGATGAGTAAGGATAGAAAAAATTGTATGTGCACAGGAATGCTCTATGATCCAAAAGATCATTATGAACCAGAGGAAACCAAAGAATTCTTTCGTGAGAACGAAAAAGGTTTTGAAAGATTACTTCGCTTTAAACAATGGAAATTACTTAAGCCTTTCATGAAAAAAGACAAGGAGGATAAAGAAGGAAATGGCGGTAAGCCAAAATCTTTTCTCCATCTTTTTTTCAATTTATAATTTGATCGAACATGTCTAAAAAAGTTGTACTGGGTTTTAGTGGCGGACTAGACACTTCATTCTGTGTAAAATATCTGAGTGAGGATAAAGGCTATGAGGTACATAGCATCATTGTGAATACTGGTGGCTTCAGTGAAGAAGAACTGGTGCAGGTAGAGACGCATGCCTATAAACTTGGCGTTAAAACACATACCACGATCGATGCCGTTAAAGATTATTATGACCGCATCATTAAGTATCTTGTTTTTGGAAACGTTTTAAAGAACAACACCTATCCACTTTCTGTATCAGCAGAAAGATTAAGTCAGGCCCTGCATATTGCAGAGCATGCCCTGGCACTTGCTGCAGATGCAGTTGCTCATGGATCTACCGGAGCAGGCAATGATCAGGTTCGTTTTGATATGATATTTCATATAATGATCCCGGGCGTTGAGATCATCACCCCCATCCGTGATCTTAAACTTAGTCGGGAAGAAGAGATCAGTTACCTGAAGGAAAAAGGGGTGGAGATGAACGCTGAAAAAGCCATGTATTCTATTAATAAAGGACTTTGGGGCACCAGCGTTGGGGGCAAAGAAACTCTTTCTTCAAAAGGCATGCTTCCGGAATCTGCATGGCCCACACAGGTTACAAAATCAGGTAACGAAGAAGTAAAGCTTGGATTTATAAAAGGCGAACTGACTTCAGTAAATGATAAAAAATTTTCTCATCCATCTGAAGCCATTCAATACCTGCAAACCATTGCAGGTCCTTATGGAATAGGTCGTGATATCCATGTGGGAGATACTATCATTGGAATAAAAGGACGTGTTGGATTTGAAGCGGCAGCGCCCATGCTGATTTTGAAAGCGCATCATGCGTTGGAAAAACACGTGCTTACTAAATGGCAATTGCAATGGAAAGATCAGTTGGCGCAATTTTATGGCAACTGGCTTCATGAAGGTCAGATCCTGGATCCGGTTATGAGAGATATCGAACATTTTCTGGAAAATAGTCAGCAAAATGTAACCGGTGAAGTTTTCATTCAATTGATGCCTTATCGTTTCCAGGTGATCGGTATAGAATCAGCATACGATCTGATGAACAGCAAATTTGGCAAGTATGGTGAAATGAATACTGGTTTCACCGGCGAAGATGTCAGAGGATTTTCGAAGATCTTCGGTAACCAGGTAGCAATATGGAATAAGGTAAATAATAAAACAAGTCAATAGTGGCTTTTAAATAATGTCAGCAATTCAAAAAATAAAAGCAGGGATCATCGGCGGAGCCGGATATACCGGAGGAGAACTGATCCGTCTATTAGTAAATCATCCTTTGACAACTATTAGTTTTATACATAGCCGTAGTCATGCGGGGCAACCTGTAGCTAAAATACATCAGGACCTCCTGGGTCATGATCTTCATTTCACCGATCAGCTTAGTAATGAAATCGATGTTTTATTTCTTTGCCTGGGTCATGGTGAGTCTCAAAAATTTCTGTCTGCCAACGCCATTGATGAAAGGATCAAAATAATTGATCTGGCCAATGATTTCCGATTGGCGAAGAATGCCAGCTTTGGAAATCGACATTTCGTATATGGTCTTCCTGAACTGAATCGCGATAAGATCAAAACGGCGCGCAATATCGCGAACCCCGGTTGTTTCGCTACAACAATTCAATTGGGTTTGCTTCCCCTGGCTAAAAACGGACTATTGAAGGAAGTATTTACCACTGGCATCACTGGCAGTACAGGCGCGGGTCAATCACCAACTGCTACTTCTCATTTCAGCTGGAGAGCAAATAATATACAAGCCTATAAGACCCTTACTCACCAGCATCTTTCAGAAATTGGTGAATCATTAGGTCTATTGCAGCCAATGGCGCCCGCTGTGAATTTTGTACCCTGGAGAGGAGATTTTACAAGAGGTATTTTCATCTCTTCCCAATTGCATTGTAATCTGGAGCTCTCTGAATTGAATAAATTGTATGAAGATTTTTATAGTGGCCATCCCTTTACACAGATGACTCAGGAGCCCGTTTTTCTGAAACAGGTGGTGAATACTAATAATTGCGTAATTCAATTAGAAAAAAATGGCGATATCCTGGTAGTGCATAGTGTGGCCGACAATTTGCTGAAAGGAGCCAGTGGACAGGCAATCCAAAACATGAACCTGATCTTTGATCTCGATGAAACCACAGGACTTAACCTTAAAGCAAGTTACTTCTAAACCCTAACCCTGCCTGCCGGCAGGACCTCAACTCTCAACTCTCAACTTTCAACTCACTAATATGAATCTCTTCGACGTATACCCGATCAATGATGTCACTATTGTTAAAGCAAAAGGCTCTTATGTGTGGAGTGATACTGGTGAACAGTATCTTGATCTATATGGAGGACATGCTGTGATCAGCATTGGCCATACTCATCCTCATTGGGTGAAGCGTATTGAAGAACAATTGGAAAAAATTGCTTTCTATTCCAACTCTATCCGTATTCCCCTGCAACAGGAACTTGCTACAAAATTGGGAAAGCTATCAGGCAAGCAAGATTACCAGTTGTTTCTTTGCAATAGTGGCGCGGAAGCAAATGAGAATGCGATGAAGCTGGCCAGTTTTCATAATGGCCGCAAAAAGGTCGTTGCTTTTAGCCGTTCTTTTCATGGAAGAACCTCGCTGGCAGTAGCGGTAACTGATAATAAGAATTATTCGGCTCCTGTAAATGAGACCGATTCTGTGATATTTCTTCCATTTAATGATGAAGAAGCTCTGGAGAAATGTTTTGAAGAGCAGGGAAAGGAAATTTCCTCCGTTATTATCGAAGGTATTCAGGGCGTTGGCGGAATAAATGTAGCTGATGATTCTTTTTTGAAAAAAATTCGTCATCTCTGCGATCAGTATGGTGCTGTTTATATTGCTGATAGTGTACAGTGTGGTTATGGCCGTACCGGAAAATTCTTCAGTCATGATTTTGCGGGTGTAAGTGCGGATATCTATACCATGGCCAAAGGAATGGGCAATGGATTTCCTGTGGCAGGACTTATAATCGCACCTCATATCAAGCCCAAACATTTTCAGTTGGGCACTACCTTTGGTGGCAATCATTTGGCATGTGCTGCTGCGCTTGCTGTACTGGAAGTGATGGAAGAAGAAAAATTACTGGGCAATGCCGTGATGGTAGGAAAATATCTTCGTGATGAATTATCTGCCATCCCCCAATTAAAAAATCTAAGGGGTCGCGGACTGATGATCGGTTTTGATGTGCCGGAAGAATTAAAAGATCTTAAAAAGAATCTGCTCTGGAACCAGAAGATCTTTACCGGTGAAGCCAAACCAAGAGTAATCCGCCTGCTTCCTTCATTGGCCCTGAAGAAAAAAGACGCTGAACAATTTATTGATTCTATAAAAGAAGAGATTCAACTAGTAGAGTCCACCACCATTCAATCATGAGAAATTTCGTTTCCGCTCAGGATGTCACAGACATTGATGCACTCGTAAAAAAAGCGCTTGCATTTAAGGCTGATCCTTATGCCGCAGAAACATTGGGAAAAAGAAAAAGAATAGGCTGTCTTTTTCTCAACCCAAGCATGCGCACCCGTTTAAGTACTCAACTGGCAGCACAGAACCTGGGAATGGAAGTAATGGTATTCAATGTTGGCAATGAGGGATGGGCTCTTGAATTTGAGGAAGAAGCCATCATGAGTGGCAGCACAGTGGAGCATGTGAAAGATGCGGCTCCCATATTTGGAAAATATTTTGACATTCTTGCTATCCGCACTTTCCCCTCTTTAAAAAACAAAGAGGATGATTATAGCGAACTCTATATTAAACAGATCATCAAATATGCAGGCATACCAGTCATGAGCCTGGAAAGTTCCACGCTGCATCCTCTTCAATCTTTCACTGATATTATTACCATACAGGAAACACTGAATGAAGAACCTATCAGTGGTCGTCCCCCAAAAATTGTACTGACCTGGGCCCCCCATGTAAAACCACTTCCTCAATGTGTGGCCAATAGTTTTTCTCAATGGATAAACAAATGGGGAAAGGCTGAATTCGTGATCACTCATCCTGAAGATTACGAACTCAGTGAAGAATTTACAAAAGGAGCAAACATTCTGCACGATCAGAAAAAAGCATTGCAAGGTGCCGATTTCGTTTACGTGAAGAACTGGAGTACCTTCAAAGACTACGGAAAGATATATACCAATGACCCGGAATGGATGCTCACACGATCCTCCTGGTCAGTTACCAATAACGCTAAAGTGATGCATTGCCTTCCTGTAAGAAGAAATGTGGAACTCAGTGATGAAATTCTTGACGGGCCCATGAGCATTGTTACCCGCCAGGCAGGAAATCGTGTATGGGCTGCTCAAACTGTATTATCTGAGATTCTCCGCAATGGATAAATTATATGTCATAAAGATCGGTGGCAATGTGATCGACAATGAAGCATTGCTGAAAGAACTGCTGCTGCAATTCTCATCGCTACAGGGTAAAAAGATCCTGGTGCATGGAGGGGGCAAGTTGGCAACCCGTATGGCTGAGAAAATGGAGATCCCCCAGCAGTTAGTAGATGGCCGAAGAATTACGGATGCGGAAACCCTGAAGATCGTAACCATGGTCTATGCCGGTTATATAAATAAAAATATCGTTGCGCAATTACAATCTTTAGAATCTAATGCAATCGGACTTACAGGCGCAGATGCAGGAGTGATATTAGCGCATAAAAGAATCCATCCCACAATAGATTTCGGATTTGTGGGTGATATCGATCGGGTGAATTCATTATTTCTTCAGGGCATACTCGAACAGGAAATTTCTATTGTTGTGGCCCCCATCACACATGATGGTAAAGGTCAATTACTGAATACTAATGCTGATACTATCGCGCAGGAGATCGCCAAATCCCTTTGCGCGCATTATGAGACCAAACTGATCTATATCTTTGAAAAAGCAGGCGTGCTGCTTGATGTGGAAGATGAAGGATCTCTGATTAGTCGTCTTGACCGACATTATTACAAAGAATTAAAAGAACCCGAAGAAGGACCTGTTCGCATATTCGCCGGCATGATACCTAAACTGGATAATGCTTTTGCCGCTATTGATAGTGGTGTGAAGGAAGTTATCATCGGAAAAGCCAGCCAATTGCAGGAACTCATCGCGGGAACAGCCGGAACAACTATCATTCATGAGTGAACAATACCAACAACTTTCAGAGAAAGTCATTGAACTCTTACAAAAACTGATCTCCACTCCTTCCTTTAGTCGTGAGGAAGGAAAGACCGCAGGCATTTTGGAAGATTTTCTTTCAGCACAAAACGTAAAGACCTCCCGCGCCGGTAATAATGTATTCGCACTTTGTAAACATTTTGATTCTGCCAAACCTACGCTGCTTCTGAATTCCCATCATGATACTGTAAAGCCAAATGCGCAATATATGCGGGATCCTTTTGATGGCGCAATCGAAGAAGGAAAATTATTCGGACTGGGATCCAATGATGCAGGTGGTTGTCTTGT
>JBKJMI010000129.1:0-9616 GCA_046596515.1 Chitinophagaceae bacterium | reverse complement strand
AAGTTTAATACCAGTCTGACTTTTACAACTGTAACTAATAAAGTAACCGCGACCAATACAGATGGTACTGCTAAGATCCTCGGAGGAGGCTATTTTAACGGACAATCACAGAATGTTACTGTATTTGAAAAAGGACAATCTCCCGGTTATTTTTATGGCTTCAAAACTGATGGACTGTTCCAGAATTTTGCAGAAGTGGCCGCTCATGCAACTCAAACAGGAGCACAGCCTGGTGATATCCGTTTTGTTGATATAAATGGTGATGGTGTAATTAATGATAAGGATAAAACCAAGATCGGAGATCCATTCCCTGATTTCACTTTAGGATGGAACCTGAACCTGGAATATAAAAACATTGATTTTACTGCATTCACGTATGTTTCTTCCGGCAATGAAGTGTATCGCGCTTACGAGCGTAATGCGAATTATACCAACAAAGATCGTATGATCCTTGATCGGTGGACCGGTTATGGAACAACCAACAGTGCAAAAAATCCACGTTATTCTTTTACTGATGCGAATAGCAATATCAGGGTATCAGATCGCTATGTTGAAGATGGTTCATTTATAAAGATCAAGAACCTGCAACTGGGTTATACATTCCCTCAACGTCTGACAAGTAAAGTGTTTAGCAGACTGCGGATCTATGCACAGGTGAAAAACGCTTTCACCTTTACTAAATACACTGGCTTTGATCCTGAGATCTCCGGCGGTATTCTGGATACAGGTGTTGACCGTGGTGCTTATCCACAAGCAAGAACTTATTCCTTCGGTATTGATATTAAACTTTGATACAGTAAACAAAAAACTTAAAAGAAATGAAGAATATCATAATAAAATCAACGCTGTTTGCAGGCCTTCTGCTTACGTTGGCATCCTGCAAAAAATGGGTAGGTTATAATCCGCATGAGGATTTCCGTATCACGGAGTTGGATTATCTCGCCTCTGAATCAGACTATCGTACGATGGCTGTTAGCGTATACACTCCGCTGCAGTGGTTGAACCAGGCCGTAGTGATCGGAGAAATAGCATCCGACAACGCGGTAAGTGGTGGCGAAAATGCCTCTGATGTACTTCCGCTTCAGCAGATAGATGATTATACACATACTTCCAATAACGGAGCACTTTCAGAGATATGGAAAGATGCCTATGAAGGAATTAACCGCGCCAATTATATGACCCAATATAAAGCCGTCAACCCCGCAGCAAAAACGGTTGAATTTGCCGGTAAAGACGCTCTATATGGTGAAGTATATTTTCTGAGAGCCTATTATTATTTTTCATTGGTAAAATTCTTCGGTGATGTTCCTTTGTTTACCAATAAACGCCTGGGTCTTGAAGAATCAGGTACACTAGGACGTTCTTCTAAATCCGATGTATACAAGCAGATCGAAGCTGATCTGACCGCGGCAATTGCAGTTCTTCCTGCAGTACAGGTGCAGAAAGGTCGTATCACTAAATATGCTGCACAGGCAATGCTTGGTAAAGTTTATCTCTACGAGAAAAAATATACTGAAGCAGCAGCCATGCTGGAAAATGTGATCACTCCGAATGCATTCAGTTTAGTAACTGATTTTGGTTCTATATTCCTTTTCTCAGGAGAGAATGGTCCTGAATCTATTTTCGAAATACAATATTCAAATACTTCCCCTTATTATAACTGGGGTGGTTATAACCGTGGTCAGGGTAATTACGCTGTACAGCAGTGTGGTATTCGCGGTTTGAATGGTTCAGCCAACATGCCATATGCGGCAGGATGGAGCACCAATCTTCCTACTCAAAACCTGGCTGCGGCTTATGCAGCAGGTGATCAGCGCAAGAATGTAACTGTATTGGATATCGAAGCGTATAAGGCGGCTAACCCTTCATTTAATATTACTTACCAGGTAGCGCCTTACAAAAACACCGGATTGTATAATCAAAAATATCTTCCAAGAAAAGGAGAAACTTCCGGTCAATTAGAATTGAATTATACAAATAATTTCCGCATAATTCGTTATGCTGATGTTTTATTAATGGCAGCGGAAGCGCAGACAAAATCTTCATCACCTAATGAGATCAAGGCCCGTGATTATCTGAATCGTGTTCGCCGTCGTGCCTTCCTTGATAATGCGCATGATATAAGTGCAACTGGAAATGCACTTTATCTGGCTATTCTTGATGAGCGTCGTCTTGAACTCGCCATGGAAGGTGATCGCTTTTTCGACCTGGTGCGTACTGGTTTTGCAGCGGCAAAGATCACTGGATTCACAGTGGGTAAACATGAATTGTTTCCTATACCACAGGAAGAAGTAACTATTTCCGGTTTATCTCAAAACCCCGGCTATTAATCACCACCACAAAACGAATGAATATGAAATTTTATAATTATTTTATCGGACTCGCGGTTCTCCTCACCGTATTTTCCGGTTGCAAAAAAACCACCTATGAGGACCTGTCGCTGGTGGATACGGCCGCTGTCCCTGACAGATTAAGTGTGCTGTTTGAGATCACACAGGATAACTCTGGACTGGTTACCATTACTCCTAACGGTAACGGTGCTATTAAATATGAGATCTATTATGGCCATGGTCCAGCTACCCCGGTGAATGTAACGGCAGGTGGAAAAACCACTCACGTTTATCCAGAAGGAACTTACACAGTGAAAGTAGTAGGTTATAATGTGGCCGGTAAAAAATCTGAGGCTACCCAGCAACTTACAGTGTCTTTCCGTGCTCCGGAAAACCTGGTAGTTACCTGGGGCATTGATGCTGCAAATAATTTTAAAGTGAACCTTTCCGCAACCGCTCTATACGAAACGAATTTTAAAGTGTTTTGGGGCGATGTGGCCAATGAGCCCGGCCAAGTCTTCCTGGAAGGGCAGGCGGTAAACCATGTTTACGCTGCCGTAGGAAGCTATACCTTACGGGTAGTTGCTTACAGCGGTGGTGCTGCAACCACCACCTATACCACTACTGTGAACATAGTAGATCCGGTTTTAATTCCAATAACATTTGAATCTGCTACGGTTAATTATGCCTTTACCAATTTTGGTGGTGGTGTTTCTACCAAAATAGCAAACCCGCAGATCAATGGTATCAATACCAGTGCAAACGTTGCCCGTATGGTAAAAAATGCACCGGAAGTTTGGGGAGGCAGTTTTATAACGGTGGGAACTCCTATTGATTTTTCCGCAAACAAGGTATTCAGGATGAAGGTATTTTCTCCAAGGGTAGGTGCCAAGGTTTTATTGAAGGTAGAGAACCTGACCAACGGTGGGATCTTTTTTGAAAAAGAAGTGACCTCTACAGTGGCCAATGCATGGGAAGACCTGGCATTTGATTTCAGGGCGATCAATACTGGCAATACCTATCAAAAAGTGGTGTTGATCTTTGACCTGGGAACTGTAGGAAATGGCTCAGCTAATTTTACCTGGTTGTTTGACGATATCAGGCTTACCAACCAGATGCCTGTTGGCTTACTAACATTACCCGTTACTTTTGATGCGGCCAATGTAAATTATGAGGTTGCCGATTTTGGAGGCAATGTAAGTGTACCGGCAACTGATCCAATCAATGGAGCAAATAATGTAAAGAAAACAACCAAAACCAATGGTGCGCAAACCTGGGCCGGCACTACATTAGGAGCAGGCTTTACGTCGCCAATTGCATTTACTGCTACCAGAACACAAATGAGCATCAGGGTTTATTCCCCTGCAGCTGGTTTACGTGTTCGTTTAAAAGTAGAGGACCGTACCAACAATACCCGTTCAGTTGAAACCGAGGCTATGACACAGGCAGCCAATACCTGGGAAACCCTCGTATTTGATTTTGCAACACCATCTATTGGTACAGCATCTATGAACCTTGCCTGGACCTACGATATGGCATCTGTATTTTTTGATTTTGGCAATAACGGAACCGGAACTGTCTTCTATTGGGATGATGTAACCTTCCTGGCTACAAACGTTGTACCTAATTACCTGACACTGCCCCTGGATTTTCAATCAACCACTTATGCTTATCCTTTTGTGAATTTTGGTGGCGCAACAGCAACGGTTGTTAACAATCCCAATCCTTCAGGAATCAATACCAGTACCAAGGTTGGTAAAATGGTAAAAGGTGCACCGGAAGTTTGGGCAGGCAGTTTTATTGACCTGGTTAACCCCATCAATTTTTCAGTGTTAAGAACTTTTAAAGTAAAAGTATATTCACCAAGGGTAGGTGCTAAATTGTTATTGAAAGTAGAGAATACAGCCAACGGGGGACAGAATTATGAAAAAGAAGCTACCACCACCGTTGCCAATGCATGGGAAGAATTAACTTTCGATTATTCAGCCATTCCTTTTGGTTTTTATTCCAGGGTGGTATTGATATTTGACCTGGGTACTGCCGGCGACGGTTCTCCCAACTATACTTTTTATTTCGATGACATCCGACTTAATTAATCCTAAAAAATATTCGTCATGCTGACAATAATCAAAAAATATACGCTGATCTTCATGGCTGCTGCCTTTGTGGTGAGTGGCTGTAAGAAAACAGAATACAGCTTCGGGTCGATCAAGACCCCATCGGCCCTTACGCTGACCACAGCGATACAGGGTGTTGATGCAACCAATCCCAATGGGAATGGTTCCGGCAAAGTGACCATCACTTCTACCGCAACAGATGTACTTACCTACAATATAGATTTTGGAGACGGCACAACACAGGTTGTACCATCTGGCACTATCCTTCATAAATACAGTAACCCCGGAACAAATACATACACGGTTACCGTGAAGGCAGTTGGTACTGGGGGTGCTCTTTCAACAATCAGCAAAAGGATAATTGTATTCGTCGCCTTTGAAATTCCTGCTACGATTTTAAATCCGCTAACAGGAACAGGTACAAAAATTTGGGTTACAGACAATGATGCCCCCGGACATTTTGGTGTGGGTGCGGCAAATTTCTTTTTCCCTAATTATTATGCAGCCGGACCAAATACCCGCGAGGCCTGTGCCTATGATGATGAGATCACTTTTTCACGCGATGCTATCAATCGTGTTTCCATGAATGTAAACAATAAGGGAACCAGCTTTTCTATTGGAGCGGCAACAGCATTTTATGGTTTCAGCGGAGGTGATAATTGTTATGCTATCAATACAGGTGGAACTAAACTACTTGCCTTTATGGATGCTACATCCGGTTCTACCGCAGCGGTATCTACACAGGTACAGTTCATTGTTCCTGGAAATGGTATTATCAATTTTGGCACTGGTGGTACTACCTATGAGATTCTTTCTATCACTAATACAAGCATGAATTTGCGGAATATTGGAGCAGATGGTAACTCATGGTATCAGAAATTAAAACCCAAACCCTGATCATGAAATCAACTGTATTGCTTGCGCTGCTTCTTTTCACTTTGTTTTCCTGCGGGAAGAATAAGGGGAACAGCAATCAACCACTGTCTAATTTAACATTGAATGCAGTGGTGGCAACCGATAATAGTGGCAACGTAAGTTTTACTGCATCGGCCACTAATGCAAGTACCTATGAATATGGATTTGGCAATGGCGTATTTCAAACTGTTTCTTCCGGAAATATTTTATACCGCTATCCTGCATCAGGAACATATACAGTAACGGTAGTGGCAAAGAATGCAGCAGGCGAACAATTGACCAAATCAATCAGCGTTATGGTCACAGTTACTATGACCCTTACCTGGTCGGATGAATTTGATACACCTGGTGCGCCAGATCCTTCAAAATGGGGATATGACCTCGGAGCAGGTGGCTGGGGTAATAATGAACTGGAATATTATACTAACCGATTGGAGAATGCAAGTGTTTCCAATGGTACGCTTAAGATCATCGCGAAGGCTGAGTCATTTAGTGGCAGCAATTATACTTCCGCGAGGATCTTAAGCAAAGGAAAATTTTCTTTCAAATATGGAAAGGTTGAGATCAGAGCGAAGTTGCCAATAGGTGGAGGTACATGGCCGGCTATATGGATGCTTGGAGACAATATTAATACAGTAGGTTGGCCGGCTAGCGGTGAGGTAGATATTATGGAGCATCTGGGCAATCAGTTGAATAAGATCTATGGTACACTTCATCATCCCGGACATTCGGGTGGTTCTGCCGATGGAGGCACAACTATAATTACTAATGCTACTACAGAGTTTCATAGATATGGATTAGAGTGGACCGCCACCTCAATTAAATTCTCAGTAGATGATGCAGTGTTTTACACATTTGCAAATAACAATACGCTTCCATTCAATCAGAATTTTTTCCTGATCATGAATATCGCCATGGGCGGAAATTTCGGAGGCACCGTGGATCCCGCATTTTCGACCGGAACCATGGAAGTAGATTATGTGCGCGTATATCAATAAAAGATTAAAAAAGCTGTCGAATTTTTGTTGATGGCAATTATTAATTAAGCAGTCTTGAAGCGGAACGTGTGTTTCTTTTCAGTTGTGCACCTCCGCTTTCTTTTTTTCACTGCTTATCTTAGAAAAATACTAAAATGAAAACGGGATCTATCTATATACTAATGCTTATTCTGGCATCAGGATTTCATTACAGCAGCCAGGCGCAAAAAAAACAATCAGGTTATACTAAACTGGTATGGTCAGATGAATTCAATCGTTCCGGATTACCAGATAGCAGCAAATGGGGATACGATCGTGGGAATGGTTGTCCGGATGTATGTGGCTGGGGAAATAATGAATTGCAGTTTTATACCTGGATGCGTAAAGAGAATGCAAGAGTAGAAAAAGGACATCTCGTTATTGAAGCGCGAAAGGAAGATTACCAGGGAATGAAATATACATCAGCACGCCTGATGACAAAGCATAAAGGCGATTGGCTCCATGGTCGTATGGAGATCAAAGCGATGATACCGGCCGGCAAGGGCATGTGGCCCGCTATCTGGATGCTGCCTACCAATTGGGAATATGGCGGATGGCCCAGAAGCGGAGAGATAGATATTATGGAGAATGTTGGGTACTGGCCCGACACAATCTTTGGAACGGTACATACTGAAGCCTATAATGGAAGTAAGGGAACGCAAAAAACAAAGGGGATCGCATTCAGTGATCTCAGCAAGGCTTATCATGTTTATGGAATAGAATGGTCGGCCGACACGATCATCTTTAAAGTTGACGGAAAAGAATATAATCGCTTTGTAAATGAACATAACGTGGCCGCCTGGCCATTCGATAAAACTTTCCATCTTTTATTAAATGTCGCAGTAGGAGGTAACTGGGGAGGTAAATATGGAGTGGATGATTCCATTTTCCCGCAAAAGATGCTGGTGGATTGGGTGAGGGTATATCAATAATACAAGCGACTAGCTGCAAGCCAATTCTGCACTTGTCATGTTTCTGTCATGATGATAGTATGAATTTGTAGTACAATCAAATTTTTCGCCCCCACTTAAACATAAACTCAAAAGCTAATACGTTAAAGCTCCAAGCTGGTGGCTGGAAGCTTGTTGCTTTTCTCATGATTGGCATGATTTTGACATACCCCCCTTGAATTAAAAAATCATGTACAAATGAAAACAATCAATGCTTTTCTTCTAACTGCTTTGGTAAGCAGTACCGTATTATTCTTCGCCTGCCAAAAAGAGAATAATGGTACATCAGATCAGGGTACTACACAGTTAAAAATAAGAATGACTGATGCGCCGATACTGGCGGATACGGTAAACGTAGATATCCGTGAAGTAAGGGTGAATTTCAGAAATGACTCCATTTCAGGCTGGATTACACTGAATACCTATGCTGGTGTGTATAACTTATTAGGGCTGCAGAATGGCCTGGATACATTGCTGGCAGTAGCTACGGTACCGACAGATACGCTGCGCCAGATTCGCTTTGTTCTGGGACCAAATAACTCCATTGTGGTAGGTGGAATTCGTTATCCGCTGACCATACCGAGCGGAGAAGAATCAGGATTAAAGATTAAAGTGAATAAAAAACTGAATGCAAATCTGGATTCACTGGTCATCGATTTTGATGCGGCCTTATCTATTCATCAAACCGGAAATGGAGCGTATATTTTGAGACCGGTGTTGAGGGTGAAATAGGTGAGTAGAGAGTGGGGAGTAGTGAATAAGTGAATAGGTGAATAAGTGAATAGTGAATGGTATAGTAGTTAGTCGATGAATACTGCTCTAATCAATAATTAAGAATGAATAATAAATAATTGTATATCCGAAAATTCAATCTCTATGTTAATACGCCCCGGACTTCGTGTTCGGGGCATTTTTTTGTGAAAGGGAGGAACACGAAGAATACAGAATTTAAAAAATTACAGGAATAACAGCCGCCCCCAGCCCCTAAAGGGGAGGATGAATTGAATTAAGGTCATATTGAGAACTCATAATCAGGTACTGGAAATCACTGTTCTGAAATTGAACAAACACTGATAAACATATTAACCTCCCCTTTAGGGGCTGGGGGCGGCTGTTCCTCAACAGCTCAACCTCTCAACAACTCAACCTCTCAACCTTCAACACCTTCCCCGCCCCCACATAATTCACCACTTCTCCATCCCCCTTACTAAAAAATATTCCCATACAAAGCATCAGCGTGCCTTCCCTTGCTTTTTCCTGAAGCTGAATCGATAGTTCAATGCCTGGGAAGGGATCAATACTTCTATGCCAATCACTATATGCCAGGATGCGAAGCCCACCACGACCAAGTTGTTGGTGTTCCAGGTATTCCTCCTCGCAGGGAACATCTAAAACAGATTGTAAGGTGACGCAGAATTTATAATAAGGTAGGTTAGGAAGATTCTGGAAACCAACTCCCGGTATCAGTTCAGGTATCCTGATGCAGGCGGAAAGGGTAGAAGCATCGATCTCATATTCCAGGCTGGCCGTAAGGATACTATCGAACGCAAATTTTTTATTAAAATTGATATGTTCAAAGAGCTGGCCATGTTTACTGAAGAGAGCATTTCTTTTTCCTTTGTCATTTGGGTCCAGTTTTTGAAGCGTCCTTGAGCGGTTCATCAGGGTATTAAAAACATTATGGTCGAATACCGGTTTCAGTAGTTTTAAACCTTTATATATATCTTTGGTCAGCATATTGATCACTTTGAACTCCCGGTTATTTTGCCTGGTGCTTTCAAAGTGAGGATCAGTTTGGATCCGTCTTTTACTTGGACCAGAACCGTAACGTATAATGATCTGATCAGAACCCTGCCGGCGGAAGTAGGAAAGTTTTTGAATGCGGCCGGTAAAATTGAATGGAGCGTCGAGTTTTGCCATATATAATTGTTTTAGAATCAGACCACAATTATTATGCAATCTCAAAAAGTCTCCTGTTAAATTCCTCCAAAAATGCAGTCTCCCTGCATTAAACAACCCCTTGAATAAGGGCCTCTCAATAGCAGTACATAGGCCTTAGGATAGCCTGTCAATAGCCTGACATACCCTGAGCTACTTACCTGTTGGTGTCCTGTTGCCTTGCTGCAGGTATAGGGTTGCTATTAAGTTAGAAGGGAGTAATCAGTGCTTTATTCATCACCCTATAGCCAGAAATGGAAGGATTCCGGTTATTTGAGCGTTGACAGCAGATTTCTTAAATTAGTAATAGCTGCGGTTATTATTGGTCAGCAAAAACCTTACTGTATTTC
>JBKJMI010000034.1:0-43097 GCA_046596515.1 Chitinophagaceae bacterium | reverse complement strand
TATAGACACAATGTTAATAGCGTCAAAAGCTGCATAAATTTTGCTTAAAGTTCTGCATGAATTATATAACTGGCAGCAGCCGCAAACTTGAGCGTGAGTGCAGCCGTAATATCGAGTTACAGTGGCTGCTGAAACAACTACGGCCAAACTATCATACCATTGCCGATTTTAGAAAGCTGCATAGCAAAGCCCTTCAAAACATGTTCAGGCTGTATGTACATTTTTTAAGTGATGCCGGGCTGGTTGGCAAAAGCAACATCGCTGTAGATGGCAGCAAGTTTAAAGCAGTAAACAGCAAAAAGAATAACTACAATCAAAATAAAATAGATAAACACCGCCGATTTATAGAAGAGAAAACCAGCCGCTATCTGCAGCAACTAGATGAACTGGATGCACAGGAAAATACACAGGCCGATGATGTTGTGGTTAAAAAGGAAAAGATAGCCGAAGGCTTACAGAAACTTAAAGAACGCAGCATAAAATACGATGACATACAGCAAGCTCCTGATGCTACTACCGCCCGCCATGTAAGCACCACCGACCTCGATAGCCGTAGCATACTGGTGGTAAAAAGCATTGTAGAAGTAGCTTATAATGTAAAAAATACCGGAGAGGCCTACGAAACCAGTTATCGTTTTAAAACCTACCGCACCAATGCCTGTAAAACCTGCCCCTTAAAAAATCAATGCACCAAACTACCCAAACGCATCATACACCGCAGCGAGTATCAGGATGCTGTGGACACAAACAATAACAACATAAAAATCAATCCCAGTATTACAAACAGCGGCAAGTCATAGTAGAGCATCCGTTTGGTACCATCAAGCATCACCTTAGTTACACCTATACTTTATTAAAAGATTACAAAAAGTAAACGCCTGCCTGAACGGAACGGGCAGGGAGAATTTAATCTCATTATGTTCTGTTACAACTTTATGCGCACCAAAACCATTTTAGGTTTTGATAAAATGCTACAGGCCATCCAAAACTGGCAGCCAGACTACAATAAAGTAGTCTGTGCATTAAAAAACGGCTTTACTAAACACATTTACCGCCAAAATGGACCAACCCATTTTTTGCTTCGGATAAAAAATACATTTTTAACAGCTGCATAAAAATGATTCATTCAAGCGCACAATTAATTCTATAGGTTGAGCTGAAAAGAGAAGAAGGTTTTTTCACGGTCTGACGTGCAGGGCTTTGTGTCGGGTAATAGTGAAATTACAAATTATAGTACAGTAGGCAGTATGGCTGCAAACAATTTTCAAAAAGCCACAATGCCGGGCCAGGCTTGCGCAAAACCCAATGTTACCGCTAGTGAAGTTTATAACTCTGAATCAGGACCTCGGAAGGAATATGAATCTGCTTATGGAGTGATTGGATCATTTCAAGATTAAGCTTCCCTTTTTTGTTGAGGACTTCGCTGGTACGGCTTTTCAGGAGGAAATATAAATTACATATTCAGAAGTTATGCTGAATACCCTCTTACATTAATGACTTGAGTAGCTAAATCTACTGTTCCCGTTGCCCATACCTGAAGAGTATTCATCCAGGTATATTTTTCATAAGAGGTAAACAAGGTTATGTTTTCTCTTAACTCAGAAATGCTGCTGTCCTTTCTTGGCACACAGACACCATCAGCTTTTAAAGAAATTTTCTGTCCACCTTCTGTAGTTATTTCGGCATGAATGTCAAGTTGCATACGACCATCTGGGCGCACCTGAAGGTAGTCAACGCCCTTGATCGTGCCGTTCAACTTTTCACCAGTCAAAGGTCCTTCGAAGTATACATCGAATCGGGCACCTTCTGGTGGCATTGCCACTTTTCCTGACATCATTTCCGCTAAGCTGGTTCCGTATTCTGTCAATCCAGTAATGTTCAGGGTGTACTCATATAGCAGTTCCCCTACCTCAATTTGGCTCATATTGTTTTATTTTTTTGCTTACTCTGGTCGGTTTTCAGCTTACCCCGTTATTGACGATAAATGTCAACTGTTGAAATATTTTTGAATAACATGACCGCTACCAATAGAACATGCTGCTGAGCTGATAATTATATTCGTTAGCATGTAATCCAGCCCGATTGAAAAACTAATGTTGAAGTTAAGAACTAAAAGCTAAATAGATAATGTTCATATCTGAACCAAGGCACAAAAGAATTACAAAAGCCAATGATAATACATTTCAAGCCCGTATTTTGCCAAACCTTTTGTTGACAGCAGGGAAGCATTTGTTGGTGTCGAAGTGCTATTTTTTCTTTGGCTTCGCTACTTTCTTTGCTTTCTCAGCTCTCTTTTTTTCTGAAACTGATTTTACAATTGTCTTTCCCTGTATAATTTGTTTTTGGTCTTTAATTTTTGAGAGAGAATTTGCGTAGGCTTCATTTACAAGTTTCCTGATATAAGCCTTTGGAAATTTTTTTTTGCCAGTTACAATAACATACCGATACTGATTGCCCTGTCCCAAAAGAATTTTGTTAGGGTCTGAAATTTCGTTGCCCCAATAAAAACCGAAATGAACATTTTTACTTGAACGTCCAACTGCGATTGAACAAATGGTATGACCTACTTTGTCAGTTGGACTCCAACCAAAAGCAACAGCATTGTAGTTGTCATAAATTAACTCATTTGTATTCGGACATAGACCCCAGGCAAAGTCCCTAAGCCACATAACCAAATCAGTAATGTCGTCGCCAAATGGTTTCAGAAACAGTAAAAGATCTTTCGTTTGGTCTTTGCTCATTTTTCAAATTTTGAGTTGTAAAAACTGCTTGCGGCAAACGTTGAGTATTTGGAAAGACAGGGAATTCCTTGCTCGTCCGCCCAGTACAAATGCTCAGTTGAAAATATAAAGTTGAACTTAACAACTAAAAGCCAAATTTATAATTGTCTGCCCGAATCACTGCTTATGTTTGGGCATTGTTGATTTTACATTGCCCAGCCTTAATTTGCAAATACTTTTGTATTAAGCTGCCTTTTCTATTCGCACAACATGAAAATTAATTTTTTACAATAGGCATTATTAATACACTGGCATGATTGCTATCATTATAAATTTTTATATGGGCAGTATGTGCATCTTTTGCTGTTTCGTTTGCAATAATGCCTCCACTGCAATAATTCTTTTGGGTGATGATGGAATTGGGTGATGATATAATTAATCGCAACCGGCTTCCTTTTTCAATTGCCCTTGAAATAAAAGTAAAGTTGTTGAAATGAAAGAGATTGATAGCTCCGGGAATCAGTAGTTTTTCCTGCTCAAGGCTTTCTCTATATCTTGCCCTGATTGTATTGCTGGTTAAGAATACACTTGTGCCATCAGCCTTTATTTCATAAATGTCTGCTTCAATATCAACGTCTTTAACATCGGCTTCTATATATGCATTTAGTTCAAAAAAGCCTGACACCTCTGTTTCTTTTTCAAAAGCTGCAGAATGATAAATAATACCATTCCATTTTATAGCATAAGCATAGGCTTGGTCGGTTAAATTATTTTCAGAAGGATTCATTTCTAATAAACCATATGATTTATCTAAAGGCTCATATACATATTCACAAGGTTTATTAGTTGCAGGCAAACTATTTTGAAGAAATGCTGAATGCACTACATCATTCTCTTTATCATCGGCAGCATTGAGGTAAAGATTTTGTTTTTCTTTTCCAATATCTCCTAGCGAGGCTGCATATTTCCACTTGTCTTTATTGGTAATATAATAGGCAACTTTATTTTTTAAAAATGCAGGCCTCACACTATCCATTAAAGTATAATTATACCATTGCCTGTGCAGGTCGTTCATATCGAGTAGCGAAGCATCACCAAAAATTAATCCGCCTACTTCTCTTTTTGGGGTCCTTGTTCCCGGATGATCCCAGGGCCCAATAATAAGGTAATGATTACTTTTTGCATTCGGAGAAGCATATTGCATAAACTCTTTATAAAAAGCCAAAGCGCCAGGTTGGTCTGCATCGTAAGAACCTGTTATGGTCAAAACAGGAATGTTTATTTGACTATACTGCGATTCTGTGGGACACATGCTTTTAAAATAATTATCTTTCAAAGGATGTGATGCCCATTTCTGAAATGTTTTATTTGGATTACCAACTAATGAATCTAAGCTGGTAAATGGTAAATCTTTATTATATCGTTCTGCAAACTTGCTGATCCAGAATTTACTTTCGCTAAATAAATTGCTATTCCCTGTTTTTTCGTTGGTAAAAGTGAGCCATTGAATAGTATAAGGATACCCTGCATTATATAACATCGGAAAATCAACGGCAGGTTTAACGGCAGCTACGGGCACTATCGTTTTCAAATGCGGTGGCAATTCTTTTGCCGTTGCCCATTGGTTGTAACCGGCATAAGAGCCACCCCACATAGTTACTTTTCCATTACAATATTTTTGTACAGCAAGCCATTCTACTATATCGTAGCCGTCTTTGGCTTCCTGCATAAACGGGTCAAAAATTCCTTCGCTGCTACCTCTGCCTCTTACATCAACAATGGCATATACATAGCCGTGTTTTGCAAAGTAGGTTCCCCGGGGGTGATAGCTATCGCTGATGTAAGGAGTCAAGGTAAATATAACTGGTAACAAGTCTTTCTGTTCATGGGGTTTGTAAACTGTTGCATTTAGTAAAACACCATCCCTGAGTTTAATTTTAACCCCTGATAAAATGTCAATGTCCTGAGCTGATGCAGGAATAAAATTATTAAGCAGTAAAGTGAGGGAAAATAAAATATATTTCATAGTTGTGTTTGTTGAATTGCCTGAGGTCTGATAAGGTAGCTTATAATTATAGGGCTTGCTGCAGGGCTGGGAATTAGAATTCCGTCTGCCCACAACCACTGCAGATCTGCCTGCCGGCAGGTTGAAAATATAAAGTTGAAATTAAGAACTAAAGTTGCAAGTTACTTATCCAGACCGAACCACAGCCTGGATTTGCAATTGGCTGATGTTTGCTGGTCAAGCAACACTTGCACAAAAGCTAAGGTTGTATCCCGCACTACACGTACAATTCATTACTGACAAATAATAGAAGCATGTCTTGCAATCTGTTGCCACTTGTTTTTTTTCTTCATCCAGATATTTGTAAATCGTCTTTTATAGGGTTGTCCTGCCTTAGCTCCCGGAATGTCATTTCTGGAGACAAAGGTTTCGTTTCCCATCGTTATTACAATATCTTTTTGGAACTGTATTTGTTCAATCACTCTTTCAAAAGTGCTGTAGTTGATCAGGCCTGATTTTTGGGCCTTTAGAACAGCATTCAGGTTGGTTGAAATATCGTTTCTGGGATTGTTAACCATAAATTCCGGTGCCCAAACCTTTTTGAGGGTATTAGTGTCCGCATTTAAGATTGCTGTCACAACTATTTGTTCCAATTTTCTTATTTCAACTTCTGTCTTTGCAACGGATTGGCCATTGGTTAATAAAGTTGCTATAAGGAAAACGATTGCAAAAAAATATTTTACCATATTAATACTGTTTTTGTTGCTACTTATTTATTTGAAGTCTTGGATGTGATATGCTGACCCTTCCTGCTTGTGTTGCACCGTATCTATTGTCAACAGAAGCAGACTACCTGCCAATGTCTAATGGATAAATATTTTTTGACTATCGCCCAAAAGTTGATGTTGCTGCTGGTCAGTATGGCAAACAACGACGTACGCAGCTTGCTGCAGGGCGGGTATTCAGTGATCCGAAGGCCCTGGAGCGAAAGCCGAATAGAATTACCAAAGCCCAAGATATATTTTTTTGTCGGGATTTAATCGCAAGCTAAAACTGCAGTTGATCATTGTTATATCGATCAGGATATATTCAGAAGCCAGCCTTGCAGCAAACCGGGTGTTGTAGGCTGTACTGTAATCATTAGATAGCTATCTTATTTTAACTATCCCTTTAGCAACTTCAGGAAATCTGGAAAATATGATTGCATCATGGCCGGGTATGATTAGGGTTGTATCCGGCTGTAAAATTTTCATTCTTTTCATTTGCTGTACATATGCTGACGGATCGAAAGTGTATTTTGGGATTGTCAACAAATGACTAAGGTTGTAATAAAACCAGATATTATCTGAAGCAATTAACACCTTGTCTGTTTTAGTGTTCACTAACACATATTGCGATTCCCAAGTATGCTTCGAACCGATAAAAACCCTTATGCCCGGAATGATTTCAATACTATCTCCCTTTACTAAATTAAGTCTTCCTTCTAAATTAACTGATACAATTTGCTGAACGTCTTTCTTGTAAAACCCATCTGAAAAACCATTCTTTTGCCAGGCAGCTCCTACGAAATAATTATAATCATTTTTCTGCATCCAAATGGTTGCTTTACGGAATAAACCAATTCCTCCTATGTGATCCCAATGCGGATGAGAGATAATAATGTCTGTAATATCATCTGCGGAAATATTCATCCTTAACAGGGCGCTATCGGGTCTTATATATGCATTATTGTCCCAATTATGATCTCCGTTAGTATACTCGTTCTTGAGAAAGCCCGCATCAACCAATATATTTTTCTCTGTCCCTTTTAATAACCAAAACATATTACAACCTTCAATACTGTCTTTGTCAGAAGCCCCGACAGCTGCTTCTGAAAGTTTCATAAACCAAGATTGTCCAAATTGAATTGCATACACTTCATAAGTATTTGAACTTTGAGAGTATAAACCAATGTGAAGACAAAGAAAAAATATAAGAATGACGACCTTTTTCATAACTATTAAATTTAAGAGGCTTTCAGTGAATAGCCTACAACGTTAAGGCTTTGTAGCAGGTGTGGCATTCATTGCTCGTGAAGCCCTGCATGCAGCAATACTTTTGTTAGTAGCAGTTTTTGCACCATCTATTTTTACTATTACCCCTTTATTGATGTAAATATTCTGCACCATTAGGATTATCGACTAAATATACCCAGTTACATTCGGTAGTTTTTTTAATACGTCGCTAGACGTCCCCTTAAGGTCTAGCTTTGTACCGTCGGGCAATACGGCTTTTAAAGTCCATTCATCTACCCAAGCAGTAATATTGCCAACTGTAAATCCTTTACTTCTTTGTGCTTGCAAGTCGGGTTTAAGGCCACACACCTGTTGTAGCGCTATGCGTATGTTTTCTTTGCCAGTCACAAACGTGCCTATTCCAGTAATATAAATTGCTTCCTCATCAAAACAATCCAGTGCATTTTCCACGTCTCCGTTTTGAATGCAGTTTTGAAAATACCTTGCCGAACCTTCAATACTTGTTCTATCAAATAAATTATTCATATGCAATGCATTTTTATGTTTTTACAATTATGATTCGAATTTTATGTTACATGACAAATTTCTTTAATTGTGTCTTGAATACTGTTTTAAAATTGCTACTAACGTTTGAGGCTCGGCGAAGTACGGGAATAGTAGCTAGTCAAGCCCGGAACAAATGCTCACCTGCCTGCCGGCAGGCAGATTGAAAGATTGATGATGAAGACAACATCAAAAAGCTAAATAGTAAATGTCCAGCCCTGCACCAAAGCACAACAGAATTACAAATGCGCAAGATAACTTCCGTCCGCCTGTATTTTGCCAAACCTCAAGTTAGCTGCAGATTATTTGTGCTGATGGTTTAGCACAAAATCATTGTGATTGAGGGCCACAGTTAATTTCGTCGTTTTTTTCGTTGCATTAAGAAATAATCAATCGAAATGCGATCATATTCGTGAGGCAACAGCAAGATGAATAACAGCAATGCCAGGCGAGGAATCACATGAGTATGAAACTCATAGAATGGCTCCTTGAGAAGGTGTCCAAATGTTACTGTTACTAATACCAAGCCAAGCGAAATCAGTGCGTCACGAGTTCGAAAACCAAGAATGACAAAAGCACCGGCTACAAGTTCAATAATTGGGATGATGGTACCAACAGTCCATAGAGCCCATGTCGGTAAAAACGTGCTTGAATAAGGCTCCACGAAAAACTTCTTAGCATGTTCCAGCAGCCCCATTTGAAAGACTTTGTATAATCCTACCATAAAAAAAATTAGTCCTAAAACTGCCCGTGCGAAAAAGAGTGCCCAACTCCGCGTGATATTATTATCATTATTCATTTAGTAGTCATTTTAATTTGCAGCTAACGTCGTTCGAGTATCGCTGCAGGCAGGGGATTCATTGCTGGTCAAGCTCCGGAACCGCTGCTGATTGAAAAACAAATTTACAAGATAAGTTGCAAAAGTTCTGCGATGTTTACCAAGCCCCAGCTGAAGCCGATAGCGAACAAATGTCCAAGCTAACAACGTCCAGCCATGCTTGCACAAAACCCTATGTTAGCTGTATACATCATTTCTCATTAATCCATTCAATAGCTTTTTCAATTGCCTCGTCCCCAATTATATCGTCTACTTGAACGTTTGGTTTAATAGACCTGATGTAAGGCTTATATTGTTTGTCTAAAAACGCTCCTGTAACAATCCCTAAAAAAGCTCCATCTGATAATTGCCATCTTCTCACAACAGTTGGAATACCTGCAGTCTCTGTTCCAAACAATTTTGTATTTTCTCTATTAATTAAAGCTATTGTAAGAATTTCCCCTGAGCTTGCAACCTTACTATCAATAATTACTGCAACTTTTCTTTTATCAGAACTATCTTTAAATTTTTTATATGTCATTAGCTTCTTAACTATTTTTTTACCTAATGTCTCAATAAGAGACCCGTTAGCAAATTGGTATGTTTGAATTCCAATATTTCTTTGTTCAAAATTTAGGATTGCAGTGTCACCAAACAAAGGATATAAGCCTGTTAGCATTGGGTGAATGTTACCACCAAAATTTCCTCTCAAGTCAAGTATCCAACCGTTAGTGTTATTGTCGTTATATGCCTCATAAACACTACGCAGAGAATCCGCCCAAACTTGAACTGAGTCATAGTGTCCAAACATGAAAGGAATTTTAATATAAGCAACATTATTATTTAAAAGTTTTCCAATAGGGAACTTTAAAGGGAAACGATCGTCAATTCTCTGATTTGTTTTTGCTCCCAATAAATAACTGTGCTTGTCATAGAGGTTATAAAGTAAACTGTCAATTGCTGGGTATGTGTCACTTGCATTAGTTGATTGAGATAAATATTTTTGGGCTTGAAATTCAAGAACATTGAAATTGATACTGTCAATAAAATAATAGTTGTTTTTTATAATTTCAGCAACTTTTGAAAAATAATGTCTGGAAGCTTTTGACGGTTTTTGTGCATGGATACTTTGTCCAATAATTAGACATAAAACTGAAAGTAAGATTTGAAATTTGAGACCTTGCATGAGAAGTTACCTCTAATGGACACGGCTTGGCGATGTGGCGGTATTTGATAATCTTTAGCCGTATCCGCTACTAAATTTATAAATAAATGTTCATTGTTTATTTTATTGCTTAATGTTATTCATCGGCTGGAACTGAACGCGAATAGCGAACAAAAAGTTGAGAATATAGTCGCCGCCACGCCATATTGCCAAACCCCCTTTTGTACGCAGAATTATCTCTTGATATAAAATCTATAATAGTTGTATTCTCCACTTATCAATTGCCCATTTAGTCTATATGATTTTATTGTATTTACACACCCTCTTTTGTCCCATGAAAATAAGCCACCACCTCTTGTATGTAAAAAATCCTCAACTATATCATTAACCCTAAAAAGCCTATTTGTCTGGGGAATATAAATTTCATAATCATATTTGCTTTTCAACCCGTTGTCTCCACCAAATGAATTCCCAATTTCCAAAGTGTCATTATATTTTGAATAACTACTATTAAATTTATTCAAAAGGAATGTGTCAATTGGTGTATTGAAGTTTGTTGCTTTGGTAAAGCGTCTAAGAATTATAGTGTCTGTTTCTGTGTCAGGGAAAGAAATAAAGCTTAATGTTGAAGTCTCATCGTCACAAGGAACATCTTTACCACAAGATAAAAGGGAAATACAAAAAACACTAAGTCCTATAATAAATTTATTTTTTTCAAGAAAATTCATTTTAAAAGTTTGAACTAAAATACGAATGTCGAGTTAAACGTGCTTTTAAAAAATCGTATTCCTATTAATAATAGAAAAATGTTAAATCATTTTGTGTATAACTTCTAAATTTATGATATTAGCTGCAGTGGTCAAAAATTTTAACCCTTGAAAACCAACATGTAAACCTTATACATTTTGTATTATAACTAGTATAATCAGACCCGTGAGGGAAGCCCCTCCACCTAAGTCCTGAAAGTATCCCCTACATCTTCGGATAATCAAAAAACCAAAACTCCTTCTCCCCTTTTTCAAAATCTTTCCAGGATTTAATATCTGCTTTCACGGCATAGATGCCACAGGTGGGAATATTATCGACCCTCACCGAAGTCAGTTCATTGGCATAATCTGTAATGCCTTCATTGTGCGAAAAAACAGCAACCGTATCATATTTATCATTCAGCTCAGTTACCTGCTCACGAAATTCAGGAACTGATGCCAGGTATAATTCTTTCAAAAATTTGATCTTCTCTTTCTTTTTTCCAAAAGTTTTCGCGAAAAATTCCGCAGTCATAGCCGCTCTCTTCGCCGGACTCGAAATAAACGCGTCGATCTTTATCTTTCTTTCTAATAACCTCTCCGCCATCTTCGGCGCATCTTTTTTCCCCCGACCATTTAATGGTCGGTCAATATCGCTGAGTGCTGTCTGCGCCCAGTCGGATTTAGCATGCCTGATTAAGAGTAGAATTTTCATGGTGAACAGTATTTAGAGCGGCGAGCTCAATATCCTCTCTCATTCCTCCCCTCCACATAATTCATAAATGCTTTATTCACCACTTTATTTCCTCCGCGTGTAGGATAGTTGCCGGTGAAATACCAGTCGCCGAGATTATTGGGACAAGAAAGATGAAGATCCTCGATGCTTTGGAATATTACCTGCACAGGAATATTACACTCCGGTGGTGTGATCAGATGCGCGATCTTATTAGTGATCTGATCAATGCTGAATAATTTATATAGTTGCTTCACGACATTCTCACTATCTAAACCATCCTGCCTTTGCAGCTCCTTACATTTTTCATAGAGTTCCCTCATCACGTTTTCTTTATCATGGTCTTTTACCAAAGCCACCACCGCATTGAACGCGATAAAATCTCCCATCTTGCTCATGTCAATACCATAACAATCAGGATAACGTATCTGCGGAGAAGATGAAACGACAATGATCTTCTTCGGCTTCAGCCTTGCAAGCATTCTTATGATACTTTCTTTCAGCGTTGTTCCTCTTACAATAGAATCATCGATCACCACCAGCGTATCTTCTCCGGCTCGCACTGTTCCATAAGTTATGTCATACACGTGCTGCACCATTTCATTTCTTGCTGTATCCTCAGTAATAAAAGTGCGCATCTTCACATCCTTGATGGCGATCTTTTCAACTCGTATCCTGCGGTTGATCATCTCTTCCAGTTTGGCCGCATCATAATCTTTACCCCAGCTCAATATTCTTTCCAGCTTCACCTTATTCAGATAATCTTCCATGCCCTTCAGCATGCCATAAAATGCAGTCTCCGCCGTATTCGGAATAAAAGAGAAAATAGTATTCTTTGTATCGTGATCAATCGCATTGAGCACCTGCTCATGCAGATTATATCCTAATGCGATCCGCTCACGGTAGATTTTTTCATCACTGCCTCTTGAAAAATAGATGCGCTCAAAACTGCAGGCTTTTCTTTCTCTGGGTTCAAGTACCTGCGCGATCTCGATCTCTCCATTCTCATCTACAATCAATGCGCAACCGGGCATCAGTTCCTTCACTTCATTCTCTCCCACATTGAATGTAGTACGAATAGCCGCGCGCTCAGAAGCCGCAACCACCACATCGTCATTGATATAATAATAAGAAGGACGTATACCATTGGCATCACGGAACACAAAACCAATACCACTCCCAGTAGCACCCGCCACATGAAATCCTCCGTCCATTAAAGGCAAAGCTTTCTTCAATACATTTTTAAAATCAAGTTTGCCGGGAGTAGACTCATCTTCCTTGCAAAGAAAACTATACATCAGTTCAATCATAGCGGCCAGATCACTAAAGCGCACCGTTTCATGGGGCACTTTCCCTATTAACGCATATAGTTCATCCGAATTGACAATATTAAAATTTCCCGCCATCACGAGATTTCGGGCAGGAATAGTATCGTGATTTACGAAAGGATGGCAGTATTCCAGTTTATTTTTCCCCTGTGTGCCATAACGAAGATGTCCTAATAATACCTCTCCCATAAATCGAAGATGGCCCTTCATCAGACCAGGTTGATTTTTTATATTGGGATGATATTTTTCCAGCGCATCGTACTCAGTTCCTATTTGGGCAAATACATCGGCAATAGCCTGGGGTGCATTGCTGCGAATACGATTGAGGAAAGGATAACCTGGTTCTACATTTAATTTGACTGCCGCCACACCGGCGCCATCCTGACCGCGATTATGCTGCTTCTCCATCAGGAGATACAACTTGCTAAGTCCCCACAACGCTGATCCATAACGTTGCTGGTAATAGGAAAAAGGCTTTCTTAAACGTATGAATGCAAGACCGCATTCGTGTTTGATTGCATCACTCATGGAGGATGCAAAGTTAATGACTTAAAAGGACTTCTTATCGGTGTTGAACCTTGCCAACTGAGGGCATGACTGCACCTCATCCTTATCAACCATAACATAATATGTAGGGAGCTTCGCCTTCAGCCATTTCTCTACGGCATCCGATTTTTTCTGCTCCAGGGCATAGGTAGATATCTTGGAATAATCATCTTTCATGTTCATTCTATGAGGCTCCGATCTTGATTTCAGGTATACGACCTTCACGCCTTTTTTTCCCTGCTCTGTATCAAAAGCAGTAGGCTGGGATAACTCTCCCACTTTCATATGGGCCAGCATTTGTACTATATCTTTATCCAGCTGATCAATAGTAACATATGTAGAACCATCGCGACCAGTAATAAAAGGACCAGAAAACTTCTGGGTCTCATCATCACTATATTTAGTAGAGGCCTCATTAAACCCCAGTGTTCCGGCAATGATCTTTGAACGCACAGTATCCAGTTTCCCTTTGGCTGCCCTGATCTCTTCTTCTGTTACCGGGGGAATCCGGAGTATATGACGAACGATGGCATCATCACCATTACGCTGCACCATTTGAATAATATGATATCCGAATTTTGATTTTACCGGACTGGAGATCTCGCCTTCCTTCAAACGGAAAGCGGTAGAAAGAAATACAGGGTCCCAGGTTTTCTCAGCACGATTGATCTGGTATTGTCCGCCTCTTTCCTTGCTTCCCGGATCTTCTGATACCTGCTTGGCCAGGGCCTCAAATGTTGTAGACTTTGCCTCGATCTGTTTTTTGTAATTATTCATTTGTCCCAGGATATAAAGGTCCACATCGCGAGAAGCCTTGGGATAAAGAATGATCTGCCCTACTTCCAGTTCGGATTCATAATAAGGAAGACTATCCTTGGGAACTTTATCGAAAAATGCTTTCACTTCAGTTGGAGTGATGCGCACATTCTCCACAATTTTTTTCTGCATGGCCGCTGCCATTTTCTGCTCTTTCACTGATTCACGTGCATCATCTTTGATCTGGTAAATGGTTTTGCCGGCCATTTCTTCCAATGCCGCTTGTGAACCTAACTGGTTTACATAATAACGGATCTTCTGATCGAGTTCTGATTCTACTTCTTCTTCTGTAACCGGTAGGGAATCTTTTTCTGCCTGCAGCATTAATACTTTGGAGATCACCGCTTGTTCGGTAAGTAAACATTGCGCATTATCCGGAATGGTTCCTCCCTGACGGGCAATATCTGAAATCGAATTCACGATATCCGACTGAAGAATGATACGATCGCCAACTATGCTTACGATCTTGTCGGCCACCACTTTCTTTGGCTGACCCTGTGCCATGGACTGAAGTCCAAGGAAAACAAAACCGATGAATATGATCCTTTTCATGCTATACATAACTTCAAAAATACCCACGGATTCAGGAGTTCAGCCCCGGAGCCCGTCATTTAACAAATATTTGGTTGCCTGACTTAAAGTGTCCGCTTTACTTCCTCTTCTTCGTAGGCTTCTACGATATCGCCCACCTTCATATCGATGAAATTCTTGATGGTAAGACCGCATTCCATACCGGCCTGTACATCTTTCGCGTCATCTTTGAAACGCTTCAATGATCCCAGTTCAGCAGAATTTTCTCCAACCGGATAGATAACGATACCATCGCGGATCAGGCGGATCTTCGAATCCCTCTTGATCTTTCCATCGAGTACATAACAACCGGCCACAGTGGCCTTATCGAATTTGAATACTTCACGGATCTCCACGTTTGCGGTGATCTTCTCCTGCATCTTCGGTTCAAGCATACCTTCCATCGCGCTCTTCACTTCTTCGATCGCATTATAGATAATGGAGTACATCTTGATCTCGATACCTGCATTTTCCGCGAGGCGGGATGCCTGAAGTGAAGGACGTACATTAAAGGCGATAACGATCGCATCCGATGCTTCGGCCAATACGATATCACTTTCATTTATCTGTCCAACTCCTTTATGGATCACACTTACAAGGATCTCCTGTGTAGAAAGTTTTTGTAATGAATCACTCAAGGCTTCCACAGATCCATCCACGTCACCTTTGATGATCACTTTCAGTTCTTTGAAAGATCCCAGGGCCAGACGACGACCGATCTCATCCAGTGTAATATGTTTCTTCGTGCGTATACCTTGCTCACGCAATATTTGCGCGCGACGATTGGCGATCTCTTTTGCTTCGGACTCATCCTCATATACTTTGAATTTCTCACCTGCCTGAGGGGCACCGTTCAATCCAAGTATTACCGCAGGAGCAGATGGACCAGCGTTCTCCTCTTTCTTATTGCGTTCATTGAACATGGCTTTCACCCTTCCGAAATACTGACCACTTACGATCAGATCTCCCTGTTTCAATGTACCATTCTCTACAAGCAAAGTGGCTACATAACCGCGGCCTTTATCCAATGAGGCTTCAATGATTGTACCATTAGCTTCTCTGTCGGGATTAGCTTTCAGATCCAGTATCTCGGCTTCAAGTAATATTTTTTCCAGCAGTTTATCAATGTTCAATCCTTTTTTAGCAGATATCTCCTGACTCTGGAACTTACCGCCCCATTCTTCCACGAGAATATTCATCTGTGATAGCTGCTCATATATTTTAGTTGGATTCGCACCATCTTTATCCACTTTATTTATCGCGAAGATCATCGGCACCTGTGCCGCCTGCGCATGGCTGATGGCCTCACGCGTTTGTGGCATCACTGCATCATCTGCAGCTACCACGATCACAGCGATATCCGTCACTTTCGCACCACGGGCACGCATGGCAGTAAAGGCTTCATGACCAGGAGTATCAAGGAAGGTGATCTGTTTTTCCGGAGTAACCTGCACCTGGTAAGCACCAATATGCTGCGTAATACCTCCGGCCTCACCTGCTACCACATTGGCATTACGGATATGGTCAAGTAAGGAGGTTTTACCATGGTCAACGTGACCCATGATTGTTACTATTGGAGAGCGGGGCTTCAATTCTGATTCTTCATCCCCATCATCTTCTTCTTCCATTTCCATCTGCTTCTCCATATCGATGAACTCTACATCAAATCCAAACTCGGAGGCTACCAGCTCGATCACTTCCGCATCAAGACGCTGGTTGATAGATACCATGATACCAAGGCTCATACATTTACTGATCACTTCCGCGAAGTTTACATCCATCAGGCTGGCTAGCTCGCTTACGCTGATGAATTCCGTTACCTGCAGTTTGTTATCATCGGTCATGTTGCCCTGCGCATCGGCCATCTCCTGTCGTTTTTCACGACGGAGTTTTGCTTTCAGTCCTTTTCCTCTTCCGCCACCACCAGATAATTTAGCCTGTGTTTCGCGGATCTTTTCCTGTATCTCTTTTTCGTCAATAAGTTTGTCTTCTCTTTTACCTGCAGGACCTCCGCGACGTATTGGTAAGGGAGCTCTTCTTCCACCGCCACCACCATCTCTGTTAAAGCCAGGTTTTTTATCGCTTTCTTTATTAATAAAGATCTCACGACGAGGATCTTTTTTCGCAATAGGAATACGCTTGCGTTGTTTTTTCTCATCCTTTACAGGACGTGTCTCACTATCAACCGGCAGATCGATCTTACCGAGGATCTTGGGACCAGTGAGTTTTTCTATTGAAATATTTTCAATTACAGGAGGCGCTTCATCCTCTTCCGGAGTAACCAATTCAGGTTTTACTTCTTCTACCGGAGCAGGTTTTGCTTCCTCATCTTTTTTCTTCTTAGTTGATTTTGCTTTTGGCTTTACTTCTGCGGCAGGGGCAGGAGCTTCTTCTTTCTTTGCCTTCGCTGTTTTCTTAGGTCTTGTTGAAGAATCGATCGTAGAGAGATCGATCTTGGTTATTACTTTCGGAGTTTCTATTTCAGGTACTTCCACTTTCTGTATCACATCTTCTTTCGGCTCTTCTTTCACCGGCTCAGGTATCACTACCACAGGCGGCGGAGGAGGAGGAGGAGGAGGAGGAGCCACTAAAACTGGCTTCGGCTCTTCTTTTTTCGCTTTTGAAGCGGGCTTTTCTTCTTTTCTGAAAACAATATCCTCTTCGTCCTTCTTCTTTTTAGGATCTGCTGTACTGCCTTTAGGTAATTCCAGCTGGTCGCTTTTCTGTTTTGCGGCCTTATCACTCTGGAACTCCGTCTGGAGAGCGCGGTACATTTCCTCCGTCAGCTTTGACGTAGGCTTCAGTTCATCTTTGGGAAAACCTTTCCCTGCCAGGAATTCCATAATGGTATCCTGACCAACGTTGAACTCTTTGGCCGCACCTAATAATCTGGGAAGCTTTAATTCTGCCATAATTTATTTTATCAGGAAATATCAGAGTGAATAGGTGAATATGTCAATGGGTCAATATGTCCTATTTAACCATTCGCATTTTTTATTAAACCATTCGCTCTTTTCCTACATACTAATTCATCCAATTTTTATTCTCACGTACTCGAGGTTCATTCATCTATTCACTTATTCACCATTCACCTTCATTGACACTCATTCACCTCCACTCCCCACTCACTACTCACTACTTACTACTTACTATCCTTCTCAAATTCCTCTTTCAACACCTTCCTCAAATCAGTGATCGTTTCCTTCTCAAGGTCGGTTCTTCTTTCGAGTTCTTCAGCGGAAAGATCGAGTACGCTGCGGGCCGTATCACATCCCACACGCTTCAGTTCATCAATAACCCAGCTGTCGATCTCATCACTGAATTCTTCGAGGTCGATATCAAATGATTCTTCTTCACCTTCATTATCTCTGTACACATCCAATTCATAGCCGGTCAATTCACAGGCTAGTTTGATGTTCACACCACGACGGCCAATGGCCAGAGATACCTGGTCTGGTTTGAGGTACACATTCGCGTGTTTGGCCTCATTATCCAGTTCCATGCTGGTGATCTTGGCAGGTGTAAGTGATCGCTGTATCAGCAATTGAATATTGCTGGTATAGTTGATCACGTCAATATTTTCATTCTTCAGTTCACGTACGATACCATGAATACGGCTTCCCTTCATACCTACGCAGGCGCCTACAGGATCGATACGGTCATCGTAAGATTCAACAGCTACTTTAGCTCTTTCTCCCGGATCACGCACTATCTTTTTAATTACGATCAAACCATCAAAGATCTCCGGCACTTCAATTTCCAGCAGCTTGGCCAGAAATTCTGGTGAGGTACGGGAAAGAATGATCACCGGGTTATTATTCTTCATGTCCACTTTCTTCACAACCGCACGGGTGGTCTCTCCTTTCTTAAAATAATCCTGTGGTATTTGTTCGCTTTTAGGAAGTATTAATTCATTGCCTTCTTCATCCAGCAGCAATATTTCTTTTTTCCATACCTGGTAAACTTCAGCGCTTATGATCTCGCCAATGCGATCATCATATTTTTTAGCAAGCGCACTCTTTTTCAAATCGCTGATACGGCTGGCCAGTGTTTGTTTGGCAGCCAGGATCGCACGACGACCGAAATCCAGCAGGTCGATCTCTTCATATAGTTCTTCACCCACCTCAAAATCCGGTTCGATCTTCACCGCCTCGGAATAGGCAACCTGTGATAATGGATCTTCCACCTGTCCGTCTTCCACGATCATTCTTCTGCGAATGATCTCCAGGTCTCCTTTTTCTGCATTCACAATTACGTCGAATGCTTCATCACTTGTATATTTTTTACGGAGCAGAGTTTTAAATACATCTTCCACCACTTTCATCATGGTAGGTCTGTCGATGTTTTCGGCATCCTTAAAATCACGGAACGCTTCAATGAGGTTGATACTTGCCATAACACTAATTTTTAATCACAGGTCGGGTTCTGATATTCCCTATCTCGAACCCGGGGTTTAGAATGTTATTTGAATTTTTGTTGTTTTTATTGTTTCAAAAGAAATGACATGTTGCTTGATCTCCATTTTCTTTCCCTTTCCCGTTATTTCTTCCACGGTAATGGCGTTTTCAGCTACTATCAGCATTTTACCTTCTGTTTTCACCCCTTCTTTGCTCATTACCTCCACTTTCCTCCCTGTATTCTTCACATATTGCCGGTGCAGTTTCAGCGGCTCTTCCAGTCCCGGAGAAGAAAGTTCCAGCGAAAAATTTCCGTCAGGAAACCAAGCCTCCTCTTCCAGCTGGCGGTACAGGCGTCGGTTAAACTGGGTTAGTTTATCTATCCCAACTCCTTGATCCCCATCAATATATATCTTAAAATTATTAGTGGGTTTGATCCTGATCTCTACCAGGAACAGAGAAGGATCTCCGGCCAGCAGGTCGGTCATCTTTCTTTCCAATTGCGCGATTATGGGATCCATGTTGATATCCGGGAAAAGAAGAAGGGAACGATTTCGTTCCCTTCAGCTGATCATTTCTATGGCAAATATAGGGAAAAACGGAATCATAAAACAAAATGACAGAAGAGAAATGTCCTGCCGTTTTTCGTAGATACATTGCTACGTAGATACGTATATACGTTTATTTTTGCCCCGTGAGATACATCCTAATTGCATTCATCATCTACATCGCATATCGGTTCATTTTTAATTTCCTCATTCCAGTGATCATTACTACGCGGAAGGTTCGTAAAAGTTTTAAGGAAATGAATAGCCGAATGCAGCAGGGACAACAGGGACAGCCTGAGCCGGTGAAGAAAGAAAACGGAATAAGTGAAGACGATTATATAGATTATGAAGAGGTAGATAGGTAGAAACGTAAATATCTAACAGGTCATGCAATTAAAAAAAGAACCCGGATCGCAAAAATTTTAAATTAATTTACGATCCGGGCTTCCCGATAGAAATTCTGTTAATCTTCAATTTCCCAGTTCTTCATCCTCCCGCATTGGAGAATGTTCATTAAAAGGATCCAGCTTTTCCAGCTTTTCATCTATATTTTCTTTCTTATCTCCGTCTCCCTCTTCTTCGTCATCCTGCTCATCCAGATCATCCTGACCATCCTGGTCATCGCTATCCTTATCAGTTACCTCTTCATAGTTCACTTCTTCTTCTTCCTGCCCGCTAAGAATATTTTTATTTTCAGGATCGGGGTTTTCTGTGTGCTGAATCTGCCCGCCCTTTCCGGATTCTTGTTCATTCCGTTTTGGATCAAATGTTTGCATATAGTTGTTTTTGTTTCAATTTATGCGGCAACAAACATGCCTCAGCAAATAAAACATGAAAGACATGTTTCCTGAGGAAAACCTTTCTCAATTGTGGAATTTGCTAGGCGACCGGCAATCCTTATTTTTGCCCTCCGCAGCTAACGCCGCCGGACCCTTAGCTCAGACGGTTAGAGCATCTGACTCATAATCAGAGGGTCGTAGGTTCAAATCCTACAGGGTCCACAATCGCTTCCAAAACCTGCCTTTAGGCAGGCTTTATTTTAAAATATCCTGCTTTAACCTTTTGTTAACCAGCAGGAAAATACTTTTGTTCCTTTACCAGAATACCATGAAGAAAATCATACCTGTTTGTTTCTTACTAATCGCATCTTTCAGCGCAATGGCCCAGGATCCTGCTCCAAAAAAAGAAAAAGAAAGAGTAGACCTGAGCAATCGTCCCAACGACCATTTTATGTTGCAGTTTGGTTTGGCCAACTGGACCGGGTTACCTGATACTATAAATAAACAGGGTTTATCAAAATCATTGAATGTTTATTTCATGTTTGATTTTCCGTTCAAGACCAACCCAAAACTCAGCATCGCCATCGGTCCCGGTATCGGCACCGATAATATTTTATTTACCAAGACACATATAGGTATTAAAGAATCCTCCACCGTATTTCCATTTACCAATGTGTCGGATACAAATAATTACAAAAAAAATAAACTAGCCACCGCCTATCTCGAAGCACCCATCGAGTTTCGTTATACTGCCAATCCTGGCACTGGCACAGGATTTAAGTGGGCCGTAGGTTTAAAGATTGGTACGCTGCTAAGTGCACATACCCGCAATTCTAAATACGAGAACAAAAACGGCACTTCCCTTGGAGCCGCTACCATGAAAGAATCCAGCAAAAAATATTTTAATAAAAGCCGTGTATCTTTTACCGGCCGTGTTGGATTAGGGCATATCAGCCTGTTTGGAAGTTATACTCTTACTCCATTGATCCGCGACGGCGCAGGACCGGTGATAAAGCCTTATACAATTGGGCTGACGCTTAGTGGACTGTGAGAAAAGTTGAGGAGTTGAGCTGCTGAGGAGTTGAGCGAAGACTCCAATAAACAGGACTTCTCAACAGCTCAACCTCTCAACAGCTCAACCAATTTCTCCTACCTTCGCCAAACAATTATGCTGGAGAAAAAGAATATTCTTAAAGAAGAGAAAGCGGTATTAGTAGGAGTGGTTACCAAAGAACAGTCGGAAACCCAGGTGCAGGAGTATTTGGATGAACTGGCCTTTCTAGCGGAGACTGCAGGCGCCATTACTGTAAAACGCTTCGTACAAAAATTACAACACCCCGATAGCAGGACCTTTGTAGGTAAAGGAAAACTGGAAGAGATACGCAAGTATGTCAAGGATAAAGATGTTCGTGTCGTCATCTTCGATGATGAACTTACCGGGTCACAGATCAACAATATTGAAAAAGAGATCGAAATAAAAACTATAGATCGAAGCGATCTTATTCTCGACATTTTTGCGAGTCGCGCTAAAACTGCCCAGGCCCGCGCGCAGGTAGAGTTGGCTCAGTATCAATATATCCTTCCTCGTTTGCGCGGTATGTGGAAACATCTTGAAAGATTAGGCGGTGGTATCGGTACCCGAGGTCCGGGTGAAACGGAGATCGAAACTGACCGTCGTATTGTTCGTGATAAAATTTCTTTACTTAAGAAAAGATTAGCTGAGATCGACAAGCAGGCATTGACGCAAAGAAAAGAAAGAGGTGAATTCATTCGCATTGCACTCGTAGGTTATACCAATGTGGGCAAGTCCACTATCATGAACCTGCTCAGCAAAAGAGAGGTTTTCGCCGAAAATAAATTATTTGCTACGCTGGATACAACCACGAGTAAGGTCGTATTCGAGCATACTCCTTTTCTTCTCAGTGATACAGTGGGTTTTATTCGCAAACTTCCTCACCATTTGGTGGAAAGTTTTAAGAGTACTTTGGACGAAGTAAGAGAAGCGGATATTCTTTTGCATGTAGTAGATATTTCTCATCCTGTATATGAAGATCAGATCGCTGTAGTTAATAAAACTTTGCTGGAACTGAATGCCCTGGAAAAACCTACGCTAACAATTTTCAATAAAATGGATCTATATGAAGAAAGAACTTTTGATGACTGGCTGGAGCCACAGGCGAAAAAAGAAATTCTTGAAGATCTTTATGAAAGATGGCAGCACGAGACCAACGGCAATGCAGTATTCGTGGCCGCTATTGAAAAAAGAAATCTCGATATGCTAAGGCAGAGTATACTAAATAAAGTGAGAGATATGTATCGCATACGTTTTCCCTATCGTTCCGAATATTTTTACTGATGCTTTTCTCCTCTAAAAAATGGCACCGAATTGCCGAAAACATGAACGAACTCCAATTCGGTTCAAATAATATTGCCGTTGCGGAATTAAATGGCAATAAGATCTGCGTAGCCAGACATAATTATTCTTATTTCGCTTTTGCTTATAAATGCCCACATGCAGGTGGCATACTGGCCGAGGGTCATATCGATGCTGTTGGAAATATTGTTTGTCCATTACATCGTTATAAATTCTCGATGCAAAACGGCCGCAATATAAGTGGGGAAGGTTATTATTTGAAACACTGGCCCATCGAGTTGAGAGAAGAGGGAATTTATGTTCAGGCATAAAAAAGGGCCGGCGAACCGACCCTTATTTTCTATTTTATTTTTTATCTGCGGTAGACCAGGATCTTTCTCGATCCGATGATGCTACCATCCTGGCCCACAACAGTCACAATATAACTGCCATCCGCAGCTCCTAAGGCGCTAAGATCAACCGGCATATTGGTATAGGAGTTGGTCGTAACAAATTCTTTGGAGAATACTCTTGCACCTTTTGAATCTATTACATTCACAACTACTTTTTCTCCTGTTTTGTTAAAGAATCGAATATTGAAGGAGCCCTGATTAGGATTTGGATATATCCAAAGATCATTCGATTGTTGTCCGACTACTATAATATCAATTGAATTATTCGTACAACCATTAGGATCCGTATATATCAGTCTATATGTACCCAGACCATCTACTGTAATTCCATTCAGGCTGGCTCCCTGAGCTCCGCTTATCTGTGATCCATTCAGAAACCAGCGATAGCTGCCTCCCGATGGAGAAACAGAAGAGAGTATATTCATATTCTGACCTGGCGTCAGGAATGGAGGAATAGAAGTGCTGAGATTTATCAGCGGCAACGGATTTACATACAGCGAAGCAGGCGCTGATTGTATGGTGGTACAAAGTCCGATCACAGCAACCCGGTAAGAATTGGTATTTAATGTGAAGTTGACTGCGTTGATCGTAAGCGTAGCGCTGGTGGCTCCGGCAATATTCACCCAGGCTGTTCCATTCCACTGCTGCCATTGATAATTAAGCGCATTGGTAGAAACAACAGTGAAACTTGTATTGGTTCCATCGCAAACAAATTTTGTAATGGGTTGCTGTGTTATCACTGGTAATTGCGCATCTAACACAGTAACTGTAAAGCTGCAGGTGCTGCTATTACCACAGGCATCAGTTGCTGTTACATTAACAGTTGTAGTACCAATTGGGAATACAGAACCGGAAGCAGGCAGGCTGACAATGGTCACTGCACCATTACAATTATCCGTTGCGGTTGGTGTAAAGTTCACAATAGCTGTACAGGAACCTATTGGTGTAAGCACATTTATATTAGCCGGGCAGGTAAGTACCGGGGCCGTCTGATCATTTACCGTGATGATCTGAGTGCAGGTACTGTTGTTTCCGCAAACATCTGTGGCTCGGTAACTACGAGTTAAAGTATATCGATTAGGACAAGTTTGTCCGCTGATCACATCACTTACAAAAGTTATAGTTACTACTCCAGCGCAATTATCAGTGGCTGTTACCAGTGAATTATTTGGTGGAGGCACTGCTGATGCGCAACTAACTGTTAGCCCTGCAGGACAGGTGATCACTGGTGGAGTCACATCATTCACTGTAATGGTCTGTGTGCAATCGGCAAAATTTCCGCAGACATCTGTCGCACGATAGGTACGTGTAATAAGATATCTGTTAGCGCAGGTTTGTCCGCTGATCACATCACCAACAAAAGTTATAGTTACTGCACCCGCACAATTATCTGTCGCTGTTACCAATGAAATATTTGGTACAGGTACTGCTGATGCGCAACTAACTGTTAGCCCTGCAGGACAGGTGACCACTGGTGGAGTTACATCATTCACCGTGATGGTCTGTGTGCAATTGGTGAAGTTTCCGACTGCATCTGTAGCACGATAGGTACGCGTAATAAGATATCTGTTAGCACAGGTTTGCGCACTGATTACATCACTGATAAAACTAACTACCACACCCGGACAATTATCGCTGGCAACCACGCTGCCGATATTCGGCACAGGAACAGCAGATGCACAACTTACGGTTACAGCAGCTGGACAAGAGATCGCAGGAGGTTCATTATCTATTATTGTTACAGTGAAGGAACAGCTTGCCGATCCGCAGGCATTAGTGGCTGTAATAGTAACAGTGGTTATTCCTTTATTAAAAGAAGATCCGCTACCATTTCCAACTCCTGAACCCGTGGTGGCCCCACTGAAAGTATAGCTCAGTGTGGGTGCAGGTGTTCCGCCGGGTGTACTGGTATAGTTTACAATCCGACTACATTGCCCGAAGGTATTATTAAGAGTAATATTTCCAGGACAGGTAATTGTTGGTGGTGTGCTTACTACAGTTACTGTAGCACTGGCTGTATTACTGCAACCATTATTTCCATAGAAAAGGGTAACAGTATAAGTTGAAGTTGCCAAAGGCGAAACTACAATTGACTGAGTAGTTTGTCCACCCGGGCTCCAGAGATAGCTATTCGCTTTACTGGCCGTAATAGTAGAAGATGCGCCACAATTGATCGATGCAGGCACTGGAGTGGCTGCTGCAGGATCACGTGGCATATCAACTGTCAGATTATAATTACTGCAACCTTGTCCGGTGTTCACTTCATGCACTACAATATCTACACTGCTGTTAGCAGGGATCGTCACTTCATAGAAAATTGAGGTTGTGGGAGAAGAGCCCGGATCAGCCAGATAATTATTGCATGGATTATTTGGATCAAAACTAGAATAGGCCACCGAGAAAATATTGGTGGCGCATCCTGAGTTAAGACCAATAGTGGCACAAACAGAAACTGATCTTGGATTCGTCAAAGTATATACATCATATGCTCTGGCGCCTGATGCAGAAAACAGACCCGGACAAACTTTCGGAGAAGCGCAGGTAGAAATAACACCAAAGCGGTTTATCCTTCCAGTTTGTTGAGGATCGCCCACTCCAATAGAACCGTTGAATACATAGTCTGCCACATTCATGATTGTAGTAGAAGAAGCAGAACAACCATTCGCATCTGTTACAGTTAGCTTATAAAATCCAGAGGAAGTAATCGCCTGCGTCTGTGCAGTACCTATGGTATTGAAAGGAGCTGCAGTTGAATAACTCCTTCCCCATGTATAGGTTGGATTATTAACTGCAGAAAGAGTACTGCTTATGCCTTCACATGTTGTAAGTCCGCCGCCGGTGATCGTGGCATCCGGAAGAGGATTAACAGTTACAGTAGCAGTGATGCTTGCACCAGAACAACCATTAGCCGATGGCGTAATCGTAAAGGTAACCGTGACAGGAGCATTGGTTGTATTCGTTAAGGCGCCACTAATATCTCCACTACCGCTGGCAGCAATACCGGTAACTGTTCCGGAATTATTCCGGATCCAATTATAAGTAGTACCAGCTACGTTGCCGGTAATGGCAATGGTTGTGATATTATTACCCGAACAGATCGACTGTGAAGATGGGGTCGCAACAGCATTTGGAGTTGGATTCACCAATATAGTTGCACTAACTGGCGTACCTGTACATCCATTTACAGAAGGAGTGATCATAAAGGTTACTGTCACCGGTGCTGCAGTGGTATTGGTAAGTGTACCACTTATATCTCCGCTGCCGCTGGCTGCAATACCGGTGACCGTTCCGGCATTATCACGTGTCCAGTTAAAAGTTGTTCCCGATACGCCACCGCTAATCACGATGGTAGTAATAGTATTTCCGGAACAGATAGTTTGAGAAGAAGGAGTTGCAACAGCATTGGGAACAGGGTTCACGACCACAGTAGCATTGACCGGCGTACCTATACATCCATTTGCTGAAGGTGTTATAGTAAAAGTTACTGTCACTGGAGTAGTAGTCGCATTGGTCAGTGTGCCGCTGATATTTCCGCTGCCGCTTGCCGCAATACCAGTAACGGTTCCTGTATTATCACGTGTCCATGCATAGCTGGTGCCGGATACTGCCCCAGAAAGTACTATCGTGGTGATAGTAGTTCCTGAACAGACAGGTTGAGTTGACGGTGTAGCAATTGCATTTGGAATGGGATTAATTGTTCCGGTAACAGCTACGTTCCTGGTTGTGGTCCCCGTAGAAGTTAGTACCACATTCCCACTGATCGGACCAGTTGCCGCAGAGGCAGATGATCGAACATAAATAGTAGTAACAGCAACATTACCTCCAGATTGCGTAAGGGTAAGTGAAGAACTATATCCACTTCCTATGCTGGTTGACAGTTCAAAATTAGCCGGCGCTGTCACAAGAATATCCGCAGTAAGCAAACTGCCTGATGCCGTGAATTGCTGCAAGTTTGGATTTGCAGAAGCGGTTCCAAGACAAGCTACAATAGTTCCGCTGGCAGTGCTCACTGAAATATTTGGTCCGGGGGCGCAACTAAAACTGCAGGCAAGTGGCAAACTGAATGGGGCAGGAACCGGAGGTGCGAAACTATTATCTGTATTCCAGTTGGCCGAATTGTTGATCGCAGGGATCAGCACCGTCGGCAATTCATTTGTAATTGAACAATTATATTTCGCGTTGATTGCTGATGGAATGGCGCTGGTATTGGCTAAGGCACCAAGGGCAGCTGGTAATATGGAATTATTAGAAGAGAAATAACAACTGGCCAGACTGGCATCCCAATTTTTATTAATGCTGATGCCTGCCAGCAATGTAGGAGAAGAATGAAGTCCCTGATAGGCAAATATCTGATCACCTCCAATGGCCAGACTCAGATAGGCACTCACATTATTGAAACAAGCCTGAATACCTGTTACTGTTCCGCTATTGGCTGTCAATCCATATTTACATTTGATCCTTATCTGCGTCCCACAGGAAAGGGCTGAAGAAGAGGTCCAGCGAATGATACCATCATTAATCGCTCCGGTATTTACGCCACAGGGATTAGCTGTTTGAAAAGCGTTAGTAGTGAGCCAGCCAAAATCCGTGAAATTTATTATAGTTCCGGAGCTTATATCCTTGAGCAGAATAAATGCGAATTCATCATCCTGAGTGCTACCATTAACTCCATCGTCAGAAGAGATATACCCTACAAAAGCAATATCGCCGGGAGCAAGCGTGGTTTGAGCAAAATTTTTCTGTTGAAGGCAAATGAAAAACAGGAAGAAGAATGCCGCTTTTAAAGGGAAATACCTGAGAGAGGAACTCATAAGCTAGTTTTTGTGATAGTCAATCCCGAAGGATAATATTTTCTGGTTATATTCTATTCAAAAGAATCTCCTTTGTTGATCCCAAATTCCTCTAACCTGCCTGCACTCATAAAACCCTCTGGAGTATAAATTATCTTCAATCTAATACTTTTTGCGTCATGGGTACAGACCTCAACGCCACCCGAATTTAAAAAAATTATCCTACCCGGACCGAAATTTTCCGTTAGATGATCATGAATAATTTCAGCCTCCAGTATTCTTATACCCATACCATTAATCCGGGTTCCTGCTCCTTTGTTCCATGGATTACAGGCATTGATCAGGGCAAGAATAGATTCGGCATCCATCAGTTTCCAGTCGATCATAACCTCATTGACTCCGGGTCTTTTATACCAATGGGCCTGCAATTCATCCTGTGGGCGAATAATCAAACGATCACTGAAACTCAGAATTTCCATTAACCTGACTACCATACTACCCCCCAGTACTCCCAATTTTATTTTTAACTGCCCATAGGTCATTCTATCCTGCCCTTGCAATTTCTCCTGCATCAGGATTCCTCCTTTATCAATTTCTTCAGCAACCAGGTGCACGGTCAATCCGGGATATGGCTCTTTTTGTTTTAGCTGGGCAAATACCGGATCCGCACCCCGGTATTGTGGCAATATTCCATAGTGAAAATTGAAAAATCCTCTTGAAGGCAGATCAATAATGGCTTTTTCCAGCTTCCATGGTAAGGTCATCAACAATCCTACGGTGGCCGTAGTGGACGAAAACAGATCATTGAGCTGCTTTTTTATTTCGGCATTTTTCAGTTCAGTTATTAAAACCCCGCTATCGCTAAGGGCATCTCGTATTTCCAGTATAGTATCCTTATTATCTTCAGGAATGCCCACGCCTGCCAGCTGCCCATAAAAAGCAAGGCTTCTCAAAGCTGGTATCGCGATCGGATCATTACAAAGAACTATGGCGCTAAGTGTGCTCATGATATCAGGAACATAAATACGTATTCATCCATCCGGAAGAATCTCCCACGTTGCTCTTATCTATAAGCAGCTTCCATTCCACCATACATTCTTCCGTCGATTTAAATTCTTCGATTCGCCATCCCTTTTCATCAATAGTGGCAAAATAAGCGGGGCCTACCCAATGATGGGTCAAAGGATCAAAAATCATTTCTCCTCTTGGAGAAACGAAGGTCTGGTTCTTCAGCGAAGACAAAAATTGAGTACCATTACTGTTTTCAATCGCACTGTTCAGATATTCGCCTATCAGAATTCCGGCTTCCCATCCCAATAAAGAAAAAAGATTTGCTTCCTTCTTTGTTTCCTGAGCTATTTGTTGTTTAAAATTCTCGTTTTCGGCAGAATCAATGCCGCTATGCCAGGGTAGATAAGCATGTACCTTAACCTTATCCTGGCATTCAAAACCGGCAACCGTTTGTTCTTCCAGCATAAAGGGAGAGGAAAAAATATGAAGTTTGTGGTCAAGGTCCAGATTTTTTAACTCCCCCAGAAACCGATTGGATTCTTCTCCGGAAAAAAGGGAAAGCAAACAGTTAATTTCAGGATTAGCCTGCAGAAATTCACTAAGCGCAGTAATATTAAATTCATCCGACCTTAGCGGACTTATATAGGTATGAACAATCTCTCCCCCTTCTTCCTGAAAAGCAGTCACCAGTGAATGCCCATGATGATACCCTCCGTCATAATAGGAAATGGCAAAAACTGCTTTGGAGAAATCATGCTTTCTGGCATTCAATCCGGAAAGTCTGGACAGCAAGGTATCTTTAAGATCAAGGAAAACAATATTATCCGGTGTAACCCAATTGTCAGCGTAATTCGCTCCGGGATTTACTATAATAACTGGTTTTTGTAAGGCCTCCGCTAATGGATAAATTATATCAGCTACACGCATATCCAGAAAAGCCACGAGAAAATCTACATTATGTATCAGTAGTAGTTGCTCTGTCTTTTGATAGGCTTCTTTTTTATCTCCTCCGAAGCCAATAGGTTCCAGCACAAGTTCCACCTGGTCATTAATATTCATTCTTTTCAAAGAAGATCGAATCCCTCCAATAAAATCACTACCGAGCAAGGGGAAGATACCCGATCGGGGAAAAAGTATTCCTGCTTTTAACATGATGAGTGCTTAGTTCCTGCTGGGGAAAATGCCTTGCAGGCAAATAATATAATTCATACCCAGATAGGGCGGTCGTTTGGAAAATGCGCTTCCTCCACCCATATTTCCCAGACTAAAATTGTTGAGATTGGCCATATTGGAATCACTTGCAGTAGAATAAGCATTTGCTCCGGATACTACTGCAGGATAATGGTTTACCGCCGAACCGTCAGGGGCAACTCTCTCAGAAAACCCTCCCTGAAAAACAGCACTGGCTCCTGCAAGGGTATGATTATGAGTAGGGATATTTCCAGGTATGAGAGAAAGGTTTTCTGTTCCGCTTATCTCACCAAGATTTACATTGGTCAGTCCCGGGCCTGTTCCAGTTCCAAGGGCTGTGCGACCGCGCAAATCTGGCAAACCGAAATTGGTGGTTCCATTTCCACCATAGGTGGTACCTAAAAGCGAAAATAAAGCTGTGTTCGAAGCAATAGATAATAAGCTGCCATTACAAAAAGCCCAGAAACGGGGATTAAAATTTCCTGCAAAAAGTCTGATCTCCGCGATAGTACCGTTCATAATCAAATTAGTTTTTGGGTAATTGAATTAATTCCTGGAAGGAAATATTCCAAATAAACAGATCACATAATTCATACCCAGATAAGGAGGCATATTATTGAAGGGCAAGCTGCTTCCGGCCACTCCAACTGTCAAGGCACCATTCAATGGGGCCATTTGCGCATCCTGCGTGGTAGAATAGGCATTGGTACTACCCTGTGCCGGATAATTTCCAGTAGGGCTGATACTATTGCCTGCTCCATTTTTAGCCCCAACATTCATAGAACCAACTATTGGGTGATTATGCGCAGGCAGGTTGGCTGTGCTAAGTGTTGTACTAGCGGCTCCTCCTAATTCTCCAAGAATAATGGCACTCAATCCCGGACCTGTACCTGTACCTACAGGAACTCTGCCTCTCAGGTCTGGCAAGGCAAAATTAGTAGTGCCATTTCCGCCATAGTTTGTTCCTAAAAGGGAGAACAATGCCGTATTCGTGGCGATAGAAAGTAGCTGGCCATTGCAAAATTGCCAAGTATTGGGAGCAAAATTTCCTGCAAAAAGTCTGATCTCTGCGATAGTACCTTCCATAATCAAATTAGTTTTTGAAACGAGTCAAATCATCAGTTCACCAATTAAATATAGAAAATTTTTTAATCAGCCAGCGCCCTTTATAATAAAATAATAATTACATGAACCTTCGTTGAATTAAAAAAAGATGTAGTTTGCTTAATATGCCCTTTTCGTTTGAAACTAAAACCCTGACCATGGGATCCAGAAGATCTTTTGTGAAACAAACGGCCCTGGCCGGTGCTGCACTTATGGCTGCCAATCCACTAAGCGCGCTGGCTTCTGTTAGCCCTTCCATCTATGGAGGTGGTTTCAGTAATAAAAATTCTATCAGCATTCTCCACACCGGTGATCTGGGTGGTCAACTTTCCAGTATCAGTGATGGTTCCCTTTATCAGGGACTTGGTGGTTACAAAAATATCCCGCCGGTTATCGAAGCCCTTAGAAAAGAAGTTAGCAACCATTTGTTTCTGGATGCCGGAAACATGAACGCCGAATTATTTGAGCTCGCAAAGACCCTGAAATATGATGCTCTGAATTTAAATGACTTTAATAATAACATTGATTATTCAGGATTGTCCTTCATCAGTCATCACCCTTCCGCCAATACAGCTCCTTTCCGGGTTATTCAAAAAGGTAAAATCCGCATAGGTATCATTCCGGCAAATACTGGTTCAGGAACTTCCAACCCTGTATTGCATGCCTTGGAAATTTCCACCCATCTTAAAAAGGAGGAAAACTGCCAATTGGTGATCTGTCTTTCCAACCTCGGACTTGATAAAGGAAAAAGGTTGAACGACTTTTCGCTTGCAAAACGTTCTGAAGATATTGACATGATCATTGGTTGCGGAGCGAACGCAGTCTTACGTTCGCCAAAAACTGGCTTTAACAAAAATAAAAAAGAGGTCATCATTAACCAATCTGCTTATGGAGGATTGGTAGTTGGCAAGGTCGATTTTCAATTCAATGAAAATGGAGAAAAGATAGCTGTGAGATTTAATAACCTGTTGATAGGAACAGGCTATCATCGCTGGAAAGGACTTCCCTCCTCTGACCAGAAGGTCCTGGCATGATTCATTATATCAAATTCGACCTGAGTTTCGATGAAAATCAGATGAAAAAAGAGTTAGCTGCCCTTGCATCTGTTTCCTGGCCCCTCCATTATCAACCCCGCGATTATGAAGGAGAATGGAGCGCTCTTGCGTTAAGAAGCAGCAACGGACGATCTGAAAATGTAATTATTTCTCCTGTTGAAAACACCCCCTACCATGATACCGAATTATTAAGAGGCTCTCCTTATTTCCAGCAACTACTCCGAAATTTTAATTGCCCGCTGGAGGCCGTTCGTTTATTGAAACTAACCACCGGCTCCATAATCAAAGAACATAGCGACGCAGATCTCTGTTTTGAAAAAGGCGCCATCCGCCTGCATATTCCCGTGCAAACCAATCCTGATGTTGAATTCATTTTATCTGGTGATCCACTTACAATGCAGGAAGGAGAGTGCTGGTATGCAAATTTCAATTTGCCGCATGCATTGGCTAACAGGGGAAAAACTGACCGTATTCATCTGGTCATAGATGCCTTAGTAAATGATTGGGTAAAAGAACTGTTTAGCGGGAAAAAAGTTATACTGAAAAAAGAATCGGATCTGCCTGAACCGGATCTCGATGAAAAGACAATTCGCGAAATGATCTTTCATCTGCGGTCACAAAATAATCCTGCCAGTCATCAACTGGCCGATGAAATGGAAGTCAGGCTACCTTCTTCTTCCAGACAAGAATAATTATATTGCGACTCTATGTTTAAAAAGCATCAATGGATCAAGGCCATCGTGTACCGGTTTTATTCCGTACTCATCACTTTCCTGATCTCCTATTGGTTTACCGGCAATTTGCTGATCTCTTTGTCAATCGGATTAATCGATTCCATCATAAAAATATTTTCTTATTACGCGTTCGATGAACTCTGGGATCAATTCACGAAATGGAAAATTAAACCAGGTGTTGTTTTCCTTACCGGACTTAGTGGTTCTGGCAAAACCACCTTAGCCAGATCTGTCATAGAGAAATTGCAAAAAAAAGGAATAAGTCCTGTATTATTGGATGGCGATGAGATCAGAAAGGCAATTAAACTCACTGGTTTCGATGAGGAATCCAGAAAAAGACATAATCTCAATGTTGGGTATATGGCTAAAATTCTTGAATCGCAAGGCAAATTGGTTATTGTTTCACTTATATCTCCCTATGCGGATATCCGTGACCAGATAAGGGCCATGTGTGAGCGATTCACAGAAGTATATGTGTCAACTGATATTTCGATCTGTATACAGCGTGATTCCAAAGGCCTTTACGAAAAGGCCATCAAAGGAGAAATCAAAGATTTTACCGGCATATCCGCCCCTTATTATCCTCCGGAAAAAGCAGAATTGGTCATCGATACTGCCACCGTATCTGTGGAGCAGGGAACTCAACTTATCATCAACGTATTAAGATCATGAGATATAATTTATTCATCGGCCGGTATCAAAGCCCTCATAAAGGCCATATGACATTATTCAATAGTTTTCTCGAAAGGAACCTTCCGGTTTGCATTGCCATTCGGGATATTGCCCCGGATGAAACCAACCCGCTGAGCGCAGAGGAAGTTGCCGGACTCTGGAGACAGGTATATAGCAATACTCCTCTTGTAAAAGTGATTATAATACCTGATATCGCTTCCGTGAATTACGGAAGAGGAGTAGGGTATGAAGTGAATCAATTAACGGTTCCGGATAATATCGCAGCCATCTCTGCAACAGAGATAAGAACGCAGATCCGTAACGGAGCAGCAGGATGGAAAGAATTTGTAGACCCTTCCATTCATGAACAACTAGTACACCTGCTTATTAATAAGGAATGAAGAACTGGCTTCCCTATAAATTACAGGAATCACCGGAATACCTTAATTGCCGCTGGTTATGGATGGATGATATCCTGTTCACCGATCCATTCTTTGACGAAACGATTTCCCGTTTCCGCAGACTTAAAGAAAATAAAAATAATATTTCTTGCGAGAGCAGTATGAATATGATGGAAGTCTGGTCCCGGGAGCTTAGCCCCGCAGAACCCAAGGCAATCATCCTTCATGTATCCCGCTGCGGCTCTACCCTTTTATCCCAGCAGCTTTCACTGGATAATTCCAATATCGTTTTGTCGGAAGTACCCTTTCTGGATGATATCCTGCGATGGGGATTTCGTACAAACCAAAAAGAAAAAGCTACCCATTTTTTTAAAGTGGCCATGCGATTTTATGGAAATAAAAGAAACAGCTACCAGCAAAACATCATTATCAAGACCGATAGCTGGCATATCCACTTCTATCAGCAGCTTCGGAATATTTATCCTCATACTCCTTTTATTTTATTGTTCCGTCGGCCCGATGAGATCATCAGATCTCAAAAGAAACAAAGAGGCCTGCAAGCAGTTCCCGGCATGATTGAACCGGAATTATTCGGATTTGAAAAAGAAAAACTTCATTTCGCAGAACTCGATTTGCATATGGCGCTGGTACTGGAAACTTATTATAGATCATTTCTGGAACTGGCAAAAAAAGACCCGCTGACCATGCTTTGCAATTATGCGGAAGGCATGGATATTGTTTTTGAAAACATGTTAAGGTTCGCTAACATGACTCTGAATGAGGACAGTAGGAAATTGATCCTGGAAAGAGGAAAATACCATGCTAAAAGACCAGAACAAATTTTTCAGGAGCCTGTTATCCATGAAGATATTCCGGAGTATATGCAGAAAGCGATGGACCTCTATTTGGAATTAGAGTCTCTGCGTTCAAATATCTGCCCACATGCGGAACAAATTGGAATAGGTTTGTAAAAGCTGAGCCGATTCAGGAGCATGCGGATCTCGATGCGCCAGTAGACCATGTACCTGATTCAATTCAAACAATAATTGCCTTTGCTCGGAGGAACGGATATTACTCTGCAGCCAGGTAATCGCGGCCAGTCTTTCTCCACTTCTGATCTCATTTACACAATGCAGAAACTGACAGGGATATAGTATCGCGTCTCCTTTGGCGGGCTTAAAAGCCACCGGACCGGCAGCTCCCTGCAGAACTAACTCTCCTCCTTCATACTTATCTGGATCGGTCAGAAAAATAGTCATGGCCATATCCGTACGGATCATTGGATCACCCATAATAGGTGAATCTACATGCCATCCATAGTATTGACCTGGCCCATATTTACTGATGATGAACGGATAAATATTCTTGGGTTGCGCAGCCGCCTGAAAATGCGTATTAGTTTGTATGGCTTTTTGCAGAATACTACGAATTGCTGGGCTTGCCCCATCATTTTTATCGAGCTGAAAATTATTCTTTACTTCTTTTGCCGCTAAGCTGGCCGTTAATTTACCATCGTTGAAACTAGCCCCGTTAAGTAAGGCATCAATCTCCTGTAATTCTTCTTTTTTAAGCAAAGAAACAATATGATGAAATGGTTGACTCATACTAAATAATTTATTAATCCCGCATCCATTTTTGCATCAAAGGGTATACTGGTTTTGATGGGTCGGATGGATCTGGTTTTTCCAGGGCCATTCCGGTCCATTGTAACATAGGAACCCCGAAATACTGACCCTTGTTAAAACTTTCTGCAATATAAGCGCCTCCTCCTTTGTATCCCTGATCATGAAAAACAATAAAAGGATCAATATCCAAATGTACGGCAGCTGCATAACTCCAGGCAATGGCCATCATTTCCTCCGCATCCCGCATGGGTCGTTGGCCAATACTTTTATCATTAAGTGTATATCGTTCCGCAGGAGGCACAATGGCAATATGACCTGCCTCATGCAAAATATCTCCCGGATAAAGTAATTGAGCCTGGTCGATATGCATTTCGCCATTCATGATCTGAATACCAGGTAAAAAACAATCCCCTTCCAATGGACCAGGGATAACCGGAACACCGATCTCCGAAAGAAATTTAATCACTTTAACTATGATCTCCATTGTTACCTGCCGGCTGCTCAACACAAATAGTTTTTGATTTTTGTAAATGTAGTATTTTTTAATGCCTCAGGAATTCAAGAGAATTATTCGCTGGCATTGCGCAGGGATACTGCCTTTGAACCTGCATAAAGAATTCACTGCATCTCAGCAGAACGAAAGCCGGGACTATTTCCAAACTCATATTGGAACAACCATCGAGATGGAAGAGAAATCTTATCAAGGCTACTTATCCTGACTGAAAGAGTGATTGCGGATTCACCCGATAGGATCTTTATACCCCCATAGACTTCTATCTCAGTGAGCAAACAAAAATCAGCATATGAATTTTTATCTGCCGGCAAATCAACAATGACCCCTTCGTTAAAAATTTTAAGCCCGCCTTTCCGATTGCCAATACTTGCCGCCATTTCCTTATCAAAACGGATCAGCTCCTTTAAATAAAAAATATTATCCGGGTTATTGATCTTCTTCTCCACCAGAGCTGCACTAACTTTGATAGCAGTGGGAATAAGAATAGGATCCAAAATACATTGAGCAATAAGATGACTCACTAATTTCACTTGTGGTTCCTTTTCCAAGCTCTTGTTCATGGTCTCTGAAATCAGGATATCTGGTTGCAGATAATCCGGGATCTTCCAGTTACAGGCATCTGCTGATTCATGATGTAGCAGGAAAGAATTTAGCTCCAATTTATCAAAAAGGCGCAGGACTGTTTTATAACTATAAGAATTGAACTCCAGCAGGACCAATTGAATCTGCTCTGGAGAATAAAGAGAACAAATTGGAGTCAGCAAACTCGCAAATGGCCCTGTGCCTGCATATAATAATATAAGCGGATTCCCGGACTGCGATTTCATGCGATCATCAATTGCCGCCCGTATTCCCATAATGAATTGCCTTGTGCGCATAAAATCTAAAAGGCAAAGGGCAGCAGAGCCAGGGCCAAGCGCTTTTCCATTTTCTAATATAAGATCAGAACCGGCATTCGTTTCCTCACTGAAATCGGTTAACGCCGAAAACCAATGAAAGAGATCATTACATGCTTGCCTCACCTCACCATAATGAAGTTCAGGAGCAAGAATAATATTAGCATAATGCTGAAGTCGTCTGACAGGTGAATACATGCACAAGAGATCTGCTATAAATATAAGTAACCTGGTAATGCTTGAATGAATCAGTGTTTATATAGAGAAATGAAATCATTACATTTAATAAAAATAAGCCTGATGCGTATTCCCATATTTCTGCTTGCCATATTTTCAAACTTCTTCGCCATTTCCCAACAATTAACCTCCGGTGGTAAACTAAAACCAGAACAGGCCCTGATGGATATCCGGAAATACACCATTGCGCTGGATTTGAATCTGGAGAAACAATCCATTGCTGGATATACAATAATAGACTTGCAAACCCTGCAACCAACCCGCGTACTCCTGTTTGATCTGATGGATTCTTTTTTGATCCAATCAGTATTAGTAAATAATAAAAAACAAAATTTTGAATACGCGCATAACCTCATTCGAATAGATCTGGACCAGGAACTTGCTTCCGGTAAGCAATCCGTTCGCGTTAATTATGAGGGTCACCCCCATACTGCTATTCGTCCGCCATGGGATGATGGTTTTACCTGGACCAAAGATCCGGCAGGTAATCCATGGATTGCCATCACAGCTGAAGGTGGCGGTGGTAAATTATATTATCCCTGCAAGGATCATCCTTCTGACGAACCAAATGAAGGAGCGGAACTGATCATCACGGTACCAAAAGGATTAGTAGTGGCGGGTCCGGGGCTATTACAAAAAACAACAGTAAAAGGGAATAAGGTCACCTATGACTGGAAGACGAATTACTCTATTAATAATTACAGTATACTTTTTAATGCAGGAAAGTTCAATGTGGTTACTCGTGAGTATACCAGTGTAAGTGGAAAAAAGATACCCATGCAGTTCTATGTTTTGGAGGCTAATACTGCAAAGGCGGCGCATCACCTTGAAATATTGGAGCAGACAGTAAGAACCCGCGAAAAATATTTTGGTGAATACCCCTGGGCCAATGAGAAGATCGCTATTTGCGAAACACCTCACATGGGGATGGAACATCAGACGATGAATGCTTATGGAAATAAATTCCGGTATGATAAAGTGGGCGGTCAGGATTTTGACTGGTTGATGGATCATGAGTTCGGTCATGAATGGTGGGGTAATAAGATCACTGCTAAAGACTGGGGTGATTACTGGATACATGAAGGCATTAATACTTTTGGTGATAATCTGGATGTGCGCGAACTGGCTGGTGAAAAAGAATACATCAGGCGTTTTAAAGAAATGGCACCAGGTTTTGAAAACAAAACACCGATAGTTCAGGGAAAAGACATTGATGAGGAGACTGCCTATGTAGGAGATATCTATGGCAAAGGCGCTTTCTTTATGCATACACTGCGATTTGTGATCGGCGACAGTATTTTCTTTCCGGCACTGAAAGCCTTTGCTACCGATCCCGCTTATACGTATAATCATATGACCAGCACGGAGGATATTGAACAATTTTTCAGCAAAAAAGCGGGAAAGGATCTGGTGCCTTTGTTCAACTTATTCCTTCGCAGCACAGGCAAATTAGAAATTCTGGTGAAGCAGAGCCGGGTAGATATATATGAACTTTCGCTTTCCAATATCAATATGGATCTGCCCATCGAAATACAAACTGATGCCGGCAAAAAAACAATGATCGCAGGAAAGAAAAAGATTTTCATAAAAAGCAAGACCTTGCCTCTGATCGATCCGGATAAATATTATCTCACACGTATAACGTTTGAATAAAATGAAAAAGGTAATTTTCTTTCCTGTTGCTATTCTTTTTTATTTAGCCTCTATGTCGCAGGGAAATAAAAATTCCGAAAAGATCCCTGTATTAATTCGTTGCGATGATATTGGTATGTGCCACTCTGTGAATATGGCGGCGAAACAGGTGTTGGAGACAGGTATACCAGTCTCTATGTCGGTGATGGTTCCCTGTCCCTGGTTTAGTGAGGCTGCTGAAATGCTGAAGCAATACAAGAATGTTTCTATAGGTATTCATCTTACACTAAATGCAGAATGGAAGAACTATCGATGGGGTCCGGTGCTTGGTGCAAAAGCGGTTCCTTCATTAGTAGATTCAGTGGGTGATTTTTTCCCTTCACGAAGCAGGTTGTTTGCCAACGATCCAAGTCTGGCAGAAATAGAAGCAGAACTGAGAGCACAAATACAGAAGGCTATAAATTCCGGATTGAAAATAGATTACCTCGATCATCATATGGGCGCGGCAGTTCAAACTCCGCAGACAAGAGCCATAGTGGAAAAGCTGGCTAACGAATTTCATTTAGGTATTTCCCGTTATTTTGAAGAAGATGGAATTGATGGTTGGTATTTTACAGCGCCAAAAGAAAAAGCTGATTCCATGTTGTATAAATTGAAAACGCTGGAGCCCGGTAATATCAAATTATTTGTGATCCATGTAGGATTGGAAGGTCCGGAGATGAATGCCATGGAAGATCTGAATCCTTTTGGTCCGAAGGAAATGAGTAAACATCGTATGGGCGAGTTGAATGGGTTGATCGCGCCGGCTTTTCAATCAGAATTAAAAGATAAAAAGTACAGGTTGGTTAATTATAGAATTGTCATAGGGGAAAAAGGATTGAATTCCATGAAAAGACCAGCAGAATAAAGGTCTTTTGTCTGTTTGAAGGATATTGAGGCTAAGAGCTTTTATCAGGTCACCATGTTGACCCTCTAAAAAATTATACCTTTAGGCCGATGATGGATCTATTTAACTGCAAAAGCGTCATAATTATCACCTGCCCCAAACGACTCTCGCCTTTTCTTGAAGCAGAAGTAAAAGAACTTGGTTTTACACCAGAAGAAACGTTCATTACAGGAGTAAGACTAAGCGGTACTATCAATGATTGTATTAAACTGAACCTGAATCTTCGCTGTGCCAGCCAGGTGCTGTATAGCCTGAAGCGATTTGAAGCCGTGAATGCAGACGATGTTTATAAAAACCTGCTGGAATATCCATGGGAGAATATATTACCTGAAGACGGATATTTTTCCATTACCAGCAATGTCAGCAATCCCACGATCAATAACAGCATGTTTGCCAACCTTCGGGTAAAAGATGCCATCGTTGATCGTCTCCGGGAGAAAACAGGGAAAAGACCATCCACCGGATCAGCACTTACCGGGGCCGTTGTAAATCTTTTCTGGAAAAATGAAAACGCTGAGATCTTTATTGACACAACAGGTGATTCATTGGGCAGACATGGTTATCGTAAAATACCCGGACAGGCCCCTATGCTGGAAGCATTGGCCGCCGCCACTATTTTAGCAACAAGATGGGACAGAAGATCACCATTTGTAAACCCTATGTGCGGTTCGGGTACCCTGGCCATTGAGGCCGCTATGATCGCCACCAACCGAAGGCCAGGTTTGTTTCGCACCAATTATGCTTTCATGCACCTGCAGGGTTATGATGAATCCGTTTATTTTAAAGAAGATGCATTATTAGAAGAACAGATAAAAGAAGTACCCGGACTGCGGATCATTGCCACAGACTATAGTACCAGGGCTGTTGAGAATGCGAAAAAAAATGCTATTGCGGCAGGAGTAGCCGGACTGATTGAATTTGATGTTTGTGATTTTGCCGCTACAGAGATCCCGGCTGATATGCCTGGTATATTTTATGTGAATCCGGAATATGGTGATCGCCTTGGCGAAGTAAAAGAACTGGAGCTGACCTATGCCCGTATTGGCGATTTCATGAAACAGCACTGTGGTGGTTATTATGGTTATGTGTTTACCGGCAATATGGAACTGGCAAAAAAGATCGGGCTTAAAGCTAAACGAAGAATAGAATTCTATACCAGTACTATCGACTGCCGCCTGCTTGAATATGAATTATATAGTGGCAGCCGGTCTGCAATTAAATAAATCCCCTAAACCCTGCCGGCCGGCAGGTCTAAACCCTCAACCCTCAACTTTCCCTTAAAGAATCCCCGGAAACTTCCAACAAAATAATACTACCTATTTTTCTGTCCAGGAGAAATTTTTCTGGTAGATCTGCTGTTTATTCTCTCTGATATAAATTAGAAAAGCCCTGGCGACTTCGGACATATTCTTTTTTTTCAGCCAAACCAATCGCCAGTTTTCAGTCAGGGGCAAACCTTTTACAGGAATGATCTTTATTTCTTTCTGACGCAGTTCATTCTTAATACTTAGAATGGATTGGATAGAATACCCCAGTCCAGCCATTACCGCTTGTTTCACTGCTTCATTGGAGGTAAGTTCCATTCTAATGCGAGGAACGATATTGGCTTTTTGAAAATATCGCTGCATAGTGACTCTTGTTCCCGAGCCCGCCTCCCGGTAGATGAGAGGTAGTTCATCAAATACAGATTTATTCAAAGGCTTTGTCGTTTTCAATCCATGATCTGCCGGACCTGTCAGATAAAGACTATTGGGAAGCAGGATCTCCTGCTCAATATCAACTGTATCAGGTAATACAGATACCAAAGAAAAATCAACTTCATTATTCTCCAGACTTTTTACTACACGGGTCTTGTTGGTCACATCCATTAGCAGATCAACACCCGGATTCTTTTTTAAAAAATCCTTCAGGTAAAAAGGCATTACATATTTACCGGTTGATGCCACCGAAAGTTTTAGTCGGCCGGAAAGCATGCCTTTGAAACTATTTGTCTTATATCCAATAGAACTAACCTCAGCCAATATCCGTTCTGCTATCTGGTATAGTTCCCTTCCAAAGTCAGTGACATAAAGCTTCCTGCCGATGATCTCCGTAAGCGGAATATCGAATTGCGATTGCAGGTTCTTGATCTGAATAGAAACTGCCGGCTGGGTCATGTGCAATTGTTCTGCTGCCTGGGTGATACTGGCATTTTCAACCACTACCATAAAGACCTTTAACTGGTGAAAAGTAAAATTCATAAATATTTTTTATGGATTAGATAATAAAGTTAAATAAAAATATATGGATCAATCCCTCCATTTTTGCTTCATAAATCAAAAAGCAATGACAACGATCACGGTAGCAAAAGGAGATGGCATCGGTCCTGAGATTATGGAAGCCACTCTCAAGATCATTATGGCAGCGGGGGCCCAGCTTAATATTGAAGAAGTGCAAGTGGGAGAAAAAGTATACCTGGCCGGTAATACGGCAGGAATTGCCCGCGAATCATGGGATACCATTCGCCGTAATAAGATATTTCTGAAAGCCCCTATTACCACTCCACAGGGAGGCGGTTATAAAAGCCTGAATGTAACTACCCGAAAATTCCTTGGACTTTACGCTAATATTCGTCCTTGCATGAGTCTTCACCCCTTCGTAAAAACCAAGCATCCGATAATGGATATCGTTATCATCAGGGAAAATGAAGAAGATCTTTATGCCGGTATCGAACACCAGCAGACCGACGAAGTAGTACAATGCCTGAAACTGATCAGTCGTCCCGGCTGCGAGAAGATTGTTCGCTATGCTTTTGAATATGCAAGAACATACAATAGAAAAAAAGTGACATGCTTCACCAAGGATAATATCATGAAGCAGACCGATGGATTGTTTCACCAGGTATTTGATGAGATCGGAAAAGAATATCCTGAGATGGAGAAAGAACATTGGATCATAGATATCGGAGCCGCCAAGATGGCCGATACTCCCGAGATATTTGATGTGATCGTGATGCCAAATCTTTATGGCGATGTATTATCGGATGTAGCCGCGCAGATCACGGGTTCAGTAGGATTAGCAGGTTCCGCTAATATTGGAGAAGAGTGCGCCATGTTTGAAGCTATACATGGTTCTGCTCCAAAAAGAGCAGGGCAGAATGTGGCCAATCCTTCTGGTTTATTACAGGGAGCCATTATGATGCTGAATCATATTGGTCAGACAGCAGTAGCAGCTAAAGTGCAGAATGCCTGGCTCCGCACCATTGAAGAAGGAAAGCATACCAACGATATTTTTAAAGAAGGCGTAAGTAAGCAAAAATTGAGCACCAGTGAGTTTGCAGATGCGGTGATCGCTAACCTCGGAGAAAAACCAAATCAGTTTCATGCGATAGCTTATCCCGAAGGCAAAAAATTAAATCTCCCTAAATACATAAGAAAAGAACCTCAGAAAAAAGAGCTGATGGGCATGGATCTCTTTGTTCATTGGGCGGGGCTGGATCCAGAAGAGCTGGCTGAAAAAATGGAGAAATTGAACAATGACCAGATCGAGCTGACCATGATCACTAACCGGGGAATAAAAGTATGGCCCGACGGTTTCTCTGAAACCTTTTGTACGGATCATTGGCGCTGCCGTTTCAAACCAGTGAATGGAGATAAGATGTCTAAGCAGGAGATCATTGAATTGCTGAGCAAAGCAGAACAGGAAGGAATTGATACGATCAAGACAGAAAATCTTTATCATTTTAATGGCCGCCCTGCATTCTCACTGGGCCAGGGTCAATAGTAGCGAGGAAATCCGGGAGTAAGTTCAAAAAAG
>JBKJMI010000011.1:0-3696 GCA_046596515.1 Chitinophagaceae bacterium | reverse complement strand
AGCAATTTGAAGCCTACTGAAGAATAATCTTTATGCGCAACCCATGCAATGGCCCAGAAATGCGGAAACTGCCAGAAGAATTGAAAAGCGAAAAGTATCCAGCCTCCCAATGCCAGGTCATTATTTCCCGCGGCCCATCCGATCAAACAAGGTAAGGCACCGGGAATCGCTCCGGCCAATACCGCTATTGAATTTACCTTCTTCAATGGCGTGTAGATGAACGCATAGAGAAATAAACTAAAAGCTGCCAGGCCCGCAGTCAAATCGTTGAAATAATGATGCATCATCCATACACCCAGCGCACCACTGATGATCGCAAAGGCCCAGCCTTCGGTCACCGACATTCTTCCCGCCGCAACCGGCCTTGAAGAAGTTCTTTTCATTCTGGCGTCTGTATCTTTTTCAACCACCTGATTGATGGCATTGGCACTTCCTGTTACCAACATCCCACTTACAAAGAGCAGAAGTATCATTTTCCAGATGTCTACATAGGCATCTGAACCCGGGGCCAGCAAAAAACTGATCACACTGCTGAACACCACCATGATACTCAGCGAAAGCTTTATCAACGATAAATAATCTTTTATCTTATTCATTCGCCTTCGCGTATTAAAAGAACAACACTATCCATTCTTCTCAACTTAATTATTCTCACAAGTTCATTTTCACCTGCACTTCTTAGTGCTTGCTTTCATCTGCACCCACTACTTCGGTTTGTGGAATGAAATCTCTTCCATCCTTACCATAATCATATGGCCAGCGATGTACTTCAGGGATCTCTCCTTCCCAGTTACCATGACCCGGACGAATAGGGGTTGTCCATTCCAGTGTGTTAGCACCCCATGGATTCTGGCTTCTCAGTTTTCTTCCTTTGAATATAGAATAGAAGAAATTGAAGACAAACAGCAACTGTGCAGCAAATACGATCATCGCTACCACTGTTACAAACTTATTCAATTCGGTGAACTGATTGAATGAAACCCAGCTGCTTTTATCCATATAACGACGGGGTACACCTGCAAGACCTTCATAGTGCATTGGCCAGAAGATCAGATAAGCTCCTGCCAGAGAGATCCAGAAATGCACATACCCCAATGTATTATTTAGATATCGTCCGAACATTTTAGGGAACCAATGATAAACTCCGGCAAACATACCGAACATGGATGCCACACCCATTACAATATGGAAGTGGGCCACTACGAATACGGTATCATGAAGATGAATATCGATCGTTGAGTTACCGAGGAAGATACCAGTAAGACCACCGGAAATAAACATGCTCACAAAACCGATAGCGAAGAGCATTCCAGGAGTGAAACGAATATTACCTCTCCATAATGTAGTCAGCCAGTTGAACACTTTGATGGCAGATGGTACCGCGATCAGCAAGGTGAGCAATACGAATACCGAACCAAGGAAAGGATTCAATCCGGTTACGAACATATGATGCGCCCACACCAGGAAGGCAAGGATGGCGATCGAGAAGAGAGAACCCAGCATCGCCATATATCCGAAGATCGGTTTACGGCTATTGACAGAAAGTATCTCTGATACCATACCCATCGCAGGAAGAAGAATGATATATACTTCGGGGTGCCCAAGGAACCAGAACAAGTGCTGGAACAATATCGCGCTTCCTCCTTCATTAGGTAATACTTGTCCGGCCACTACAATATCACTAAGATAAAAGCTGGTTCCAAGGTTACGGTCGAATAATAAAAGGATCAATCCTGAGAATAAAACCGGGAAGGATAATACACCTAATATCGCAGTGAAGAACAATGCCCAGATAGTCAAAGGCAAACGGGTCATGCTCATACCCTTGGTACGCATGTTCAGGATAGTAGAAATATAATTCAAACCGCCAAGCAGTGAAGAAACCACAAACAAAGCCATACTCACGATCCAGAGATCCATACCCATTTTAGAACCCTTGGATGCCTGACCCAGTGCGCTTAATGGAGGATAAACTGTCCATCCACCAGCGGCGGGTCCTGTGCTGATAAAGAAAGAAGAGACCATCACGCAACTGGCCATGAAGAAAAACCAGTAAGAAAGCATATTAAGAAAAGGAGAAGCCATATCCCTTGCTCCGATCTGTAGTGGAATAAGTAGATTGGCAAACGTACCACTCAATCCGGCTGTTAAAACAAAGAACACAAGAATGGTTCCGTGCATGGTAACGAGGGCATAATAAAATTCCGGAGTTATATGTCCGCCAGCAGCCCATTTACCAAAGAGTGTCTCCAGTATTGGGAAGGTTTCATTTGGATAACCCAATTGCAAACGGAAAAGCACAGAGAAGAATCCACCCACAATACCCCACAGGATACCGGTGATCAGGAACTGCTTACCGATGGTCTTATGGTCCTGGCTGAAAATGTATTTAGTAATGAATGTCTCTTTGTGGTGATGCACGTGATGTTCGTCATGATGAACTTCATGTGAGGTGACCACTTCTGGATGAACATGCATATCGCTCATAATAAAATATAATTTGTGCCTATAGGGTAGACTAATTAAATACTGTTCAATTATTTTTTGATAATGGCTGCTACGGGCTTAACTAAAGTTGAGTCCATTGGAGCCGCCTTAATGTCTTTGTCGGGATTAGCTACCAGATATTGTGGTTTCTTCGTTACCATCCAGGCATCAAATTCTTCCTGCGTTTCCACAATAATGGTTCCTCTCATACCTGTATGTCCGGTACCACACATCTGATCGCAGGAGATCTCATACACAAAATCAGGGTTATTCGTTTCCTCGATCATTTGTTTAGTGGTCTTGATTGGAGTGAACCACATGGTTGTAGGTGTTCCCGGAACAGCATCCATCTTCATACGAAAATGCGCCAGACCTACATCATGGATCACATCTTTCGCTCCGATGATCAGCTTTACAGGTTTATTCACCACCAGGTGCATCGCCTCACCACTTACATATATGTCATCATAGTTGGCAGGATCATCCCATAATTGTCCGAGGGGATTCAACTTGCCTTCATCAATCTGTTTATAATATTTTTTGCCGAATATGCCTTTGCCTTCCGGACCATCATGCCCCGGATAACGGAATTCCCATTTGAACTGGCTGCCTACAATTTCTACTTCCATTGCATTCTTAGGTGCTTCACCGGTAATACCGAACCAGTAGAAAAGTCCAAATCCAACCAATACAGTCAGTGTAATGGCAGGGATCACGGTCCAGATCAATTCCAGTTTATTATTATGCGGATAATAAAAAGCTTTCCTGTTATCAGATTCCTGGTATTTATAAGCGAACCAGAAAAGCAGAACCTGCGTGATAAGGAATACGATGAAGGTGATAGCGATCGTGATATATAACATACGATCGATCAGCACACCATGATCAGAAGCAGGATTGCCCAGTATTCTTCCTTTCAGTTTTTCATTGCAATAAAAAACGCCTACCAAACCCAGGATAAGGAATGAAAGCAGCATGAAACCATTGATCTTATTGGTTTGCTTACGCACTTTATCCTCACCCCGGAGTACCGCCACATATTCGCTCGCCTTGGCGATCTGAAAAATGATCAGAAACGCAAGGAGAAGGATTGCTACTATGAAAAATGCTTGCATATCAGTTTTCTATTATAAGTATCTTAATTTGTTTCTTGTTCTTTTTCATTAAGTATGATGAATAATACTTTCCTTGAGGAAAGGATGATTCTTC
>JBKJMI010000066.1:0-12105 GCA_046596515.1 Chitinophagaceae bacterium | reverse complement strand
CATGAGAAAAAAAGAAAACAGCGGAGGCGATCAATTGCTGATCAGGTCCCAGTATACCATAAGTTATGGCTTGATTTTTAATTCTCAACAAATCATATAATACTTTGAATGACTGTTTATTAGTCTTGCAGTTTTCATTCCGTGAATGCATCTGCGCCAATGCCAGATCTATTACGGAATCTACATTAAAATCTTTAGTGACCTGGCAGCCCAATTGAAAAGCCTTCTTTGTATTTCTCTGAATATTCTCCCTGTAATTTTGATAAAGCTGTTCGTAAGATGGACCAAGGTCAAGCACAAAATTATTACGGACAAGCGAATGCGGCGAGACCATATTAGAGGGATTCAATGAAACCTCTATTAATTTAAAACAGGTTGGTATCGCCTCCACAAAGGCTCTGATAAGTTCGTTAGTAAGCTGGTTTCCAAATATGCCCAACTGCGCGCAAAGAAAAGGCTGATAGATATATCGAAGGCCATATTTCGATCGCCAGGGTAAAGGCATGATCAGCTTATAATCTCCTAAGATCAATGCATCCCAGTTATCGGCCATAGTATCCAGGTACCAGGAATAGCCATAGATTCGGCCGTTATCCGCATGGTCCATACAATGATCCCATTTTGTCCGATCAATTGAACCGGAGCTCACCCATTTTATATCGGGATGACTATTCATTAATAGATAAACGAGGGGTCTATTTTCTTAAGATTGAAATTTGAGATATCGATGGAGAAGGATATTTTCTGCCAGAATTTTTTCTTTTTATCCAGCGTGGATTGAACATAGTCTTTAAAAACGCTGCTGTAAATAAGAGGCATATATATATTCACCAGGCCCTTCACCAGCGACAACTGCAGGCCGGCATCATATAGGAAACGATCTGTTTCAGCATTGGGTTTCCATCCTTCTGAGACGGTTCCAATATCCAGAAATAATTTTAGTGGAATCTTGAATGGAAGGACTGTTAATGGATTAATGGAGTTTGGAATAGTCGTGCTTAGATTAATGGCCATTAACCAATCATCTGTTTTTCCAACTTTGCTTGCCAGCAGATCGGTCCTTATTTTAAAAGCACCATCTCTGATCATGATCTGCTGGGAAGGCAGTTTTTCAAATTCATTTCTTCCTATAAAATAATCGCTATAGGTATAATCTTCATATCCGTTTGCACCGGTCAGGTTGATATGATAACGATCGGTGGCAAATTTTTGGGATAGGGTCTTTGATCCGCGATAAAAGAATTTGCCGGCAAAGAATCGCAGATCCAATCCCCCTGCTTTAGGGTAATTAAAGAAATAAGTACCTGTAAATCCGGTTCGAACAAAATCTTTTCCCTGCTCTAGTTTGAGTTCCGCGCGGTAAGGATAAAGTACCCGGTTATTCTCCAGCACTAATTGTAATTGATTTATAGAATAAGCTCCATCTATCAACCTGAGCCGGTTGATGATATTTGTATCAAGACCTGAAATCACAGTGTCTCTGTAAAAGCGAATTCCTTCCTCATTCATGCGAAAGGATCTGAATTGAATAAACCGGTTCAATGTACTCCTTGCATCTTTTTCACGCAGGGTAAGCTTCAAACCCGGAACAATTTTTCGGATACCGGGATATAGAGTAGGACCTGATTCCTGGTCCAGTTTATTAATTGAAAAAAGGGATGCATTCAAACCCAGCTCCAGTTTACTAAATATTCCTTTATCAGGATATGCACTGTACCAGGCGAATCCTGTCCCCCCGATTTTTTTTGATCCTGTTCTATATACCGGCGCTAGTAAGAATTGAAAAGGAGATGGAGGAATCTTCATATTCGTAATGAAAATTCCCGCCATTAATTTATCATAGTAGTTCGCACCCAGTGCTGGACCAATCAGGAATAGATCTTTTGAAGGCTGTTTCGCATAAGTTTTCAATGATCTGATATCAAAAATAAATGAGAAGCGGGAACCTTTATTTACCTGGGATGGCAATGGACCTTTTTTGTCCAGCAAGGCGAATTCAGGTCCCAGGTCCTTACCACTGCTTTTTTGCAGGGCAGTCTTAAGATCTGCAGGTTGAGGATGCCTGAATTTCCATTCTTCGAAATAAGCCTGCATAGCTTTATCAAACACTAGTGTTCCTAATGAATTTTCCAGGTCGCGTAACCAAATGGAGGTTTTATAATAAGCCACAAGGTTATAATTATTCTCAGAGAATTTTTCTGACGTAGTTGATATGGGTTGATCCTTTTTAACAGCGGCCAGGGTTTCGAAATTCAATTTTTCCTGAATAGGTTCATCCTTATAAAACAATTGCTGGTAACGGTGTTCATAATAACTGTTGATGCCCTCATCCATCCAGGGAAAATCTCTTTCGTTGCTTCCCAGTACTCCGTAAAACCAGTTATGTCCCACTTCGTGTGCAATGGTGAGATCCAGATCTTTTACATTTTTAGTAGGAGATAGAATGGTGATCGTTGGATATTCCATACCGCCGCCAAAACTCTCCGGACCTTCCACCACATTCACCACTTTATATGGATATTCTCCAACCCATGCCGAATAAGATCGGATGGCTCTTTTTGTAAACAGCCCCGCATTTCTCCAGGTTTCTTTATGTTCGGGATTATAAAAGGTTTGTACCTGAATAATTTTTCCGGAGGGTAATGCACAGGTATCATATTGCATGATGAGGCGCTTATCAGCAAACCAGGCGAAATCATGAATTTTATCCTGTACAAAATGAAGGGTCTTTGTTTTATTATCTGAAGGAGGAAATTTTTCTGTGGTGAATTTCAGTTGTCCATTCTGCATTTCTTTTTTATGGGCTGGTATCCATTGAAATGAAGGCCGTGTGGTTCTGAGCCAATTCATCTCTTCTTCATTTTGAATTTCACCCGTGGCGGCGATCACATAATTTGCAGGAGTGGTAATGCTTACATCGTAATGTCCGTATTCACTGTAAAATTCCCCCTGATCCAGATAGGTAATCGGGTGCCATCCTTTGGAATCATATACAGCAGGTTTGGGATACCATTGCGTGGCCTGGTAGCTCTGCCCATCATGACCACCTCTTGAATAATTATAGGGCAGCTTAACATGAAAAGGTGTGCTGATATTTATATTTCCTCCGGGTGCCAATGGTTTTGGAAGCACCAGTTTAATAATGTCTATATACTGGGGGTGGTCTTCAGTTTGAGCGGTGATACCATCCACTTTCATGTCAAGCTGATTGATATAACCCTTATCCTCTTTACCAGAGAAATAGAATTTGGTGATTCCGTTTTCAAGTAATTGATCTGAGAAAGCCGTTCGATCATTCTTATACGCGTTGGGCCAGAGATGAAACCAAATAAAATGGAGTGTGTCGGGAGAATGATTGATGTATTCAATTTTTTCGAAGCCGGTCAGCGTATGGGCCGTATCATTAAGTGAAACATCGATCCGGTAGTTCACCTCCTGTTGCCAGTATTGGGAGAAGGATCGGCCCCCGATAAAAATGGCGATCAGAAACAGGCAGAAAGATTTTGTCAAAGGGATTAGTTTGCAGGTAAAGATAATGAATCTTACTGCTGCTAGTTAGCGGCCCTTGCCTTTGAAAATAATACGAAGTGTATGTAAAAGGATCTTGAAATCTACGGCCAGTGAAATGTTTTCCAGATAGATCAGATCATAGCGACTGCGAGCGACCATCTCCTCCACATTTTCAGCATAACCAAACTGCACCATGCCCCAGCTGGTCAAACCGGGTTTCACTTTCAGCAGGTATTTATAATAAGGAAACCTTAGAATGATCTGATCAATATAAAACTTTCTTTCAGCGCGGGGACCCACCAGGCTCATCTCTCCTGTAAGAACATTCCATAACTGGGGTAACTCATCTATCCTCCATTTCCGCATTGTTTTTCCCCATCGGGTTATGCGTGGATCATTAGCAGATGATAAAGCGGGCCCGGCCTGCTCTGCGTTCTTATACATGGACCTGAGTTTAATAATGTAGAAAGGCGTTCCTTTAAATCCTACCCTTTGTTGCCGAAAGAACAGGGGACCGGGAGAGGAAAGCTTTACACGTATTGCTGCATAGATTATCAGTGGAGAAAATAAAACCAACCCGATCAGTGAAAAACTAATGTCAATGGATCTTTTTATATTCTGTTGCCATTGAGGCATGAGGCCGGTATGAAGATCGATTAATGCTGCTCCCAATACATTGCTGGTCTTCACCGATCCGGAAAGGATATCCAGGGTATTGGGCTGAATCTTTATGGCCACATCTTTTTCACTGAGACGGTTGATCAGTTCTTCTAATAAATTTTGTTCTGATCTTCCAATGGCCAGCACCACCAGTTTAATATCCTTTTCGTCAATAGATCTTTCCAGGTCCGAAATGGCTCCCAGCCGCGGAATATTTCGTGATGGTGAATTTCCTTCTGTTATAGTGGAAATGAAACCCGTGTATTGAAAACCGCCATCACGCAGATTTTTTTCCGTTTCCTTTGCGATGCGTGAAGCCGTTTCCGGATCTCCTACCAGTAAACTATTAAAAAATATCTTTCCGCTGAGCAATTGTTTTTTAACGCGGTTCAGAAGCATCCATCTTCCAATGAAATTAAGTACCAGGTGAATGCTGAATAGAATTAAAAAAGCCTGGTAATAATAGGCGTAATCATTCTTTGCGTCATCAAGCAGAATAGCAAAAAATAGTATGATCGTACCAATGGCTGTGCAAAGAAAACTACTCGTGAATTCATAGAGCCTGGACTTGGCATAAAGTGAATGATAGGACCCTACCAGGCTGTAAAGGAGTAACCAGCCAAGAGGTATGAATAATATTCCGAGCCAGAATTTATCATTTACAAGTAACTGCCCATCCTGCCAGATCGGTTGTTCCAAAATTTCTTTCCGAACAAAGAAGAAAAGAGCCCATGCAAGTATGGCCATTATCCAGTCGATGACCGCATACCAAACAATGGATATTTTACGGGCATCCTTCATGAATGGGTGATAACATTATTACTGATCTTTTCAAGAATCTGGTGCGCTACATCCATAGCCATTAATCCATCCATTTCCGTTACTGCCGTGCGGGTATTATTCAGAATAGCATTGGTAAATGCGAGAAGTTCTTCTTTGATAGCATTCACTTCAACCACCGGAGGATTGGCGATGGCAATGGTTTTAGTACCGGAAGGAGTTTCTATATCGAAGGCGAAAACATTCTGATCTGTATCCTCTTTAAGTTTGATGATCTCTGTTTTTTTCTCCAGCAGGTCGATACCTATATACGCGTCTTTTTGAAATAGCCTGACCTTCCGCATTTTTTTCATACTGATACGGCTGGAGGTAAGATTAGCTACACATCCGTTATGAAATTCAATACGAACGTTGGCGATATCTGGAGTATCCGTCATTACGGCAACGCCGGATGCGGAAATAGATTTTACATCACTTTTTACAAGGCTAAGAACAATATCAATATCATGGATCATAAGATCGAGGATCACGCTTACTTCTGTACCACGAGGATTGAATTGAGCAAGTCGATGAACCTCGATGAACATGGGTTGAAGATTCATGTCTTTTATTGCGATGAATGCGGGATTGAATCTTTCTACATGTCCCACCTGTAATTTAATACCCGATTCTGCAGCCAGCTTCACCAGTTCCCTGGCTTCATCCATCGTATTGGCCAATGGCTTTTCAACGAATACATGTTTGCCTTTCCGGATCGCTTTTTCGCAACAGGTAAAGTGCTGGTCGGTAGGAGTGACTACATCTATTACGTCCACCTCTTCTATGAGTTCTTCCATGTTGGAAAAACGGCGAAGGCTGTATTTTTCTATTACAGCATTGGCCGTTTCATCATGCGGATCATAAAATCCAACAAGTTCCACACCTGGGATCTCCAGCCAGTTATTTATATGAAATTTTCCCAGATGCCCAACGCCAAGAACGCCAATTTTCAGCATAATGCGTCAAAGATAACTAAACGGATTCAGCCTTCTAATTCCGTTAGTTCAGGAGGCAGAGAGAATGCGAGAATGGCGCACATAGGAGGGATGATAAACGAAAACGCATGAGCCGTTTCGAATGGTATTAATGAGGGGTCTGGCCAGTGAAACCGGTACAGAAGGACATCCCTGGCTTCTTCCGGAATAGCCCTGCATTCTGACTATTTCTTCACTTACATAAGGAGCTCCATGTATTACGATGGCTCTTTCTCTGGCCCGGTCGTTTATTCCTTTTTCGAGACCATCCAGTTGAAGCGAATATCCGTTATGGCCTTCATAAGTATTGCCCGTAGTGTAAAAACCTGGACTGCTCATATAAGATGAATTCTCATTTGAAAAATGATTGGCAATAGCAAGGCCTGAATTACGTCCATGTGCCACAAGCGAATTAAACAGAATGAGGTAATTCTTCAGATCGATCACATAAAGACGTTTATGGCTACTTGATTGACTGAGGTCAACGATGGTAAGTATAGAGTCATTGGTAACAATTCCCTTATCAATCAATTGGGAAAACCCTTTTATAGCATATTGAAAAGCATCTCTTGAAAGTCCTTTCATTTGAAGCGAAAGACTATCATATACTGCTTCATTATTATTGCGGCCGGTTGTATTTGAAGAGGCAGTAAAATTATAAATTGAATATGTTTTCTCTGTTCTGGCGAAAGAGAAAGCAACATTAAGTAGTAGCAGCATTAATAATGGGAATAATAAAGATAGTTTCTTCATAGGTAGTGACGGATTAAGTCGTGGATTAATGAGGCCCGATGCCTTTACTAACGATATTTGACGGCTTTTGTTGCCAATACTATCGCCCCATTTTCCCTTAATTGATCCGGCTCAATATCTCACCAATCATATATAAAGAAGGCGCTATTTCATTGATGATTTCCAATGATTTGCAGATATTAAGAGGGAATTATTTTCTTTGAAAACGAAAATTCCTTTGATATGGTGATCATGGACATGTTGCTTTCCGGAGTAAACGGAACCGATATCTGTAAGCGAATTCGCCTGGAACCAAACCTGGACCATATTCCAATCATGATGATCTCCGCGCATCCCAATGCGAAAGAGCTTTGTTTAGAGGCGGGCGCCGATGTTTTTATTTTGAAACCATTCGAAATAGATGAGATCTTGTTCAAACTTCGCGGGCTGCTTGAAAAACTGAGCTAATCGGCAGGATTATTGCACTTGTTAATATCCCTTCTGTGTATTCATTCTCATTTTTCTATTTTTTAAATTTTCAGAAATGAATACTGCGTTTACATTATTATTAAGACAGGTTGGCCGCAACGATGTGGATAGAGTAGGTGGAAAAAATGCCTCGCTTGGCGAAATGCTACAACATCTTTCTTCCAGCGGTATCAATATTCCGGATGGCTTTGTGGTCACCGTGGATGCCTACAACGAATTCATCCAATATAATAAGCTTGACCAGAAGATCCGCGACCTTGTAGGCGAGATAGATTACGACAGGGTGGAATCTTTAAGACGAGCTGGATTACAAATCCGGGGACTGATCAGCAACGCAAGATTCCCTGCCAGCCTTTCAGAGGAAATCATAGAAGCTTATCGTAAATTATCTTCCTTCTACGGACAAGATAGTACTGATGTGGCAGTCCGTTCATCTGCTACAGCAGAAGACCTGCCTGATGCTTCATTTGCCGGACAGCAGGAAACTTTTTTAAATGTACGTGGTCCGGCAGCGCTAATGGACTCTGTCCGGAATTGTTTCGCTTCTCTATTTACCGATCGTGCTATTTCTTATCGCCATAGTTTTGGCTTTGATCATTTTGATGTGGGCCTTTCTGTATGCGTTCAAAAAATGGTACGCAGCGATCTCGGTGTAAGTGGAGTAGCTTTTTCATTGGATACAGAATCCGGTTTCCGCGATACGATCGTTATCAATGGTTCTTATGGATTGGGCGAGATGATCGTACAAGGCTCTATTTCCCCCGATGAATTCATTGTACATAAACCTACCCTCCGTTTAGGTTACGCATCTATTATTGAGAAAAGGCTGGGAGTGAAGGATAAAATGATGGTGTACGGTGATAACAGTGATGAAAGAGTAAAAGTGATACATACTGAAAAATCTGCCCAGTCCCGCTTCTGTCTGGAAGAGCCAGCTATTCTCCAATTGGCTTCCTGGGTATTGAAGATCGAGGAATATTATAGTACAGTGAATGGTCATTGGACACCGATGGATGTGGAGTGGGCCATTGATGGGTTGAGCCACGAGCTCTTCATTGTACAGGCAAGGCCGGAGACTATTCATTCCAGAAAAAAGAATGATCATATAGTTGAATACCGAATGAATGAGGATGGTGCAGAAAAAAAAATTTTAGTGAAAGGGATCGCAGTAGGAGATCGCATCGCTACCGGAAAAGTGAATATTCTTTATTCGCTGGATAAGCGAGTGATGGATGGAAATGAATTTCGTGATGGCGATGTACTGGTGACTGATATGACCGATCCGGATTGGGAACCTATAATGAAAAAAGCCTCTGCCATTATAACCAACAAAGGAGGAAGAACCTGTCATGCCGCCATTGTAGCGAGAGAAATGGGTTTACCGGCTATAGTAGGTTGCAGAAATGCTACAGAACTACTGGCTAATGGCGATGAGGTTACTATCAGTTGTGCAGAAGGAGAAGAGGGGCTGGTGTATGCCGGTATGCTTGGATTTGAAAAGAGAGAATATTCTTTGGCTGATTTGCCGGAAATAAAAACACCGTTGATGCTGAACGTGGCATCACCGTCCATGTGTTTTCAATTTGCGCATTTACCAAATAAAGGGGTAGGGCTGGCGAGAGAAGAATTTATCATTAACAATTATATACAGATACATCCGCTGGCCTTATTGCATCACCATGAATTGGGAGATGCAGAGCTGACTCGTTTGATTAAAAATAAAATTGCCGGGTTTGCCAATGAGGAAGAATTTTTTGTGAACCGGTTGGCTTATGGTATTTCCCGTATTGCTGCGGCTTTTTATCCTAATCGTGTGATCGTACGGTTCTCTGATTTTAAGAGCAATGAATATTATAACCTGGCAGGCGGAAAATATTTTGAACCTGTTGAGGAGAATCCTATGATTGGATGGCGGGGCGCTTCCAGATATTATTCTGGTGTTTATAAAGAAGCGTTCGGAATGGAATGCAGGGCTATCAGGAAAGTAAGAGAGGAGATGGGCTTTATTAATGTAACGGTGATGGTGCCGTTCTGCAGAACGGTGGAGGAATTGCTGAAAGTGAAAGAGACCATGAAAGAATATGGATTGCCTCATGGAAGAAATGGCTTGGAGCTATACCTGATGGCAGAGTTGCCATCAAATATTCTGATGGCCGAGGAATTCGCTCCGCATATTGATGGCTTCTCGATCGGTTCAAATGATCTGACGCAATTGACTTTGGGATTGGACAGGGATTCAGCGCTAGTGGCCCATATTTATGACGAAAGAGATCCGGCGGTAAAGAAGATGATCAAAATGTTATTGCAGACCGCGAAAAAAATGAAGGTGAAAGTGGGTATCTGCGGACAGGCCCCTTCGGATCATCCGGAGTTTGCCAGGTTCCTGGTGGAAAATGGTATTGATAGTATTTCGGTCACCCCCGATTCTTTGCTGAAAACCATCCATGCGATCGCGGAGGCGGAGGAGTCATTAAGGGCCCGGACAGAGGTAATAAATAATGCGGTAACTGAAGATGTCAGTATGATCGGACAAAGGATATTATAATCAATTATGGTCGGTTCAAAGTCTTTCAGGTCTTGATTCAGGGCGAAAAACACCCTTAAAAACTTTTGGTTGAAAAAGCCTGCCGGGTTATCTTTGCCGTCCCTAAAAATAGGGATTGGATCGGTAGTTCAGTTGGTTAGAATGCCGCCCTGTCACGGCGGAGGTCGCGGGTTCGAGCCCCGTCCGGCCCGCAACAAAAATAATAAATGCCTTGTAAATTAACTCTTTACAAGGCATTTTTATTTAAGGGTACAACATAGGTACAACAAATCGATTGATTATTCAGGTGAAAGGTCCATTTCACATGATTTGCATCTCCTAAACCCTAGCTTTTCTAGTAGTGTTCCATCAAAGGTCATTGAAGGATTGAATAATATGCGATAATACTCAATTAGACGCTCTTTAACGGGCGTCTTGAACCCTTCTTCATAAGAACGAAGAAAGGCTTTGAGTTGTTCATCATCTAATCCAGATTGATTCGACTTTAATGGCCCTTTCACATATGCGAGGAAAGTCAATTTTTGGTACCTACGAATTATATCTCTTAGATTGAGATTATCCTCAAAATATTCATCGGCTCTACGGAGTAGCTCATCGATTTCTCCTTCAAGTTCGTTTAAACTATAGTCTTTTTTTAGCTCTGCTCCTGAATTAGAATAATCAATTGCCCTAGGATTGATAGCTTCGACATACGGAAATTTGAGTTGTAATTTTTTAATATAATCTTTGGGATCATCCTCTTTAAAAGTTGTTTCTTTATACCAATCTCGAAACTTGGTAACTTCATTTTCTCCTTTTTCTTGAATGGTAATTGGAACCTCTATATTTTGAAAATTGGAATTCAACCGACCACAAGTATCGTCTTTATGGTATGCTGGTTGTGTTTCAGGATAAACGTAGCGATAGGTGTCTTTTACTTCAATTGGTTTGTAAAAATTCAAAAGGAAGTTATCAATGTCTCTAAATAATTCTCTAATGCCTTTTAAGTTTGCACTCTCCCTTCTACTAAAAAAAAATATGTCTCGTTTATAGATGCTTTCAGCAACCGAATCTAATTGAACTTCATCAAGTTTTCTAATTATTTTTTTGGAATTGGCAACTGTGATATAGGCCATACTTTGAGGACATTTATTCAAAATAAATATACATTTTTTTAGGATGCTACCCAGCGGTAGGGCGTTTCTAAACTTTATCCATGAAAGAAAAAGACAGAAAACGCCCTGTAAGTCTGAGCTGGGTACTGAAGATTGCGGCGGCTGGGTAAAGGAATCAAGGACCTGCGGATCAAGGCAGGGATTTCCTCGTACGAATACTTTGCCTACGAGCATAATATCTCCCGAGCGCAAATGGCCAGGACCTGTGATTTTCAAGTCTGATCAAACTTTCTAATACCTTTGATATGTCGCTGCAGGAATTCTTCATTGAGGGATTCGAATAAGGAACCGATTTTATAACAGGCCTTCTTCAGCCATGGATAGATGGGATTCGTCAGTAATGATCAGATGATCGAGGACTTGTAGATCAAACAACTTGGCGGCTCCTACTATTATTGGATTAAATTTGTGAGTATTTGTAATAATTTTATTCGTAATAAAAATGGACTTATATTTTAACCCTCTGGTGGATTTATTAATAAAGAACCCTGGTATAAGCAGGGATGAATTATTCATTAAATCGGGAATGGAAAGCAATTGGGAATTTGTACGCCAGATCAATAGATTATTAGAAGAGGGTAGAATAAGTAAGGAATACGGTGTCTATCGTTATTCTCCCAGAGTATTGATTCTGGTTGAAAAACACAAAAATGAGGATTCCTCATCTAGAATAATCGATCTTAATTATTTACCTACGGAGATTCTAGAAGAAAAATTAAATTATAAGAAGCAAGGAATTGAGCCTGAGGATTGTATCGAATACGACTTACAGATCGCAGGATATGAAATAAAGAAAGAGAATAAAGCCTTTCTGGAAGCGTATAACAATATTTGCTTGAATGTTGATGAATTCAGATATTTTTTATGGGCTAAATATTTGTTTAAAAGACTTGAAATATCTGAAGACTACAGCGTTTTTTGAAATTAGTATGCATGTTTCCAAAATTCTAATTCAGACTGCTACAGTAAATGGGAGGAGGTCAGTTAGAGAATTTCGCTAATTTAAACTGGCCAACTTATGGGGGAGCTTACAGCGAAAATATGGGATTTTAGGTCAGGATGATTTTACCCTACCATAACCAATGGCATTGAAAGGATTGATAAATAATCAATTACAAGAAACCCGTATCAACATAACCATTTTTTTTGATCACAATACTGTTAAGTATTATATTGTTGGTATTGGATACTCTTTTTGAATTTACATATTTGAAAAATTTAA
>JBKJMI010000094.1:0-5197 GCA_046596515.1 Chitinophagaceae bacterium | reverse complement strand
TTTAGATAAAATATTCCAACCCTTCTTCACTACCAAACCTACCGGGCAGGGAACAGGATTGGGATTGAGTTTGAGTTATGATATTGTGACGAAGGGACATGGAGGAGAATTGAAAGTAGAAACCAAAGAGGGAGAAGGCACTACATTTACCATTTTAATACCCAGCTAAGCATGCAACATACTTGTAGATTTATTTTTTTCCTATTACTAACCACTTTTCTGCTGGCAGTGCCCCGAACGCTTAAGGCGCAATTAAGCCCTGCTGATTCCGTTCATTATTGGCTGGATAAAAGCATAAGAACAGATAGGATCGACACAGCTGATTTCAATAAAGGGACACGGCTTTTGAATGTGATTCCACTTACTGATTCTCTGATCAGTGTTTTTGAAAATAAGGCCCGCCGCTTTCCAACCGGAATTGAAGGATACTGGGGTTACCGGATATTGTTGATGCTTTTTCAAAATTTGAGCTCTGCTCAAATGGATAAAGCCATTGAATTTGGCAGAAGAATTTATGCAGAAACAGAAAAGCTTACCGGAGCCCATTCCCGTTTTATCCAAAGTGCTTTCCTGAAACAACTTCGCCTGCCTTACCGTAATTCAAAACATTTGCAGGAAGGCTTTGCATTCTTCACTGAAAAATTGAAGCAATCACGCGAGAAAAATGATAGTGCAGCTCTTGCTGACTGTTATTATGTATTAGGTGGATTTTACCGAACCATAGGTCTTTTGGACCAGGCCATTTATAATTCTAAAAAAAGCAAATTATATATGGATTCGGTGCACGGATTCGAGTCTGCTTTTGGAGCTTTCACTTATCCCAACGGCCGTTTTTCCTATGTTAATTCTTATCTGATCACCGGTCTTTATCAATTGCAAATGGGAGAGTATCCATCGGCGATACAAAACTTCCGGTTAGTACTTCGCTATTTTCATGGAGGGGAGAATGGTGCTTTTGGCAATTCGGGAACCTTGCTGGCCCAAGCCCTGATGAACCAGGGCAGGACGGATAGTGTAGAGTACTTTTTGTCTATTGCCTTAAATGATGCAAAAAATAATTCAACAAAAGATTTTGAAGCCTTTCCATTGCAGTTCCTGGCGGAATTCAGAACCAGAGAAGGGAATACTAAAGCAGCAGATTCACTACTTGATATTTGCGAGAAGCTGGTTTATGACAACCAGTTGCCTGTAACACCGCCTGCAGGAGTAGTAGATCCGGATTATTACCGTGCCCTGGTGCGCGCTAGACAAAACCGGATCCCGGAAGCTATTGAATTTATGGAGAAGGATATCATAAGGCTCAATAATAACCGGCTCTATATACTTCGTGATTTGCGACTGATGGCAAATTGGTTCTATGAGATCAACCAGCCTGTTCAGGAGGCTGCTACCTACCGTCGTTTTATGGGGTTACAGGATAGTCTGTTGGCCGATCAGGCTCAGTTTCGCACCCTCAGTTTTGAAGCAGAACAGGAAATGGATGCAAAGGAATTTTCTATTTCCAATCTGCAAAGCGCGAATAAGATCTCCACCCTCACCCGAAATTTCTCCATCGGTATGGCGATCCTCCTGTTGCTGCTGGCAGCCGGCTTTTACCAGCGTTTTCGCTATAAGCATAAGGCCAACCAGGCGCTTGAAATGGCACTATCCAATTTAAAAGCCACACAGGCACAGTTGGTACAATCCGAAAAAATGGCCTCACTTGGTGAACTCACTGCCGGCATTGCCCATGAAATACAAAACCCTTTGAATTTTGTAAATAATTTTTCGGAGGTGAACAGTGAGTTAATTGCTGAAATGAAGCAGGAAATTGATAAAGGCAATCTGGATGAAGTAAAATCTATTGCATCTGACATTGATGAGAATGAACAAAAAATAATTTTTCATGGCAAACGAGCCGATGCGATTGTAAAAGGAATGTTGCAACATAGCCGCAGCAGCAATGGTATAAAAGAACCAACGGACATCAATGCCCTATGCGACGAATACCTGCGCCTTTCTTATCATGGACTGCGTGCAAAGGATAAATCATTCAACGCAACGTTGAAAACGGATTTTGATCCATCTATTGGGGCCGTTAATATCATATCACAGGATATTGGTAGGGTGATATTAAATTTATTAACCAATGCATTTTACGTGGTGGATGAAAAGAAGACTTTTCTACAGGCTCAGGGTGACAGTCACTATGAACCAACTGTTTCAATCAGGACTTTGCAAATAACTCCCCCTTCAGGGGGTCGGGGAGTTGAGATAAGGGTTTCGGATAATGGCAATGGCATTCCTCAAAAAGTAATGGATAAAATATTCCAACCATTCTTCACTACCAAGCCAACTGGCCAGGGAACAGGACTGGGGTTAAGTTTGAGTTATGATATAATAACAAAGGGTCATAATGGAGAGTTGAAAATTGAAACAAAAGAAGGGGAGGGCACAACCTTTATTATTAGTCTTCCCTGTTAAAGAGCAAACTATTTTTTAATACCTCTCATCAAACAATTGCAGATGGATTCTAGAAAACTCAGAGAATTACAAGAGCCCTTAAAAGAGAAATATAAGGCCGATCCAGATGCTGCTCTTATTACACTAAAAGCAACATCAAAAGTTGGTGAAGGGATCACTTGTAAAATTGAAACCGGGAAAAGTATAAGCGAGGCCGGACTTCATCCAGCAACTGGTGGTGATGGATTATCACTCTGTTCAGGAGATATGCTTCTGGAAGCGCTGGCCGCCTGTGCGGGTGTTACACTTAAAGCCGTGGCAACTGCTATTGATTTTGATCTGAAGGATGCGCAGATCCATGTTGAAGGCGATCTTGATTTCAGGGGAACGCTTTCTGTTGATAAATTGGCCCCTGTGGGTTTTAAAGCGATCCGCCTCCGTTTTCAACTGATTACAGATGAGGCTCCGGATAAAATCGCCACTCTGATAAAACTAACGGAAAGGTATTGCGTAGTCTATCAAACTCTTAGAAATTCTAATTTAATCGATGTTTCAATTTCTTAAATAAATCGTATTTTAAATGATCCAAAATCTCAGTCTATGCCGAAATTTATAATTGAAAGAAGTATTCCAGGTGCCGGAAGCCTGTCAGCAGATGATCTGAAAAATATTTCCAGAAAATCAAGAGCGGTGTTATGCACGCTGGGTACCGATATTCAATGGATTCATAGTTATCTGACAGGCGATAAGATATTTTGTATTTACCTGGCGCCCAGTGAAGATCTGATCCGGGAACACGCAAGGCTGGCAGGCATCCCTGTGGATACTATAACTGAGATCGCAGGTATTATAGATCCCTACACTGCCGAATAAATCTTCATTATTTTTCGATGAAAATCCTCTTTTCGGATAATTGTTCTGATCCGGGAAAGGGCCTGTTATTAAAGACAAGTAAATGGTTTTCCTTAATAGTTGGCTGAACCCTTTCAATTAATTAAATTGGATAGCAATGGATAGCCAACAGGAACAAAAGCTCCGGGACATAATTGCCGATCAGGAGGATCAACTTGCCATCCAGTCTCTGGAGCTCAAACAAAAAAACCGTCTGTTCGAAATAGAAACGGCCCTGGAAAAGATCAGGGTGAAGGCCACCGCTATGCGCGTGAGTTCTGAACTGGCTGAAACCTCGGCTATATTCCTTAATGAATTAAACGAATTGAATATAAATGCCCTTCGTATCGGAGTGGGCATTTTTGATGAGGATATAGATGCCATGGAGATATGGCTGACTACTTATTCCGATACTAAAGAGGTTATGCGCATTCTTGATTATGTCAACCTGCATATTCACCCTGTTTTTGAAAATATTATTCCTGCAAGAAAGGAAAACAAGCCTTACGCACTAACTATTCTGGAAGGAGAAGAAGTAAAAAGGTACTATCGTACCATGTCCACCTATATTTCCCTGCCAACGCAGCAGCATTTTAATCCTACGGAATATTATTATTCTTTCTTTTTTTCAGAAGGCGCTATTAATGTTACCTCGAATCAGCTTTTGAGTAAGGAGGAATGCAATATTATTATTCGGTTCACCAAAGTGTTCGGGCTGATCTATAAAAGATTTCTGGATCTGCAAAAAGCGGAGGCAAGAGCAAAAGATATTCTGAAGCAGACCTCACTGGACAGGGTAAGAGGCCAAATTGCCAGTATGAGGTCAATGGACGATCTCAACAGGATAACCCCCCTTATCTGGAGCGAACTTAAATCGCTGGGCGTTCCCTTTATTCGCTGCGGTGTTCTTATTATAGACGAAGACCGGCAAATTGTACAGATGTATTTATCTGCCCCTGATGGTCATTCGCTGGGTTTATTAAACCTGCCTTTCGATGCTAATACACTGACTAAAAATTTAATCGATCACTGGAAAAATAATTTGGTTTATCTGCAACACTGGACCGGTGAAGATTTTAGCAACTGGATCCAGTCGATGCTTGAATACGGACAGATCCAGAACAAAGAAACCTATCAGAATGCGACCAGTCCACTGGAATCGTTGGATCTTCATTTTACGCCTTTCACCCAGGGAATGTTGTATATAGGGAATACAAGTCTGCTTACCGATGAGGAAATTGAACTGGCCGGCTCGCTGGCCGAGGCATTTGCCATTGCCTATGCACGCTATGAAGATTTTATTAAACTTGAAAATGCCAAACAAATTGTGGAATCCGCTTTGTTAGAACTAAAAGCAACACAGACACAACTGATCCAATCAGAGAAAATGGCCTCCCTGGGTGAAATGACCTCAGGTATTGCGCATGAGATTCAGAACCCTTTGAATTTTGTCAATAATTTTTCAGAATTGAATACTGAACTTATTGATGAACTTAAACAGGAAGCAGATAAAGAGAACTGGGATGAAGTAAAACAAATAGTAATCAGTATACAAGAGAATGAGAAGAAAATTAATTTTCATGGTAAAAGGGCAGATGCAATTGTGAAATCCATGCTACAGCATTCAAGAAGCAGCACCGGGGTAAAGGAGTCGACAGACATAAACGCAGTTTGTGATGAATATCTCCGGCTTAGCTATCATGGATTAAGGGCTAAGGATAAATCCCTGTCTGCCGGACAGGCAGGATTTAATGCAACAATGAAGACTGATTTTGATAATTCAATCGGGAGCATCACTATAATTCCACAGGATATCGGAAGGGTAATACTGAATCTGATCAACAATGCATTTTATGCCGTGGGT
>JBKJMI010000152.1:0-2861 GCA_046596515.1 Chitinophagaceae bacterium | reverse complement strand
TCTGTGAGTTTAGGACGATTGCCAGAGATCAGGAGATTACTATTGGCAAGATCTGAGCTTTGAAGTGCGCCATTGCTAACAATGAATGGTACAGCGACCAGGCTTTTTATATCCATTGTATAGTAAGTACCTACTACAGTTGCGCTTGCCAGTAGGATCTTATTATCGGCCATAACAGCGGCGCCATTCACAGTGAAATTATTCGGCAAATCAGAAATAACTCCGAGATGTTTTGCTATTCGCGTAGAAAGATCAATACGAAATACATTATTGCGGGCCGATATCACATAAAGGTTTCCATTATCATCTGCAATCATATCACCACCATAACTGCTGCATGAATTATGAATAGAAATATTCTGATTGGATTGATCATCCACAAGCATACCCAGATCGGTGATTGTTGGAACTTTCCCAGTAGTGAATCGAAGTAATTGTGTCGCGTCATTGGTCATTGCATATCCATTTCCATCAGAAGCGATCACCATACGGGTTACTACTGTTCCCTGGTCGGAGGTCTTCAGTGGCTTACCTGTCAGTGCCTCATCATTGAGATAATAAACCTTCATAGTCTTCAGGTCAACATAACGAAGCTGATCAACGAGCATTGGAGTATAATAAAGACGCTCATTTTTTCTATCATAGGCTATAGCTGCAACACCGGTACCAAAGGCCGCATTAGCAATTTGTCCATAACGTGCATCCATTAACGGGGAGGCCATTTGTTTTCGTGAGGCCGCATCAAAAGCAGTAATGCTCTGATCTGTACCATTCAGGATCACATCGCTGTACACACCTGTTTTAAGGTCCAGCTTACGTAAAAAACTCCAGTTGAGTTTTTGTTCCTGCACATCGGTGATGGCATAAGCGAAATTATCCTGGGCCTGAATCAGATTGCCCGCCAGCAGAGAACCCAGAAGAAAAGTTGAAATGCGTAGATTTATTGCCATAAGGTTGGTTTTTGAGTTTGTTTGGATATTTAAGTTAAGATTTTATTTTCAAAGGAGAATAACCTGTTTCCTGCATTTTTCTACTCTCAGGAATTTCTCTCAGTGGCTCCACAACTTTTAGTCCTTCAAGACATTGTGCTGGCAATTGCTGGTATAAGGCTGTTCCTTCTGTTTTCCAGTTCAACATTTCATCTGAAACTTCCTTGATGATCTTAGCGGGATTGCCCGCCAGAACAGAACGAGGAGGAATATTATCGCCTTGTCTTACAAAGCTTAAGGCCCCAACAATAGATTCATCACCGAGTATCACATTATCCATCAATACCGCATTCATTCCGATTAAACAGTTTCGGCCAATAGTAGCGCCGTGTACAATAGCACCATGACCAATATGAGAACCTTCTTTTAAAAGCACGGTCATACCAGGAAACATATGAATGGTGCAATTCTCCTGAATATTACATCCATCCTCCAGAATGATCTGACCCCAATCTCCTCTTAAGGCAGCACCCGGTCCGATATAGCAATTTTTACCAATTATGACATTGCCGGTAACCGCAGCTTGTGGGTGGATGAAACTTGATTCATGAATAACCGGGATATAGTTATTGAATTGGTAGATCATAAGTTGTTATTTCTTCATCAATTCCTTACCTGTTCGAAAACACAATCCCTTAAACTGCGCTACCAGATCCTGATTCTGGTTTGTAATATTAATATTATACAAACCCGTTGACCGACCATTATGCACTTCCACTGCTTCGGCAATAAGTACATCGCCGATCTGTACAGCCTTAATAAAATTGATAGATGTATCGAGCGCCACCGATAAATTATTTCGATTGTTGCAGGCAAAAGCAAAAGCACTGTCGGCGAGAGAAAACGGCACGCCACCATGCACGATACCGAAACCATTCACCATTTCTTTTCGAATGGTCATTTGTATGCGACTATAACTTTCGCGGATCTCCAGCACTTCTATGCCCAGCCACTGACTGAATGCGTCATTCTCCATCATATGATCCACTACTTCACGGGCCAGAATATCATTCTTGTTTTCCATATTATTTTCCTTTGAAATTCGCAGCTCTTTTTTCCAGAAAAGCTGCAATACCCTCAGCATAATCTTCGGTCATAGCTGCTTTTTGCTGAAACTCATCTTCCAGATTCAGTTGCTCTTCCCATGTATTATGAAATGAATGATTTAACGCATGCTTGGTATAAGCCAATCCTTTGGTAGGTAAATGTGAAAGATTAGTTGCGATCTTTTTAGACTCTTCTTCAAATTTATCCGCTTCAAAGACTTTGTAGATCAATCCCATTCTTTCCGCATCATGCGCCGTTACTTTATCACCCAGCATGGCCATTGCAGATGCTTTTTGCCATCCTACCAAACGCGGCAATGTGAATGTTCCTCCACTATCGGGTATCAATCCGATCTTACTAAATGCCTGAATAAAAGATGCCGCGTCAGAAGCAATTACCACATCACAGCATAAAGCAATATTAGCGCCCGCACCAGCGGCCACACCATTAACCGCAGCCACAACTGGTTTTGGCAGATTGCGTATTCTTTTTACAATTGGATTATAGTGTTCGGATAATATTTGTTTGATCTCTATTCTCTCATCACCAACCAGTTCACTGATATCCTGTCCCGCAGAAAATGCTTTCCCAGCTCCGGTAATATATACGCAGCGGATCTCATGAAGAGAAGCACATTCATCCAGTTTCTGCTGTAATAGCAAGGCCATTTCTCTGTTGAAAGAATTAAACTTCTCCGGGCGATTCAATGTGATGAAGGCTATGGAGTTTTTTATTTCGAAAAGGATTGAAGACATCATAAATAATTATTAATACAGAACACTAATTACGCTAATTACACGAATTGCACTAAAAATACTGTTAGAA
>JBKJMI010000031.1:0-47924 GCA_046596515.1 Chitinophagaceae bacterium | reverse complement strand
ATACCCGCCAGATCTTTTAATTGGTTAGCATCTGTTGTAAACGACTGCGCCTCCACATAAACTTTATTCAGGTTGGTAACTTCCAGTAAAGTTTCGCCACTGTTAATAAAAGAACCTACTGAATAATTGTAATTACCCACCACACCTCTAATAGGCGAAATGAGGTTAAAATATTTTGCAGCCTGCACATTTTGCAAAGGAATATTCTGATACAAAGTCCTGTTTTTTTCAGCCTGTTCCAATCTTGCCTTTGCTTCAGTAATATCTTTTTTGGCAGCAATATCTTCTATCTTCATCAGCCTGTCGTATTGAATTTTAGCTGCCGTGTATTGTGCTTCTACTTCATTACGTTTTGCCTTCCAGTCGCTGTTTTGGGCAATGATGCTTGATTGTGTACCTGCATCTATGGTTTGTTCAACTATTGCAATAACCTGCCCTGCCCCAACTGTTTGCCCGGGTGTTGCTCTCAATGAAATTATTTTGCCTGTTTGTGGAGATTGTATAACCGCTCTGCCTTGTGGGGACGTTACAACAGTGGCCAGTACCTGTGTTGATTGATTAAAATCTCCTGTATCTATTTTTTGAGTAAGGATATTGAATAAAAATTGTGACTCTTTTTCAACAATGAAAGTACCGGAAAATGCACCCTCAGATTTACCACCTGCTTCATCATTATCGCCACCGTGTGCTGCCGCTGTATTGTAAGTGGCAGTTGGCAATAAGCATAGTAAAAAAATAATAATTGCTGCTACTTTGCGGTTTGTTTTTTTCATTATAAAAAACATCAGCAGCATACCTGCTAATAAACTTATGATTACATAGAACAGTGTGCTTTGATACCAGTGCCTGCTAACAGCTGCTTCGTCATGAACAATTAGCAGTTCTTTTCCAATTTCAATATCTTTTATCAAAATCAAGTCAGGGCCTAATCCAGAATTTATATTCACGGTCAGGTTGTAAGCTTTCTTTGCAGGAAATATCCCTCTGACTTCGTAAACCCCTTTGTCAACCTGCTTTACTGATAATTTTATGTTGGGGTTATCGGCTACAGTAATTAGAACTGTAGCATTGTCTACTGGTATATTGGTGTTAAAATCGCTGACATATAATTTTAATACTCCTTCCTTCCCCGGAGTCAAAGGCTGATATTTAAACAGCAACTCATACGCATCCGAAACAGCTTCGGTGCTGAAATAAGTGGCAGATTTTCCTTTAGTTTTTTTTGCTGCTTCATCATCATCGCCACCATGTGCAAAAACGGAAAAAGGTATTAATAAAAATAAGAGAATTTTCTTAATCATAATGTTCCGGTTAAGTATTTTAAAAATAGTATGCTTTGATTATAATTTCTGATCGCTTCCAGGTATTTAAGTTGAATGGAATAGGCATCATTAATGTTTCTCAGGTAGTTGATATAATCGTTTTCGCCGCTTGCAAAAAATCGTTTCGCAGTATTGATAATTTCATTGGCTTTTTTAATGCCTGTTGTTTGATAATATTTTAATGATTGCTCATTAATTACCAAATCGCTTTTTACTTGCATTAATTGCACAGAAAGTTGTTGCTGTAACCCATCAGTTTTTTGTTTTGCAACTTCTAAATCTGTTTTTGCCGCATTAATATTGCCTTTGTATTGCCCAAACCATAATGGCACAGTAATGCCAAAACGGAACCGGTTGCCAACAGGAGTACTTCTTTCGCCTTGGTTAAAATAGCCAAATGCCAAACCAGGCAAGGCTTTATTTTTTTGGAGTTCTATATTTTTCCGACTAATATTTTGTGATTGTTTATACAATAGTATAGTTGGGTTATAAATCAATGCATCACTGTCCTGTTGTACTGCAACATCCATTAATTGACTGGTTAGCTGCATAGCCCTAAACGGCTCCTGAAGTCCTGTTAAAAATTGCAATTGGCTTTGAAGATTGCTTACATTAATTTGTGATTGTAAATATTGATTGTGTATTTCGCCATACTGTGTTTCAGTAAATACTTTTTGCAGGTAATCAATTTGCCCTGCATCAAACTGGCGGCCAGCAGATGTAGCAATTCCCGCATAAACGGTGTCCTGTATGTACAATTGATTTTGCAGTGTATCGGCGTATTGCAGCAATAAGTACAATTGTTTTACCTGCAATTTTATTTCGGTTTCCGTTACTACTTTTTCTTTTTCCACCAAACCAATACGTTGCTTCTGTAACTGGTATTGCTTTCCGTAAACTGTGGGAAACTCTGTTGATTGAGTAACACTTCCTGTATAAAATTTACCTGTAGGGCTTTCTACAAATACCTCGGGATTGGGAAGATTAATGCTGCTTTTAAGCAACTGCTTTTGTTGCTTAATAACTAATTCGGACGCTGAAATATTTTTACTGTTTTTTAAAGCCATGCTAACTGCGTCTGCCTCTGAAATCTTCTTTTGACAAAAAGAAGCAACTGATGCAAACAGACTTATAAAAATTAATGAGCTGCGTATAAACATAAAAATTTGATTACAATAACTGAACAATACAATCTGCCATTAGGCAAAATGCAAATAGCTTGATGGGCAAAAGCCATCAAACACAGTTATAATAATCAAACCTGAAACTTCTGAATTGATACGAGTATGTCGGGAGGAGGGGGGTAAAAAAATCTGACTATGTTTTTTTGAGGGTAAGCCTTTGAAATATTATATAAATCTATACCAAGAAAATCGCTAACTATCGCAACAAAAGATGGTGCGTCAATAATTGTTTTAGCAGTAAGATTCTTATCCCCAGTTTGAAAATAAACCACTTTGTCATTACAGCATCCCCCTTTTTCGGTGGATTTCTTCTCATCCTGGATGTGCTTATTGGCTTCATTATGATGTTCATGCTTGTTACCATCCGCATGAACATGAATGGGAGTTTCCATTACTTCATCATCATGATGTTTGCTGTTGAATCCCATATCTAAACCCATAGCACATGCAAAACCCATTACTGTATTCATTGAGAATACCATTGTTAGCAAGGCTGCCTTTAGCTTTATGGATATATTTTTCTTCACCTATGTATGGTAAAAATAGGGCAATTATTTGAAAAATCAATTGCTTTACTGTAAAGCTATAACCCGGTTTCGTTAAAATATTACAAAATTGTGGGAAATATTTACAGAATTATTGGGCAACTATCTATAAACAATTATTTTATGTCCTTTAAATACGCTACTCGTTTGCATATTCATTCCATTTCCAATTACGGATTTCCGGCATGTCTTCACCATGTACCTCGATATATGCTTTGCTCTCTACCAATTTATTTTGAACATATTGTTTTGTGTATGCGGCTTTAGAACCCAGTATCGGCACTTTATCGATAACATCACTAACTAAATGATATCTATCCAATTCATTTAACATTACCATATCAAAAGGTGTTGTTGTAGTGCCTTGTCCTTTGTAGCCCCGTACATGCAATTGTGTATGATTGGTTCGCCTGTAAGTAAGGCGATGGATAAGCAAAGGGAAGCCATGAAATGCAAAGATGATTGGCTTATCTTTCGTAAATAAATCATCAAAATCTTTGTCGCTTAACCCATGTGGATGTTCACTTTGAGGTTGAAGAGTCATCAAATCCACTACATTTACAACACGAACTTTCAGCTCTGGAAAATGTGCTCTTAATATCTTTACCGCTGCAAGTGTTTCCAATGTAGGCACATCGCCGCAACATGCCATTACTACATCGGGGTTCTGGCCTTTATCATTGCCTGCCCATTCCCAAATACCAAGCCCGGCAGTACAATGTTTAATAGCTGCATCTATATCCAGATATTGTAATTCGGGTTGTTTGCCGGCAACAATTACATTTATATAATTGCGGCTTCGAAGGCAGTGGTTGCTTACAGATAAAAGTGTATTGGCATCGGGTGGCAAATAAATGCGGATAATGTCTGCTGATTTATTAGCAACAATATCCAAAAAGCCGGGATCTTGATGACTGTTGCCATTATGGTCTTGTCGCCACACATGCGATGTGAGCAAATAATTTAAAGAAGCTATTGGTCTCCTCCATGGAATATCCTTACAACTCTGCAGCCATTTTGCATGTTGATTAAACATAGAATCTACAATGTGAATAAACGCTTCATAACACGAAAACAAACCATGCCTGCCAGTTAGTAAATACCCTTCCAGCCATCCCTGGCATAAATGTTCGCTTAATACTTCCATTACCCTTCCATCAGGTGAAATTTGATTATCGTTATCCAAAATTTCTGCAGTAGAAATTCGCTCTGTAATTTCAAAGAGATGTGAGAGTCTGTTTGATGCAGTTTCATCGGGGCCGAATACCCTAAAGTTTCTACTGTCCCAATTTAATTTCATAACGTCCCTGATAAATGCACCCATTATTAAAGTAGCTTCTGCATTTGTAGTACCCGGTTGCAAAACAGGTACTGCATATTTTTTAAAATCCGGCATATTTAAATCATGTAAAATTATTCCTCCATTTGCATTTTCATTTGAGCCCATTCGCTTTATTCCTTTAGGAGCTAATTCCTCTAATTCACTATTTAATTTTCCATTTTCATTAAACAATTTTTCGGGTTGATAGGATTTCATCCATTGCTCCAGAATTTTAATATGCTCAGGTTTTGTTGCCAGTTCAGCCAACGGCACCTGATGGGAACGCCATGATCCTTCTACCTGTAATCCATCAACTATTTTAGGACAAGTCCATCCTTTTGGTGTTTTAAAAACAATCATGGGCCATGTTGGCCTTGTTATAAATCCGTTGGTTCTTGCTTCAGTTTGAATTGCTTTTATTTCAATAATAATTTTATCAAGTGTTGATCCCAGTTGTTGATGCACATCATTGGGTTCATCTCCTTCTACCCAATACACCTTATAACCATAGCCGTTAAAAAGTTGAATCAATTCTTTATCAGGTATTCTAGCAAGAATGGTTGGATTTGCAATTTTATAACCATTTAAATGAAGGATAGGAAGTACAGCACCATCATGTACAGGATTTAAAAATTTATTGGAATGCCAGCTTGCTGCCAATGCGCCTGTTTCAGCTTCACCATCACCTATTACACATGCAACAATCAAATCGGGATTATCAAACGCAGCACCAAAGGCATGCACCAATGAGTAACCCAATTCCCCTCCTTCATTAATAGAACCAGGTGTTTCAGGCGATACATGACTGGGGATACCTCCAGGAAATGAAAACTGTTTGAATAGTTTTTTAATGCCTTGTTCGTCTTGTGTAATATTAGGATATAATTCTGTATAAGTTCCCTCTAAGTAAGTATTGGCAACCAACCCCGGACCGCCATGCCCTGGCCCGGTTACATAAATCATATTTAAATCGTATTGTTGGATTATCCGATTAAGATGTACATAAATAAAATTCAATCCTGGTGTGGTGCCCCAATGGCCCAGCAGGCGGGGCTTTATATGTTCAAGTGTCAATGGTTCTTTCAGCAGGGGATTATCATACAAATATATTTGACCTACAGATAAATAATTTGCTGCCTGCCAATACGCATTCATTTTATTCAGCAATTCCGGCGATAATAGTTTACCCGGTTCAATTATATTTTCATTTTGCATAAATATTATTGTTTAATCGTATTGTTTGAAAAATTGAAAACTGATTTTGCTATCATCATTTCTTCGTTTGTTTTAATTATCCGGATAGTTACCCGGCTAGCATTGGAAGAAATAATACCTTCATTTCCCTTATTTCGTTTTTCATCTAATAAAATACCGAGAAATTGTAATCCATTGCATATCCGTGACCGAACTTCCGGTGCATTCTCACCTATTCCACCAGCAAACACCAATGTATCAAGCCCTTCCAATACAGCAGCAAATGAACCAATCCATTTTTTTGTTTGATAGCAAAACAGTTCTACCGCTTCAGCAGCACGGCTATCTTTTTTTTGACGTTCAATTAGGTCCTGCATATCAGAACTTGTTTCTGAAATACCAATTAATCCCGATTGATGATTAATAAGATCATTGAATTGCTCAGGGTTCAATTTTTCTGATTTCATCAGGAACCATGCAACACCAGGGTCAAGATCACCTGTTCGTGTTCCCATCACTAAACCGGAAGTTGGTGTAAACCCCATACTGGTATCTATGCTTTTACCATCTTTTACAGCAGCAAGACTTGCACCATTTCCTAAATGTGCCAATATGATTTTCCCTTTTGCTGTTTCATTTCCGGCTATACGGGTAAGTTCTTCCATAAGGTATGCGTAAGAAAGTCCATGAAAACCGTATCGTTGAATGCCCATTGCTTCATACTTTCGGGGCAATGGTAAAAGCTTTGCAACACTGGGCATGGTGCTATGAAAAGAAGTATCAAAACAGGCTATTTGAAGTAGCTTCGGATAACGTTTGCGAAATATTTCAATCATTTCAATTTCCTGCGGAAGATGATCGGGGTCGTAAGCACTAATTCGGTGTAATTCATCCAACAATTCCTGAGAAACTAACTCAGGTTCAGCATGCTTCATGCCATGTACCACCCGGTGTCCTATTCCGGATATTGAAGCTATATCAAGACACTCTTTTAACCAGTCATCCAAATATTTTACAGCGGATGTATTACCAATGATTTCTTTGTCTGTTTTATCAGTAAGTAAATTGTGATAGGTTAATGCTGTATTGCTAAGACCGATACGGTCAATCTTTCCAGTCAGTTCTTTTTTAAAATTTGAATCTGCATCAAATAGAGCGAATTTGATGCTGGATGAACCACTGTTGATAGTTAATATTTTTTTGTTTTTTAGCTGCATAAATTATTTTTTTTGCAAGGGCGGGTGAAGTACTTTTCAGAGGAAGCCTTTCTTCCAATTATCACAACCACCCTCCGGTAAAATCCGCTCGCCTCAAGCCTGTAGAGATGTATGGGCACTTCCGCATCAATTGCCACAACAGGCCGGTACGATAGTTTTCAATCATTAAAACAATCGGGCCCTGATTAAGCCCGAAATGCCACGGCGATACCCACCATCCATAAGGATTACCTTCCGCACCCGGGTGAGTGGGGTTAAAGGATGCTTTGAACCCATAGGAATTAAACTTTGTCAACTTGGCCTGGTGAATACAATAGTCGAGAGCTACCAACACGATCTCAGGCGCAAACGGAAGCGATGCAACGACAGACCAAGGCGCAAGTGTGCCGTCATCAGGGCCGTCTGGTACGCCGCGACCGACATAATCAAAAAACTGCCGCTCAATTCCATTTATTTTAATGCTTTCCGGGCCGGGCCCTTCACTGGCAGTGATTCCCCAGCAGGTTGAAGCATAGCCTGCGAATTTGAGCGGGTTATCTATCGCATATTGTTGTTGTACATAAGTAGCACGCCGGCTGTTCTCAAAATAATCGATACCTTTTTTTCGCATATAGGCATCTTGGATACCCCTAAAGTCAATCCAGACATGTGATAGTTGATGTATGAACATTGGCCCGGCGTATAAATATTCATATCCATAAGAACGTTCCCACCGGTAAGTGGAAGTCCACGCTGCGTAGCTACTCTCCGGCAACGGATGAGTTGGTGAACCAAGACCCAACATGTACAGCAGCATCGCCTCGTCGTAGCCTTCCCACCGGTATTTTAAAAACCCACTTTCAGGTTTCCACCCGTGGGTAACCGTTAAACCTTTGTTCTGCGCCCACTGCCAGTCAGCACGACAATAAAGTGAGTCGGCGAGAGTGCGGATTTCTTGTTCGTCCTCCGTGTCTGCATCAAAATAAATTCCTGCTGTCAAAGCTCCTGCCAGTAAAAAAGAGCTGTCTACTGTTGATAGTTCGCACTGCCATACCCGACGACCTGTCTTCATGTCTAGAAAATGATAATAGAACCCTTTGTAGCCGGTTGCATCGGGCTCAGTGCCTTGTGGACTATTCCAGAAAAAACGCAGCGTATTCAAGGTTCGTTCTATTGCTGCAGAACGTGACATGTATCCACGCTCGACACCTACCGGATACGCCGCTAATGCAAGACCAGTGGCGGCAATACTGGCAGGCCAATCTGCTGCAGTCTTGTCAACCACCAGTCCGTTGGCTGGATTCGCCTCTTGCAAAAAGTAGTTGAAAGATTCGTGCTGGAGCTTTTCAAGTTCGGCATCTGTTGATAGTTTCATGCTCATGATTTTAATTATTGCATGCCTCCAATAGAAAACCAATAACTAAGACCATTAGGGTTTTTCCCAACAGGAAAACTTCCTGTCACTTTTTGAGATGCCACATCTATTTTTGAAACAGTATTGTCCTGCTGATTGGTAACGTAAACTGTTTTTCCGTCGTTACTTATTACCACACCATGTGCCTTATTGCCAACTTTAATAGTGCCAATAACTTTTGCGGATTCTATATCAATTACAAATACTTTATCCGATACTGGTCTGTTTAATAGAAACCCCTGATCAGCTACAAACAGCAACTTGCTATCGGGTGTTGAATAAGATTGAATAGGGCCCTGCGAACCATCTGGAAGTGGTATCCTTGTTAATTTTTGGCTTTGTATTTCCTATCTTATTACCTCCTTTGTATCGTATAAAGTTACAAATACGAATTTCCCATCCTTCGTAACTGCAGTTTGCGCAGCCATGCCAGCAAGAGGAATTTCATTTATTTTACCTGATGCTATTTCTATTATACTCATTGATTTTGAACCCATATTAGCAACATATAATTTCCCGGTACCGTATCGCAATCCATGAGGGCCATTTGTTTTACCCAAATCAAATTTTTGCACAACATTACCGGTTTCAGTATTTACCTGGATAACCTGATTATAATTGGGTTCGGCTACGAAAGCATTTTTTGATGCCGAATCAAATACCACATGTGTTAACTCTAATCCTTTGCCAAGTTTTATGCGTTTAGTTATCGAATATGTTATTGGGTCAATAGCTATCAGTTCACTTTCCTTTGTACTATCCATCGGATTTGCAGTGGCCCAAACCATAAGCCCATTTGGTGAAACCTGCACATTATGTGCCATGAACATACCTGAACTGTCAGATAAATTTATAGTAGTATTTTTTGTGCTGTCCGTTAAATCAAGAACTGAAATACTGCTCCCTTCCTCATTTGCGACAAATATTTTAGCTGCTTGTATTACAGACGATGTTTTATTGTTATTGCAACCGGATATCATTGCGGTGAATAGCAACAGCATTAACGAACCAGGTAAAACCGTTTTAAATAATGAATTTGTCATGTAAACTTTTTTCTTAATTTTGTTTAGAAACTGATTTTACTTTTAACATTTTCGCATTGATAGCAACTACAATGGTGCTTACGCTCATGAATACCGCTCCTACCGCCGGGGTTAATAAAATACCCCATTTGTAAAGCACACCTGCTGCAAGGGGTATCGCTACCACATTATATCCAGTTGCCCAAATCAAATTCTGAATCATTTTTCGATAGGTTGCTTTACCAAACAAAACTAAACTTGCAATGTCTTTCGGATTGCTGTTTACTAAAATTATTCCTGCTGTTTCTGCTGCTATATCACTTCCGCTTCCTACTGCTATTCCGATATCGGCTTGCGCTAATGCCGGTGCATCGTTTACGCCGTCACCGGTCATCGCAATAAATTCTCCTTTCGTCTGCAGTTCTTTTATTTTTTCTAATTTTTGCTCTGCCAACACTTCTGCAAAATATCCATCCATTTTTAATTCGTCACTTACACTTTTTGCAACTTTTGCATTATCGCCGGTAAGTAAAATAGATTTGATTTTATTGTCGTGAAGCGTTTGGATTGCTTCCGCAGATTCCGGTCTTATTTTATCTCCCAATGAAATGTACCCTGCCAATTTACCATCCACAATAATGAAAACAATTGTTTCAGCATTGCTGCCTGCATAGTTTTCGGGTAATGCAATATTATATTCTTTGAGATAACCGGGACTTACTACTTTGATATTTTTGCCTTCCAGCTCAGCCTCAGTTCCTTTGCCAGTGATGGCTTTAAAATTATCTGCTTTAGGAATTGCAACTGAAAGTTCCTTGGCTTTGGCAAGTATTCCGGTTGCAATAGGATGTTCGGAATTTTGTTCTAATGCCGATGCGATGCGAATGATTTCTTTTTCATCCAAACCTGATTGCAAGGATTTAATTCTTGCTACTTCAAATTTTCCGATGGTGAGCGTTCCTGTTTTATCAAAAATGATAGTAGTTATTTTTCGTGAGTTCTCAAAGGCTGTTCTGTTCTTAATGAGCAAACCATTTTTTGCTGATAACGCTGTGGAGATTGCAACCACCAATGGTACAGCTAAACCGAGAGCATGAGGACAACTAATAATAATTACCGTTACCATTCTTTCCAACGCAAATTGAAGCGTCTCTCCGTATATCAGCCAAAAAGCAAATGTTCCAAAGCCAAGTGTCAATGCAAGTATGGTGAGAACAAGTGCAGCTCTATCTGCCAGCAGTTGCGTTTTTGATTTTGATTTCTGTGCATCGTCAACCAGCTTGATTACTTTAGAGAGATAAGAATCTTTTGAGGCATGTGTAACGGTAACTTTTATGGAACCATTACCATTAATAGAACCTGCAATTACTTTTTGGCCTTTTATTTTTTTTACCGGAACAGATTCACCGGTAAGCATCGATTCATTTAAATAACTTTCTCCTTCTGCAATTAGTCCATCAGCAGCAATTTTTTCTCCAGGTTTAATAAGTATTATATCTGCTTCTTTAAGTGAATCTGTTTTTACATCACTTATTTTACCGCCAGCTACAAGATGTGCCTGGTCAGGCATTAACTGCACAAGCAATTCCAATTCACGGGATGCACCTGCAATAGATTTCATTTCAAGCCAATGACCAAGCAGCATGATTGTGATTAATGTTGCCAACTCCCAGAAAAAATCTTCTCCCTTTAAGCCAAACACCGTTGCTGCACTATAGATGTAAGCAGTCGAAATAGCCACTGCAATTAATATCATCATTCCCGGGGCACGATCTTTTACTTCATTCCAAAATCCCTTCAAAAAAGGAAAGCCACCATAGAAGAAAACGACAGAAGAAAGTGCAAAGGCAACATATTGCGAACCTGTAAATTGCCAGTTTAGGCCCACAAGCATTTGAAGCATTGGAGATAATATCATTATCGGAATGGAAAGCCCTAAACAAATAAAAAATCGCAACCGAAAATCTGCAATCATTTTATGATGGTCATGTCCCTGCATTCCCATTCGCGTATTCCCGTGCATCATTTTGGCATGGTCCTCTTTACTCATATTCATTTTCGTCTCGCCTTTCTTTGAAGATTCATCCTTTGATGATTCTTTTTCTGATGGTTTCTCAGCACCCATTTTCGCATGTTCCTTCTCAGTCATATCCATTTTTTTTAAGTCGCCTTTCTCTGGAGATACATACTTAATAGACTCTTTTTCCTCAGACGTTTCATCTTTCATTTCATCTTTTGGAGATTCTTCTTTTGGAGTTGCTTCCTTCAATTGGTCGTTCGGGGCTTCCTCCATTGTTGGGTCTGCTTTTATAATATCGCCGGTAGCATTTTCTGTTGTAGTTGTAACCTTCGGCTCGTCGCCTTCAGTGTCGATATTGATGGTAATTTTTGCCATAGTTGCCAATTTTATTCTGTTTACACTTTATTGAAATCCTTATTGAACAAGATATTTCTGTTTGAAATACCTTACAGACTATTTTTTTGAAGCCATTTTTGCATGCTCCTCTTCCGTCATGTCAATTTTTTTTGAGTCATCTTTCTTTGGAGATTCCTTTTCTGAAATAGTCTCTTCCTTGATTTCCACAGTCGGAGTTTCCACTTTTGGTGATTCTACGTTTGGAACAACGGATTTAGCATTGTCTGTAGTAGTTGTAATCTTCGGTTCGTTTCTGTCTGAACCGGTTTTAATGTTGATAGTGATGTCTGTCATAATTGTAAATTTTATTGTTAAAAATATTTTTTGGAATACCTTATTATAATTTTCTCAAGTGTTCCTAATATTGTATTTGCCATTAAATAATTGCGATGCCATTTGTTATCTGCAGGAACCATTATCCATGGGTTGTGCTTGCCATATCCATCCAGTTCATTCTAATAAGCATCCATATAATCATCCCATTTTTTTATTTCCTGTTTTTTAATTGTGTCAGGTGTTTTTGTTAATATGTCGTTTTTGTTTTTCAATCTTATTGTTTGTGTAGTTGGTATAAAATTAAAGAGACTATCCACGGAATTGTAAAAGCCAGCAACACCCATTTAAAATCTGACTGAAGCATAAAATTTATAATGGTCATAGAACCAATTGAGGTGATTCCTGCAATTGATACTATGATAAATGCTCCCCGCGTCCTTGTGCGAAAAGATGTTTGTGCAACATACATAGTAAGCAGTCCTGCGGTTAAAATATAACACCCCATTACCCAAAAAACTTTTTGAAGCCACACCGATAAACCAGGAATATTATTTTGAATAACCGATAAGGATAAACCAATGTATTTTGAATCTTCGGATAACACAGGTGGCCGCATAAAAATAAAATATATTCCCATTCCTGCGAGGAGAAATCCTCCAAGTGTGAGAAATAATGCAGAATATGGTTTAAATTTTATCATTTAGTATTTAAGAAAATCTTTTTCAAAAAAAGCTTGTGTAAAGCTTTTCAAAGTAACCTTCCGTTTTACCGGTGGCGAAATTGTGAATGAATTTTTAATGAGTACCGGCAATTTGCCAGGTGCACATGATAAAATCTGCCCTGTTTATAAAAAGGTGATGAAGCTAAAACCTATGTGGCGCATGTAGCTTCATCCTGGTATTGTTGTTTCTTGCCAACAGTATGAATATGAACGATAGTTTCTGTTGCTTCTTCTTCGTGATTATGGGAAGTATTAAACCCTAAATCAATATCAATACCCATAGCACAGGTAAGGCTAATAACTCACCTCATTAAGAATACAATTAGAAGCAAGGTGATTTTTGCTTTTTGGATATATTTTCTTTCATTTACTCAGCTTTTAAAATCAAGACAATTCTTTGAAAAACTGATTTATTTCTTCCATTCAAAATCAGGTTGAAAAATGTATTGCGAGGTGAAATCTTTGTTTGTTGTTACAGGTACCTGAAATCCTAAGGCAAGCAACAAATTATTATTAATGCGAACCTTTACACCAAAAAGGAAATTCATAATCGCCTGTTCATTCGGCATTTTTTCTCCCTGAATTTCAGTTATAAGAAACATTCTTTTACTAACCTTATAAACCAATGCTGCACTTCCTTCAACCATATCTTCCCGGGGGCTGTAATGGAAAACCTGGTTGAAAGCGATATGGGAGTTCGAAAGGGTTGTGGAAAAGCCAACTAATGTCTCAATACTCCTTACACCCTTATGCGTCGGGACTTCAAACTCTATGATTGGCGAAAATCCGCTCATGCCGTTCTTGCTTCTGATGGCCGCAAACTGAAACATAATTTCAGTATGATCATTAGTTAAAAATCTATCATTTCTTACGTGCAGTCCAATAAATTTTGAAAGCCCAGTTTCAAGGTGAAAACCGAAATCCCCTGTGGAATTTCCATCAATTTGTGTTAAGTGAGTTGAAAGACGCAAACTATACATACCAACGGCTTCGGGAATACCCATGTGTGTAAAAATTGGGTGTGCCACTTCTTCTTCCATATCACTCATTGGCTCATACATTTTCTTCATGTCGTGGTTCCTGACTGATGAAGAATCCTTTTTCATATTGGGCATTTGCTGGCTGTATGCAGAAGGTACAATGAATAATAAGGCAATAAAACAAATCATGACGGTGCAACCAAAACTTTTGATCAATTTTAGTTTAATTTTCATTTCAATTATCGATATTAATGGATGTAATTTAATGAGCCGGCCCAGTGAAGTTTCCTTTCAATAAAAAGACTATGATAAGTACCTGAGCAAGTGGAATAAGTCACATGATGTACACATTTTTATTAGCAATGCCATTTGAATATGTGTGATTATGCTATTATTAAGTGAACTAAAATAATACCACGATAAGTTTGCCCTAAAAAACTGAATTTTAGAGGAATGATGAAATTATCGGGGAATACTTTTCCTAAATTGAGCATAGGATTCAGGAAAAATTGGCTTATTTATTTAATAACTGTCATTTATAAATTCAATTATCACATCTTCATTCCTTCCATTGGGTTGCTGCCTTTTTTAAAAATATATTCACTCTGTAAAAGGTAGGCACCCGACATAACTACCACATCATCTGCTTTAAGTCCTGATTTAATTTCAATCAGATCATCACTCTCCAACCCCGTCTCCACCATAATGTTTTTAAAAGAATTAGAACCTGTTTGAATCCAAACAGTCGCTCCCTTGCCATCACGGATCACGGCATCAATTGGTAAGGTCAGCGTATTTCGCTGCGGGCTCCTGAGCAATACATAGGCCGGCATACCGGGTTTTAGCTGGTTGCCGGTATTAGGTATTGAAACCCGGATAAGATTGATCCTCGTATCCGAACTGATTTCAGGGTTTACAAATTCAATTCTTCCTATAATTTCCTTGCTGTTAAGATCCGGAAGCCGGACAATTGCCTTACTATTCCGGTCAATATCTGCCAATTGAGAAGTGTATACCTGGGCCTCGGCCCAAACTGTTGATAAATCTGCCAACTGTACAACAGTGCCACCTTCCATTACATAATCCCCTTCCCTGATATTCAAAGTAGTAATATACCCACCAGCATTACTATAAAATGTAGTGACCGGACTGGCCCTTTTGCTTTTGGCCAGGTCTTGTATTTGTCCTCCACTCATACCCCATAACAACAATTTGTTTGTTGCACTTTGTATCAACTGGTCAAAATCAATAACAGTTTCTGTGGTAAAGGCTTTCCTCTGATCGATCGCCAGCAGATACTCTTGTTTTGCATTATTAAGTTCTTCACTATACAAATCATATAGTGGAGCACCCTTCTTTACATAATCGCCCAGATTCTTATAATATAATTTCTCAATTCTTCCCATCACCCTGGAACTTATAGAGGATGATTTCATCTGGTCAAAATTTATGGTGGCAGTCAACACAAGCTGGTCGCCAATATGACCGGTTCGAATGGTATCTGTGCGAATATTTCCCAACTGAATCTGCTGCTCACTTAGTTGAATTTCGTCTTTATTATCGCTGCTGCTCTTTTTTACAGCCGTCAATTCCATATGACAGATAGGACATTTTCCGGGCTTATTTTCTCTTACTTGGGGATCCATTGAACAGGTATAATAAATATCAGCGTCAGCAACTGTTTTACTCTTTGTTTTGCAGGAAGAAAACCAAAACAGTAATGCCGATATTACAATTATGTAGCGCATAATCAATTTTTTACTTTTATGAAACTTTCGCTATCCATTAAATACTGACCATTCACCGCCACAGAATCTGTGGTATTCAAACCACTCAATACCTGGATATGATTCTGATGTGTAATACCAGTAATTATTTTATGGGCATAAAAACCTCCTTCCTTACTTTGGAAAACTATTTTCTCCAGCCCTAGAGAAACAACCGATTCCTTTGGCAGCCAGTAAGCCTGCTTTGCGTTTCCAAAAACAGTAGCCTTTACCTGGCTGCCGATTGGGATTTTCATAAAACTATTATTAAAATAAACCCTGGCCGTTACAGTTTTACTATCCTTTCTGAAAAATGGTTCGATATAATCAATAGCGGCCCTGAAGTCTTTTGCTGGGGCTGTTTCTGGTATGATCCTTACCGCGTTTCCAACATTTACCATTCCCTGGTTCTCCCCATAGATATTTAATATTACCCAGGCCCTGTCGGGATTATAGATAGTAAAAACAGTTTGCCCTTTCTTTAGATACATACCTTCTTTGAAAGAAAGCTCCTCTGTTAAAAGTGAAATATCCTTCATTCCGGTCGGAGTGTTCATACTGCCTGAATTTGTCGCCTCGTGTATATGGCCATTGTAATTGCTATATACCGCTATGGTTAGAGAGGGTTGGCCTGATTGAATTACCAGTTGCAATTGCTTTTGGCTCATGCCCAGCAATAAAAGTTTTTCCTTTGCTGCCTGAATAAATGTCGTATTACTTTCGTCATTCTTCAATAGAAACAACAGGTTTTGCTGGGCAGTCAGCAACTCAGGACTGTAAATGTCCAGAATATGCTGCCCTTTTGTAACTTTCTGATAACGGTAACGAACATAGAGTCTTTCTACCCTCCCTGCCACTCTTGAAGAAATACTTCCTACCTCTCTTGTATCATAGTCGATATTTCCCAATGCCTCAATCTCTATCTGCTCTTCCCTTTTCTGAATAGTAGTAAGGGGAATACCTGAAACTACATACTCGTTAGTTGGCCTTAGCAGCGATTCCAATTCCACCGCTTCCAGTTTCTTTGAATTGATTTCTTTCTTTACCAGCTTCATTCCACAAATAGGGCAGTTACCAGGTTTGTCCCGAATAATTTCAGGGTGCATGGGACAAGTATAAATTTCCTTACCTGCTTTTGTCTCCTGTTGAGCAGGACTGTTCTTACTATTCTTACAACCTATTGCAGAGAATAACAAAACAAGGCCTGTTATAATGAATACTTTTTTCATTTCTTTTCCATTAACCGTTCCAGTGTTACCTGCAATTTCAGCGCATCGTTCATTATATCCAGCCAGGCAAGTTGGGTCATATTAAGAGTTTCCCAGGCATCAAACAACATAAACAGTTCCTCGGTATTTTGTTCATAACCCAGTTGCATGGTCTTATAATTATTTCTTAGCGCAGGAATGATCTTCTCCTCATATAATTTCAATTGCTTTTTCTTTAACTCCAGCTCATTTCTCATTCCATAGGCCATGCCACTATATTCATTCACCATCATTTCCTTTTGCGATTGCAAGGCATTTGCTTTCCATTTCAGGCTTTCAATATTTGCTTTGTTCATCCGGGATGAGTTCTTCAAGGGAACTTTCAGCATTCCCATTAAAGAATACTGCATGGGCAACCCACCAAAACCAAACATATGCTCATACCGAATACCAAACTGAGGCCTTAAACTTTGCCTTTCTGTTTCCTGCTTTAGCCAGGTAAGATTTATTTCCTTGTCAAGTGATTTAAAATCACTTCTGCTGGCGTAAAAAAGGGTGCTGTCAAAAATAAGATTGGAAAAATCTCCTATCTGGTAACTGGTATCAATGTCAAGGTCAAGCATTGCATTACGTCCCATCAGCGCATTGATCCGAATTCTTTTTTCCCTTATATCATTCTCAAACATTAACCGCATATTATATACATTACCTAATGCGGCCTTAGCTTTATAGTACGCACTTATTTTTTCCATCCCATTTTTGTAGCGTATCTCCGTGTTCTTTATCATGAAGTCCAGTATCTTTTCATTCTCCCCGATGACCACTAATTTCTTTTTCAGAATAATCCATTCATAATAAGATTGCTTTGCGTCATTAACCAACTCATTCAGGGCAACATTTTTTTTCTCCTTTTCCACTGACGACATGGCTTCCATATAGGCAGCATCCGCATTTTGTTTTCTCCTGCTGGGAAACATTTGCTGCCCGCCAATCATATATTGCCCCATGCCCTCTTTAAAGCCTCCCATGCCATCATCCATTTTCTTCCAGCGGGAAGTATTGTAGGGCGTCATCCATAAACCCGTGCTGAACTCGGGAGGCATCCAGCTTTTGGCTCCCTTCGCGGCCTCATCCATTGATCGTATCTCGTTTTCATACATTTTTACAACAGGGTGTGAAGCCCTGATGCTGTCAATGATAGCATCCAGCTTCATTGTTTGTGCATTACTGCTGAATACAACAGTAAGAGCCAACAGTGTAATGGTTATTTTATTCTTTAGCATCTATTAATTCAATTTTACCTTTACGTTTTAATTCTCTTTCTTTTATCATTTCAAAGATTACAGGGGTAATCAGTAAGACATAAATGGTGGATGTAATTGTTCCTCCAATTAAGGGAATAGCAATGGGTCTCATAATATCACTGCCTACACCTGTCGACCAAAGGATGGGTATTAAACCAAACAAGCCTACCGATACTGTCATTAATTTGGGTCTTAATCTTTTTGTTGCACCTTCCATAACAAATTCTCTTATAATAGCCGGTGTTAATATGGCTTTTGAATTACCATATTTTTTAACCATATTTTGCATTGCTTCGTTTAAATAAATAGTCATTAGCATGGCAGTTTCTATTGCTAAACCAAATAATGCAATAAAGCCAACTGCAACAGCCACCGATAAATTCACTCCGTAGAAGTACACCATAAACACACCTCCAATTAAAGCAAATGGAACAGTAATCATGGTTACGATAGCTTCTTTCATGGAATGATAGGTAAAATACAGCACCATAAAAATGATAAGGATCACTATCGGCAATATCAGCATCAGTGTTTTATTTGCCCGTATCTGGTTCTCCCATTGACCGCTCCATTCCAGGAAATAACCCCTGGGTAATTTTGTAATCATCCGGTTCAATTTATCCTGCGCCTCTTTTACTGTACTCCCCAGATCTCTTTCCCGGACATTGAATAATACCGTACCTCTCAACATGGCGTTTTCAGAATTGATCATTGGAGGGCCATCGCTGAGCGTTATATCGGCCACTGCTTCTAAAGGAACAGGGCCGAAATTCATCGTCTGTACCTGTAACCTTTTTAAGGACTGAAGATTATTACGAAAGTCCTGCCCATATCGCGCATTAACAGAGAAACGCTGACGGCCCTCAATAGTGGAAGTAATCTTCATACCTCCCAATGCGCTTTCAATGACGAGATTTACATCATCTACACTTAATCCATATCTACCTATTTCATCCCGCTTAATAGATATATCAATATATTTTCCGCCGGTGATGGGTTCAACATACAAATCTTTTATACCTTCTATACCATCCAATTGCTTTTTAATTGTTTGGGCAAATGCATAAATACTGTCAAGGTTCTGACCATAAACTTTTACACCAACATCTGTACGGATACCGGTGGATAGCATATTAATACGATTGATAATAGGCTGTGTCCAGCCGTTGGTGACTCCTGGTATCTGTAATTTGGAATTCAGTTCATTAATGATGCCGTCTTTTGTCATGCCCGCCCGCCATTCACTTCTGGGCTTGAGTAAAATGATGGTCTCAATCATACTGATAGGCGAATTATCGGTGGCAGTATTTGCCCTGCCTGCCTTTCCTAACACATGTGATACTTCCGGAAGGGCAGAAATGATCTTATCCTGCACCTGCAGTAATCTTTTAACTTCTGAATTGGAAACATCCGGCAGGGTCACGGGCATAAATAACAAAGAACCTTCATCCAGTGGAGGCATAAATTCCGAACCCAATCTTGTCATCATTATCACTCCAACAACTAAAGCAAGTATATTAAATCCGATAACCGTCTTCCGCCACCTCAGGCACCATTTCAATATGGGAGTGTATATTTTTTCCAGCGCCCTTGTAAGGGGATTCGCATTTTCAGGTTTCAGCTTTCTTCCTTTCAGGAAATAAGAAATCAATACAGGCGTCAATGTAATTGCAAGAAAGGCATCGATCAGAAGTATAAATGTTTTTGTCCATGCCAGGGGACTGAAAAGCTTTCCCTCCATACCAGTAAGCAAAAAAACAGGAAGAAAAGAAGTGACTACAATAATAGTTGAATAAAACACACCTGGCCCTACTTGTTTAGAAGACTTCTCAATGATCGCCATTCGTTCTTCTTCCGTCAGCGGGTCCCTATTTTGTTTAAACAATTTTGCCATGATTATGCTTTATCAGGTGTTTGAGTTTTTTTTAGCTGAGCCTCGCTGATATGCCGGTAAGCATTTTCCACCATCACAATGCCATCATCTACCACCACCCCAATAGCCAATGCAATTCCAGTCAGTGACATGATGTTAGAAGAAATACCGAATATCTCAAGGAAAATAAAACCGGCTGCTACTGATATTGGCAACTGGATAAGAATGATAGCAGCACTGCGCCAGTGGAAAAGAAAAATGAGTACAACAAGGGACACAGCGATCATTTCCTCTATCAATGTTCCTTTAACAGATTTAATAGCATCCTGTATGAGCGTGCTTCTGTCATAAGAGGTTTTGAAGGATACACCTTCAGGCAAACCTTTTTCCACTTCTGCCATTTTAGCCTTTACCGCTCCGATCACTTTATTCGCATTTTCGTTGTAGCGCATTACTACAATACCACCTACTACCTCGCCCTTACCATCCATATCAAAAATACCCAGTCGTAAATCGCCGCCCATTTGCACGGAGCCAATATCCCTGACCCTTATAGGAATTCCATTGTAATTGCTTATTGCAATATTCTCCACATCTTCCTTGCTTTTGATATAACCAAGCCCTCGAATGATATAAGCCATGTCTGCCATTTCAAATTTTCTGCCACCTACATCATTATTATTTGCCTTCACCTTGTTCATTACATCCATTAAAGAGAGGTTATAGTATTGCAGCTTAACCGGATCAATAATTAACTGGTACTGCTTTTCAAAACCACCAAATGATGCTACCTCTGCCACACCAGGAACAGTTTGCAGGGCAAATTTTATATACCAATCCTGCAAGGCCCTTTGCTCTCCTAAATCCATTTTGGGAGCATCAAGATGGTACCAGAAAATATGGCCCACCCCAGTACCATCAGGGCCTAAGGTGGGAGTAATACCCTGCGGTAAAAGTCGCTGCGCATAATTCAACCGTTCCAGCACCCTGGTTCTGGCCCAATAGATGTCTACATTATCTTCAAAAATCACATACACAAAACTCATCCCGAACATGGAGGAACCCCGGATGTTTCTGATTTTAGGTATCCCCTGAAGATTACTCACTAAGGGATAGGTTATCTGGTCTTCTATCACCTGCGGACTGCGCCCCATCCACTCGGTAAAAACGATGACCTGATTTTCACTCAGATCAGGTATGGCATCAATTGGGTTTTGCCTGATGGAATATAACCCCCATACAAACAGGATAGCAGAAAAAAGCAGGACAATAACCCGGTTGCGTAAAGCCAGTTCAATTAATTTTTGAACCATAATTTGGGTTTAAAATATTACTTAATGACTTCAACCACCTTGCCGCAGGCAGGCATCATTGCGCCCAGGTAAGGATTTTTGATTTCCCTTACCTCGCTTAACCACATAGCCCCCTTATTTTCATTATACATAGGGCAATGGTCATGATACATTGGCTGGCCTCCTCCAAATGCTTTAACCAGGTCAAATGCGTCTTCACTCATCATAGCAAAATGGGAGCGCTGATGTTCTATTTTATCACCATTTTTGCCAATTTGCTCAGCATGATCTTTGAGATCATCCTCAATTGCATTGTATACTTTCTTTTGCGATGCTGTTAATAAAGATTTGTCCATCTTACTCATAGCGGATTCCATTTCTTTTGCTGCATCTGCCGCATCTCCACCATTATCATTGGCCAACGCATTTTTTATATGTAAATAGTGACTAACAATTTCTTTGATGGAAGCAGCTGCCTTTGTATCTACATCCATGAATGTTACAGCTACTGCATTCAATTCTTTGTCGTCTGTTTTTGAAGCGGGAGGCGCAGTGTCTTTATTCATCGTATTCATATCATGAGATGCCGTATCTTTTATGGCTCCGCCATTTTTACAGGATGTAAAAAGCATTATACCAGCGGCTGCCAGACAAATAAATATTTTCTTCATTTTGATTACAGTTTTATAAGATTATTAATGCTGATGACTTGGGTGGCCCTAACCCATTCAGTTACCGAATTGGATTAAACTGCCATCACCCGAATCATTCATATTATTGAATATCTCCGATGAATGTAAAATCAGAATAACAGGAAACAGAAATGACGATGGCCTGGCCATCCCGATTACCAGGAATAAGAAGTATACTAACCTTTAAATAAGGAAGGCCCTTTTGAAAAGGTATAATGCTATGTGATGGCTACGGGGAGGGGAATTACTGTAAAGATTTTCTTCGGTAAAAAAGGGGAAATTTATTACAGACAATTCCAAAAAACTAACAGGGACGTTAGCTACAAAAGAATAAATGAATTGAATAGAGGATTCCGCAGTTTTTTGGTCAGCAGTATTCTTAACAAATTGCTGTTTATCCTTGCAACAGCCTTTGTCCTTTCCCTCCGTTTTCTGCATGCCGCATTTACTGCATAATTTGGAGTTATTGGTACTCAGGCCCCAATCAGCCAGGTGGCCCATGCAATAATGCATGTGAATGTTTGCACCGACGGAAGTAGTGATGTAAACAAGTGCTAATATAGCTACTGCGAATTTTTTCACCAGAATAAAGGTAGAAAGTATTTTGTTAAAAGGCTGTCATATTTATCACAATAAGGCAAAAGCAATTCAATATCAGGCATCTCTATCCCAATTATAGCATCAATTCATTTTTTTCTAATGAAAATTATACACCATTGAAATACCACCGCCGCTATTTTGGAAGTAAGGCATTACCCTTGCATTCATAGGTCTGTCTTTAAATAGCTTTTTCTTGATAGCGGGATATGCCCAATATACAAGCCTGGTAATTCCAATTCCAATTCCTGCTCCGGCAATATCATCTTTCAACCAGTGCCGATTATTGTAAATACGCATATAACCAACAATTGCAGCCATTGCGTAACCCGAAAGGCTTATCAACGGAGATTTATCCTTGAATTCCTGGTGTAAAAATTCGGCGGCAACAAAAGCTGTGGCTGTGTGGCCCCCCGGGAAAGTATTTGTTCCAAACCCATCTGGCCTTCTAAGTCTCGTTATTGCCTTACCAGACTGTACCACTACCATCATTAAAAAGGAAGATATAAGATACTGTCTTGTTGCATCCAGTAAATTGTTTTTCCCTGCCACTCCCAGGCAATTTAGAACGTAAACAGAGAGACCCGGCATATATTGTAATGCATCATCAAAGTGTGCAGGATGATGAGGGTTTTCCTTCCATACTTCTTCTTTTACCCAATTATCGAGAGATTTCAATTTGTCATTCTCTAATGCAACAACCCCATAAGTAATTAATGAGGCTGGGAATATAAGTGATTTTATATGTTGCCTCTTGTCATTCATTTTAGCCATTGTTTCTTTTAAATCAAGAGTTTTTGTTATACCGGCTATTGAATCATTGCGGATAAGTAAACTGTCTATCAGTTGCGAATGGCAATTACTATACAATAAAGATATAATTGAAATAAGGAGTAGCCTTTTTATAAAATCCGTATCAGTCATGTAGCTGTTATTTATAGAATTATTTCAATAATACCCTGTCTCGATTCGGGTTGTAAATTATCAGCAGAAGGTAATGAAGATAAACTCAATGCAAAGGCAAACAGGTAAATCAATTGTTAATACTGAAACAAATGCTATCCTATTTTATATAGACCATCAATTCATTTATTTCCTCATTGGCTGCTTTCTCCAATAAGTCAGCGATCTCCAAACCCATTCAAATGGACCAAAGCGGAAATAATTTAACCATATAGAAGAGAAGATCAGCTGAAATATCCACACAGCAAAGACAACATAATAGAGCTCATGAAAACGCAGCTTTCCATAATTGCCAAATCCATAACCATAAAAGAAGAATGTGCAAATAATACTTTGCATCAGATAATTACTGAATGCCATCTGCCCCACGTTGGAAAGTGCCTTCATCAGCCAAGGCACTAAATTACTTCGGAAGATAAGCATGATCAATGAAGCATGACCAATAGTAAGTGGCAAACGTCTGAATTCCGAAAATGTAAAATGATCCATCCGCCAATGGTCAACATAGGTTCCCATATTGAATATTTGCATCCATTGCTGGTCAAAAATGAGCCAGGCAACGGGAATACCAATACCATAACCCAGCAACATCCACATCAGATAAGTAGAAGTTCTAAGTTTATTGGAGAAAAATCCCCATAAGTAAAGTGCCATACCTATAAACATCATGCAAAGCATATCCCAGCAGCCATAATACATATAGCTCACCTCTCCATTTGAATTCTGTGGTATGAAGTACATAAAAATAGTAGCGTAGCCGGATCGCATTTTCCGAAGATTCAGGTTGGACCGGGCTGTATCAGGTTTCTGATTCTGCTCCATTTGTATCCAATTGGCTCTGGCCTCTGTTTGTTCGGGTGTTAATTTCTTACCATCCTTTTCCGCTTGAACCGCATGATTGTATGCAATTCGTTTTCCCCTGAGATCCTGATAATCCCAATTGGATCTGAGCATGGTGATTGAAATACAAAACAGGCCAATTACCAATAGCCATTTAGGATTCAACTTTCTGAATGGAAATAAGATCATTCCGCAAAGTCCATAGAAAAATAAAATATCGCCTTCCCATAATAAAATATAGGCATTGAACATTCCAAACAAAACTAGCCATAGCAATCGCCTGTAATAATATTCAGCCACGGGAGCGCCAAGTGGGTTCTCTTTTTTGTTTTGCATGAACAATACCATTCCCGCTCCGAATAACATAGAAAAAAGTCCCCTCATAGTACCTTCAAAAAACATGAATACAGTGGCAAACGTATAATGATCACTGCCGGATCTTGGTCCGGTTAGCAGGTCATACCAGGAACCGTTGTTAAATCCAAAGCCTGGAATATTCATCAGCAGGATACCCAGTAAGGCTACTCCGCGAATTGTGTCCACGCTTTTTATCCGGTCCGCCTTCTGCACAGGCATTGTGCCCAGATTAGAATTAGTTGCGGCCGTTAAGCCAGTATTATGTTGATCCATACTAATAAATTAATTGTTGAATGTTCAGGATAAGTTGGTTGATTCTTGTTTGCGATTGGGTAGCCATTTTCGATAGACCAGGCAGCGCCATAGCCATTCAAGCGGACCCGATTCATAATTACGCAACCAGAATACACTGAAAACTATTTGCACTAATATGATTTCTGCTACTACAAAATATAACTCCCACTGACTAAGTCGGCCAAAATATCCGAAGCCATACCCATAGAAAAAGAAAGTGCAGAACAGGGATTGCAGAATATAATTTGTGAGAGCCATCTTACCTGCAGATGCAAAAGCCTTCCATAAAAACTGAAATACATTCATTCGAAGGAACCACATTAATATAGAGGCATATCCAAGAGCCATCAAACCTCTTTCAATAGGAAAAAAGAAATTGTACGGGAGGCCCCGGGTTTTTAAATATACCTGGTAGTCCAATAACCTTACCACATCAAAATGTATCCGGAACCATGATAATCCTGCACCAATTAATAAGCTAATAGCTGCTATCATGAAATATCGCGAAGAAGAAAAACGGGAACTGAAAAATCCAATGCTTAAGAGCGCCATTCCCAGGAACATCATTGACCCAATTTCCCAGATACCTGTGCGGTAAAACCAGGTTGATTCATTTTGCTGGGCGCGAGATTTAAGATAATTCCACATCTTTCCATAACCATCGCGCATGGATTTATTTTCTGTCTTTGTATTGGCAGAATCAAACTTTAAACCCTTGAGTAATCCTTCCCATGCTGACTTATCATTTTGCTGCAATTTGGTTAGCGTATCCCTTTTTTTGACAAGTGAATCATCCAGTTTCTTTTTGGTGATCCAACCCTTCAGCAATAAACTATCTCCCGGTTTATTCAGACTGTCCGTTTTTACTCTTGCTATGCTATCCTGTTTGAATTTATTTTCAATTATTGTTACTGCCTGGTATTTCCCATAACTCTCTTTATCATCCGAATAATTCCAAATAAGTTTTCCGCTATAAATTATTGTACAAAAAATGGCAGCGATAAATAAACCTCTGCTATTCATTCTTGAAAAAACGAAGATCAGAATGCCAACAACCGCAAAAGGAAAAAGTATATCTCCGGGCCAGAGAAATAGAAACGCATTCAATAATCCAAAAAATAGTAACCAGAACTGGCTCCTTGTATAAACATCTGCTTTTGAACTAGAATTGGGATCCTGTTTTTTACGAAAGAAAATTATAATGCCTGCTCCAAAAGCCATAGCTAATAGTGCGCTCATTTTCCCTTCAAACAAACTGGAAACAACAGAGAGCAGATAATAATTACCGCCATGCGTACCTATTTTAAAATAGGTTCGTTCATTGTTGATAAACCCACCCAGACTCCAGATACTGGTGACCAGGAGCCCAAAAAGGGCTATTCCTTTTAATACATTGAGAGAAAAATTCTGTCGCGCAAGGGCATTAGTCTCCGGAGTGGTGGAAGGAGTCTGATTCATTTTGTTGGTTTTTGGCTCGTCTCCGGGTAGCGGGTCGGAATTAAATATAATATTAATTTCTTATGAATCCAGTCTTTCTCCCTTCGCGGTATTTTTAGTATTTTTGCTGGAATTATGGCCCTCGAAAAAACATATGCAAGTCCATCCGAATCAGAGGATATTGATGTCCTGGTTGAAGTGGATAAAGGCTGCTCGCTGGTGGTCTGGAACGACGAAGTCAACACTTTTGAATGGGTTATAGAGACGCTGATCGAGGTCTGCGGACATAATTTTGAACAGGCAGAGCAATGCTCCCTGATCATACATTTCAACGGCAAATACGCTGTAAAACAAGGTAGTTATGAGGATCTTAAACCTCAAAGGGAGGCCATTACCGAAAGAGGCATCAATGCCACTATTGAGGTACTGGTATAACTACTTAACAACCGTGCTGATATTTTTTTTATATTTCGGAACAAATCACAGAAACCAATGAGAAAATTTTTTGTTTTTGTTGCCATTTTACTGGCCAGCAATAGCCTGATCAATGCCCAGGAAAACGTGATCGCCCGCAACCCGGATGTGATCGTAGGTCGACTTCTTCGTATTACAAAACCTCTTTCCCAAATGACAGCTGCCGACAAACTGGTTAAGGATGTTAAGGTCCGTGACCTCGATGGCATCATTGGAAAAGATGAAGAGTTTGAAGAAGGTGAAGGAGCTCCTAATTTCGGTTCCATTTTTGGCGCTGATGGGGCTATTCAAAAAACGTATAATGACCAGCCTCGTCAATCAACAAATCGTGCAGTTATCGCCAATTATGCTGGTATCGGATATCAACCACTGAACCCACCCGATCCAACTTTATGTGTAGGACCTAATCATGTGATTCAAATGATCAATGGTTCTTCTGGTGCACTGTTTCGTATCACTGATAAATCTGGTGTACAATTAAAAGGACCCACTTATCTGGATGGCATTACTGGTAAAGGCGGACTGGGTGATCCTATTGCATTATATGATCATCTCGCAGATCGATTTATATTGACGGAATTTGTAAATAGTACAGAAACTGGCAGTGAGGGACTTTCTATAGCTGTATCACAAACCGGCGATCCGATGGGGGCCTGGTATGTTTATTATTTTTCTACCGGAACGACATTCCCTGATTACCCAAAATTCTCTGTATGGAATGATGCATATTACGCAACCACTAATGATTTTGCCAATGGTACCTCCTACGCTGGTTCGTCTGTATACGCGTTTGATCGTTCCAAAATGCTTATAGGAAATGCTACCGCTACTGTGCAACGCTTTACACTGGGAACTGCCAGTAAACATTTTTCAATGAGCCCTGTTACATTGGAAGGGGCAACGCTTCCTCCAGCCGGTACCGGTGGACTGATTGCTTATATGTTTGATGATGCATGGACTTCTACCACATCTGATGTGGATAGTATCGGTTTCTTTGAATTCAAAGTGAATTTCACAACACCTGCCAGTTCTGTTGTTGTTACAAAAGCTTCATTGGCTACCGCAGCCTATAAATCGGATATATGTACCGCTACCCGCGGACAATGTATATCACAACCTGGTTCATCTTCCAAACTGGAAGCATTGCAACAGAAGATAATGAATCAACCTGTTTATCGCCGTTTCGCGGGATATGAAGGTATCGTGATGAGTCATGTGGTAGATAAAGGATCCAATATCTCAGGACTTCGCTGGTATGAATTGCGCAAGACCACTGGTAACTGGTCCATCTATCAGCAATCTACTTATGCGCCAGATAATACCAACCGCTGGTTACCTGGTATTTGTTATTCTGCCAATGGTAATATCGCACTGGCTTATAATGTTTCTTCCAGCGCTACTTCGGTTTATCCCGGAGCACGCTATACCGGAAGAAAAGAATGTGATCCATTAAACACACTTACCTATACGGAAGATCTTTTGATAGCCGGTTCATCTGCTAATGCCAGTACCCGTTATGGAGATTATAATCATCTTGTTTGTGATCCTGATGGTGTTACCTTTTGGTTTACTTGTGAATATAATGTAGCCTCCACCTGGAGCACACGTATCGCTTCATTCACCCTGGATCCTTGTACGGCCCCGGCCTGCGGCGATCCTACCAATCTCAATAGCACAAACATCACTAATACCAGCGCCACTGTTAACTGGACCGCAGTTTCTCTTGCGAATAATTATGATGTAGATTATAAAATTAGCAGCAGTGCTACCTGGGTCCCTGTAATTGCCGGTACTACTCTTACCAGCGCTGATCTTACCCTGCTTTCTCAAGGTACAACCTATGATTACAGAGTGAGAGCAAATTGCACAGCGGGACCAGGTAATTATGTAGCGGCCCAATTCACAACTACTGCTCCTTGCGCAATACCTGGTTCACTTTCAACTACAGCGATCACTGGTAATAGTGCCAGCATTAGTTGGGCAGCTGTTCCCTTTGCAACAAGTTATACTGTTCGTTATAAAATAGCGACCGATCCAGCATATACTGTTTTAGCTGCCGTTTCTGGCACAAGTACTTCGCTTACTGGCCTTACCGGATCAACTCTATATAACTGGAGCGTATCTACCAATTGCGCTAACAGCGTAAACAGCGGATACAGTGCGGATGCGATTTTCACAACAACCAATGCTTGTCCTGATCTTGGTGAGCCAAATAATACGTTTGCTACTGGTTATCCTATTTCTACAGGTGTAAGTTATAATGCAGTGATCGCAAATAGTACGGATAATGATTACTTCAAGTTTAATAATACTTCAATACAGAAAAATATCAGGGTAACCCTTTCCAATCTGCCAGATAACTATGACCTCCGCTTGTATCGTCCTAATGGCGCATCCGCAGGAAGTTCTGCTAATACCGGAACAATTACTGAAACCATTGTCTATAACGCGAAGTCTGTTGGCACTTACACCGTCTATGTTTATGGATTCAACGGAGCATTCAATGCAAGCTCCTGCTATACCCTGCTGGTTGAATTAAGCGCGACTAATTTTGCTCCTGTTGGCAATGAGCCGGATAATAATAAGACCGGGATTGTTAAGGTTGGGGGTCTGAAAGTTTTCCCTGATCCGGCAAAGAGCATTGTTAATATTTCCTTCGATGCTATCGTTAAAGGAAAAGCGGCAGTAGAGATCTTCGACCAATCAGGAACAAGAGTAATTAATCGTAGTCTGAACGTTGATAAAGGCATCAATTTTGGAACTATAGATATCAGCAGACTTGCTGCCGGTGTATATATTGTGAAAGTGAAACAGGCCGATGGCATAAACGTACAGAAATTGGTTGTTGGAAAATAACCTCTGAATATTAAAATAAAAAAGCCGGTCACTGACCGGCTTTTTTATTTTAATAGAATTTTATTGGCTTACCTGCAGTAAATTTATCGCATGATCACTTGCTCTCCTACCCTGCCAAGTGTTTTCTCACGTATGAACCAGGCTTTTTCATACTGGCATGCAGCTCGATGACAACTCTGAATACCCTTATCATGCTGACAAAGGGCCATACAATAACCACAGGCAGAAAACATCACCAGGTCATACCGACTAAAATCGATGGCTGGTATGGAATCTCTTTGATATTCCACCATCCTCTTATACCACCAATCAGTTTTATCGCCAGTAAAATTGGCTAATGAATCTTTTGTATAACTGTATAGGGAAAATATTTTTCTGTAAAATGAATCAGTGGCTATGACCATCACATTTTTACTTCCAGGAGTTGACTGAAATTGTTCCAGGTTGAAGCTTCCGCTTCCCGGCTCAGGCAGTCTTATTTCTTTACCCAGGTCAGTAGGAATATTTGCCCGGAACGCAATTTCAGCACGGTCTTGTGAGAAACTGTTAAAGGAAATACAAAGGGAGAGAAGAAGTAAATAGGTACGCATGGTTGCTGGTTTAAAGCTTGATGCGATCTTTGATCATATTTCATAAGTGAATCGGGGTGAATGAGGGTCAGTCAGGGTGAATAGGTGAATAAGTCAATAGGTCAATGACTCCCTACTCACTACTTTCCACTCCCCACTCACTAGAACTTGCTCCCCAAATAATGCGGCAGCATATTCAACCAGGTATTCCAGTCATGGGGCCATTCTTCTCCCCAAATATCAAGCTCATACCAGATGCCTTTATCATAAAGCACTTTTGCAAAACGGCCACTGGCTCCTGGATCTTCATAACTACCACTACCGGAAAGTATATGGATATGTTTGCTCTGCCTGATCTGTTCAAGCAGATTATGATCTGTTAAATTCTGCATATAGTGCCAGGGAGAATTGAAATAAACATTATCATCGAAGTGCCCCTTGGTATATTCTGTCAGATCATATACACCACTCATGGCGATCACGCCATTGATCAGATCGGGTCGCTTTAAAAAAAGATTCATGCTATGCAGTGCCCCAAAAGAAGCGCCGCAGGTAATGATAGGTGTTTCCCAACTGGTGGCATTTCGAATGAAGGGAACGACTTCATTAAAAACATATTCATTCCATTGACCGTGGCGCCATGATTTATGTCGCGGGTCAGCCTCATTGTTCAACCAGGATTCCTTATTGATGCTGTCGATAGAAAATACTTTCACTTTACCACTATCAACTAACGGAGCCAGTTTATCCATCAATTGAAACCGCTCATATTCCAGATAATCCGCTCCGGCCGTAGGGACCAGCAATAATGCGAACCCATGATCTCCATAGGTTACAATAGGCATATCCTTTTCAAGCGAAGGGCTGTACCAGGAATTCAATTCTCTTTTCATTGCTTTGATTGAAGTGCAAAAATACAAGGCTAAAACGGTATTTTTGAGCCTATCCAGCAACTAAGCTAATTACATGGAACTGAGTAAGAATTTTGAACATGGACAGGCGGAAGCAAAATGGTATCAGCATTGGCTGGACCAGGGCTATTTTCATAGTGAACCTGACGAAAGAGAGCCTTATACCATTGTCATACCCCCTCCTAATGTGACCGGTGTATTACATATGGGTCACTGCCTTAACAATACCATCCAGGATATTCTTATTCGCCGGGCCCGTATGAGTGGAAAGAACGCTTGCTGGGTTCCGGGCACCGATCATGCTTCCATTGCTACTGAAGCCAAAGTGGTACAGATGCTTCGCGAAAGAAGTATTTTAAAATCATCCTTGAGTCGTGAAGAATTTCTTGGCTACGCCTGGGAATGGAAAGAAAAATATGGAGGCATTATTCTGCAACAATTAAAAAAGATGGGTTGCAGTCTGGACTGGGAACGGACTTCATTTACGATGGACCCTCAGTATTATGCTTCTGTAATTGGTGTATTCAATGATCTCCACAAAAAAGGATATATCTATCGCGGAAAAAGAATGATCAACTGGGATCCCCGCGCAAAAACCGCCCTTAGTGATGAAGAAGTAATCCGGAAACAAACCAATCAGAAATTATATTTTCTTCAGTATGCTTTAGAAGAGAATGGTGCACCCGGTAAACAGGTGATCACTATTGCAACCGTAAGGCCAGAGACCATTATGGGCGATACTGCTATCTGTGTGCATCCAAATGATGAACGTTTCAAACACCTGCATGGAAAATTCGCTTATGTTCCACTGATCAATCGTCGTATACCTATCATTACAGACGAATACGTGACCATGGATTTTGGTACCGGCGCATTGAAGATCACACCGGCTCATGATATGAATGATAATATGCTTGGACAAAAGCATGGATTAGAAGTAGTGGATATTCTCAATGAGGATGGAACCCTTAGCGCGGATGCGCAGATCTATATTGGGCTCGATCGCTTTGAGGCACGTAAGCAGATCATAAAAGAACTCGAAGAAAAAGGCTATCTCGTAAAGACAGAAGAATACAGCAGTGAGGTTGGATACAGTGAAAGAACTGATGTTGTTGTTGAGCCTCGCCTCTCTATGCAATGGTGGGTAGATATGAAAAAGATCTGCGGCCCTGCTCTCAGTTCAGTAATGGAGGAGGAAATAAAATTCTATCCTCCTAAATTCAAAAATCTTTACCGTCACTGGATGGAAGGAATTAAAGATTGGTGCATATCACGTCAATTATGGTGGGGTCATCAGATCCCAGCCTGGTATGATCAGGAAGGAAACATATTTGTTGCACATAATAAGGAAGAAGCCTTACAACAATGGGCCAATAAACATCCGGCACAGTCTGCAAGTGCAGCTGTAATGGTTCAGGATGAAGATTGTCTCGATACCTGGTTCTCTTCCTGGCTATGGCCATTTGAAGTATTTCATGGTTACAGTGATCCCGGAAATAAAGAAGTAAAATATTATTACCCAACTAATACCCTGGTTACTGCTCCTGAGATCATTTTCTTCTGGGTGGCCCGTATGATCATGGCGGGACATGAATACATGGGTGAAAAACCTTTCAGTGAAGTTTACTTTACCGGTATCGTTCGTGATAAGCAGGGAAGAAAAATGAGCAAGAGTCTTGGTAACTCACCAGACTTGCTGGGCCTTATTGATAAATATGGGGCAGATGCTGTGCGTTTTGGAATTATGATCTCCTCTCCTGCCGGCAATGATCTGCTCTGGGATGATTCTTCCAATGAACAAGGATCTTTTTTCATTAATAAGATATGGAACGCGATGAAGTTGGTGAAGATGTGGAAGGCCAGAGTTCAGTTAGGAGGTATTAGTTCGGAGTTAGGAGTTAAGAATACATTATCATTTGAAGACTTTGCTGTTAATTGGTTTGAGAGCCGGTTGAATGAAGTTAAGATGGAACTTGATGGACAGTTCAAAGATTTTCGTCTAAGTGAATCATTGAAGACCATTTACTCGCTGATATGGGATGATTTCTGCAGCTGGTACCTGGAATGGGTGAAGCCGGGATTTGAACAACCCATTGATAAAAAGGTTTATGAGAAAACAGTAGATTTTTTTGAACAGCTGATGCAGTTATTGCATCCTTTCCTTCCATTTGTGACAGAGGAAATTTATCATTTGCTTAGAGAAAGAAAAGATGATCTCACAGTTAAGCAATATGCTCCTGCGGGAGAAGTAAATTCTAAATTACTTCAACAAGGCGCCCTGCTGAAAGAAGCCATTACAGCTATTCGTGATACAAGGAACCGGCAACAATTAAAACCGAAGGACACTATTCAATTATACCTGCAGGCCCATGAAACGGGATCTTATGATGCTATAGGAGGTTTATTAAAGAAGCAGGTTAACGCCGAAACGTTTGCCCACACCTATGACAGTATAGCAGGCAGTACAACCGTAGTTGTTCAAAAAGATAAATTCTATATCATCAGTAATGTAGCTGTGGACCAGGTCGCGCAAAAAGAGCAATTACAAAAAGACCTTGATTATCTGAAAGGATTCCTTGTATCTGTAGAGAAAAAATTAAGCAATGAACGTTTTGTGCAGAACGCAAAACCTGAAATATTAGAAAGTGAGAGAAAGAAACAGGCAGATGCGATGGAGAAGATTAAGGTGGTCGAAGATAGTCTGGCGGCATTGAAATGATTTTTCAATACATAGTTACCAACACAGAGATACAGAGGGCACAGAGCTTCACGGAGTAATTCTCTGTGTATCCTCAGTGCCCTCTGTATCTCTGTGTTGCTGTATTGCTCACTACCTCGGAATAATACTCACCGGCAGCACAAACTCATACACCGTCCCCTTCCTACCATTAAACTGATCCTGATCGAGTAAATGACTGACACGGAATCCGAATGTCAGCGGATATTGATTCCACCATCTTGTATCCACAAATATTTCTCCACCCACACTTCGCTGATCGCGTGTAATTTTTTTATCCCTGGAATAAACTTTTGTAAAATCATAGAAGCCATTTAATCGTATGGTTTGCAGGTAAAGGATATTTCCAAATCCCCAGTCAGGATATAATAAAGGCAAATGATAATTTACCGAAGTCCGCCACATGCGCGAAAAATACCGTCCCGTATATCCCCTGGAATAAGCAAAACGATCTGTGAAGGAAACCTGCGACAGCGTATCTCTTTGCTCGAAAGAACCAGTAAGAATAAGATTATGATTTCTCATAAAGCCTGGCAAATAAACTGTTCCGTTTCCAATAAACTGATAGCCCTTCACACTTGTAATCGCAGAGCGATGTTGCGCATTTAATAAATAACCAAGTCGTGGGAAACTATGCTGCACAGCTCTTTGAACCTGTTGTGACCAGGAAAGAGTTTGCAACAGGTAACTAAATGAAGTATTGCCCAGTGAATCTTTATAAAACCCTTTATTAAATTCATTTCTTAACACATAAAAAGCACCCAGATTAAAATTCTTGAAATTTCTTCCGTGCGTTGATTGCAGCGGAATCTGGAAACCTAATCTGGAATCCAATTGTCCCCATTGACGCAAACGATTACCAATAACAGTTTCCCTGTCAAATGTATATTCAACTCCAAGGTTTAAATACGGAAACAATCCTCCATACCATTCACTTAGTCCAACCGCATTCGTTTTCTCATTTTGATTATACGAATAATATATCTCTGTCTGCAGCGTATTCAATACATTCTCTCCATAAATTGAATAAGTAAATACAGGATCAGAATAATAAGGGCGGTAACTATGGAAATTAAATAATCGCGTTGATTTTGAATAATTGGTAACCGGGCGTTCTTTTATAGTTTCAGCTGCTAATATATCCGGCAGTTCATTGGCATGTGAAACAGGGAACTTCAATTTGGCTTCCACCATTCTTATCTCCTCCGGTTTCAGCTCACTCAAATTCGATTGCCTGAGTAAATATCCTTCAGCGGTAAACTTAGACCAGGTCAATATTCCCGCAGACGCGTTCACAAAATAATTTCCTAACGCGCCATGAGTATAGCGCATCAATTTTTTTGTTCCAAGGTCCATTGAATATATCTCATCATTACCCGACCAGGAGGCAGTAAAAAATACAAGATCCTTATAAACGCATGGATAACCTATCACTCCGAAGCCCGGATCAGTAAGTCGAATGGTACTACCATTATTAATATTTCCCAACACGAGGCAACTCTGCCCGTCTTTCAGACGAGCTATCATTACCACACTTGTTTCATTGATAAATTTTGGATCGGTGAGCATGGCTACTCCTTCTGAATGCAATACAAATTTCAGGGAACCATCATTGGCATCCAGGATATCCACTTCGTTATGACCATTCTCTTCATTTTTCACTGCGGCAATCAAAGTGCCTGAAGGAGATATATCCGGTGTAGCATACCTTGTCTTGCCTCCCAAACTGATCACCCGCTTACTATGAATGTCAAGTACCTTGATCACAGTATAGTCTCTCCATCCCCAGCGCGCATCCGTTTCATAAGCTGCATATACTATCTTTCCATTTCTATAGGAGAATTGATCATCAAGAGAAATATCACGGTAACGTATCAGATGCTCACCATTTTTATCCTTCAGATAGAAGGCTGGCCTCTCGCGGTAGGTTGATTTCTGATAAACAAGAGAATCATTGCCTATATAATAAGGAAAATAATAATTATGAACATAACGCTTGTCTGCGGTAAATACCTCCCTGCCTTCATTGATATTCTCATCAACTAATATATTTTTATAACTATCCAATGCCTCTTTTACAAATTGCTTATAGGAGATGCCAGTATATTTTTTTATAGCTGTTTGGAATGGATAAATCAGACCCTTGTAAGCACTGGCATCTGCTGTTACCCTGGTCCATATATCGATACCATATTTTTTGCGACCATAATTCACTAACAAATAGCCAAGAAAATAATGATTAGGTACATAATCTTTAAGTGATCCATTTCTAAGTTTCATCCATGAATAATCTTTTTTCGCAAGCCAGAGTGCGGGATAGGCATTCATAAAATGAGGAAGCCTTCCCCTTCCCTGCTTGCTTAGCGCCGTTTCATTATACACGGCATCTCCTTCAAAAAACCAATCCGGAATGGCAGCATTGATCGCTAATGAATAGCCATCTTCACCTGAGATCGCTTTCATAACATGACTTAGTCCGTTATTGAAATTATTGAACTGCTGTACATGCCTGTATTCATGAATGGCCAGTTGATCTATCCATGGAATAGTACCCTGAGAAAGATTATTTGGTTCAGGCGTTAAATAAAATTCGCTGCGAAAGGGACCCAGGCCTACATAGGCATTAGGTACATTGGTCTGACTTTGCAGAACAATATTTATTTTTTTTAACTGATGGCCCAGTGATAAATTTTGTGAAGCCGCTAAACGGTGAACTATATCCGCTACCCGCTGCGCGGAGCTATCCCGTCCCGGATGAAATATGATCCTCGCCGTATCTGTGTTGATCTGTTTCCATTTTACAGAGGAAGGTGTACCCCCAAATTCCTGCCCATACGATAAACTCGTAATGCCCAACAATAAAACAAATCCAATAATTCTTTTCATATTTTCTCTTCAATTAATGTATTCCCTACTCCCTACTCCCCACTCACCACTCCCTCACCTGCTCACCATCACAAACCCTCCCCAATAAAGTGGATCCTTATACTTCTGCATCAGTTGCTGTTGTGCCTGCCGGAATGCCTGCTGCCGGTCGCCAGATTTAACCCAGTTAGTATAAAATGAATTCATCAGTATTTGCGTGGCCGCATCATCCACTTTCCAGAGACTCATTATGATCGTATTGGCTCCGGCAGCCATAAAGGCTCTTTGCAATCCATAAACTCCTTCACCTGCCTTCACTTCACCGAGACCCGTTTCACAGGCACTAAGCACAACCAGGTCCGTACCCTGCAAATTAAGATCCATTGCTTCATAAGAAGTAAGAATCCCATTATTACTGCTATCAAGGGCGGGAGAAAGTTTATCATTTTCAGCCGCTCCTGCCAAAATCAATCCAGATCGCAGCAACACATTTTCCTTTGCATAATCTGCCAAAACACCAATGGGCCAGCTGGCTCTTGAAACATCCTTAAGAAAATATCCATGCGTGGCAATATGAAGTATGGACATATCATGAGCGGCCTTCAGATTATGTTCACTGGCCTCTTTTTGAAGATACTCAGACACCTGGTAACCGGAACTTTTAAGTAGCTTCTGTATCGCATCTACTTCTATACGTGTACCCGGAAGTTGAACGATTGTTCCAGTTCCATAATCAGGAAAGCCAATTAAAGTAGCTCGTTTAACTGTGCTGTTTGCCTTCTTTAAATCCAGAAGATCGGCCGGATTACCCAGCAACACAATTTCCAATTCATTCAGCAGATAATCTCCTCCGGGTTTCTTAAATGTATACGGGTTCAGTTGCGTATAGATGCCATCGGGCGAGAAAAATATTTTCTTCAAACTACCTGCTTCTTTGGCAAGAGGCGACCAGTAAATATCATAAGATCTCTCATCGGGTAATTTATTTTTCATTGAGATCCGATACTGACGAGCATATTTTATTTCCAGATCATTCCCATTTTTATAAATGACACTATGCGGATATTCTTCCCCAGCCTTTAATACTAAGGCCACATAAAAACAGGAATCAGAAACGGCCTCATCAAACCCCCTGACACGAATCATTTCTACCAGCGCCTCTCCCGAATTCAGTTTGGCCCTGAGATCTTCTGTATTTTTTCTGTCTGAAAATATAAGTCCGGAGAATTCGATTGATCGGGAAGAAAGCAATTTTTCAATACTATTGGTCGCGTCCTGCAGGGAATCAAGACTGATACCCTGTTCTTTTAATTCCTCTCTTGAATACCCATAGAGCACGGTCAGTTGTTCCTTATTATCAAGCCAGGCGGTATAATCCTTAATCAACCCTTCGTTTCCACTATGGAGAATAGCACGGCTAAGTTTACGTGAAGAATTAAGTAAAAGGCCCTTGGTGGTGATACGATAATCGAGCACCTGTTTTAAAATGGATGGATCCTTTGATGACCTTTGTAATGCAAAATTATAATAGCGTTCAAATCGCGGAGATAAAAGATCCCAGTATTTTGTTTTCTCAGCTTCACTCATTGGTGGAAAATATTTTTCAATAAATTCCAGGCTGCTACCCATCAGTTTATTGTACAGATCATTTGCCTCGTCCATTCTTCCCTGCTTCCAGTAAAGAATCGCCAGATCTTCTTCCGATTGCGCATAGAGCGGATGTGATTCACCCAATAATTCTTTGCGAAGAGCCAGCGCTTTTTCCAGCAGAGGTGACGCTGCATCAAAACGTTTTTTATATCGCAGAAAATTTCCCAGGTCGCTTATCACTTTGGCATAGGCCGGACTATTTTCTCCTAATGAATTTTTATAAATATCCGCAGCGGCTTTTAATTGCTCTTCCACCTGATCTTCTTTCTTCATTAATAAATAAAGTATGGCCCTGTTGTTTAGCAGGTTTGCTTCCTCCGCTGTTCCTTTGCTGATCTTTTTTTCTAACACACTATAAATGCTTTCCGCCTGCGAATAGTTTCCCATTAATTGGTGAAGAAGGGCCAGGTTGGAATAAATGCGCTGATGAAGTCTGGGTGCAGGTTTGCTCAATTGGTCCAGCACTGTAAGCGCTTCTTTAAGTGAACTTACCGCCTGCTCATACCTTCCTATACTTTGATAAAGTATTGCCCGGTTATTTAATGCCGTTACATAGGCTGCTCCAGACTCTTCCTTGTTTTGCGATAGAATGGAAATACAGGATGCCAATTCTTTTTCGGCTTCATTATATTTCCCGAGATCATAATGAAGGACAGCCAGATTATTTAATGAAGCGGCCACGGCCTGATGATTTTCTCCCAAGCGATCTCTCCTGAGTTCTAATGCTTTTGTAGTATAATTTTCCGCCTGAAAAAATCTTCCCATCGAAGTATATAATAAACCCTGTGTAGCCAGTGTTTTTAAATAACCCATATCATTGGTAAGTCCGGCCTTTTCAAAATAATCAGCGGCATTTTCCAATCGATTGGTGGCATACACATATTTGCCTGCAGCATAAGCGGATTGCCCAAATTGTAAATTAAGACGGGCATTATCTTCATCAGAAAGATCTTGTTCACGGTAAAGTGATTTGGCGGCACGGGCCATCCGAAGAAATTTCGCGCTGAATTCATTCTGAGGTTTGCCACCCATCAATCCTGCATTATCGCTTAGCAAAATGGCATAATCAACTTCGGAAGAATCATATTCTGAGGTAATATTATTGAGCTGCCCATAGATCTTTTCACGAGCCTTCATACGGGCATTGTATTTCGTGTCATCCACTTCGGACCTGACCTTATTAACAGCCTTATTCTTGATCTTGTTGAGGATCTGTGTAGAACCAGGGAAAGCTAAATGTAGAAGAAAGCATAAGGTTAGCAAACGCATACCTAAATTTAGCGAATGCTACGAATAATCGTAGCTACCTATAAACCTTTCCACCTGCTAGCATATAAACCTCTCAACTTATCAACCTCTCAACCTGTATTTTAATTACATCCGAATATCTCACAGAGCTTCGCTTTCAGATCCGGCCCGCGCAAATTCCTCCCTATGATCTTTCCATTGGGGTCCACCAGAAAATTCTGGGGAATGGAAGAAATATGATAAAGTTTGGCAACGGCATTATTCCAGAACTGCAGATCACTGATATGCGTCCAGGTAAGTCCGTCATTATGGATGGCTTCCAACCATTTTTCCTTCTGACCGGGTCGATCTAATGAAACGCCCAGCACCGTAAAGTTTTTATTTCTGAACTGATTGAAATTCTCCACCACATTTGGATTCTCGTTTCTGCATGGACCGCACCAGGATGCCCAGAAATCTACCAGCACATATTTTCCTTTGAAAGAGGAAAGAGATACAAGATTACCCATCGTATCTGGCTGTGAAAAATCCATGGCCGCTGAACCTATGGAACCGATCTTTTTTTCCGCAATGCTGGCGAGTAGGACTGCCCCGGCTTTTGATTTTCTGATCTTTTCGGCTAATCCATTAAACCTATTCTCCAGCAAAATCACATCATCATTGAATTGGGTGGAAATGCCCAGCACAAAAGGAGAAACATACGAAGCACTATGCTCCCTGAAATATTTATCAAAAGCTATTTGTATATTTTGATGCATGGACGTATAAGAGGTCATCAGATTATCCTTATCCGGCCCGGGAGCAGTATTGTTGATCGTACTTACAATAGATGATATCTGCTGATACAGTGGTATAAAGACGGCAGTGAACTGTTCAAAATCTTTATGTGATGCGGATCCTTCGATCTTATATACAGGATCGTCTTTCTTCCCTTTAAGCGAAATGATTGAATTCTCTGCAAATAGCTCTATCGATTTTTCAACACCATCGATCATAATATAACAAAGCTCTGGTTCCTCTAGTTTTCCAGTCAAAAGGAATTTTCCCTTCTGAAGTTTTCCGGATGCGATCTCTTTGGAACTTACATTTTCTACCATTGTGATCTTTTTACCCTCAGGATAACCATCCAGTTTTCCCTCAATGCGAAATCCTTTTACTGCAGTCACAGGGGGTTGCGCCATCAGGGTAAAAGGGAACAAGATCAACAGGAACAATATTTTTTTCATGGTCGCGATTTGATAATATACAAATGTAAATAAAGGATCCCTGACTCCGAAATAGAGGCTAATTAAGTATGGACGAAAGGAAGGCTTTTGTGGTGGTTTTAACATCTTCAGATTTTGATAAGGCCTTAATAAAGGCTGATCCTATGATCCCTCCGTTTGTCCGGGCCGAGGCTTTTAAAAAGCCTGATCGGTCACTGATTCCAAAACCTACCAGTATCGGATTTTTAAGTGAAAGTGAGTTTAATCGGTCTATATAAGATTCAAAACCATAATTGGACCCCTCCGACCCTGTTATGCTCGATGAGGAAACAGCATATAAAAAACCTGTACTAAGAGAGTCCAGTTTTTTTACCCTTTCATTGGAGGTTTCGGGTGCTACAAGAAAGATCATATCAAGTCCGAATTTCCTGAATAATGGTTCATAAAATTCTTCATATTCACGAGCTGGAAGATCAGGTAAAATAAGTCCATCCACACCAACGGCAGCCGCATCCTGGCAAAATTTTTCAAACCCATACTGCAATACGGGATTCATATAACCCATTAATATAACCGGAATAGTTATGGTTGAACGCATATCCTTTAACTGGGAAAATAAAATATCCATATCCATTCCATTGGCCAATGCCAACTGGCTGCTTTGCTGGATCACAGGACCATCTGCCAGCGGATCGCTATAAGGCATACCCAATTCAATGATATCAGCGCCATTCGTTTCAAGCGCTTCCATAATGGGCATTACAGAATTCAATTCGGGGAATCCTGCCGTAAAATAAATATTGAGGACATTCTTTTTTTTCTTCAGGAACAATTTTTCAAGTCGGCTCATTCAAAATAATTAAAGGTGTTCCATATAGGTGCTCATATCCTTATCTCCGCGTCCACTAAGGCAGATCACCACAGTTTTATCGTTTTCATCCAATATATTTTTTTCTTTCAGCGAAGAAAGAACCGCAATCGCATGGGCCGTTTCCAAAGCCGGAATGATCCCTTCCGTTTGCGAAAGTTCCATTGCCGCATCCAGCGCCTCTTTATCAGTGGCGCTTAAAAAAATACCCCGGCCCGATTCAAATAAATACGCGTGCAGGGGACCAATACCAGGATAATCCAGGCCCGCAGAAATACTATGAGGTTCCACCACCTGACCATCCTTTGTCTGCATCAGTAAACTTTTAGATCCATGCAGAATGCCCCTGGTACCCAGTTGGGTTGTAGCTGCACTTAATCCGGAATTCACACCATGTCCCGCTGCCTCAACAGCGATAAGTTTTACTTTTTCATCATCCAGAAAATGATAAAAGGCACCTGCTGCATTGGAACCTCCACCAACGCAAGCTATCACTGCGTCGGGTAATTCGGATCCGGTTTTTTCTTTCAGTTGTTTTCTGATCTCTTCACTGATCACACTTTGAAAACGCGCCACCATATCTGGATAGGGATGCGGGCCCACCACACTTCCAATAATATAATGTGTATCTACCGGATCATTGATCCATTCGCGTATGGCTTCATTAGTGGCATCTTTTAATGTACGACTGCCACTGGTCACTGGTACTACCCGTGCACCCAGCATTTTCATCCTCGCTACATTGGGAGCCTGTCGTTTAATATCTTTCTCTCCCATAAAGACCACACATTCCATCCCTTTCAATGCGCATACTGTTGCGGTGGCTACTCCATGCTGACCAGCTCCTGTTTCTGCAATGATCCTTTTCTTTCCCATGCGAATGGCAAGTAAGATCTGCCCTATCGTATTATTGATCTTATGCGCTCCTGTATGACAAAGGTCCTCTCTTTTTAAAAAAATGGTCAGCCCGTAACGCTCACTTAATCTTTTAGCCAGATAGAGAGCTGTAGGACGGCCGGCAAAATCTTTAAGCAATTGTTGAAACTCCTCCTGAAACGCCGGTTCATACATTATATCCAGATACCGTGATCTTAACTCCTCCACATTTTTATTAAGCATCTCCGGTATATATGCGCCTCCAAATGAACCATAATATCCATTCTCATCGGGACTCTGCAAACTCTTTCTCATATTTCTATTTTAATGCCTGCCTGAATTGCAGGACCAGTTTCATATCCTTTAAGCCTGGTGATAGTTCAAAGCGGCTATTTATATCAACACCGAAAAGATCAGGATGTTTAAATGCTTTGATCCTTGCTGCGTCTTCAACGCTGATACCACCACTCAGAAAAAATGGTTTTTCGATCTTGGCCCTGGTCAGCAAATTCCAGTCAAATTGTTTTCCTGTGCCGCCAATACTTTCTTTTAAACCACCTGTGTCAAACAAATAATAATCACATACAGAATCATAAGACGCCACCAGTTTATCTACATCCATCCCTTCTGTAATTCGAAAAGCTTTTATCACTTCTACTTCAGAATTAATATCCTCACATATCTCAGGGTTTTCTTCTCCATGCAACTGCACCGCATCCAGTCCGTACTCATCAATGGCATCCAGTACTTCGATCATTTCAGGATTTACAAAAACCCCGACTTTACGAATATCAAGATCTGCTCTTTTCAATGCGGCTTTATCAATTTTATCTCCTATATATCTGGGAGAATCTTTATAAAATATCAAACCGGCAAAATCAATATCCAATCCATCGAGCTGCTGTAATTGCTTCATTTCAGTGATACCACAGACTTTAATATTCATAAACGGTTATTTGGTAGCTAAATTAGACATGAATTCCTCAAATGAGGCACCCGGATCATTTTCTCTCATGAATCTTTCTCCTATCAGAAAACCTTTGAACCCGGCTGCCCTTAACAGCTGTATTACTCCCACCTCTGTAATGCCACTTTCGGCAATGGCAGGCTTCCCGGCCGGAAGCTTTTTGATCAGGTCAAGAGAAACCTGTACATCCACATTAAAACTGTTCAGATCCCGGTTATTCACACCAATCATATCCACTTCATCGCAATAATGATCCAGTTCCTTTTCATTGTGTATTTCAAGTATTGATTCCAGTCCGATCTCATGCGCATAGATGGCGAATTCTTTTACCTGCTCAGGGCTTAAACAAGCGGCGATCAATAAGATCACATCTGCACCAAAGGCTTTTGATTCGGCGATCTGCCAGCGATCTACAATAAAATCCTTTCTTAACACAGGTATATCCGAAACCACCTTGGCCTGTATCAGATCATCCAGATCGCCCCCAAAAAATTCTTCATTGGTTAGTACAGAAATTCCCGCGGCGCTTTTATTGTACCTCATGATCACAGGTTCAACCTCCAGATCTTTGCTTTTGAACCATCCTTTGCTGGGACTTTTTCTTTTGAATTCAGCTATCACCCCTGTACTTCCTGGCATTAAAAGTCCCTGTACCAGCGAACGATTTCTGATCTTCCAGAAAAAACCGTCGCTTTCAAATCGTTCAATGCTGCTAAACGATTTGAACTTTTCAATTTCTATTTTTTTGGCGGCTATAATTTCCCCGAGTATGGTAGGCATGCTCATTTTTGAAGAGATAATAATTTTTTCAATGCGGCAAGTGCTTTTCCAGTTTCCAAACTATCTACAGCAGCCAGGTAGGCCTGATCATAATGCTGATATTTACCTGTTCCATTCAGTGCCATGGCTGCATTGGCAAGGACCACGGCATTTTGTGACCAGCTGCCTTCTCCTTTCAAAATGCTTAAAAAAATACGAGCCGCCTCTTCTACAGAATTTCCTCCTGAAATATCAGCGGGCATCACCATTCTTTTTCCTAACTCTTCAGGGGTATAGACCCTTTCACCTTTCTCTGTGATCACCTTTGTATCATTGGTCAGGGATATTTCATCATACCCATCCAAACTATGTATAATGGTAAATGGCTTATTTTCTAGTTGAAGCAGATAAGTATAGATCCTGGCCATTTCCAAATTATAAACACCTACCAGCTGATATTTTGGCAAGGCTGGATTGGCCATAGGACCCAGCATATTGAAAAACGTACGCATGGCCAGGTTCTTTCGTATCGGACCAACCGATTTCAGCGCAGGATGGAAAACCGGCGCATGTAAAAAACAAATATTAGCTTCTTCCAATTCTTTTTTCAGCAAGGATGTATCATCTTTGAACTTATAACCCAATTGCTCCATTACATTAGAAGAACCACTTATAGAGGAGGCCCCATAATTACCATGCTTGGCCACTTTTTGTCCGGCACCCGCAGCAACAAAACAAGCCAGTGTGGAAATATTAAACGTATTTTTTCCGTCTCCTCCCGTCCCTACAATATCCAGCGTATCATGATCTCCGAGATCCGCTGGTCTTGCCATTTGCAAAAGGGCATCACGAAATCCCTGCAGTTCAGCAATGGTGATACTGCGCATCAGGTATACTGTCATAAAGGCGGTCACTTCATGCTCGTTGAATTTTCCCTGGCCTATTTGCGACAATACCTCCCTGGCCTCTTCTCTTGAAAGGGTTTTATGTTCAAATAAATATTGTAAAATTTTTTTCATTTTATACTTCAGTCATTAAGCCAGTTTTCCATAATTTTTTTCCCATCCGGAGTTAGCACACTTTCAGGATGAAACTGCACACCTTGTAAATCAAAATTTTTATGCCGCAATGCCATGATATATCCGTTATCATCTCTTGCTGTTATCTCCAGCTCCTCCGGAAATCCTTCATCGCTTATGATCCATGAATGATATCTCCCTACCATTATTTTTTCCGGCAACCCTTTAAACAAGTCTTTGCTCCCGACTCGCGATTCCCGACTCCCGACTCCTGACTCCCTACTCCCCACTCCCAACTCCCTACTCCCGACTCCTAACTCCCGACTCCCGACTCCTAACTCCCGACTCCCGACTCCTGACTCCCGACTCCCGACTCCTGACTCCCGACTCCCGACTTGTATATTGGTCGCCACTCCATGATACACATTCTCCAGATTCACCAACCTTCCGCCAAATGCTTCCCCTATCGCCTGATGCCCAAGACAAACACCAAGAATAGATTTACTGGATGCATATTCATTTATCACTGTCAATAATGAACCAGCCTCTGAAGGAATTCCGGGACCCGGCGACAGAATGATCTTATCATATCCCCTTATTTTTTCCATTGGGATCTGGTCATTACGATGCACCTCCACTTTCCCGTGCGTGATCTGTTGTACCAGATGAACCAGGTTATAAGTGAAGGAATCATAATTATCGAACACAAGTATTCTCATAATATTTTTCAGATCTTTTCAGCCAGTTGCAGCGCTTTTTTTAAGGCACCTAATTTATTATTTACTTCCTGTAGTTCATTTTCAGGAATTGATGCTGCCACCACACCCGCACCTGCCTGGTAAGTAAGCAGGTTCTGCTTACTCAAAAAACTTCTGATCAGGATAGCATGATTAAAATGACCATTAAATCCCGCAAACCCGATCGCTCCTCCATAGTACGCTCTTGCGGTGGGTTCGAGTTTGTCTATAAGTTGCATAGCCCTGAATTTAGGCGCACCACTCAGAGTACCCGCTGGAAAACTATTCGCCAATAGTGAAAATGGATTATAGGTTTCAGGAAGTTTGCCTGTTACCTCGCTGACCAAATGGATCACGTGTGAAAAATATTGGATCTCGCGATAATGAGTAACAGTAACATCAGAACAAACACGGCTCAGATCATTTCTGGCCAGGTCCACCAGCATAACATGTTCGGCATTCTCTTTGGGATCCTTTAATAATTTTTCAGCAGCCAATCTATCCGCATCATCATTTCCTGTTCTTTTGAAAGTACCTGCAATCGGATGAACGATAGCTTTACCATTCGCTACCAGCAATTGCGCTTCGGGCGATGATCCCATCAGTTTGTAATCCCCATAATCAAAAAAGAAAAGATAAGGCGAAGGATTCACACTTCGCAATGCTCTGTATACATTGAATTCATCACCCCGAAAACCTTGCTGGAACCGCCTGCTGAGAACGATCTGAAAAACATCTCCTCTATGACAGGAAGAGATACCTTTCTTTACGATATCAATATATTCCTGATCTGTAAGATTGCTGAACTCCTCTCCATATAATTCAAAGGGATAGATCGGAACATCTTTACTTCTTATCAATGATTCCACTGCCCCAAGATCAGATTCAACCCCTTCCAGATGATTCTCACAGATATAAAGTTCATCCCGGAAATGATCGATGGCGATCACATACTGATAAAGCCGGTATCGCATCAGGGGTATGGCTGCTGCGGTAGGGTCTGTGTTAATTTTATTTGTAGTATCCAGATCAATGGAATCAAAAAATCTTACTGCATCATAACTGGTATATCCATACAGGCCCTGTGCAAATAACTCTTCCTTCTGACCAGAATATTTGCATTCATAGCCATTCATATATTCCTGCATCATATCGGCAACAAGACTCTTCTTATCAAGATCGATCTTCCTTGGATCTCTGCCCGGATATTTCCATTCTATCTGTCCCTGTTCCCTGATCTCTATTCCTCCAATTGCATTGATGCCTATAAAAGAAAAACTATTCTGAGCTGAATGATGATCTGTACTTTCCAGCAATACAGTATCGCGAAATCTGTCACGCAAACGCAGATAGATACCCACCGGCGTAAATACGTCGGCAAGCATCCGATGGCAATGGGTATATAATGGTATTTTTCTCATTATTGCAAATAAAAAGCCCCGAACCAGTCGGGGCAACATATAGTTATGCAAACAGATATGCTCTACAGCCCCTTATCAAGAGATGTATGCCACCACCAGTTTGTATTTTTAAAAGCTTGTTTCATCAGACACAAATATAAAGGCAAACTCTAACAACTGAAAATTCTTTTTTAGATTTATAGGGCGGCATCCTGAGGCCTTTAAAAATATCGTTATGGTTATCAACCACAAACAGGAAGGCATTCGGGGAGCATTCTTTGTAGAACAAGATGAGAATATTCTTGCAGAAATCGTATACAAAATAAAGGATCCAAGCTATTTTGCATAATAAAGCCGCATATAAGGACATACTTTCCGAATAAAATAAAAAAATGAAAAAAATATTCCTGGCCCTTACCCTGCTTATCTGCCTTCAGGTTTCTGCCCAAAATGATAAATACATTTTATTAAAACCAGATCGTGTTTTCGATGGAGAAAACATGCAGACGGGTTGGATCGTATTGATAAAAAATGATAAAATTGAGGCCGCGGGCCCAATGAATTTTAAA
>JBKJMI010000113.1:0-3403 GCA_046596515.1 Chitinophagaceae bacterium | reverse complement strand
AAAATCCTGTAGTGCTTTATAGTCATTGGCTGGGGGAATACCGCCCTTTATAAAATTAAGATAGGTAGAGCGGGCCTTCGATTCATCGGGATTATCAAAGTCAAGCTTACGTAAGTAGGCCGCTTCAAACTTTATCGCGACAGCACCGTTTTTCTTTTGCCTTTCGAGTGTTGCTGTTACAACATTTCGCAGATACGCATCCAGCGAAGCAGGCAATGCTGAAATTTTCAAGTCGTTGAGATAACGTTTCAGGAGGAGCTCTTCAGCAGGAAAGAAACCACGATAGTCTGGATTAGATTTTTTTGCAGCTTCGTTGCTGAGTGGAAATAATAAGGCGTCATCAAAAGCCACCCAGCGAAATCGCGGAGCGGGCAAACCTGCTCCCATTGCGACACGATTGGCAAACATCGTTTCGATATTGAGCTGATCCAGTATCCAGGATGGGAATGAGTCGCGGTGTTCACTTAATACACGTTGTTTCGTGATCATCAGTTCCTTCATATGCGTTTCACTCATATCCTTGTAGGAATAGCCATAGAGCTGATGCCAGGCAGCAATGAATTCAGGATTAGTCGGACTCATCCGGACTGGCAGGGGAAAAGCTTCAATGGCATCAATGGGCAATGCATCAAATTCATCGTCGGGTTTTTCACTTGCCCTCACGTACTTAATGGGGTGAGCGTGATTATCGATCGCTTTAATTTTGAAAATTTCATTAAGCAGATCCCGATCAGCTGTTACTTGAGCACGAACCTGCATTGGATGTATCAACAGCAGTAAGCATAAACCAATGACTATCCTTTTCATTCCAAGATCTTTTATCTAATAATTTAATTATCCAGCCGAGGTAATCTATGATAAATCCTCTTCATTGATTTGGATTTGGGATATTATTTCCCGCATCATATACAAACTTCCATGATCCGTCTTTTTGCTTATGCCAGATTGTGCAGTAATTAGTATATCGGGTGCTGTCTTCGCTGGCAAAAGTTGCATAGCCAAAACTATAACCCATATCACCACTTTCCGATGCAAACGCTTTTATAGGCTTCCAGGCAATGGTGGTAATTACCGGCTTTGCTGACCAGACTTTGGTGACTTCTATCTTACCGAATAAGGGTAGTTTTCCTTCTCTTGGTATGATTACACTGTCGGCAGAATAAGCAAGCAGCGCTTTAAAAAAACCATCTTTCGAGGCCAGATCGCTCATGGCCTTGTCTGCAGCAATTATTTCCTGCGCAGCTTGTTTGCTGAGGTCTGTTTGTTTTGCAGAACAGGAAGCAAGAATGATGGCGAGAAAAATATATATTTTCATTTAAGGGGATTTAAAAAAGGGAATAAGTCAATAGGTAAGATAGGTCAATAAGTGAATACCTGCCTGCCGGCAGGCAGGGGTCAATAGGTGAATAGAATCGTGATTAGTGAGAAAATAATAATCATCTGGTAGAATCCCATTCACCTATTGACTTATTGACCTATTCACTTCCTTACTCATTCACCTATTGACCTATTCACTTATTGACCTTATATTATTAATCTATCTACTCTTATTCGAAGGTCTCAGCATACCCACGATCAGTGTAAACACCACCGACCCGATCACGGCCCAGATAATTGGAAAGTTTTCCTTCCCTACTTTAATGTTCAGCATTTCCGGCAGACCTAATTTACGGGAGATCCAGAGTCCGATATAGGCACCAATGAATCCAACTACTATCGAGACCAGGCATCCACCAAGGTTAAATCCGGCAATAGCTTGTCCTACAGAACCGCAGATCGCGGCGATGATAAGCAATACAAGAAGTTCTATTAAAGTCATATAATTGGTTTTTTGTTTATGTGCAATTAAGAGAGAGTTGGGAGTTGGGAGTCGGAAGTCGGGAGTCGGAAGTCAGGAGTCGGGAGCCTGCCTCCTTGCAGGAAGGTATTCACCTATTTACCTATTCACTTATTCACCTATTCACCTATCTACCTATCTACCCTATTTACTCATCCCCTCCACCCTAATACCCTTTTTCCTTCAAAAAGACCAGAGCCCGGGTAGCCTGGTTTTTAAGGTTGATCATCCAGTTTAACTGGCCATAACATCCGAAGCCGAAAGTGCTGATCTCATTGAAATATTTGTTCAGGGCATTTTTATCATGTGTCAGCAAGGATAGTTTTATGCCGGAAGCGACCTGTTTATTTCGAATCCGAAGCAGGGAGGAATAATCAAGCATGGCATTATGCGCGGTGATGGCCGCCTGTTGCTGCGTCTCCAGTACATCCTGGTGTATCAATTCCTGTCGGACCATAGCATCATATTTAATAATGGTATCCGCGATCGCTTTATCCTGGATCAATCGTAGTCCGCCTGAAAATTTAAGTTGTTGTATTGTGCGGTCGGTATAGATAAAATCGGTGAAGCCAATGGTATGTGAAACCACTTGCTCAAGACAATCACCAGGTCCGGTTCCCTGCACCAGGCTATCGATACAGGGGATGGTGGCTTTCAGGGCTTGTGATTTTTCAGTCAGTTCGGCTATGAGGTAATTAAACTGAGCGGTATCGGTCCGAAGGTCCTCACAGAAAGAAAGAATATACTGGCGACCTCTTAGCTTTTCGACCTGGTGCTCCCGCATATTTTCCGCCAGGAATCCGCAAAACACCGCCAGGAACAGCATCAGGAATTCCCAGAGATAATGGGTCCATTTATTGCGGGCAGTATGGCTGTGGGCATGAACTTCCATAAAAGGGTTTTGCTAAATATATTCAATTCGCCCCTTATTCACCTATTGACCCCTGCCTGCCGGCCAGGGATTCAAGGCTACCAAAAAATCTTCTCCGATCCTACATTCCTAGCCTCCGAATAACAAGACGCTTCAAGCGCCTTGGCCGGCCCTTACAAAAACGACCTAACTACTTTGAAAAAAGCAAGGGCGGGCATAGCGCCTTCAGGGTCGTCTATTTAACACGCAGAATACTGTAACTGCCAAAAGATCGTCGCAAAACAGAGGGTTCCCCCGACGAATCGTCAGAAGAAAAGGTCGATCAATAGAACTGATCACTTCGATTCGTCTTGATTTTTTTGTTCCTTTTTTTATCAAGAAAAAAAGGAAGGAGAAAAAGAATAAAAAGGCAGAAGCATCGCCAATTCACCACTCATCATAACCACAATGCTTAGTTCCTAAAAACAACTAAATTTAATAATCAACCCGATCTATCAACAAAAATCAACTAAAATGAAAAGATCATTATTTCTCGCCATAGGCATTCTCTCCCTGGTAGTAATAGCCACTAACCAGGGTTTTTCCCAGCAGCAACGTGCAAGTCCAGCAATGACCGCTACAGGTACGGTTAAAGATGCCAACATCAGTATTAAATATAGCAGTCCTTCTGTCAAAGCAAGAAAGATCTGGGGTGA
>JBKJMI010000156.1:0-12263 GCA_046596515.1 Chitinophagaceae bacterium | reverse complement strand
TATTCTTCCTTCGGGAGAAACCGCAGTTGCTTCACAAAACACAAGCCCGGCACCACCCACCGCCCGGCTACCCAGATGTACAAGATGCCAATCGTTGGCAAAACCATTTTCACTGCTATACTGGCACATAGGGCTAACAACTATCCTGTTCTTTAATTTAATATTCCTGATCTGTAACGGTTCAAAAAGCAAAGCCATAAATTTTTTAAGTTGTGAATGCAAACTTGCAACCAATTATTCAATTTATTATCTCATAATTTTGAAGGATGGAAAAAAGACAATTAGGAAATTCAGGAATAGAAGTAGCGCCACTTGCATTGGGAGCAAATGTTTTTGGATGGACGATAGATGAGCAAACATCTTTTAAAATCCTGAATGCATTTACTGATGCAGGATTTAATTTAATTGATACAGCAGATGTTTATTCAAGATGGAAGGCGGGAAATATTGGGGGTGAATCAGAAACAATAATCGGTAACTGGATGAAGCAACGTGGCAATCGTGACAAAGTAATTGTTGCCACAAAAGTTGGCAGTGATATGGGAGAAGGAAAAACGCTTAAAAAGAATTACATCCTTAAAGCAGTTGATGCATCACTTAAGCGTTTGCAAACTGATCATATAGATCTTTACCAGTCACACTTTGATGATCTCTCTACACCGGTAGAAGAAATTATTGATGCGTTTTCAGAATTGGTAAAGCAAGGCAAAGTGAGAGCAATCGGTGCTTCCAATCTATCAGCAGAAAGATTGAAAGAGTCTGTTGAATACAGTGAGCGTGCAGGTTTGCCGCGATATGAAACGTTACAGCCTTTATACAATTTGTACGACCGTGAAGTTTTTGAAAAAGAATTCCAGCCGTATTGTTTGGAGAAAAATATCAGCGTGATAAATTATTATTCATTAGCGAGTGGTTTTCTCACAGGAAAATATCGCTCAGAAACTGATCTCTCAAAAAGCGCAAGAGGTGGAGGTAATAAAAAATATTTGAATGAACGTGGCTTTAAAATTTTGAAAGCCCTTGATGAAGTGGCAGAAAAATATAAATCAACACCGGCAACAATATCACTTGCATGGTTGATGGCGCAACCAACCATTGCAGCACCCATTGCAAGTGCAACCAACACAAAACAATTAGATCATCTTATTGCTGCGGTTGGTTTAACATTAGATAGCGATGCGCTTGAACAATTAACTACTGCAAGTGCTCACCAGTAAAGGTTAAGATGATATACAACTTTTGTATTTAAAATAAAATCAGTGGTAATAACATCGTAGATTTGCCAACTATTTTTTTGGAGACTTGTCCGAGTGGTTGAAGGAGCACGCCTGGAAAGTGTGTATACGGGAAACTGTATCGAGGGTTCGAATCCCTCAGTCTCCGCTGAAAACAATATCAAAAAAAGTTCAAAGCCCGCAAATCCTTTATTGATGGGCTTTTTTGATTTTGCTACTTTCTCAAATTGCTACTATTCGCTTCAAATCTCAGTGAGTAATTCATGAGTTCAACATTAACAAAAAAATGACTCACTGGAAATGGGATAAACTATTGAAAATAAAGATGTTCAATTTTTGAACCTATTGTCAGCATGTAACTCGAATCCGAAATTTGTAAACATTAAAAGTGAGAGTTATGCTAGAAAAAAGTTTTAGTCTTCTTTTTTACTTAAAGAAGCCAAAGAATTATCTGAAAGGTGCAAGGCCTATTTACATGCGAATTACTGTTGATGGAATTCCAAAAGAAATCTCTACCGGGAGGAAGTGTGATTCCGAAAGATGGAATACAGGTGCAGGTCGTATGCACGGCACAAAAGAAGATGCGAAATTATTAAATGCTTATCTCGATACTTTGCAAACAAAAGTGTATGAAGTAAGAAGGCAGTTGTTGGAGAAAAATGAAACCATAACATCAGAAGGAATTAAGAATACTCTCAAAGGGACAAACGAAAAGTCAAAAATGGTTATGGTAATATTCCAGCACCATAATGACCAAATGAAAAGTTTAGTTGGCAAAGATTTTTCACCTGCCACTTTAGAAAGATATAAAATTTCGTTTGAGCATACCAAATCATTTATGAAATGGAAGTATAGTGTTTCAGATATGGACATTAAGAGATTGGATTATGAATTTGTTTCGCAGTATGAATTTTGGTTAAAAACATTTCGCAACTGCAACCATAATACAACCATAAAGTACATTGCCAATTTCAGAAAAATTGTAAATCGGTGCATTAGAATTGGATGGATTGAAAAAGATCCTTTTGTTTTATTTAGGATGACTAAAAAAGAAGTCATTCCAGAATTTTTAACTGAACATGAAATACAGAAAATTGCATTAAAGAGATTTGCTTCTGAACGGATCAATCAAGTACGTGATATCTTTCTTTTTTGTTGTTATACGGGTCTTGCATTTGCTGATGTTAAAAAACTTAAAGTCTCCGAAATAGGAATTGGAATAGATGGGAATAAATGGATTTTCACCCATCGACAAAAAACAGATACTTCTTCCAGAATTCCACTCTTACCATTTGCTCTTGAAATCCTGGATCAATATAAGGACCATCCTATTTGCATTAACACAGGAAAAGTATTGCCAGTACTTTGCAATCAGAAATACAATGAATACTTAAAAGAAATAGCTAATCTCTGTGCTATTAGCAAAAATCTGACAACACATACAGCCCGACACACTTTTGCGACAACCGTAACATTAAGCAACGGTGTTCCAATAGAGTCTGTTAGCAAAATGCTTGGGCACAAAAATCTAAAAACAACACAGCATTATGCAAAAGTTCTTGACAGAAAATTAAGTGATGATATGAATACGCTAAAGGATAAAATGAATTTCAAAGGCAATGGAAAATTAAAAGCAATTTGATAAACTCTAATTTATGACATCAACTCAGAAACATGTTAATCTGGACCAGCAATTATCGCTTCGCGCAAATCCCCACTTACCGGAAAAGGCTTTACTAAAAGCAACAGATCTCTGCAAGAACTTCCAAAGATCAAGGCCAATATTGTATGAATGGATGAAGCAAAAAAAACTGAAAAGTTTTAAGATTAAATCACAACGATTTTTTTCCCGAGCTGACATTGAAGCAATGATCAATGCCCAGGATGCAAGCATAACACAAAAGAAAATTAATCACCTTTAAAAATTTGTGTTATGAATTGTGAACAGTCCAATCAGATAGATCTTGCAGATTATTTCCGTGCATTAGGTTATGATCCTTATAAAATACGAAGAGAAGACTACTGGTATTTATCTCCCTTAAGAAATGAAAAAGAAGCTTCGTTTAAAATCAATAGAATAAAAAATGCTTGGTACGATCACGGGCTTGGAAAAGGAGGAACTCTTGTTGATTTTGCAACAGAATATTACCAGTGCAATGTCAGTGAAGCGCTGGAGAAAATTTCTCTTTTTCATGAGCAAAATATTATAAAAAATATTGCCGCCAGACCGCCGTTCCACTCGTTAGAAAATAATTTATTTACTGAAGCGGAAACGAGAGAAACGGCTATCAAAATAATAGCAGCAAAGAAGCCAATCACAGACCTTTTGCTATGCAGCTATTTAAGACAAAGAAAAATAGATAAAAGTATCGCAGATAAATATTGTTATGAAGTTGCATTCAAAGTGAATGGCAAAGAAAGAGATTTTACAGCCATAGGATTTAAAAATAATGCCGGAGGATACGAGTTGAGAAATGAGTTTTTTAAAGGCAGCAGTTCCCCAAAAGATGTAAGCTATTTTGATAATAATGGACCAAATAAAATAAAAGTATTTGAAGGATTTTTTGACTTCCTGAGTGATCGGACAATCAATCAAAATAAGTCTGAACTGACAAACTTTCTTGTCTTAAACTCATTAGCATTCTTTGAAAGAAGTCTGCTGCTAATGGAAAAACACCAGATCATTCACCTCTATTTAGACAATGACACAGCCGGAAGAAAATGTACAAGTATGGCCGAAAAAAGATCAATAAAATTTAAAGACGAAAGTCAGCTTTACCAGGGATCGAAAGACCTTAATGAATGGATTACAAAAGCTGAAAAAATTCAGAAGATACAACAGGTAAAACACCGAAGAGGAAGACACCTGTAAATTATTTAAGGTTTAAGCAAGCGGTGTTTTTGTTGCACAAAAACTTGCTCCGCTTGCTTTTTCTCCTGATGGTCGCAAAAGAAAAAGTGTGAGATATGATAAGTGAAGAAAGACAATCAAAGCATAAAGGAGGCAGGCCAAAAATGCCGGTGAAAAAAGAATCTGCAACCGGGGTAAGGTTCACTAAATCCGAATACTTTATTGTTAAGCATAAGGCACAAAAAGCAGGGTTAAAGATCAGCGCTTATGTAAGATCTATGGCAATTAACGGAAAAGTAATGCAAAGATTAAATGAGGAAGAAAGGCAGTTTGTCAGGCAACTGGTGGGTACATCCAACAACTTAAATCAGCTTACAAAAAAAGCACACCAGGCAGGAATGCAATCCATAAAAATAAACCTGGAACAATACACGGATATCCTTGATGAACTCTTACTGCAATTAAAAAAATGATAAGCAAAGTAGTTATAGGAAGTAGTTTTTATGGAGCCTGCAGGTATGTGTGCATGGATGAGAAAAGAGCTGTTGTTTTAGAGTCAGAAGGAGTACGAGATTATCATTATAAATTAATGGCAGATGATTTTGAAACTCAACAACAATTCAGACCAACTTTAGGCAATGCCGTCTTTCATGGAATTTTAAGCTTTTATCCCGGAGAAAAAATAGCACATGAAACCATGATTGAAATTGCAAAAAAATACCTCCAGGAACTGAAGATAAATAACACCCAATATGCCATTACAAAACATACAGATAAAGATCACCAACACCTGCACATTTTAGCTAACCTCGTAAACAATAACGGGCAGGTAATTAAAGATAACTGGATAGGGCTAAAAGGAAAGAAAGCAGCACAAAAACTAACCCTGCAATACAACCTTAAAATAGCCGAAGGAAAAAACCTTGATAAAATACATCTCGAAAACCTGAATGAAAAAGAAGCTAACCGTTACACAATTTACCAGGCAATTTTACAAACCTTACCGCATTGCAAAGATCTTAATGAACTAACGTTTCGATTACAAAAACAAAGCATCGAAACGCTGTTCAAATATAAAGGGCAAACAAATGAGTTACAAGGCATCAGTTTTAAGATAGGTGAATACAAATTCAAGGGAAGTGAAATTGACAGAAAATTTTCAATAAAGAATTTAGAAAAACAAATCCAGCAAAATAATATTCAATTAAAAGCTACATCGAAATCCATCAATTTTTCTAACAACAAATTTTCTCAAAAAGAAAAGCTAGAACCAACAAAAAAACTTCACAAGGAAAAATCTTTGTTGGAAGAGTTGATGAAGCCTGAAAAAACTTTTGAGCAAGTGCCTTATGAATTAATAAAAAAACAAAAGAAAAAAAGGAGAGGGCTTGGATTACATTAATTAAAAAATTAAAAATGATGAATGATCTGTTATTACAAACAGTAGTGGAGAAATTGGAAGACATAGAACTTTTGGTAAGGGATAATGATCAAAATAAAACCGGAGAAGAATTAAAAAAGATTTCGGAAGAACTTAAAATTCTTTCCGTTCGAACGATCAGTTCCGAAAGAGTAAATGAATTAATAAAAAGTCTCAATGCCTGCACAAGTAAATTGGAGGGTCAAGTACAAAATACAATTGAACACCGCCATCATTTGCACAAAGGAATATGGATCGCAATAGTGTTATTTATTGCAAATATTTTTCTTTTTACAGGCTGGATTAACAGTTACAACAGTAGTATGCAGTTTAGAGCAAACGATTATAAATACAGGGCACTAAAAACCATGAAGGATGAAAGCCTGAAGAAAGCATTATATAACATAGATAGTCTGTACAAAATCAATCCAGAATATTTTGAAAAGAAGGTGATTGAAAAAGAGGGGAGATTTTTAAAAGATTTCCATATCATCCTTAACAGAGGGATGAAAATAAAAGAAAAATAAACAACCTAGCTACAGTCAGTAACAATCTTTTTATTCCAAAGCCGCAAATGAATAATTCAACTTCAGAACCACAAAAGAAAAACTAAAAACCATCTATGACATTGTTGATGCTGACACTGATGTTATCAAACTAAACAGTCCGCTTACAATGCAGATGGGGCCTGATGAATTGCTGCTTGCTCTTGATGTAAAATTTAAAAATGATTTGACCAGCGGAGACCTTACAAGAGCAGTGCAAAGGCTGGAAAAAAATATAAGAGAAAAACTTCCGGATGTAAAAAAGATTTTTATAGAAGCAAGCAATCTTGCGGAGACTTAAGAACAAAGAGCATCACCAGGATGTATTACGTGTATTCGTAACCGTATATGTGTATATACATTTGGATACGGGAATTTCCAAACGGGGTTGTTGGTTTTCTTTAATATTTAAAGAACTAACGCTTAGTAAATTTTTATTGGGACATGATTTTGTATTAGCCACCTTTATAAACACTCAAGGAATACAGCTTTTACAATTAAAATATTTTATTTCCTTTCTGACAAGATTCATTCCTCTGTGTTTTGAAAAAATCAAGATAGCACGAATAATGCGATAGATTTTGGTTAAATATTTAATCCAAATATTTAAAACCCTATCCATATTCTTCAATAGTTGTTTAACATGCCCTTTACAATTTTCCTCAGATTTGCTTCATAACATGTTTTCACATTTGCATATAGATAACAATCAAAAAATAAAGACATGACATTTAAAAAATTTATAGCTGTCTTTCTTATAAGTGCAGCTTCTTTTACCGGCGGTGCATGGGTGTATGGAAAATATATTCACCCGGATTTGCTGGCCGCCAACATTCCCGTTGCTTCTTCCGTGTTTAAAACAGCTAAATATTCGGAAGGTGCATCTATGTCACCAATGACCGATTTTGAAAATGCTGCTGCCAAGGCTTCGCCGGCAGTAGTGCATATTAAAGTGCTTAAAAGAACGGCGGCCCGGAGTTTTGGTTTGGGCGATATGTCTTCCAATGATAGCGGTAACGGTAACGATGCGCAGCAGGTAGCATCAGGTTCCGGCGTAATTGTGAGTGCTGCGGGTTACATTGTAACCAACAACCATGTGGTTGAAAATGCGGATGAACTTCTGGTAACCTTAAACGACAAGAAAGATTATAAAGCGACAGTTATAGGCACCGATCCAAGCACTGACTTAGCGGTTATAAAAATAGAAGGATCGGATTTTCCCAATCTCCATTTTGCTAATTCAGATGATGTGCGTGTAGGGCAGCTTATATTGGCAATCGGCTATCCTTTAAATCTTGAAACAACAGTTACCTCGGGGATTGTGAGCGCCAGGTCAAGAAACATAGGTATTAATAATCGCAACAGCGATTCGCCTATTGAATCATTTATTCAAACTGACGCAGCCGTTAATCCCGGCAACAGCGGCGGTGCGCTTGTAAATACTGATGGCGACCTGATCGGAATCAACAGCGCCATTGCTTCACCCACCGGTTCTTATGCAGGCTATTCTTATGCAATTCCCTCCAACCTTGTTGGGAGGGTTGTAGGTGATATCATAAAATATGGCAGCGCTAAGAGAGCTTACCTTGGTGTTATGTATGGCAGCGACAAGATGGACGATGCCATGCGACGGAAAAATAATATCCCTGATGGCGATGGTGTATATATAATGAATGTAACCGGGGGAAGTGCAGCAGACCAGGCCGGCATTCAAAAAGGAGATTTCATTACTAAAATAAATGGAACAACCATTAATAAGGGAACTGAGATGATTGAAAAAATTTCAGCGATGCGCCCCGGCGATAAAGTAGAAATCACCTACATGCATAATGGCTCTGAGAATACTGCTACTGCTGCATTACAGGGCTCTGCCGGAAATTATCATCAGGAGACAAATCAATAGGAATGTAAGAAAGATAATTCATCTTGAACTCGAAAGTAATTATACAAGTAATAATAAAAAAGATGGAGATAAACCTGAGTTTATTGGTTAAGATAATGCATTAAGCAATAAATTAATTCTTGTGAAATCCACATTCCCGTCTCTAACGAGGCGGGTTTTTTGTTATTAAAGGATTTGAAATGCACCCTTAAATATTTTATCATAATTAATAGTCACTACAAATACTTATATTCATTATAAAACACCCCGATTTTTTACAATGAAAATTCTTATAATAGAAGATGAAAGGGCATTACAGGAATCCATTATGAAATACCTGCAGCACCAGGGTTTTATTTGCGAGGCAGTAGATGATTTTTTAAAGGGAAAAGAAAAAGTTACCCGGTTTGTATATGATTGTATTGTTATAGACATTGGCTTGCCTTATGGCAGTGGCCTCGACATTGTGAAAGAGATGCAGTACATGGAATCTAAAGCAGGCATCATTATTATTTCCGCAAAAAATGCATTGGAAGATAAATTGAAAGGGCTGGACCTGGGAGCCGATGATTATCTCGCAAAACCCTTCTATTTATCTGAGCTCACCTCACGCATTAATGCGATCATCAGGCGCAGAAACTTTGGAGGCAACAATGTAATCACGTTCAACGAAATTAACCTGGAAGCCGAAGCACAGCGGGTTACAGTGGATGGTAAAGCCGTAATACTCACTGATAAAGAATACCAGTTGCTTGAATATTTTATCGCCAACAGCAGGCGCCTGTTAACTAAAGCAGCAATTGCCGAACATATATGGGGCGATGAATATGAGCATGTAAGTAATTTCGATTTCATATACACACATATAAAAAATCTTAGAAAAAAATTGATTGATGCGGGCAGCGGAGATTATATCAAAACCATTTATCGTGCAGGATATAGGTTTACAGATTAGGCAATGTATGGCAACTAACTTTTACGCACTAAAATATTTATGAAACTTCTAACAAAAACCACTTTGTACTTTTTAATTGCAATGATTCCGTTGTTGGCTGTCACAGGTTTCTACCTCTTCAATCAATTCAGCAAAGAAATAAATTATCGCAGCGATAAAGAACTTATAAGCGAAGAAATCGCGTGGGTTCAATATCTTCAGTCAGAAGCCGATAACGGGATAATTTTTATTTTAAAATCGCCGGAGCTTTCTGTGTATCCTACTGATGCTGCTACAGCGCAGTATCTTACGCTTGCCAATATTTACGGGTACAGCGCTAAAGGAAATAATAGGATTCCTTACCGGCAATTATCGCAGGTGGTTTCAATTAATGGAAATTCTTATCAAATAATAATAAGGCAATCGCAGGAGCAAAAGGCTGCTTTGGTGACAAGTGTTACCAGGATTATGTTGTTTGTATTCGCAGGATTGTTTGCAGCTACTTTAATTTTCAACTGGGCTATTAGCAAAAGATTATGGAAACCTTTCAGGCAGTCACTTGGTAAAATAAGAAGCGCAGAGTTGCAAAAGATGGAAGCCATTCATTTTGAGAATACAAGCATACAGGAGTTTAACGAATTGAATGCTTCGCTAAACTATATGGCCGGTAAAATGTACAGGGATTACGTAAACATGAAAGAGTTTACTGAAAATGCGGCGCACGAAATGCAAACTCCGGTTGCAATTGTACAAAGTAAGCTGGAACTGCTGCTGCAGGATAATAATTTAAAAGATGAACAGGTACAATCAATTCTTGAGTCGGCTGCAGCTTTAAGCCGTTTGAGCAAATTGAATGAAGGCTTATTATTATTAGCTAAGATTGAGAACAACCAATATGAAACCAGAGAAGAAATTAATTTGGCGGAGTTAAGCAAAAAATATCTGCATCTTTTCGATGATTTTATAAAAGACAAGCAACTGAACATTAAAACAAATTTTCAGGGCAATTTTATTAAAAATCTTCATCCCGTGCTTGCCGGTTCTCTGATTTCTAACCTGCTTGGCAATGCCATTAAATACAACTATAATGGCGGAACTATAGAAATAACAATTTCTGAAAACGATTATCACATCAGTAATACCAGTAAAGAGAACCCAATAGAATCTGAAAAATTATTTGCAAGGCTGCGTGTATCAAGAGAGGGCCGGGAGCCATCAAATGGGCTGGGACTGGCCATCGTTAAAAAAATTATTGATGTAAACAATCTGCTTATTACTTACCATGCGCAGAACGGGATTCATAGTTTTGCCATCATGAGAAATATTCCGGCGTAGAACAGGTTGCCTGTGATAATTTGAAACGGCAACTGGTGTTATTAAACTAAACTGTCCACTTACAATGCAGATGGTGGCCGATGAATTGCTCCTTGCTCTATGATGTAAAATTTAAAAATGATTTGACCAGCGGAGACCTTACAAAAGCAATACAAAGACTGGAAAAAAATAAGAGAAAAACTTCCGGATGTAAAAAAGATTTTTATTGAAGTAAGCAATATTGCCGAGACTTAAGAACAATTGACCTCCCTCAGCAACTCATAAAGATGACTTACTTGTATTCGTAACCTTATATGGCAATTTACATTCCCATACGGGGAATTCAAACAAGGTTGCTTGTTTTCTTTAATATTTAAAGAACTAACCCTTAGTAAAATTTTATTGGACATGATTTTGATATTAACCACGTTTATAAGCACCCAAAGAATAGCGGTTATGAAGAATGACAAAATTCACATGGTAAACATCATCCAACAACTTAACTAAAAAATAAATTTTATGAAACGCAATATTAAAAGTTTAATTGGCTACAGTATGAGAGCCAATGATGGTGAAATAGGCAAAGTGGAAGAGTTTTATTTCGACGACCAAAATTGGGCAATCCGTTATATGATTGTAAAAACCGGGAGTTGGCTATTGGGGCGGTCGGTGCTTATTTCACCTACGGCTTTGCAAACGCCTGATGAGGAGAACAGAGAATTTCCTGTGAATCTTACAATGGATGAGATTAGCAACAGCCCTGATATAGACATGCACAAACCCGTTGCCCGCCAACATGAAATTGCATTATATCAACACTATTCCTGGCAGCCATACTGGCAAAGCGGATTTTATTCAGGTGGCTTGTGGGGAGTGATGCCGCCGGCACTCCTTATTGATGAAAGAATATTAACTAATGATGAAAAGGAGAAAAATTACAAAGATCATGATGATGTGCATTTACGCAGTACAGAAAGCATTAGAGGCTATCACATTCACACCACCGACGACGAAATAGGACACGTAAGTGATTTTGTTATTGACGAAAAAACCTGGCAAATTTTATACTTCGTTATTGATACACATAATTGGATTGGAGGAAAAAAAGTGCTGATACATGTAAGTGATATTAGAGAAGTGAAATGGGAAAATTCCAAAGTTATCGTGAACATTACAATAGATGCGGTTAAAAGCAGTAAGCTGTTTAACGAATCAGAATTCATGCAAACTGAAAGCGTTAAGGATTAAGTGCAGTTCAAAATAACATTTGATGTTACAAAGATGAATGCGATAACATCTAAAAAGAAAATATAATTCGCACATACAATTTGAAAAGGTGAAAGTGCTATGCACACAATTGAAATTTAAAAAGATAAAATGAAAACGCAAACAGATACAGAAACTCTTTTGGAGGTTGGCTTCAATGGGTTGAAAGACAAGCAAGAGAAGTCTGCCAGTACCATCAAGAAAGAAAAGAAAATTGCAAATAAAAAAATAATGCACGAGTTATATATAGAGCTGGTGAAGTTGCAAAAGGAAGTAATTGCTTCCGATTTAAAACTACTGGTGATACTCGAAGGAAGAGATGCAGCGGGTAAAGATGGAACAATAAAAAGAATTATCAAACACCTTAGCCCAAGAGAAACAAAAGTGGTGGCGTTGGGTAAACCAACTGATTTCCAGGAAAGGCAGTGGTACTTTCAGCGCTACACTGCTCACTTGCCGGTTTCAGGCGAGTTTGTTCTTTTCAACCGAAGCTGGTACAACCGACTTGGCGTTGAAAAGGTGATGGGCTTTTGCACTCACAAACAATACAAATCATTTTTTACAGAAGTGGAATCGTTTGAGAAAGGCCTGGTGGAAGGAGGATTCATTATCCTGAAATATTATTTGGATATAAGCAAAGAGGTACAACAAAAAAGATTAGACGATCGTAAGAAAGATCCGCTAAAGCAGTGGAAAGTAAGCCCTATTGATGAGGTAGCAGAAAAGCACTGGAAAGATTATTCAAATGCCCGTGATGAAATGCTCCTGAAAACAAATTTCAAACATGCTCCCTGGTTTATAGTAAGTGCAGATAAC
>JBKJMI010000077.1:0-5073 GCA_046596515.1 Chitinophagaceae bacterium | reverse complement strand
CAGACCTACACTAAGTAAGATGGCCAGGTAAGTTTTGTTTGAGTTGAAAAGTTTCATAAAGTTGTTGGGGTTTACAGGATTATTCAATCGGTTAAATGAATCAGTTAATAAAACACGGGACATTTTAATTGTTTCTTGGCCAGGTTAGACATTGCATCACCACCCAGTCTCCATCCAAAACGGAGAATGCTGGAGAAAAACGCGTCATTCTCTTTGGGATCTCCACGCTGCGTGTTAATATACCGGCGACTGGTGGCAGGGTTATAAATATTTTCCCTGTACATAAGTTGCCTTGCCTGGGCTGCCTGAGTTGGTGTCAGGTACTTATCAAAATATCTGGGATCAATATATTTCTTACTTACATCGTCAATATAATCGGTGAAAGTTTTTCTGTGAAGGATCTCAAATCCTACATAGACTTTATCGCTGAGATAATATTTTATTCCACCACCCATCAGCATATTCATCTGAGTAAGTGAATAGGGTTTGCGATCAGGATATTCACTCATTCCCTGGCCTTCCAATCTCAAAGGGTGCAGTTCTACCCATTCGGTAGTTCCATCTGGCTTAATATATTCCCCCTTGGGATTGAAATGGTAAATGCCAAGACCTCCAACTAAATAAGGCCTGATCTTATGTGCTAATCCATCATATTGCTCAAAGAAAACGGTAGGGTAAAATTCCACTGCGGCATAAGCTTCCTGAAGATTTGATTTGAATTTCAGGTTGCGTTGCTGGCGAAAACGTTCTGCACCACCTTTATTTGGCGCCTGTGCGTCATTTCCTTCGAGGTAGCTGATATTTGCGGCAATGCGAAATCCCAGCCATTCGGCCGGGTAAACGTTGATATATAGTCCTTTGTTTAGTTTGGTGAGTGGAAAATCGAGGTCTTTGATAAAAGTTTTTCCTCTGCCGTAGCTTCCTCCGAGGTCGCCTAAGAAGAACATAGGTCCGATGCCGGCGCCTATTTCTATTTTGCCATTGGCAATGCTGAAGGATTGTGTTTTACCTGCGCTGCTAAACAGCAGGAGCGCGCAGATAAGTACGGATAGCCGTACGGGTACGATAGTTCTCATTGGGAAGGATTTCTGGTTTTTCTACTATTGGATTCTATAGCTAAGGTAGTACGCTTGAAAAACCTTTGCAAGTAACTATTAATGAAATTTGCATAAATGAGGGATGATTGCGCCGTTTACTAAGTGGAATTACAGTGAAGTCCTTATCGTAATTATCCTAGTAGCATTTCTATATGTTCAATACCATCTTCTAAATAAATATCAGAACATATCAAAAACCCCAATGAGGAATAGAAATCCCGGAGGTATAATTGTGCGCCAATATGAATAGGTTGACCAGGAAATTTCTCGCGGAGCCATTCAATGGATCTTTGCATTAATATCCGTCCTTCACCACTTCTTCTTATAGATGGAGAAGTCACCACTCTTCCTATTGAAGGTTCATTATAAGAAATACCGGGAGGTATCAATCGGGTATAGGCAAGTAGTTTATTATCTTTTTGACCCATCAAATGATAGGCTGACTGATCTTTATCATCCATATCCGGATAAATACATTGCTGTTCTATTGCAAAAACTTCATTACGTAGTTGTAAGATGGCGTAGAGCTCGTAGGGACTGAGCTCCTGAAAAGATTTTAAGGTATAAGAAAGGTTCATGATCGGTGAATAATTATTAATTACTACCTCCCTGCCGGAATTGGTAAAACAGGCAACCCTTCATTTCCATCTTCACTAACCGACTGCACCGCAAAGAAATAATTATCCTTGGAATAAGGGAGATCCATTTTTGTATCCAAAGTAAATATCTTTTTCTGCCATACTGCACTGGTGGTCTCTCTCATTAAAATATAATAACCTTTTACCTTACCCGATTTTGGCGCAGTCCAGCTAAGGCTGGTATAATTGGTGAGCTTTTTAGTTTCCACTTTTACATCCCGAGGCATAGAAGGCGATTTAGCCAGATTGGCCAGGTTACTCAGATTTACCCCTGTATTTTTTCGTAAATATTCAAAGTCAATAAACTCCGGCAGGTCGCCATATTGAATACCATTTTCCATTCTTACATCCTGGTGCTGATGATAATAATTTTCATTCATTTCGGTAAAACGAACGGCAGCAAATCCTCTTTGCACATAGGGTGTATGATCTCCTCCCCGAAGAAAACGATCATTCCGGTAGATCATTATAATCTCCAGGTTATCTACATAGCGTTCACCCACTTCCTTAATATATCTTGCAAGCTGACGAGCCTTTCCATCGTTCTCTAAACCGAGACTTCGAATATTTAACGCAGCTCTTCCCGTATCCATTACAGAAAACGCTTCGCTGAATACACGCAATTTGTTATTATTAATATTAAGCGTTTCACTGCTGTTATTACTACCCATGATATCGTTATTCAATACTGCTTCAATATTCCAATTTTCTCTTTTTGCTTTTTCTGCCATATAATTCGCTCCCAGCAATCCCTGCTCTTCTCCACTCACTGCTACAAAAATTATAGTCGCCGGAAAAGAATGCCCGCTCATGATCCTGGCGCATTCTAATACTGCAGCAACTCCGCTTGCATCATCATTTGCACCTGGCGCATCCAATGAGCTATCCATTACATTGGTTCGCATATTACCTAAATGACCACTAATAATAAAGATCCGGTCATCGGTAACATCAGTTCCTTTTAATCGCGCTACCACATTTCCTAAAAGGATCTTTCGGTCCACCCGGCGACCATCTGGTCCCAGGCTAACTGTATCAATAAAAGCCTGCATACGGCCACCACTATTCTTCGCGTATTCATTAAATCGGGAAAGCACCCAGTTTCGGGCCGCTCCGATCCCTCTTTTTGGATCAGATTGTGTACTGAGGGTATTGCGCGTGCCATAACTGACCATCTGTACAATATAGGATCTAAGTGAATCCTTATTTACTTCACCTACCATTTTTTCTATGGCCGGATCTTTTTGAATAATGGTCTGTGCCTTTGTTGCCGGCCTGATACCTAAGGCCAGGGCAAGTAAAAAATAATATCTCATATGCATTAATTGATGATCAGTAACCGTATTTATCTTTCCAAAGTTTTTTCAGGTATTTTCTTAATTCATCTTCTCTTTGGTTTGTTCCGGGATCATATATTTTTTTACCGGCAATCTCTCCGGGAAGATATTCCTGGTCAGAAAAATTATTATCGTATTCATGAGAATACTGATATCCTTTTCCATAATCCAGTTGCTTCATCAGTTTGGTTGGTGCATTTCGAATAGCCAAAGGAACAGGCAGGTCTCCAAACTTATTTACAAGAGTCATCGCTTCACCAATGGCCACAGTAGCACTATTACTTTTCGGACTTGATGCCAGATAAATGGTGCATTGCGAAAGTATGAGTTGCGATTCAGGATAACCTATTTTGTTTACAGCTTCAAAGCATGCATTGGCCATTATCAGCGCGGTAGGATTCGCATTGCCGATATCTTCACTGGCAAGTATCAGCATTCTACGTGCAATAAATTTCACATCCTCGCCACCGGAGATCATTCTTGCCAGCCAGTACAATGCAGCATTAGGATCGCTTCCTCTTATTGATTTTATAAAAGCTGAAATAATATCATAATGCTGCTCGCCAGATTTATCATATACCGCAATTCTTTTTTGGGCCACATCCATTACCAGCTTATCTGTGATCACCAGTGGTGCTGAGGAATCCTCATAACTGCTAACTAATTCCAATAGGTTCAATAGTTTTCTTGCATCACCGCCAGAAATATTAATAAGGGCACTTGTTTCTTTCAGTTCAATTTTTCTTTCCCTTAATTGTTCATCCTTTGCCAGCGCATTTTTCATCAGTTCTGCGAGCTCTGTTTCTGTTAATGCTTTTAATACATAAACCTGACATCGGCTAAGCAGGGCACTGTTCACTTCAAAAGAAGGGTTCTCTGTAGTAGCGCCTATAAGAGTAATGATCCCTTTTTCTACGGCACCAAGCAAAGCATCCTGCTGGCCCTTATTAAAACGATGTATTTCATCAATGAATAAAATGGAGCCATTCTGCGTTTTTGATTTTTCAATTACTTCGCGAACTTCCTTCACTCCGGCACTGATCGCGCTTAATTGAAAAAACGGAGCCTTTAAATTATGGGCAATGATATTGGCAAGACTGGTTTTGCCTGTACCCGGAGGTCCCCAGAGTATCATAGACGGGATCTTTCCTTTTTCTATGGCAGTTCGAAGAATACTTCCTTTGCCTACCAAATGGGATTGACCAGTCAATTCATTTAATGCAATCGGTCGCACTCTTTCCGCTAATGGTACGGAATTGTTCATCTTAATTTACATTTGCCGCTAAGAATACAGCGATCTTATCGAAAGAATTGGTCATAGTAGCGGTTGAAAATCCATGCTGCTCAGTTGGGTAAAAAACATATTGATTCACTACACCCATAGTAGTCAATTTATTTTTAAGCATCACTGATTGAGAAGGGGAAACAACAATATCAAGTCCGCCATGAAAAATAAGGGTGGGAGGACTTTGCGTTGTTACAAAATTCAACGGACTGGAGGATTGATAAAGACTGGCTTTAGTACTGGGAGTTCCACCGATTATCTGCTGCAACAAAATGGGGATAAGCGGACTGGCCGGATTATTATACATATCCACTAATTCAGTTGGACCAAAAAAATCAACAACGGCTTTAATCGACGGACTGCTGTATTTATAGGCCTGCAATGTTACCAGGTGACCGCCAGCGCTTCCTCCAAGCAAAACAAATTTATCGCTGATTAACCATTCGGCTCTTTTGCTGTAAACAAGATCAACAGCCGCTTTCATATCCTGTTCCTGAACCGGGAAAAAATTGATGCTGCCAGTAGCCAATCGGTAATTAATATTGACGATGGCCCATCCGGGTAGCCTTTTTTTGAGTGTATCCACATAGGGCGTGAAATCAGATTTATCACCCTGTGTCCAGGCACCCCCATGAACCAATATGATCATTCTAGTGCTGGCGGTGGTTCTGCCTTCTGGCAGGTAAACATCCATTTTCTGCAAAGGGTCAGTCCCA
>JBKJMI010000146.1:0-23327 GCA_046596515.1 Chitinophagaceae bacterium | reverse complement strand
CCGTAAACACTAAGGAATTTGATCCGCATGATCTTCAACTGTTCCCAGTTGAAATTATAATCGGAAAGTTCTTCCTGTGCAATTTGCAATGAAGATGTGGAGCAGCCTTTAAAGTATTCAAGGATCTCTTCCTGATCATCTTCGTCCAGCATTTCATCAATGGCATAATCCAGGTTGAGGCGGGTGCCGCTGGCAGCGATGGTCTCCATTTCTTCCAGCATCTCATCCATTCTCCAGCCTTTATTTTTTGCAATGGTTTCCAGAGAAACTTTTTTATCTGTGTTCTGAATGATATATACTTTGTTTCCGCTCTTGTTTACCACACTTTTCATCACAAAATCATCAGGGCGTTCAATATTGTTTTCCTCTACATATTTCTGTATAAGGTCAACAAAAGGACGGCCATATTTAATGGCTTTACCCTTACTAACTCCCTGGCATTTTTCCAATCCTTCCAACGTGATCGGGTAAAACGTGGCCATATCCTGCAGGGATGATTCGAGAAATAAAACAAAAGGAGGAAGGCTTTTCTTTTTCGACTCTACCTGGCGAAGTTCTTTCAGCATCTCTAATAACGTCTCATCGGTAGCAGATCCTGAATTCGCTTCAACAGCTTCTTCATCATCTGCATTCGCATTATCATAAAGATTATTCAGAATGATCTGAAAAGATTTGGGCTTTTTCATGAAAGCTTCGGCCTTCTTTGTCAATTTCAGTACCCCATATTCTTCAATATCTTTTATCAGCAGACCGGCCAGTAACATCTGGCGTATAAGTGAATTCCAGAAATGCAGATCACGATCGTTGCCACTGGCGAATGCATGGAGTCCCTCGTGGCGGAACATTTGAATCTGTGGCGTGAGTTTTCCTGTGATAATCTGTACCACATAATCTGTGGCGAAGCGCTCGTCTAGTTCTTTTATGGCTTTCAAAGCAAGAGCTGCTTCTTCTTTTGCTTCCAATTTTTCCTTCGGATGCAGACAATTATCACAGCTACCGCAATTCTCCTGCTCGTATTCTTCTCCGAAATAACTCATCAACACTTTGCGGCGGCAAACGCCCGTTTCCGCAAATCCTACTGTTTCATTGATCAGCTGGGCACCCACTTCTCTTTCGCTAAGTGGTTTATCGCGCATCAGGTGTTCCAGTTTGCTCACATCTTTATGAGAATAATACAGAACACATTTTCCTTCCATACCATCCCGTCCGGAGCGGCCCGTTTCCTGGTAATAATTTTCAATTGATTTGGGAATATTATAGTGAATTACAAAACGAATATCCGGTTTGTCGATACCCATTCCGAAAGCGATAGTAGCGCAGATCACCTGCACATCTTCTCCAAGAAAAAGATCCTGTCTAGTCGAACGAAGTTTACTATCCAATCCGGCATGATAGGCCACAGCTTTAATACCATTTGCCATAAGCAGATCCGCCAGCTCTTCAGTTGTTTTACGATTGAGTGTATAAATGATACCACTCTTGGTCTTCATACTTTTTATAAAACGAACAATGTTTTCATCGGTCTGTGCCTTATTGATCTTAGGCAATACCTCATAGTAGAGATTAGAGCGATTAAATGAAGAGATGAAAATATTCGGCTTATGCAGATCAAGGTTCTTAACGATATCACTTTGTACTTTGGGTGTGGCGGTGGCAGTAAGGGCGATCACCGGAAGATCCGGATTGATCTGTACCATCATCTCCCGAAGGCGACGATATTCCGGACGGAAATCATGACCCCATTCAGAAATACAATGTGCTTCATCTACTGCGAAGAAAGACAATTTGAGGTCGGAGAAAAATTCCAGGTTTTCCTGCTTGGTCAATGTTTCAGGTGCTACATAGAGCATTTTCGTATGGCCATTGAGCAGGTCATCGTGAACTTCTTTAATTTCTTTTTTATTGAGAGTTGAATTAAGAAAATGCGCGATATTATCCCGGCTGCTGTATCCGCGCACCAGGTCCACCTGGTTCTTCATTAATGCAATAAGGGGAGAAACAATGATGGCCACTCCTTCGCTGACAAGAGCCGGAAGCTGGTAGCAAAGACTTTTCCCTCCTCCGGTTGGCATAATAACGAATGTATCATGACCAGCCATTAAAGATTCGATGGCTTTTTCCTGTGTTCCTTTGAATTTACTGAAACCAAAATTTTCCTTGAGCGCCTTGTGGAGATCAAAGGGCGCTGCGGATGATTTGGTTTTTCCGGATTCTTTTTTGGGTTTAGCTGCTGCCGGTTTTTTAGCCTTGGCAGCGGGCTTTTTGGATATTACGGTTCCCATTTCACTATTTATTGAGGTCGCGGTGGACTCGTTTAATCGAATGCTATAAATCAGATTCTTTTAAGTTACAATTTTTTGCCCGAAACAGAACAGGATCTTGTACAATTTTCCGCCTAAACTGTTATGGTTGAAGGTTCCTTCTCACATATCATTCATAAACCCGCCAAAGCAAAATAAGTTGGTGAATTTACAATTTCATCTCCTTTTAATCGGGTGTAAAACCGTTAAAATTACTGTGGTTTATTTACGGCAGTCTTTGGTCAAAACCTCTAATTTTGCCCACGTTCCCCTGAATTACGAGGAATTATAATGTGCCATGACTGTTCCGATCAAAGAAATAGCATTGAGGACCATAGACCTGGAAGCCCGTTCGGTTAGTGGCCTGGCTTTATTTATCAATGAGGATTTTGAAAAAGCCGTGCAATCCCTGAAGGATTGTGAAGGACGAATTGTGATAAGTGGTATTGGAAAAAGTGCAGTCATCGCTCAAAAAATTGTGGCGACTCTCAATTCTACCGGAAGCCCCTCTATATTTATGCATGCCGCCGATGCAATTCATGGAGATCTGGGAATTGTTCAGCAAAATGATGTAGTGATCATCATCAGTAAAAGCGGGGAAAGCCCCGAAATAAAATTACTGGTACCACTGATCCGAAATTTTGGTAATACCATCATCGCGATAACAGGTACAATGAATTCCTACCTGGCACAGCACGCACAGTTTGTTTTAAATACTACCGTTGAACAGGAGGCTTGTCCAAATAATCTGGCCCCGACCAGCAGTACCACTGCTCAGCTAGTAATGGGTGATGCGCTGGCCGTTTGCCTTATGGAGTTGAAAGGTTTTCGTTCGGATGATTTCGCAAGATTTCATCCTGGAGGAACACTGGGCAAAAAACTTTACATGCGTGTATCCGATCTTTATATAAACAACGAAAAGCCAGATGTGAAGGCGGGTCAAAGTCTTAAAGAGGTAATAGTAGAGATGACAACCCGGCGCCTGGGCATAACAGCTGTTACAGATGAGAACGATCAACTGCTTGGATTGATCACTGATGGAGATTTGAGAAGATTACTGGAAAGCGGTAAGTCGCTGGAGGATGTAAAGGCAGAAGATATCATGACAGTTAACCCAAAGACTATCGAGCCAGATATGTTGGCTGTGGGCGCGCTTGAGTATATGCGTAAGTATGGAATATCACAACTTGCGGTGACCGAGGGAGGATCGTACAAAGGGATAATACATTTGCACGATCTGATAAGAGAAGGATTGATCTGATTTTTTAATGAACGAGAAAATAGCCAGGAGCTAGCGATATATGAACAAACATCACTATGTAGCCATAATGGCTGGTGGTATAGGAAGCAGATTCTGGCCAATGAGCAGAACAAATTATCCCAAGCAATTTTTAGATATTCTTGGAACAGGTAAAACCCTGATTCAGCAAACCTTTGAGAGGTATTCAAAACTGGTACCTCCTGAAAATATTTTTATAGTCACTGCACAGGAATATGCATCTATTGTAAGAGAGCAGATACCTCGAATAAAAGTGGAAAATATTCTTGCAGAACCATCCCGCAAGAACACCGCACCTTGTATTGCATACATTGCCTTTAAATTATTTCAGAAAGATCCTGAAGCTCTAATGATTGCCGCTCCAGCTGATAATCTCATCCTGGAAACCGGTGAATTTATTAAAACAGCAAAAAAGGCATTCGATTTTGTGGGCCATATAAACGCGCTCGTCACTATCGGCATAAAGCCTACTACTCCTAATACCGGATACGGATATATTCAGCACGATACGCTGATGGCCGCTCCGGAAGTACATAAAGTAAAAACGTTCACCGAAAAACCAAATGCCGAACTGGCAAAAGCTTTTATGGCCAGCGGAGACTTTTTATGGAACGCCGGCATATTCACCTGGAAAGTAAAGACCCTTCTGTCGGCCTTTGAAAAATATCTTCCCGAAATGTATGAGGTTTTCGCTGCGGAAATTGATAAGTTCAATGGCCCCGAGGAAAAGAAAGCGCTTGAAGATATTTATCCGCAGTGCACTAATATTTCCATTGATTTCGGCATTATGGAAAAAGCTGATAATGTATTTGTGATCCCCGCCTCATTTGGATGGAGCGATCTGGGAACATGGAACAGCGCCTGGGAAAATAAAGACAAGGATTATTTTGGTAACGCCGTAATAGGAGATAACGTAATGGTGGTAGATGCACACAACTGTATGGTACATGTGCCCGATCATAAACTAGTATTATTGCAAGGTGCCAATGATTTTATCATTGTAGATACAAAGGACGTATTACTTATCTGCAAAAGGGACCAGGAGCAGGAGATAAAAGAATATGTAGCAGAGGTAAAGCGCAACAAAGGCGAAAAGTTTCTTTAAAATATGTATGTCACCGGTACCAATTCAACATATCCTTTTTCTGGATATTGAGACCGTTTCTCAATACAACTCCTATCAACATTTGCCAGAAGCCTGGAAGAATTTATGGGACAGCAAATCTAATTCGCTTCTCAAACACCACGAAGGGGCAACTAATGAAAGCATTTATTCCCGGGCAGCCATTTATGCGGAATTTGGAAAGATCATTACCATAAGTTGTGGAATTATCACTGGCGCAGGAAAAGAGAAGCGTATTTCAATCAAAAGTTTTTATGGTGATAATGAAGTCATTCTTTTGGGCGAATTCATTGTGATGCTGAACCGCTGGTGCGGTGGGGAGGCAAGGTTTCTCTGTGCGCACAATGGCAAAGAATTTGATTTTCCATATCTCTGTCGAAGAATGGTGATCAATGGACTCGAGATACCTCCCATTCTGAATACAGCAGGTAAAAAACCATGGGAAGTAACCCATCTCGATACCATGGAGCTCTGGAAATTCGGCGACTTTAAAAATTTTACTTCCCTTGTATTATTAACTCAGGCACTTGGAATTCCAAGTCCTAAAGATGATATCGATGGCAGTATGGTTGGTGATATCTATTGGAGCGCCGACAAGGAGGCTGGTATAAAAAGGATCACCGAGTATTGCCAGAAAGACGTGGTGGCTGCCGCACAGGTTTACCTGCGCATTCATGGAGAACAACTGATCGACTCAGCAAACATTGAAATAAAAGCATAATGGAAAGAACTAACTATTCATCGGGTGCCAAATGGGAGGAAATTGTTGGCTATAGCCGTGCGGTAAAGGTGGGGAACACGGTGGAGGTAACAGGAACTGTAGCAGTAGATGAAAATGGCAACCTTGTGGGAGCCGGTGATGCCTATGCGCAAACAAAATTTATTCTGGAAAAAATAGCGGCTATATTAGAAAGGGCCGGAGCCAATGTGTCACAGGTAGTAAGAACAAGACTGTTTGTTACAGATATCAGTTGCTGGGAAGAATATGGAAGAGCACACGGAGAAATCTTCCGAGATATTAAGCCCTGCACAACCATGGTAGAGATAAGCAAGCTGATCTCACCGGAATATCTGATCGAAATAGAGGCCACAGCAATTATATTATGAACATTGAAACATTAAGAGATTATTGCTTGTCAAAAAATGCTGTTGAGGAAGCGGTTCCTTTTGGACCCGATACTTTAGTGTTTAAAGTTGGGGGTAAGATCTTTCTTCTGGTTAGTCTGGACGAAGCAGAATTAAGATTCAATGTTAAATGTGATCCTGAAAAAGCAGAAGAGCTGAGAGAGGTTTATCCATCAGTACTGCCAGGTTACCACATGAATAAAAAACACTGGAATACTATCTTGGCGGATGGGACTGTTTCGGACAAATTATTAAAGGAATGGATCGATCATTCTTATGAACTGGTCTCGAAATCAGCAAGAAAAAAACATTAACATTTTCCAGGTTTCTCTAATAGAATTTTCAAATTAATTTTGCGTATGAAAAAAATGTCCTTGTTAACCATATTTAGCATTTGTAGTCTTTATATGAATGCCCAAAACTTTCGCCTTATCTGGGGCGATGAGATCAAATTAAAAAAGGGAACCGCCGATCTGGATGTTATTGCCGCAGACAAGACTGGTATATTTTTCACTGAGGAGCGAAAAAAATCAGGCATTACCTTTTTAGGTTCAGGAAATGTTTCCTCTTACCGGCTCACAAAACTGGATCAAAATTTCTCAGAGCAATTTGATAAAGAATATAAGCATGAGTTAAAGGGCTTGGATTTTCACAGTTTTGACAGGATGGGAGATGATATTTATATGTTCGCTTCCGATTATGATAGAAAAGAAAAATCATTTAGTGTTCTTGGAGCAAAAATTGACAAAAGTAGCGGGGACCTGCAATCTGATTTTAAAGAACTGGGTCGTTATCAGCTCGAAAGTAAACGCGATGACTATGATATAAAGATGACAAGGATCCTGAATAATAAAGCGCTTCTGATGGTGGCCAATATTTCGGGAAAGGACAGGGTTACACTGGGAGTAAGCGTATTGGACAATAATCTAAAGACCAAACAAAACACGGTGATCAATATTTCTTTTGATCCGGGATTATACCAGTTGCAGGATGTACAGATCACAAATAATAATAAGATCGTGGTGCTGGGTAAAGTATATGAAGAAACCCAGGTAGGAAAAAAGAAAAGGAAGCGACTGATTTTTAAAGAATACGCGCTTTCAATATTCAACGAAAAAGGAGAGAAGGAAAAAGATATAACCACCGACTCGGATGACCGTTATATTTTAGGTGGAAAACTGATTCAGCAAAACACGGGTGAGTTGTTGCTTGCAGGATTCTATTGCAAGAATGCTAAGAAAGAAGAGATCAATGGATTTTATATAAACAAAGTGGACGCAGATAAGGGCGAATTGACCCTTAGCTCATTCCAGGATATCAATCCCGAGATGCTGGGCAAGTCTTTCACCGACGATTCAGATGATGACGACGAATCAAAGCAAGACAAAAAAGATGCTGCAAAAGCGAAGAACAATGATGATGAAGATGATTTCCCAAATCAGTATATAATAAAGTCTATAGATATTAACCCGGTTGATAATTCCATTCTGATCACCAGCGAGATCTCCAAATATCAGCATTATACCTATACTTCTTCTACCTATAACTACACGACAAGAACTTATACCACCACAACAACACATGTGCACCGTTTCACAAATCAGGATATTCTTATCATACATGCGGATAAAGACGGAAAGATCAAATGGGTAAATGACCTGCCAAAATCACAAGTGGAAGAGATCCGTACTACCGGTTCTTATCAGGGCCTTGTAGGATTTACAAGAGACTATGGCGGATATTTTGCGAGCCGCGGAGGAATGCCTTACCATAGTTCTTATTCCAGCCTGATACAAAATAATAGCCTGGTTTTATTGCTGAACGATCATACCAGCAATAACGTGAATCCACAATACGGTGATAAAGTAAAAACTGTTTATAATTTCAGAAAAAGAAGTAATGTATATGGTATATCCATCGACCTGACAACAGGAAAAATGGTGCGCAAAACAATAGCCTCAAACAACGATGAAACTATATTAATGCCAAGGCATGCTTTTGTGGTAAACAACGAATTTATTGTGCCCTCCTGGAGGCAACACGCATTGGCAAAAACAGAATTAAAATTCGCTCGTATTGCTGTAAAATAATTGGTCTAGCCAACCATGATCTGAGGAATATTTCCGGCCACTTCTAATCCGGCATTACGTCCTTGTTGCTGAAAAAAAGTGGCTTCTGTTTTTCTATCGATCAGGACCACATCAAGCCTTGCGCTCATGGATTCTTCAATACGCCCGTTCATAAAGCCATGAATGGGTGAGGCAAGCCCTGTGGCCCTGTCCCGATGAGCCAACACCTCTAAACGAAAATCTTTGTTCTCCAGAATGATGTCAATCTTTGTATGGTCTGCAAAAGAGCGAATAAGTTTTGTGCCATTGTAGGTGGTGAACCGGTAAAGCCGTCCATTAAATTGCAATCCGCCGATAAAACCAACAAAGGAATTGCGAAGCCAGGGAATTTTAGCAACGGAACACTTAAAAGAGGTTCCGGGTTCATTAAAATGATTGGACTGCATCCAGAAATAAGCGGAAGGAAAAGATCGTCCCCAGTCTTTTTCAATATAACCTCTTCCGCTGTTCATATTGATCTTATTACCTGACAAAAACAATTCTCCCTCTATTTGGTGATCGAGGCTAACGATACCGTGATAACATTCCATAAATGGCACGAAAGAATATGGTCCCATAATTCCGGGAGAGTAAACGGGTTTGGGCCATTGTTTATTTCCAGAGAATTGAAGTCTGGCTGAAAGTCCCGGAAGATCAACAACCAATTGAGATGCAGAAAAATGGTTTCTTCCGATTTGAATATGAAATTTATTTTTTGAGGGAATAAAATCGCTGAGTGGAAATTTATGGTAGACCGAGGTAAAGGCTTTACCATCCAGGACCTGAATAAACGCATGCGCTTCGCCTTTCTCATCCATCGCAATACCAGGAATAATAGCTAATGCTGTATTTTCATCAGGAGATACCAGCTTAAAATACCAGCCTTCAAAATAATTTTTTCTTTTGCCCCATCCTCTGAACTCCTCCGGATTAAAAAAGGCGTGTATCTTTTCAAACATTGATTCAATTTACAAAGAATAGTCACCGTCTTTTGCAAAAACGGTTAATTTTATTCATCAATTTAATATAAGTGAATCCTGTCATAAATTCCAAGCTCCCCACTGTGGGCACCACTATTTTCGCTGTAATGAGTGGACTGGCCACTCAGTATGGAGCCGTTAATCTGGGTCAGGGCTTTCCTGATTTTCCAATGAACGAAGAATTGCACGGCCTGGTAGCTAAAGCAATGAAAGATGGATATAACCAATATGCACCCATGCCCGGGTGGATGCCTTTGCGTGAATCTATCGCAGAAAAAGTGGCCCTTCTATACGGAACAAGAGTAGATCCTGAAACGGAAATCACTATAACGCCTGGCGGAACCTATGGACTCTATTCTTCGCTTACGGCTATTTTAAATCCCGGAGATGAGGTGATCGTATTTGAGCCTGCATATGATAGTTATATTCCTAATATTGAAATCAACGGCGCTATTGCAGTGAAAATACCGTTGGTTTATCCCGATTATCATATAGACTGGACCCTGGTTAAGAATAGCGTGACAGAAAAGACCCGTGCCATTATGATCAATTCGCCGCATAATCCAACTGGAGCGGTGATCAAAGAACAAGATATTGCTGAATTAAGGGCCCTGGTAACGGGCACTAATATTTTCATCATAAGCGATGAAGTATATGAACACCTGATCTTCGATAATATTTCACACCAAAGCATTCTTCGTTATCCGGATCTTCTTGAAAGAAGTTTTGTCAGTTTCTCTTTTGGTAAGGTATATAACTGCACCGGCTGGAAACTTGGTTATTGTATCGCGCCCGCTTCACTAATGAAGGAATTCAGAAAGGTCCATCAGTTCAATGCTTTTTCCTGCTTCACACCAGCGCAGGTAGCATTAGCTGATTTTTTAAAAAACAAAGATGCCTATACATCTCTTTCTTCATTCATGCAAAGCAAGAGAGATTATTTTATAACGCTGATGAAGCAAACACGATTCAGCCTGCAATCATCTTATGGTAGTTATTTCATTTGTGGCACCTATGAAAAAATTAGCGAAGAGGGCGATAAGGACTTTGCTGTTCGGCTGACAAAGGAATATGGTGTGGCCACAATTCCTGTTTCTGCATTTTACCAGGATGGAAAAGATAATAAGGTTCTTCGGTTCTGTTTTTCCAAGAAAGAAGAAACGCTTGAGGCTGCAGTAGAAAAATTAGCAAGGGTCTGATGAGGATCGACCCAACATACCGGGGTGTAATATATATGCTGACCGCTGCGCTGGGTTTTTCAATTATGGGTGGCGCAGCCAAATCACTTAAAGGAAGTTTTGATGCTGGCCAGTTAGTATTCTGGAGAAACCTGGTTGGGTTGGTTGTCCTTTTACCCGGACTTATAATTCGTCCTCCGGTACAAGAGGGGGGGAAGCTTGGAAGACTGGTATTCCGTGGAATGATGGGTACTATTGCGCTATACACACTTCTCTATTGTATTCTACATATACCACTGGGAACGGCCATGAGCTATAATCTTACCTCCGCTTTGTTCATAGCCATATTCGGATTTTTGTTTTTTGGAGAATATCATGGGAGAAATGTTTTGTTCGCGGTGCTGCTTGGTTTTACCGGCATGTTATTGATCTATAAACCCGTAATGCATTTTCCCTGGTATTATCATGTGGCCGGACTTATTTCAGGAATTGTGTCTGCCTTCGCATATATCACTCTTGGTCGATTGTCGTTTTATTATGATCCAAGAGTGATCGTACTTTCATTTCTAACAATGGGAACGATGGTACCCTTGCTCACCATGGGTGTCCACTATTTTGGCGGCGTTCCTGCAGACGGATTATTTATTGTTGCCTGGCGCTGGCCCGATGGGGTTGAATGGATAGCTGTATTAATATTGGGGTTTGCGGCTCTATTCGGTCAGTACTTTGTTACAAGGGCTTATGGATCTGATAAAGCGGGGGTAGTTTCTGTATTTGGTTATGCTAATATTGTTTACTCAATATTTATAGGTATGGCCCTCGGCGATTCTTTCCCCGACTGGATGTCTCTTTTAGGAATATCTTTTATCATTGGAAGTGGATTGGTTATTGCTCTTCAGAAAAAAAGGAGCAAGCCGCTACTGGAAAAAATTAAATCTTAATAAGATCATGAGTCCGCTTGGTACTCGAAACTATATTGTGCTGTTTGGCTTTCTTGGGCTGATCTGTTTCGCGGGTTTGTGGGTTCCGTTAATGGATAATGATGCCGCCCATCACGCCAACATGGCGCTGCACATGTATCTGACCGGCGATTATGTAAACCTCATTGATAACGGAAAGGATTACCTGGATAAACCACATCTGCATTTTTGGCTGGCTGCAATAAGCTACAAGATCTTTGGTGTAAATGAGGTGGCCTATAAACTTCCTTCCTTCCTGATCAGTATTGGTGGTTTGTTCTCATTGTATAAATTGGGTTCCATATTATACAATAAAGAAGCGGGAAGGCTTTCCGCGCTGATCCTGGCTACTGCTTTTGCTTTCTTTTTATCACTTAGTGATGTTCGCATGGACGCCATCCTGGTAGCGGCAATTTGTTTTACATGCTGGCAGTTACTTGAGACAATAAATAAAAAAAAATGGATCTATGTTTTTGGCACCTCCCTGGGTTTGGCGATTGGATTTTCTGTAAAGGGTTCAATCGGCTTTCTTGTTCCAATGATATTTCTGGGCTGGTATCTTATTGAGAAAAAATTATTGGCCTTCTTTTATTCTCTGCGGTTTATCGCGATAATTTTATTGTTTGTTGTTTTTATTTGTCCGGTTCTCTATTGTTATTACATGCAGTTCAACCTGCACCCTGAGAAAACAGTAAGAGGAAAAGATCATATCGATGGGATTCGGTTTGCATTATTTGGGGGTGGTGCGGAACGATTCGCCGGCGGTATGAGCCAGGACGGAAAAAAAGACTGGTTTTTTTTCTTCTATACTTTCTTGTGGGCATTTGCTCCCTGGTCCATTATGGTATATCTGGGAATAATAAAAACCTTCAAAGAAAAAAAAGACTGGTTTTTTTCAGCCACCATTCTAACCATTGCTGTACTGATCGGTTTGGCTGGATCCAAGCTTCCACACTATTTGAATATTAGTTTCCCTTTCGCGGCTCTGCTGGTGGCCGGGATAATCAATGAGCGGCCTATTTCAAAATCAATTCGGGTATTGTTGTACACGATAATGGGAATTGTATTGGTAAGTAATTTCATTGTAAATGGCTGGCTGTTCCCTGAAAAAATCTATCGGCTGATTTGGTTCACCCTTATTTTAATGATCGGTTCGATGTTTTCATCAAGGACACCAGCCGACACAAAGCCCCTTACTTACATGTTAAGCGCGATGGTGCTGCTTTGTCTTTTCTTAAATATTAATTTTTATCCTCAACTACTTAGCTACCAGGGTGGTCAGGAGTTGGCGGATCAAACAAAAGGAAAAGTAAACTTGCAATCTGTATATTTCTGGAAGAATAATTACAGCTCTTCTTATTGCTTCGCTACAAAAACATTGCGGAGGGAATTGCCAGATCCGGAGTTACTAATAGATGATACATCCTCGCATCTGGTATATGATATCGCTTATGAAAAAGAAATACTTGCTTCGGGTTGGGTGCTTGGAAACAGGGTGTCGGTAAAAGATTTTGAGATCACTAAACTGGATAAAGAATTTGCCGATCCAAAAACAAGAGAAGCGCATTGCAGTAAACTTGTAATGGCAAAAATTTTATTCTTCAGGAAGCCATAATACAGCTTACCAGCCGTACAAACTCTTCCTGGTTTTCCTTGGATAGTTCCTGTGTGATAGAATTCTGTTGAGTCTGAATTCGAATGGACTTAATTTTTTTGGTTTTGAGTTCGTCTAATTGTTTTTTCTTCCCGTAGGGTCCTGAAAAATAAGAGACCACTTCTCCGCGACAATTGGCAGGACCCTCGTTGGTCAGGTCAAGTTTACTTCCATCTGTAAATAAGATGTTTAGTCTGTTTCCTTCTCCAATACATTCAACGCTGGTCCCTGTACGAAAAGAAATAGTTATAATCCCTTTGCCACCTTTCTGTATACTAATATCCATCTCAGATCTGTCTTCTGGTCTTGTAGCAATGAGAAAATTCTTTGTCCTTACGATTACCGTATTATTTTTGTCTTTTACCGTTTCAAACAATAATCCACAGTCGCCGTCTAAATTAACCGGAAGGGTGCTGGCTTTATTTTTTTCCTCTTTTTTGTCTGTGGTTTTTATTACCGTCGTTATTTTTTTCGGCTCTTCTGATTTAATCTTCCAGGTTCCGTCTGCATAAAGGATCACTTTTTTTCCGGACTCTGTGGTGGCCTCCTCTGTCTGTGAAAAAACAAACAAGGGAAAACTTAAAAGAAAAAAAAAGCAAAGCAATCTGGACATAAAAGGAGTTTTAATTTATAGGCCCGCTTTGGAGGAGATCTCCAGCATTTTATCAATTGGTTTTTTTGAAGCGAGGCGAATCTCTTCTTCCATTAATATCTCTGGTGTTTCGTATTCCATACAGAGATAGATCTTTTCCAGTGTATTTCTTTTCATGTGCGGACAATCATTACAGGCGCAACTATTGTTTGGTGGCGCAGGTATAAACGTTTTATCAGGACTCGCCTTGATCATCTGGTGAAGGATTCCAGTCTCTGTGGCAACGATATATTCCTTTGAGTCATCTGTCTGGGTAAATTTAAGAAGTCCTGTTGTAGAACCAATATAATGCGCTAGCCGAAGAATTGGATCTTCGCATTCAGGATGAGCGATCAATTTTGCCCGGGGATGACGAGTCATTAGTTTGGTGATCTTTTCCAGACTAAATATTTCATGAACCATACAAGCTCCGTTCCATAAAAGCATATCTCTTCCGGTGACTTTGTTGATATAAGCACCCAGGTTTTTATCTGGTGCAAAAATTATCTTTTGATCTTTTGGAAAACTTTCAACAATGATTCTGGCATTACTACTTGTAACGATTACATCACTTAGCGCTTTTATTCCAGCGCTGCAGTTGATGTAACTAACCACCACATGATCCGGATGCTGGTCTTTGAATTTTTTAAATAGTGCAGGTGGACAACTATCGCTGAGCGAGCATCCCGCTTTCAGATCGGGTATTACCACTTTTTTTGAAGGGTTGAGAATTTTAGCAGTTTCGGCCATGAAGTGCACGCCAGCAAAAACGATCATGTCAGCCTCTGTTTTTTCCGCCTGCTGTGCTAATCCCAGACTATCGCCGATAAAATCTGCCACATCCTGAATATCTGGCTCCTGATAGTAATGGGCCAGGACAACTGCGTTTTTTTGTTTTTTTAATTTTTCGATAGCGGCAAAAAGGTCTAATTCCGGATCCAGTTCAATGTCGAGGTATCCATTTTTTTCTACATTCTGAAAAGCGATATCGATATGGGGAATGTTCATGTCTGATGGCTGTTTTGATCGGGAGAGCAATATTCCGCTATGCCGAACAGATTTTCAAATCAATTTTTTTTACCAAACCCTAAATACAATAATAGTATTAATACAATTTTTAAATAAATAATCTATTATTATTACGGCTGTGAATTCGTGGAAAACTCGTTATCTAAAATTACATTATCAATAGTAATCCCCATCAACATAACAGTAATCCACAAAAAGATTTTAGGCTGGTAAAGGATTCCAGGGGATTTCCACAAAACCTATTTTTTTCTGTAGTGGATAAACTTCCGAATTAAATAGTATGGATAAGTCTGAAAAAATAGGGAACAAGTTCTGGTTTGTTAGACCATATCGTGATCCGGAGAAGGGTAGTTGAAATTGAGGTCTATTCATCCACCGGGATATGCACGTTTCACAAGGGGATATCAACAGGTTTAACCATCTATCTACAAGGACTTTGGGGAGAAAATTTCTAATTATGATTATTAACAAAAATCAAGCCGTATCTAAAAATTGGAGCAACCTATTACCGAATCAGTATTTTTATTATCCAAAATCAAGTATATGAAATTTCTTAGGCAAAGTCTTTTAAGTATTGGGTTGCTGATTTTAACCCTGGCCGCAAGAGCAGATGAAGGAATGTGGCTTCCATTTCTGCTGGAGCAACTTAATGAAAAGCAAATGAAAGCGCTTGGAATGAAAATAAGCGCGAAGGATATCTATAATATAAACAAGGGTAGTCTTAAAGACGCTATTGTAAGTTTTGGTGGTTTTTGCACAGGAGAAGTGATCTCTTCACAAGGATTGGTACTTACTAATCATCATTGCGGATTTGACGCAATTCAGAATCACTCTACCCTTGAACATAATTATATTCAAAATGGTTTCTGGTCATGTAGCCGCTCTGAGGAGCTACCAAATGAAAAACTGTTTGTGACATTTATTATAAGGATCGATGATGTAGGTAAACAGGTATTAAGTGGTGTAACTCCCGGAATGAAAGAAACCGAAAGGCAATCAGCGATAGATAAGAATATCGCAGAGATTCGGAAGTCATCAAAAAAGGAAACCTACCAGGAAAATTTCGTGCGTTCGTTTTATGAAGGAAACCAATATTATTTATTTGTAACAGAAACCTATAAAGACATTCGCCTGGTGGGGGCACCACCATCTTCCATTGGTAATTTTGGAAAAGATACAGACAACTGGATGTGGCCAAGACATACCGGAGATTTTTCAATGTTTCGTATTTATGCAGGCAAGGATAATAAACCGGCTGATTATTCTCCCGATAATGTGCCCTACTCGCCGAAAAAAGCTCTTTCTATTTCATTGGACGGAGCCGTTGCTAATGATTTTACTATGGTGTTTGGTTTTCCCGGTCGTACCACCGAATACCTTCATTCGGCTGCAGTAGAACAGATCATGAATGTGAATGATCCTGCCAAGATCGCGATCAGGGAAAAAGCACTGCATGTTATAAATGGATTTATGCGCCAGGACGAACAGTTGCGCATTATGTATGCGGCCAAATATGCGGGCATTGAAAACTCGTATAAAAAATGGCAGGGTGAAGTGTTGGGATTAAATAGTAGCAATGCCGTAGGTAGAAAAAGAAAACAGGAAGCAGAATTTCAAAAAAGAGTGGATGCAGGGCCCGAATGGAAAGAAAAATACGGAACCCTTTTAAATGATCTTGAAGGTTTGTACAAAGAGTTTCGGCCCTATGGACTAGCCAGGGATTATTATATTGAAACTATAAGTAGGATAGAATTGTTCACCATAGCCGCCCAGTTGAATTCATTGGTTAGCGCCTTTGAAAAGGATGGCGAAAAGGGTTACCAAACGAGGCTACCGTTTGTTAAAAATGCGCTGAAGGACCTGTTTGCCGAATATAGCGCGACGGTGGACCAGAAATTATATGAAGAGATGATGGATCTTTTCGCAAAAGAGCAAAACCCGGAAAAAGAAAAAAGTGAAATCATTACACTGGGTAATAAGCTTTATAAATGGCGCCTATTAAGCATGTCTGGTGTTGATTCGTTGCTTACTAAGGACGCTGCTACCGTTTCAGAAGCACTAAAAAACGATTTTGACATTAAAGTGTATAATTCTATTGTCACAAATTACAACATGAGGACACAAGCCAAACTGACCGAGCTGCAGAACAAGATCAACCAAAAACAAAGGAGCTATATGCAGGCGCAGATGGAAGTGTTTAAAGAAAAAAAGTTTTATCCTGATGCCAACAGCACACTGAGACTTACCTATGGAAAAGTGAATGGGTATGCACCCCGGGATGCGGTAGCTTTCGATTATTATACTTACCTGGATGGAGTAATGGAAAAATATAAACCCGGAGATTATGAGTTTGATGTTCCGGCACGGCTGCGCGAACTAAATAAGAACAAAGATTTTGGACCTTATGGAAAGAATGGAAAAATGCCTGTTTGCTTTCTGGCCTCCAATCATACTACGGGCGGAAACTCCGGATCACCTGTTTTAGACGCTTATGGAAACCTGATCGGATTGAATTTCGACAGGGTATGGGAAGGAACCATGAGTGATATCAATTATGATCCGGCGATTTGCCGCAATATCATGGTCGATATTCGGTACGTTTTGTTCATAGTTGATAAATATGCCGGAGCCACCAACCTGGTGGCTGAAATGAAGCTGGTACACCCCAAGTCTAAACCAAGATAAGCTATTGATTATACAGAGCTTAAGACAAGGGGTGGTTTCAGTGAATTAATTGGGGAATTACTCACGAATTATCCCCAAAAACACTAATTTTGCCCTCCCCCAAAGAAGGCCTTAAAACGGGCCATGGGTATATATAATCCCTTATTAATTAATTATGTCTATCATTCAGACCATTCGGGACAAAGGCGCCAGGATCTCTGTAATTCTAATTGCGTTAGCGCTAATTGGTTTTATCCTTACCGATTATTTCTCCGGAAAATCTCGCGGGATGTTCAGTACCGGATCAAATGATCTGGTTGGACGTGTGAACGGAAAAGGAATCAGCTTCCAGGATTTTAACCGCAAAGTGGATGTCACCAGCGGTAATTTTAAGAAGCAGGGCTATCCTGACAACAACCAGACCACACAAATGGCTCAGGAAAATACCTGGGACAATGAAGTGAGCCGGATGTTGATGGATGAAGAAATTTCCAGCCTCGGCATTTCAGTTAGCTCTAAAGAATTAGGAGATATTCTTTATGGAGCTAACGCTCCTTCTGACCTGAAACAACAATTCACAGATCCTAAGACAGGAGTTTATAATGGGATACAGGCCAAACAACAGATCGATCAGATCCTAAAGAAAGGCACTGCAGAACAAAAAGCAAACTTCAACGATTATATTAATTCGCTGATACAGCAGCGCAAGATGGAAAAATATCTTGCCATGGTAAACAGCATGAATATTCCCCGTTGGTTTGCTGAAAAACAAAATGCAGACAACAGCCTTCTGGCCAAGATCTCTTTTGTAAAAGAATCTTATTCCGCTGTATCTGACAGCGCGGTTAAGGTTTCTGATAAAGAAATTGAAGAGTATATCAGCAAGCATAAAGATCAATTCAAACAGGCCGAAAGCCGTACCATTGATTATGTTTCCTTCAGCGCGGCCCCTACACCGGCGGACACACTGGATGCAATAAACAAATTACTGAAGCTTAAACCAGAGTTTGATTCAACTCGTAATATGGAACAGTTCATGCTTACACAAGGTGTTGAACCTTCATATAATTATGATGGATATAAAAGTATTAAATCCATCCAGTCTCCAATGAAGGACTCCATTATTAAGGTTCCAATTGGAGCCATTTACGGACCCTATATTGATGGAGCAAATATCATGCTTGCCAAACTACAGGCCGAAAGAGTGATACCTGACACAGTGAGACTGAGACATATTCTTATTGCAACTATGGACCGCGATCCGCAATCGGGTCAGACATTTGAAAAAAGAGATTCTGCTACTGCATCTAAATTGGTAGACAGTATTCGTACTGCAATTAATAACGGAGCAAACTTTGATACACTTTGTGTTAAATACTCCGACGATGGAGGAAGTAAGGACAAGGGTGGTGTATATGAAAGTGTTTACTCTGGTCAGATGGTTGGACCATTCAATGATTTTGCATTTACAAATTCTGCCGGAGCAAAAGGAATTGTAAAAACACAATTCGGATATCATTATATGGAGATCCTTTCACAAAAAGGATCTGGCAATGGATATAAGATAGCGTTTCTGCCTAAAGAAATTATTGCCAGCCAGGAATCGATCAACAATGCGATCAACCAGGCAAATATGTTCGCGGCCGATTGTAAAGACAGAAAATCATATGATGCAAATTTTGAAAAAACACTGAAACCAAGGGGTATCAATAAAGCATCAGCAGTAGTTGGTCCGCGTGATGGACAAATAACCGGACTTGGATATGCCCGTCAGTTTGTAAAAGATATTTATGCCGCCGATCTGGGAGATGTTTTGAAACCAGAAAGAGTTGAAATGAATGGCTATGAAATACAGGCGGTAGCGGTTGTAACAGAAGTGTTGAAAGAAGGAACACAGACGGTGGTGAAAGCAAGACCAGGCGTAGAGGCGATTCTCAGAAACGAGAAAAAAGCTGAATTGCTGAAAGCAAAAATTGGTACCATCACTACACTAGAAGCAGCAGCAACAGCCTGGGGAGGAAAAACAATTGAAGTGGCTGATAGCCTTCGCATTTCTGGAAAAAGTAATAACGCGGCTTTGGGCTACGAACCTAAGGTGTTAGGAGCTGCTTTCAATCCGGCTAATAAAGGAAAAGTAATACTAGAAGCCCTTGCTGGTGTGAATGGTGTATATGTTGTCAGAGTAGATGATATTACGGCTACTTCAATTACAACAGACGTAGCGGGTTTCCGTAAACAACTTTCAGATCAGCGCAAGCAAGCCCAGAACCCTGTTGAGGGACTGAAAAAGGCGGCAACGATCAAGGATTATAGAGCAGAGAAATACTAGTAGGGAGTCTTTAGTCGTTAGTCTGTAGTCAAGCCGGAATGCGTGGTGAGGGGGAATTGAAGGGCGACATTTTTTCGATCAGCGATAAACTAAGAGCCAACAGCAACAAGCTAAAAATCTTCAAGACCCCGCAGCGTGCGGGGTTTTGTTTTGCGGAAGTCGCAAACAAGAGCAGGCCTTATTCGTTAATTTTACATTAATGAGCGAGCCTTTTGTAAATAAAGTGGCAGAGAGCGGGTTGATCACGCTTGATCCGGAAAAATTTTTTCCAAGGGAGGATACGGCCGTATTTGATCTCAAGGAATATCTTTTTATGGGAATGATATTAAAAGAAAAAGATTATCGCGAGGCACTGAAGACCACCGACTGGACCCTATATGCAAACAAACATGTTGCTATCACCTGCAGCATTGACGCGATCATTCCTGTATGGGCCTATATGCTGGCCGCCTCTTATCTGCAACCTGTAGCAAAAGAGATCGTGATGGGAGATGAAAAAGAATTACAGAAAAGATTATTTCTTAAAAATCTTTCCTCCATTGATATTGCAGAATATGATGATAAACGTGTTGTGGTAAAGGGATGTGGTGAAACGCCAATCCCGGATTATGTATATATGGAAATAACACGCATTCTTCGGCCCGTTGTAAAAAGCATTATGTACGGAGAGCCCTGCAGTACAGTGCCTGTTTTTAAAAAACGCTGATCAGAACCATCCTCTTTTCCGGAATACAACCAGCATAATAACCGGAACACAAAGCATTAGCCCTACTGCAGCAAAAAATCCATAAGGTGTATGAAGCCATGGAATAGTGTCGAAGTTCATCCCAAAGATGCCACCGATCACTGTGGCCGGGGCCATCAGGCAGGTTACAATGGCCATCACCTTCATTACTTCATTCATTCTAAGATTCACATTGTTGATATGAAGGTCCTGTAAGCTTACACACACATCACGGTAGTTCTCTACAAGGTCCAGGGCCTGCACAATATGATCATATACGTCTTTGAAATATTTAACCTGCCTGTTGTCAAGTAAATCACTTTCGCTTCTAAGAAAACCATTCACCAGTTCGCGTACGGGTGCAAAGTTTCGTTTCAGAACGATCAGTTCTTTTCTAACGCGTGTAATATGTTCCAGGGCCCTTGGGTTATGACCACGGGTCACTTCTTCTTCCACTTGTTCTATGTGTTCTCCCAATTGTTCCATCACCACATAATAATGATCCACGATCAGGTCAAGTAAAGAATAGCAGAGATAATCTGCTCCACGTTGCCGGACCTTACTTGTGGCAACCCTCAACTTATCGCGCAGGCCATTAAATACATCTCTCTTCGCATCTTCCTGGAAGCTGATCACCACATCTTTTCCAAGAAGGATACTGATCTGTTCGTGCTCAACAGTATGATCCTCCTCGTTATAATAGAGCATATTTAAAAGACAGAATATAAAATTCTCCGACTCGTCCATTTTAGGACGCTGATTAATACTTAATATATCCTCTACTACCAGCGGATGAATATCAAAATGCGCACAGACAGCTTCGATCTCCGGTTTACGTAATCCGTCAATATTTATCCAGGTGGTTCTGCCACTGGTTTTATAATCAAAACAACCCGCTATTCCGATGGCTGTTTTTTCTTCAAGAACCTCGCCGTTATAATCGAAAACACATACTTCTACACTTGCCGCCTCTTCTCTTGCGGGCACAACAGTAGGGTTAACTGCCAGGATCTCTTTTGTTCTTTTGTGAGCGAAAAGATTTGGCAGTGTTAAATAGCGAAGGTATTTTTCGGGTCTGAGCATGTTCAGATTCATAAATCAAGATACAAAAAGGTGAATGATTAAACTCCGCCATCTGAACCGGGTCTTAATAAAAACGCAATTATGAAATTGAAGTCAATGATCGCCCTGGTTTTTGTATTCCTGCTTTCGGCAGTGAGCCAGGCGCAGCACGTACGTGTGAGGATGAATTTTCCTGTAGGCATAAGCATTAACGCCCCGGGCCCCAGGCCATATGGCGGTGCAGTATGGATTGGACCAGAATGGGAATGGAGAGGAGGAACTTATGTTCATGTACCAGGTTACTGGGCAAAACCAAGGGGCCGCTCTCAATGGGCTCAGGGCCATTGGAGATATAGCCGAAGGGGATATATCTGGGTACCCGGCCATTGGAGATAAATTTTTCTTTATTTCATTTTCAGGACCACCACCCCATGTGGTGGTACCATGGTTTTATAGTTTGTAAACCTACCCAGATCTTTTTGCCTCCAGCAATCCCGGATTGAAAAATTAGGGGAAGACCAGTTAATTGCTTTTATTGGAATGGCTATTTCCATATAGTCTTCTGAAAGGTTGAACAAGCCCAGCGCAAGACTTTTATCGCTAAGTTCTTTTACCCAAACCTGCGAAGTATCAGAGTTAACCACAAGTTTTGCTTGTTTTCCTAATGCGTCCTGGTTAATATCTATCATTTCATCATTTGTCAGAAGGCCCAGCGTAAAATCGTCCAGCCGACTGATATCACATCCAATAAGTAAAGGGGAAGAAAGCAGGCACCAGAGACTGATATGTGTGTATTGTTCATCAGGGTTCAACCTTGTTGGATGAAGCCTTGGTCCCCATCCCACTTCTCCTACGATCAGCATATCCGGATCATTCCATCTGCCCGGCTTTGCATAGTCCGACATTTTATTCTGTGAGAAGCCAATATTTTTAAGACTTTCCCAACTGTCTTCAATATCTCCGGTAGTTCGCCAGCTATTACCATCTACAAGCGGACCCCATTTCCACACGTCTTTCATTCCATACTGGCAAAGACTATAAACAATATCGCGGGGTTGAGAACGAAGTGCTTTCTGCATTACAGCATAAGGCTTAATATAAGAGGCAAGTGATGTATCTTTTTCGGCAGCATGAACTGTTTCGTAACTGCACCAATCATATTTCAGATAATCAATTCCCCAGGATGCATAGGTAGCCGCATCCTGCGCCTCATGTTGATAGGATCCAAGATAACCACCACAGGTTAGTGAACCCGGCGAAGAATAAATTCCAAACTTCAAACCACGATCATGAAGCCAGTCGCCCAGACCTTTCATGTTTGGAAATTTTGAATTAGCGACGATCTCTCCCTGTTTTCCGCGCACAGAATCTTCCCAGCCATCATCTATATTCATATAGTTCCAACCATGATCGGCAAGGCCCTTGTCGATAAGTGCCTGTGCGGAGCTTCGAAGTTTTTCCTCGCTGACACTGAGACCCCAGCAATTCCAGGAGTTCCAACCCATTTGTGGTGTTAATGCGATCAGATCGCCACAACGGATTATCAATTCTTTTTTTGTTTCTCCCAACTCATTTTTTACAGAAAGAAATAAGGTCTGTGAGCCCGCTGTTTTTATCTGCCCCCGAATCACTCCTGAAAGCGGATCAAGAATTAATCCTTTCGGAAGATTGGTCACAGAATAAGAAAGTGGTTTTTTACCTGTGGCCGCGATCTTATACAGAAAAGGAGAATTGGGCCTTACACCAAAAACTGAAGCACCGTTTATGCGGGGTCTTTCACCCGGCAAAGGGGTTAAAATATAGGCGTTTACTTTTTTTACTTCAATTTTTTTCTTGCTATTCTCTTCAATGAAATAAGCAGAAAGTTCCATGCGCCGGTCAGAAAAATTCTTCATCTTAAAACTACGAATGGCCCCGGGTTCCATGGCAACAGGTGCATCCAAAAGATCAAGAGGCGCCATTTTATTTCCGTCGAAAGAATTGATGGCCGCCTTGAGCATGCCATATACTGATTGCCCCGCACTATTATGAATATTTATGATTGAACCACCCTCATCTGTTTTTCCAAATTCAATATTCATGGAAACGGCATCAACAAGATCCATCATGTTTATATAAGGGGTGGTAGAAAAAATGCCTCCGGCACCTCCGCCATCATATACTTTTACAGAAATAAGATTTC
>JBKJMI010000116.1:0-4461 GCA_046596515.1 Chitinophagaceae bacterium | reverse complement strand
TTCTTCAATGTTCCAATCAAATCCACCGCAAGTATTTTTTGTGTTAGCAGTTGATCGAGGTAGGCCTTCGCTGTAACCCTGCAATGGCTTAATATATTTGAATATTCAGACCAAAGGGCAGGATCTGAATTGATCACCCGAGTACCAGCAGAGATGGGTGGAATCATTTTCGCATCTGCCAATTCCCGCTCTGAATAGGCAGTCAGTTTTTCCTCAAATTCCCGACCACGGTTTCGGTATTCGAGGAAACGGTTAAGGACAATGATGGTATTTTCCTGTTGATTCCAGTAAATGGAGATCTTCTTAATTGTTTCATGACTGCGCAACAAACGCAGATTGCCCGCATTCTTTAACTGCTGTGCTGTTATATTGTTAAACACTACTTTCAGTCTCCGAAGCGATTTGCCATCCATATCTGTGAAATTTTCCGGCAAGTATTTATCTGGTGGGTGCTGATAAATATATAGTATGGAACTGTCCTCATATTGAATCGCCTCTTTTGCCATTACCATACTTTTGTTCATTTCTACAGTATCCTCCGCAATATCACTCAGCAAAGACTTCATATACTCCCTTTCCCGGGTATGCTCTACCTGGTGCTCCCTTATATTTTCAGCTATAAATCCACAGAATACCGCTAAGAACAGCATTAAAAATTCCCAGAAATAATGAGTCCATCCTTTTCCAGGTGAATGTGTATGGGAATGAACTTCCATTGATTGAGTTATTGATTAGAAGAAAGATGCCAATCTCTGAAAAGCTAAATTAAAGGAAGTTGAGCATGTTCCAATCCTCCCGACAGGGGTCGGTGAGAAATACAAAAACTAAGGATGGAACACCTTCTGAGGTTGCGCTGGGGTCTTTAATAAATATGAATAGGCAACAAAATGATCATGGTGCGCAAATGAAATCGGGATATCCATTTCTTTTGATCCATTCAGCAATACAGGATACCCGATAGGATTTTTTTCTATTTGCAAATGATCATTTGGGAAAATGGAGCTCAGCCTCTTTAACACGAAAGATCTAACTGCCAGGGATTGATTTTCGTAATCTGGCTGGTCAATATATTGAATGCCCGAGCAAATATTTTTAAAATATTTATCACCGCACACTACAGTATGAATTAATTCATCGTAGATTTCTGACCTTGAAAATAAAACACTCGTCCCAGAGTTTACAATACAGTTAATCGTTTTTTTTTCAGGAGAAAGTATCCCTTCCAATGAAGGGCCTTCAAATGCTGTAACATTCCCGTTTCCAGCGAAATCAATTTCCTGAATAATTATTTTTTTGGGTGAAAATACCAGACCGGGGATACTTCTTTTCAGGTATTTGTATACTGACTCTTTAACCGACCATAACAACCATACAAAATCCTCCAACGGCATTTTTGGAAATGCTTTGTCTGTATAAAGTTTTAGCTCGGGGTGAGAAAGTATTTTTAAATAGAAGCGGGCCTCCTTTGCGCGTTTAGAGTTTATGGAATGCAATGCAATAATATCATTACCGGTGCTGTTCACACTTTGCTTTTCATTTTCTCCATTATCACGTCAATACAACTGCCTACCCTGGTCATTTTCTCTGCTGAATCCATATCTATTTCAATATTGTATTTTGATTCTGCATCTATAATAATATCAACCACATTAGCTGAATTGATCTTAAGATCTTTTATCAACTCAGTTTCTTCATTAATAGAATCGAGTGCTACTTTATTTCCAGTATATGGAGCCAGTACTTTTTTAAGTTCCTCTAAAATTGATTGTCTATCCATTGTTTTTGAATTTTGAAAAGAGTAAGCAGGTATTAATATCTCCAAATCCGAAATTTGCTTTGGCTACGATATTAATGTCCTTGTTTATGCGTTTGGTTGGTAAAGATTCTAAAGGAATAATTTTTAAAATTTCAGGATTGGGGTCTTCCAGGTTGATATTCGGATGTACGAACGAATGCATAATCTGCAAAATTACTGCCACAATTTCAATTGAACCGGCTGCACTAAGACAATGACCCGTCATTGATTTTAAAGAGTTAATAAGAGGAAAATCAGATTCTTCTCTACCAAGCGCCAAAATCCAGTTTTGAATTTCAAGTTTGTCTGCACCGGTTGCAGTTAAATGTCCACTTATTAAATCAATGTCTTCAGCATGTATTTCCGAATCAATTACAGCCTCTTTTATACATTTAATGACACCTTCTGCATTTGGCGAAGTCATCGAACCTCCATTTCGCTGTCCTCCGGAATTATTAGATCCCCCTAAAATTTCCGCATAGATAGTAGCATTACGTTCCAATGCAAAGTCTAGGTCTTCGAGAACAATTGCTGCTGCCCCAGATCCGGGAATAAATCCCCCGGCACTTGCACTCATCGGCCGGGAAGCTTGTTCCGGAGCATGATTGAATTTTCTTGATAAGATCCGCATAGAATCGAATGAACCAAAAATATAAGGATCCACATATTCTGTACTGCCTACCAACATGCGTTTTGCCATGCCGTATTTTATATATTCATAGCCCATCAGTACTGCCTGAGAACCGGTTGCGCAAGCTGAAGAGTTTGTAACAATTTTATTACCCAGGCCCAATAGTCCCGAAATGTATGCGGTAGGGCCGCTGTTCATCGATTGTTCTATTACACGAGATCCTAATTTCCTGGCTTCCTTTGCATCAACCTTTGCAAATACGCTACGCATCAATGCACTGTCTGCCACACTATTGCCAAATACACATCCTGATTCCCAATAAGTCTCGTCATTAGCGGGAATAATTCCAGCATCTGTCCATGCATCCACAGCAGCTTTGATAGCATAACCGATACCCATTCCGCGTAAGCCATGAAAACTTACTTCCGATAAGTATGTCTTAAGCTGGTCCCATTCAAATTCAGGTAATCCGGATATGTGACAGTTAAAATTAAATTCCTCATATGCCGGTATAAATCTTACTCCCGAAACACCCTGCTGAATAGCCTGCAAAAAAGCAGAAACCCCCACTCCATTAGGCGCCACTACTCCTAAACCAGTAACGACAACGCGCCGCTTCATAATTGTATGTTTTTGATCCCCGTTCTCCTGATAATACCTGAAAACATTCCATTTGCGATAAGTTCATTCCTTTCATTCAGCATTTCCACATAACATTTTAATTTGCTGAACCGAAAATATTTTTTTTGAGAAATCACTGATACTTTTTCACCAGGCAATACCATGTTAACAAATGAAACATCTACCGATGTAAGTAATGGAAACAAAGGTGTATTATCCGCATTCTGAATTTCGCTGGAAGCATTCAGAATAATATAAATCCCCAAAACCACTAAACCGATTTGCGCCATTATTTCAGTAATAATTACCCCGGGTGTAACCGGGTTGCCCGGAAAATGATCCTGATAAAAAAAGGCATCCTTTTTTAATGTATAATCTCCGGTCACTCCGTTCATATCCAGGGATGTGATATTGTCTACAAACCGGAAGGAGGATTTATAAGGTAAATGATATAAAATATCTTCGTACATACAGTTAAGAATAAATAAAATTACCGGCAATGTTCCCCTCCATCTACATGGATGACAGATCCATTTATCCAAAACGCTTCCTGAGTGCATAGCAGGTAAATTACATTTGCAACATCCTCCGGAGTTGTTATTCTTCCTGAAGGATTTCTGGAATTTGCAAGCTCAATAAGTTTTTCACAGCCTGGTATTCTTTTTAATGAAGGGGTTTCTGTGATCCCGGCATGAATAAGGTTTGTTTTCAACCCGTATTGACTGAATTCAACTGCCATAAAGGTTGAAAGACTTTCAAGGGATGCTTTGGCAACAGAAACAGCGGCATACCCTTCCCAATATTTATGGGCCCCTTCACTGGTTAGTCCAACTATTCTGGCATCCTGATAAAAAAAATCCTCTTTTAAAAGAAGTCTTGTCCAGTCAAGCAGGCTGGTCGCCATCGCATAGGTGGTATATTGAAAATCTTCAATTGAAAGAACGGCTGATGCAGCTTCCAGAGCCGGTACCATCTTATCGCCTTGCAAAGTCAATGGTTTTAAGTTACCCCTGGCAATGGAATGAAGTAGTAGCCTTACACATTTTTTTTTACCTGTTTCAGCACTAAACTCTCTGATAAATAATTTTCGTCCCTCCTCATCAAGTGCATTGATGTTAAAAGGCAAAATAGTAACCGCCATTTTTTCTCCCAGCTCAATAAATTTTTTTTTGAGTTCTTTTTCAACACTGCCCCTTTCACGGTACAATACTGCAACGTTCATCCCGTGACTGGCTAACTTTTCAACTGCTGCAAATCCAAAACCACTGGAACCACCAAGAATTATACCCCATAAACCGGAAAATTGTTCATTATAATACATCAATTATTATTTATTAAAAAAGTACTTCGATGTTGTTCGGCTGGTGTGGATTGGTGTGAGAAGGTGTGACAGATAGGTGGAAAAACAAAATCA
>JBKJMI010000109.1:0-35206 GCA_046596515.1 Chitinophagaceae bacterium | reverse complement strand
GTGAAATGCAAACGTTTCTCTTTTACATTTCTTAAAAAAAGTTTTTCCAGACCCGGTTCAAAAATGGTGATCTCACCATTGCTGAGCTTATTCACTTTATTTACGTCAATATCCACGCATATAACGTCATTGCCTGTTTCAGCAAAACAAGTGCCTGTCACCAATCCCACATATCCTGTTCCAACAATTGCGATCTTCATTCGATTTTTTTAATTATTAATATATGATAAAACCTGTTCGCTTATATAATTCAGTTGATCATCATCCAGTTCAGTGTGTACTGGCAATGAGATCACACGCAGTATGAGCGCATCTGTTACTGGTAATTCTATTGCCTCAACTCCAAATTGCTCAAACATTTTTTGTTTGTGCCCGGGAACCGGGTAATAGATCATTGAAGGCACCTGTTTGCTTGCCAGATATTCTTTTAGTCCATCTCTTTTGGCAGGATCAACTTGAATAGTGTACTGATGAAACACATGCGTAGCATAATCCGCCCGGTAAGGAGTAACGATTCCAGAGTGAGAAGCAAATGCCTTATCATAATGATCCGCAGCGGCGGTTCTGGCACAAATATATTCATCCAGAAAACGAAGCTTGATATTGAGAATAGCAGCCTGAATAGAATCCAGTCGGCTGTTGCAACCAACTATATCATGATAATATTGTCTGCTCTGTCCATGATTAGCGATCATCTTCATTTTTGCTGCCAGTGAATCGTCATTTGTAAATAATGCTCCTCCATCTCCAAATGCACCCAAATTCTTGGAAGGATAAAATGAAGTGGCTCCTATATGTCCGATGGTCCCGGTTTTTTTCCGCTGACCAGTTGAAAAATGATAATCACTACCTATTGCCTGTGCATTGTCTTCAATAACATAAAGACCATGCTTGATCGCAATATTCATTATCCGTTCCATTTCAGCCGAATGACCATAAAGATGCACCGGCACGATTGCACGGGTACGGGGTCCGATTGCTTTTTCAATAGCTGAAGGATCTATGCAATAAGTGAGTGGATCAACATCTACAAATACAGGAGTCAGTCGAAGTAACGCAATCACCTCGGTTGTTGCGATATAGGTAAAAGAAGGAGTGATCACTTCATCACCGGGGTTCAGGCCCAGGGCCATCATAGCGATCTGAAGTGCATCTGTACCATTCGCGCAGGGAATAGTATGGCCGGCACCTAAATAGCTATTCAAATGAGCCGTAAAATCCTGCACCGCTTTTCCATTGATAAAGGCCGTACTTTCCATTACATCGATCACAGCCTTATCAACTTCCTGCTTTATTTTGTGGTACTGTGTCTTCGTATCGACCATTTGGATAGGACGCATGTTACTCGCTGGTTACTGGTTATTGGTCAATTTGACCCGAAAAACATTGAAATGGCGTGTTTGCCGGCCTTTCGCCGAAGGCCAGGCAAAAATAGTAAAATAGGCTTAGTTTAGACCCCGTATTCTATCATAAATTACTTGGCAGTACTTCTTTATAATATAATTCTTTTTCTGTTCCGATCTGGCACCTTCATTGCTTCCTGGTTCAACCCCAAAGCGAAAAAATGGAGCCAGGGTCGCAAGGGCATTATGGACAGGCTGCAAAAAGCCATTCCGCCCAATGAAAAGCTGATATGGATGCATTGCGCCTCCCTTGGTGAATTTGAACAGGGTCGTCCGGTAATTGAAGAACTGAAGAAAAATTTCCCCGACTACCGTATACTTCTTACGTTTTTTTCACCATCAGGATATGAATCGCAAAAAAATTATTCCGATGTGGATTGGGTGTTTTACCTGCCTCTGGATGGTCCCGTAACGGCCAGAAGATTTCTGGAGATCACCCATCCTTCCCTTGTGATCTTTGTGAAATATGAATTCTGGTATTATTATTTAAAAAAGATCAGTTACAGAAAAATACCATTGATCCTTATTTCTGCTTTGTTCAGGCAGGATATGTCTTTCTTCAAATGGTATGGCGGCTTACAACAAAAAATGTTATCAAGGTTCAATCATTTATTTGTACAGAATCAAACTTCTTTGGAATTATTAAATAGCATCGGCTTAAAGGAGATAAGTAGTATTTCTGGCGACACCAGATTTGATCGTGTGCAACAGATCGCTGATCATGGAGAAGCAATTTCATTGATTGAAAGTTTTATCCAAACAGAAAAATGTATTGTGGCTGGAAGTACCTGGCCGGAAGATGAAGAGATCTTAATTAATAGCTGGCAATCGCTGAATCATTTGCCACTTAAATGGATCATAGCACCGCATGAAATTTCTTCAAAACACATCAATAATCTAAAACAGGCTTTTAATGGAGCCATTCTTTATTCTGAACTGGCCAATGATACAAGCCTCAATAGCCAGGTACTTATTATTGATAATGTGGGAATGCTATCCAGGTTATATCGCTATAGCTGGATAAGTTATGTTGGAGGAGGTTTTATAAAAATGGGCGTGCATAATGTGCTGGAACCGGCAGCCTGTTCCAAACCGGTTATTATCGGTCCGTTTTATAAAAAATACCAGGAAGCGGTGGGCCTGGTAAATGCTGGTGGAGCCATTGTAGTTGAGAATAAGGAGCAACTCATTCTTCTTATGCAAAATCTGATTGAAGATAAACAGCGTTATGAAATTGCAGCAACGGCATCAGGAAAATTTGTGAAGGAGCAGTCCGGTGCCACTGGAAAGATCATGAATTATATTCAGGAAAAACGTCTTTTGACCAGCTGATAAAATTGCTGAACGGCATGCTCGTCATCTTTCCATCCAAGTTTCACTTTAAGTTCGCGTGTGATCCAGTATTCGGCCTCAGGGTAAATATTAAAACTGTTGATCGTTTTAAGGCAACGCTCATACATGTTTTCATCTCCACGGAACAGATCATTGATAAATAGAAACCGATCGTTTATTCCAATAGCTTTTCTAAGATCCTTTACAGGAGTCTCCTTTAACACTTCTATTAATTCAGTTTTTCCATGCTTTAATTTATCATTCAACGACTCTTCTTTCCTGCCTCTGTCGTTCACTTCCTTTTCTCTTGTTTGAATAGCGAGCGTAGGGATTTCGGTCATAGGATCAAATACCATATCAAGCTGACCGTTCTTTTGCACTACCGAAAAAGTTCCATCATCCAGGAGCAGGGTTTCTTTTGTTTCAGTAACCGCAATCTCCTCCTCTATTTCTTCGGGATGTGGATCCAGGTTATATACCAGTTTTTCTTCTTTTAATTCGATCACAGGTTCCAGTGGTCTCGGTGCATATTTTTCATAACTCATAGCAGGTGCCGAAACAGAAACCTGGGCTGCCGGCAATATAACCGCCACCTTAGAAGTTCCAAGTCCGGATTTCTCCGCCGTATTCATTTTTGTGAGTTCAAATTGCAGTAATTGCACCGTTCCCAGAAGGATCGATGGGTCCGTATTAGCGTCCAACTGCTCTTTTAATCTTTTTACCAGTGCCTCGATTCGTTCCATGATGGGTTGTTTAACAGAGGAACAGTAAATTACAAACATTCTGCCAATAAAATCCCTAACATTGCCCTCCAAACAATCTTAACAATGTTTATTGAACCTATCGTAGGTGTTAAGCGACCGGGAAGCATCGAAGTGATCTGCGGTTCCATGTTCAGTGGAAAAACGGAAGAATTGATCCGCCGGCTTCGGAGAGCCAAGATCGCTAATCAAAAAGTAGAAATATTCAAACCTGCTATAGATAACAGGTATGACAGTATAAAGATCGTTTCTCACGATGCCACAGCCATCCTTTCCACTCCGGTTGACAATTCTTCAAAAATTATGGAGATGGCCAGCCATGTTGAAGTGATCGGGGTGGATGAAGCGCAATTTTTTGATGAAGGTATCACAGAGGTATGCGATCGGCTCGCATTCAGTGGAGTTAGGGTGATCGTCGCTGGATTGGATATGGATTACCTGGGCAATCCATTTGGTCAGATGCCTTATATAATGGCTAAGGCTGATTATGTAACTAAACTACATGCGATCTGCATGCAATGCGGAAATATCGCTCATTATTCATATAGGAAGATCGCACAGGAAGGTCAGGTGGTGCTTGGTGCGAAAGATGCATATGAACCCCGATGCCGGATCTGTTATAAAAAAGGTTGATCTGGTTCAGGTAAAACTATCTGGCTGTGCCTTTGGTTTTAGATTTTGCAATTATGTCAAAACTCATTCCGCCACCTGAGGCTTTAAATGTCATATCCTGGTCCGCAGTGACGACCAAACCTGAACGACTGTCTATAACCAGTGTACCTTCAATATCGCCGGTCATTCCCATTTTTTCTGCTTTGGAATCTACCTTTGTCTTTTCTTCCAGAGTTACCATATCACCTTCAATATCTTTTACTTTATAGGTTGATGTATAGGTGCCAGGCATAGTTCCTTTCAATACAGAAGTTCTGTTCCAACTATCACCCACTTTCACTTCTTTATTTGGAAACACACTCCAGAATCGCCCAAACTGTCCTTTGATTTCATCGCCGTTGAATTGCTTATCAAACTGCCGCATCAACTGCTCTCTTTTTTCTCCTTCCAATCCCAGAGAATCAGCGATTGAAACTCCCATTCTCTCAAAGCCTGTTACATCCAATACAGATCCTTCCGCATTTACCTTCATGATAAATTTCTGATGTTTTATAGCTGAGAAAAGTTTGTTAAGCATAGCCAATGCACTGTCTTTTTCAGAAGCCCCTGATTCTGCATCCGGTTTATCTGTATCGATCTCAATATTCATACCCCCGGCACCGGTCTTCATAGAGAATCTATCTATACTTCCTTCAATGGTCCTGATATCCGCGCTATCGGAAATTACCTTTAATGAATAATAGGAACTCATATCCGCCTGTATTTTCTGTCCCATTATTTCCTGATCCATATTAAATACAGTCTCATAATCGTAGGCCTTACCATTTTCAAGACCAAACTTCAGGGTTCTTGAAGCTGTTGCAGTTTTGGTAGATTGGCAGGATTGCCAGGAAAGTATAGAAATAAGGCTTAAAATAAACAACAGCGGAGAAAGGATTCTTTTCATGAAGAAAGATTTGCTCACAAAATAGAGCAATAATTCGGTATCCATAATACCAGCTATTGAGTATTTTCGCTGCATCGGATCAATACAACATATATTAACACTTTTTAAAAAGGACCTGCTGCTGGAGATCAGGCAGCAATATAGTTTTTACGGGATCCTGCTTTATATTGGTTCTACCATCTTCGTTCTTTTTAATGCGATGGATGAACCCGAAGCGAAAGTCTGGAATGGTTTGTTCTGGGTAATACAATTGTTCATTTGCATAAACGCTGTAGCTAAAAGTTTTCTCCAGGAAAGCAAGGGAAGAATGCTTTATTTCTATTCCCTGGCTAGTCCGGTAAGTTTTGTTCTGGCAAAATTAATTTTCAATTCCCTGCTGATGCTGCTGATGAGTTTGCTCAGCCTTTTTCTATTCATCCTATTTCTAGGAAATCCGCTGGATAAAGCTGGCCAATTCATAGGACTTACCTTATTAGGTGGCTGGAGCCTTAGCCTGGTGTTCAGTTTTCTTGCCGCCATTGCAGCAAAAGCGCAGCAAAATGCCGCTATCATGGCCGTGCTTGGATTTCCAATTATTATTCCTCAGTTATTACTTTTGATGAGATTATCAAATGCGGCATTTGCACCTCTGCTAAGCATTTCATCCACTATGGTGATATTGCTGGTGACCATGGACATACTAGTTATCATGCTCTCTGTTATCCTTTTTCCATTTCTTTGGAAAGATTAAGAATGTGTATTACTCACACTTTACATAATTTAAGTCAGGTCGGAGGTTGACCAATTCCTTTTTTTGTTGATGGCTATTGCCTTATTTTTGCTCTCATTCTTCATTCATAAATTAAATGGAATGATTATCAGAACTCATTCATTATGTATAAATCCTGGTGGAAAATATTATGTGTAATTCTTCTGATATACACATTTACTGCTGGATTACTAACCAGTGTACCCCGACTTCCACTCCTTCAGGAAACTATTAGAAATCTTTATTTCCATGTCTGCATGTGGTTCGGAATGATGATCCTTTTCACCATTTCAGTGGTGCAGGCTGTACGTTACCTTCGAAGTTTTGATCTTAAATATGATATCTATTCCAGACAATATGCCATTGTTGGGATCGTGTTTGGACTTCTTGGTTATACTACGGGTGGTATATGGGCTTCTTATACATGGGCCGACCAGAACAGATCTGTTGTTAGCCAATTCGGCTCAATTGCACGAGATCCAAAACTAATTGGTGCCGGCATCGCGCTGTTGGTTTATTTTGCCTATCTGATCCTTCGTGATTCTGTACAGGATACTGATAAGAAGGCCAGGGTAAGCGCTGTTTACAATATTTTCGCTTATGCCTTATTATTTCCTGCAATCTGGATTATTCCCCGCATTCTCCCTAGTCTTCATCCAGGCAATCCGGGAGCAGAGGGTGGAAATCCTGCAATGGAAATGGATATGAAAATGCGAATAATTTTTTATCCCGCTGTTATCGGCTGGACATTACTGGGTGTATGGATCGCTACACTTAAAATTCGTCTGGTCTTACTTAAAGAGAAAAAATGGTTATCATGAAAAGACTATTTCAAAAAATAGCTGTCGCCCTTTTATTAATAATGAACCCGGCTATTTTATTCGCTCAAAAAAATACTGAGATGGCAGATACCATGCGTAGTAATGGCCGTATCTATGTGGTGGTTGCAGTAATGACCACCATTTTATTGGGCCTCATCTTGTATGTATTCACGCTTGATCGTAAGATCAGTAAATTGGAAAAAGAAATTAAATAACGAGTTGCCACCGGCCTGAGGTCAGTGGCTTTTTTTATAGATTGCTTAATTAAAAAAGACATCATGTCAGACAAACATTACAGTTTTTTTGGTGCCGTTGAAAAAAGTTTTGATAAGGCGGCCAAATACACAAAGTGGGACAATGGCCTTCTGCAACAGATCAAGGAATGTAATTCCGTTTATCAAATGAGATTTCCGATCAAGCGGGATGATGGTTCGATGGAGGTGATTGAAGCTTACCGCGTTCAGCATTCTCATCATAAAACACCTTGTAAAGGAGGTATTCGTTTCGCTGCAGAAGTTAACCAGGATGAAGTGATGGCACTGGCCGCCCTGATGACCTACAAATGCGCGATCGTAAATGTTCCATTTGGTGGTGGTAAAGGAGGAATCAAGATCAACCCAAGAGCTTACAGCACTTATGAACTTGAAAAGATCACCCGCCGTTATACTGCTGAACTGATCAAAAAGAATTTTATTGGCCCTGGTACCGATGTTCCCGCTCCTGATTATGGAACCGGTGAAAGAGAAATGGCCTGGATACTTGATACCTATGCCGCTATGCATCCAGGAGAGATCGATGCAGCTGGTTGTGTTACAGGTAAACCAGTTACGCAGGGTGGCGTACGCGGTCGTCGCGAAGCTACCGGGTTGGGCGTGTTCTTTGGTTTACGCGAGGTTTGCAATATGCCCGATATAATGAGCAAACTGGGATTGACTACAGGAGTGGAAGGTAAAAAAGTGATTGTCCAGGGTCTTGGAAATGTGGGCTATCATAGCGCTAAGTTCTTCCAGGATGGTGGAGCAAAAATTATTGCCCTTGCAGAATATGAAGGTGCTATTTATAATTTAGATGGTTTGGATGTAGATGCTGTTTTTGCACACCGGAAAGCAAGTGGTTCTATTTTGAATTTTGCTGGCGCAACTAATTTTGCAAAAAATAAAGATGCGTTAGAAATGGAATGCGATATTCTGATCCCGGCCGCTCTCGAGAATGTGATCGATGGAGAGAACGCTCCGAGAGTAAAAGCGAAACTGATCGGCGAAGCGGCAAATGGTCCGTTGACACCGGATGCAGATGATGTGTTTGCTAAAAAAGGTATACTGGTTGTTCCCGATATGTATTTGAATGCAGGTGGTGTTACTGTTTCCTATTTTGAATGGTTGAAAAATCTTAGCCACGTTCGTTACGGACGTCTGGAAAAAAGATTTACAGAGAATATGAATACGCATATCCTCGGTCAAATGGAACAGCTCACCGGTAAATCAGTCAGTACTTCTGAAAGGGAATTCATTTTACATGGCCCTGATGAAGTGGACCTGGTTTATAGTGGTCTGGAAGAAACCATGATCAATGCCACCCATGAAGTAATGAATGCCTGGAAGGAGAATCCTTCTATTCCTGATATGCGAACTGCTGCCTATGTGGTCGCAATCAATAAGGTAGGAACCGCTTATGCGGAATTGGGCATATTCCCATAAGCCCTGATGAAACCAATTGCTTATATCCCGTTTGCCCCTGCAAACGGGATTTTTTTGCCTTTTCCGAAATAAGGACAAACGGCAAACAACCTTTATTAAATAATTCGCATCTTCGCTATCATTAAGCCAAATAAATCATTGTATGAAAAAATTACTGCTTGTTGTATTTAGTCTGTTCACTTTAATTGTGAATGCTCAAACCGCCGATGAAATTGTAAATAATTTTTCAAAAAGCATGGGAGGGATGGATATTTATATGAAAACCAGCACCGCTAAATTGACAGGCGTAGTGACTGCCCAGGGAATGGATTTTCCAATAACCATTGTGATCGTTAATAATAAATCCATGAGAGCTGATGTGGATGTAATGGGTCAGAAGATCGTCAATGTCTATAATGCAGGAAAAGGATGGAAAATCGATCCATTTAATGGCGCTACCGATGCCACCGATGTGGAAGGCTCAGAACTGATCGGTTTCAAAGCTCAGGCATCATTGGCCAGCACCCTTATGAATTACAAAAATCTTGAAAATAAAATTGAACTGGCAGGGGATGAAACGATTGAAGGGGTTAAGAATTATAAAATAAAAATGACCAATAAAGAAGATGGTAAGGCAACTACCTATTTTATAAATGGTAACAATTGGGGACTTACCAAAGCAGTTACTACCCGCGATATCCAGGGACAGGAGACAGAAGTAGAAACGCTGTTCGCCGATCCAAAAGAAGTTGGTGGAATGAAATTCTATATGACCCGCACGCAACAAGCCATGGGACAGGTATTTCAATCACTTAGTTTCACCACTGTTGAACTAAATGTTACTGTTGACCCAAAAATATTTGATAAATAATCAAAGTCCGAAGGCGGGCAATCGATCGATCAGAAGAAGATCATTGCCCTGTTTTTTCCAGGCATAACAATCATTACCGTTTGTTATGATTATATAAGAAACCTGGATACTGCTGTGATAGCGCAAAGCCTGTTGCAGGGTTTCTTCGGAAAGGGTTATTTCCATCGATTTACATTCAATGAGCATCCAGGGGTGATGCTCATTGTCGTATACAAGCAGGTCGAATCTTTTCTTTCTTTCACCAATCATGATCTCTTTTTCAATTGCTACCAATGCCTGGGGGTAATTCATTACCTGCAATAAATATTGAAGAAAATTCTGTCTTACCCACTCTTCCGGCGTTAGCGACAACCATTTTTTCCGTATCGGATCGAATATCTGTTCGATCCCCTGCTCCTGACGCATGCGGAAATCCGGCCTTGGGTAACTAATGGTAAGCATAAAGCAAAAATAAGGGGCGGGGAATGCCTGGAATGGTTAGCTGCAAAATAATTAAATTTGTATATGAAGACAAAAGAAGACATCGTCCAAAACTGGCTTCCACGCTACACCGGAGAGAATATTGAGAACTTCGGAGAATATATCCTGCTTACCAATTTCAGCAATTATCTTAAGTTATTTGCGGACTGGTATAAGGTAAAAGTAGTCGGTGATGGAAGACCCATGCAATGCGCCACCGCGAATAATATTACGATCATCAATTTTGGTATGGGAAGTCCCTCGGCTGCTACCATCATGGATCTGCTTACTGCTATAAAACCTAAGGCAGTACTATTTCTTGGCAAATGTGGCGGGTTGAAAAAAAGAAATAAGCTCGGCGACCTTATCCTGCCTATTGCCGCTATTAAAGGTGAAGGAACATCAAACGATTATTTCCCTCCAGAAGTTCCTGCCCTGCCCGCTTTCGCCTTGCAGAAAGCCGTATCAACCACTATTCGGGATTATTCAGTTGACTATTGGACAGGCACAGTTTATACTACCAACAGAAGAGTATGGGAACATGATGAACCCTTTAAAGAGTATCTGCAAAAGATAAGAGCCTATGCCATTGATATGGAAACGGCTACTATTTTTACTGTAGGCTTTTACAATAAGATCCCAACAGGGGCTCTTTTGCTGGTAAGTGATCAGCCAATGATTCCCGAAGGAGTAAAAACAGAAGAGAGTGATAAACTGGTGACCAGTCAATTTGTAGAAAATCATCTGAAGATCGGTATTGATTCTCTCAAATTATTAATGGATGATGGAATGACTGTTCGACATCTTAAATTTTAATCGCTTTTATTCAGTTTGCAGCCTCTCCTCACTATAAATGATCTTACACTCGAATTCCGTTCGGATGATAATAGTAATCTGGCATTAAGCCATATCTCTTTCCAATTATTTCCCAATGAGATCGTAGCTCTGGTAGGAGAATCAGGTTCGGGTAAATCAGTTACCTCACTTAGTATTCTTCAATTATTGCCCCCTGCTGCGCATTATATTTCCGGAGAAATACTATTCAGTGATTGGGAAGGGAACCCTTTAGATCTTTTGCAGAAATCCCCTGCGCAACTTCAAAAAATCAGAGGAAATAAGATCGCCATGATCTTTCAGGAGCCCATGACCTCTCTTAATCCTGTACTTACCTGTGGAGATCAGGTAATGGAAGCTATTCTGGTGCATAAAAAAATAAGTCGTCAGCAGGCCAAGGCAAAAACCTTAGAATGGTTTACCAAAGTGAAACTACCAAGTCCTGAATCAGTATTTAATCGTTATCCGCATCAGCTTAGCGGAGGTCAGAAGCAACGGGTGATGATCGCGATGGCCATGTGCTGTGAACCTTCTATTTTAATTTGTGATGAGCCAACAACCGCACTGGATGTAACAGTGCAAAAAACCATTCTTGAACTGATAAAAGAATTGCAAAAGCAAACAGGTATGGGGGTGATCTTTATTACGCATGATCTGGGTGTTGTAGCTGAAATTGCCGACCGCGCAATTGTCATGTACAAAGGAGAGATCGTGGAGCAGGGTACTACCAGGAATGTTTTTTTAAATCCAATTCATCCATATACAAGGGCATTGATAGCCTGCAGACCGGTAAACCATAACCGTGGAGAAAGATTACCCATCGTATCTGATTTCATGGAGGGAAATAAATCTGAACTGGTAAAATATTCCGAAACAAGTAAGTTGGTAAATAATGCTGTGCTGCTGAAAGTAGAGAATCTTCATGTACACTTTGGTAAACATTCATCCTTATTTAGAAGGAAACAGGAGATAGTACGCGCAGTGGATGGTGTAAGTTTTGATCTTTATAAAGGAGAAACGCTTGGTTTGGTGGGAGAATCAGGTTGTGGTAAAACTACACTTGGAAGAACTATTCTTCGATTGATTGAGCCCACATCCGGAAAGATCATTTTTAATGGTGAAGATCTTAAAGCTAAAAGACCCGGGGATCTGCTCAATTTGCGAAAAGACTTGCAGATCGTATTTCAGGACCCCTACTCCTCATTAAATCCGAGAATAAGTATTGGTTCAGCCATAAGTGAACCATTGAAAGTTCATGGCATTATAAAAACTGAAAGCGGAAGAAAACAAAAAGTAATAGAGCTGCTTGAAAAAGTGGACCTGAGACCCGAACATTATAATCGTTATCCGCATGAATTCAGCGGTGGACAAAGGCAACGCATTGTGATCGCCAGAGCGCTGGCACTTGATCCATCCTTTATTGTTTGTGATGAATCAGTTTCCGCACTGGATGTAAGTGTTCAGGCTCAGGTGCTGAATATGCTTAATGATCTTAAAAAAGAATTCGGATTTACAGTGATCTTTATTTCACATGATCTTTCAGTAGTAAGATATATTAGTGATAGAATACTTGTAATGAATAAGGGGAAGATCGTTGAATCGGGTCCATCAGATCAGATCTATTATAATCCGGAACAGGAATACACAATAAACCTGGTCGCTTCCATTCCAAAAGGCATTCTTGCCAACTAATTAAGGTCCCTATTCTTCCTCCTCCTGATCATCATCATCCAACGCGTAAAATTCCTTGCCGCTTTTTCTTTGCTGAACCTTCCATTTTTGAATAATATTATCCAGTTGCTCTGCTGCAGGTTTATCCTCTTTCAGTCTTACAGATCCAAAACCTGTTAGCTGTAATTTTTTCCCTGTCAGTCCCGCATTGCTGACAATATCAGTATCAAATTTACTTGTATCTGCCGGGATCAGACCTACGCTTGCGATCTTCCAATTCAGATCTATAGTTTTCATTTTATACTTAAAGAAAAATATATACCCGCTTTGGGTTTTTCCTGATAAGAATCGCTTGTCAAGGAATACCAGCGTATCGGGTTTATCATAAGGCTTTTGAAATAATAGTGCACTCCTGGCCAGGTCGATCTGTTTTCTTTCGTCCTGAGGAAAGAGAGAAAGCAAATTCAAAGTCTTTAATTCGTTGTATAATTCAAATCGGAAATCATCGCTGCTGGCAAGTGAATTAATAATAGAGTCAGGTACAACCTTTTTATTTTTCACCAAAAGAAGAACGGTATTCATCACCAGTCTTCGATCTTTTGACCTTAGCAATTGCTGAATAAAAACATTCACGCCCTTATTTTGCTCATCAAATGGAAGCAGCAATGTTGCATAGAGGAAGAGTTCTTCGTTGCCTGTTTCTTTTCCTGCTGTGGTATTGATTGTCGTATTTCCTTCCCAGTCGCTTTCAGCTTTTTCAATAGACTTTTTCTTTTCGGCTATAAATTGTTTTTTTAATTCCTGCCGGCCCTCAATTAAGAATTTACTGAAATAATCTTTATAGTCCTGACTTCCTATCAATCCAGCCTCAAGCATAGTTCTCAGCAATTGGAGGATGGAACTTTCATAATCCTTCAAATTAAGCAGAGGCAGGAGATCAGGAAGAATGGTTTTAGTCAGTGCCAGAGAATCATAAAATTCATCCAGAAAACTTCCATTGTCAAACGCTGAAGGCAAGTCATCCATTTCGGGAATCAAAAGAGACCAGGTATGATTAAACTCCAGCACTGGTGGATCATTTGCCATGATCCTTCGAAAAATATTAAAAGAATATTGATCCTTATGCTGAAGGAGATTTTCCAAAGCAGAATATTGCAACTGCAGTGTATCACCTGCCTCATAAAATAAGGATTCTAACAGATCAGAAGAATGGTTGGACTTAATTTCACCCAGTTTGTTGATGAAGGCTATTTTCAGGTTCAGGTATTTCTTTTCCTGCCATCCCAGCGATCTGATCACCTTTTCCAGGCTGGGCAGGTAGGTAGAGTCAGGAAACACCTCATCAATATTTCTTATTGCAGCATGATGGCGCATGGAGTCAGAACTATTTAAATCGCTAAAAAATAATTCATCTCCATTATCATATTTTTCATTTGATTGCCTGGAAACTGCAGGTTGAAAACTTTCAAAAAATTGATATAAAAATGCAGATGGCTGACCAATTGAATCGATCATGGTCACCAGATTATACCCCGTTCCTGTTGCGGGCCGATACCATGTTTTGCTCCAGAGCCTGCGACTTGAATTTGTATCAGTGAATATGGACTCATTTATCGAAAACCCGGAGCGATCAGACCTTTTAGTTTCTTTTACTAAAACCATCGTAGAATCAGGGACCGTGAATCTATTAAGCTCTTTTATTTTATTGGTATCTGAAAGATCAGTGTAACGACTGGTTTGAAAAAATGATACATGGATCTGCTCACCCGTGCTATCATTTTGAAAGATCCTGCTTCGCATAAGGCCATCTACAAGCTTTTCCTTCTCTGATAGTTGCTCTTTACCCTCATCCGAGGTCCAGCTACTCCAATAACTTCGCGGCATATTTAACTTTACCTTGCTTGTATCAGCAAACACAGGACTGTTGACTGTAAAATAAAGGCTGGTATCTGAAATGAGCTTTGAACTCCTGTATTGATAAGGTCGAATCTGAAATGAATTTAAAAACTGATGAACACCATTGCTTTCAGATGGTGCCCTGACTATAAGACTATAGTAGTGCGGGCCCTGTAAAATAAAACGGGTGAAATATAACTGCCCGAATTTATCAATGTATTTCCCTTTAAGTGAAGGATACCCATGAAAATTAGTTTGCTTAGTTTCAAATTCCTTATTTATAAAAGAGGAGGATTTAAAACTCTCATTTAATAATGTAAGATCAAAACTATCTTCTTCCAAAAACTGATAATTATTTACATCCGTTCGGATCACCCTGTAGAAATTATTTGTACCCGGATCTTTAGCATCGAATATCCAGGAACCATCATTGCCAATATAGGGTTGCTCGGGTAACTGAACAGTAAAGCCACCGAAGGAAGGGCTGAAAGAATTCCAGTTGCTGGCATATTTTTTAATTTCTTTAAATTTTATGCTACTGAAGAATTTTTCTGCTTCAGTTCCCAGCTTTACATAATCTCCTGTTCCGCTCATTTTAAAAAGGATCACTTCGAAAGGCGTAATAAAAATATTATAGCGTTGAAGATCACCTCGTCTTGTTCGATTCATAATGTCCAGTCCCTGGTATCCATTTCTTTCTATATTGGATCTGCTGATGATCTTACCAGGAATATGCTCATATAAAAGACTATCAACTTTGCTTTTTACTTCCTTTGTGTTTTGGTTCCACATCCATGCATTGGTCATCAAACGGGTTACCATATAATAACTTCCGTTGCCCATATCGGCATATTGCGCTTGTTTCAGCGCAGCATCTTCAGCCAGACGATAGAGTTTACCGGGTACGTCCACACTATATGCTCCATATTCAGCCGTCTCAGTATGAAAAACAACAGGCACCCTGATCTTGTCGACCAATTCTTTTTGCTTACTGGCCCTCTCTCCCATTTTTACAGGACGTAGCCTGTATCCCATACTTCGCAATAATTCAATCACTCCTCTGTCTCCGGGTAAATGAGCAGCGCCTACGCCAACAAACAAGGAGTATCCTGTTTTAATAATGGAATCAATTGAATGCGCCTGGATCAGATTTCGCTGGTAAATAAATTTTTCATCAAAAGCTTCGGAACTACTATTGTATCGATTTATTGAATCCAGCAGATCGAGGTTACCTGTGTGATATGCTTCCTGCAATTTATCATTGGATAGGGATGCATTGAAATCTCCATAGCTACGATCTTTTTTCTTCTTATCCTTTGCCGCATCCTTATAGGCTTCCATCATTAGTCCCATGCTTTGCCGATAGCTTTCTACTCCCGCTATTCTTTTGCCCCATTTCTTGCCACACTGAAAAATATACATGTCCAGGTAAGTGTCCTCCTCAAAATCGCTTGCTTCTGTTCCGTAATTACGATAAAGCAGATTATTTAAAGAGGATGGATTGCTGGATAGAGCACGTTGGAGCTTACCATAATACCGATAGAATTTAATGGCAGCCTGCGTCAGGTATTGCGACGGGAGATTATCCAGATCATTATCATCAACCGGCTCCATACCAATTTCAAAATGACTCATATCATCCTGCCAGCTTTCAGGATTATTTTCTAGCGCGACCACATCAGAACTGCGAAGCGCGAAATAAAAAGAATCAGGAAGGTTAAAGGCCATCTTATTGCTTACATGCATTGTTCCTATCAGGTAGGAAGGTTTTTTTATTTCCTTTCCACTGATCTCCCAGAGCAAGCTGGGATATTTCTTCGCCTTAATCAATTGGGCCTGCAACTGAAGGCAAATAATAGAAAGAAAAGCCAGGGTAAAGAATTTGCGCATGGTTGAATTCATCAATACAAATTTAGGGCGAGGTATCAGGAGAAAAAACATAAAATAATATGAAAATCAATGGATTGAAAACGTTTTTACCCGGTAATTTTCGGAGAAAATATTCTGCGTCCTTGCGTCTAAAACCTTAACTTTGCAGCGCTAAAATACTGTCGTTCAGACCAAACCCGGCGCCGTAAGGCCGGATTTACAAAAACAAAAGCCGGCCATCCAGGCCAGGTTTGCGTCATGAGACTGGTATATAAACCTCAAAATAACTCATGAAGCTTTCACAATTCCGTTTCGACCTGCCTTTAAACCTTATTGCACAAAACCCTGCCAAAAGACGCGAAGACGCACGTATGATGGTTGTTCATCGCCACACCGGCGAGATTGAAAACAAACATTTTCGTGATATCATGGATTATTTCAATGATAAGGATGTATTTGTGGTAAACAATACCAAGGTATTTCCTGCACGCATGTATGGCCGAAAAGAAAAGACCGGTGCCAAGATCGAAGTGTTTCTTCTTCGCGAATTAAATAAACCAAATCGTCTCTGGGATGTGATCGTTGATCCCGCAAGAAAAATTCGTGTAGGTAATAAATTATATTTTGGAGAACAGGAAGATCTGGTGGCCGAAGTAATAGATAATACTACCAGCCGTGGTCGTACTATCCGGTTCTTATGGGATGGTTCTGAAGATGAATTTCGCGCAGTATTGGAAAGACTGGGAGAAACACCTCTTCCAAAATACATCAAGCGTAAACCAGATGAAGAAGATAAAGAGCGCTATCAAACTGTTTATGCAAAGCATGAAGGAGCTGTCGCTGCACCAACGGCCGGATTACATTTCAGCAAAGAGCTTATCAAACGTCTGGAAATAAAAGGTATTCGTTTTGCCGAGATCACATTACATACCGGCCTTGGTACATTCCGCCCTATTGAAGTAGAGGATCTCAGCAAGCATAAAATGGATGCTGAATATTTTCATATTGATGATGCCGCTTGCAAGATAGTAAACAGGGCTAAAGAATATGGTCATCGTATTTGTTCCATCGGTACTACTACGATGAGAGGAATGGAATCATCTTTCACCGCACAGAAGTTGCTGAAACCATCTGAAGGTTGGACCAATATTTTTATTCATCCTCCTTATGAATTTAATATCGCAGATTCACTGGTAACAAATTTTCATTTACCAAAGACCAGCCTGCTGATCATGACTTGCGCATTTGCAGGATATGAATTGGCGATGGAAGCTTATAAAAGAGCTATTAAAGATAAATATCGTTTCTTCTCTTATGGAGATGCGCTTCTGATTCTCTGACAATAGATATACTAAATAAAAAAGGAGTTTGCTTTAAAAATAAGTAAACTCCCATCCTTAAAAACTGATTTCGTTCAGATTAACAAATTGTTAGCCTAGTCTAATCCAAACATCCCTTTATTAAGTTGTTTTAGCAACTGATCTTTATACACAGCGGGTACAAGCAATGAAATATTATGCGGACTTCCGCCATAGGATACCATCCTCACTGGCACATTATTAATAGAATCAAATAGTTTACGGATCATATCATCTGTTTGAGCTATCTGGTTACCCACCACTGAAATAATGGATTGCTCCTTATCCATTTCAACAGACCCGAATGGCTCTAATTCTTTCAAAATATCTTTCAAATGAATATCATTATCGATGGTAACAGAAACGGCTACCTCTGAAGTTGTGATCATATCAATAGATGTACGATATTTTTCAAATACTTCAAATATTTTTCTAAGAAATCCATAAGCCAGCAACATTCGGCTGCTCTTAATTCGTATGGCAATGATATTATCTTTCGCTGCCACTGCTTTCACTCCTACAGATCCTGCATGAGCTGTGATCGTGGTGCCCTTTGCTTCAGGCTTCATAGTATTCAACAATTTTACCGGAATATTATATTGCTGCGCGGGCCAGATAGAAGCTGGGTGAAGGATTTTAGCTCCGAAATATGCCAGCTCCGCCGCTTCATCAAAACTCATTTGTTCAATAGGCAGAGTCTTATTTACGATCCGCGGATCATTATTATGCATGCCATCTATATCGGTCCAGATCTCACATACACTGGCATTGATCGCTGCAGCAATAAGTGAAGCAGAATAATCGCTTCCCCCTCTTTTCAGGTTATCTACCTCCCCTTTCGAGTTTCGGCAAATATATCCCTGTGTAACAAAAAGTTTTTTCTCTGCCTGCTGTTTTATTAACTGGCTTAATTTGATTTTTATACTCCCGATCTGTGGTTCATCATACCCATCAATGCTCATGAATTCAAGCGCGGGAAGCAACTGGTGTTCGATCTCTTTCTCTTCCAGGTAACAACAAAATAGTTTAGTGGACAGGAGTTCTCCCTGTGCAAGAATATCTTTACTCAGCGCTTCACTGAATGATATTTTCAGAATGATATTCAGAAATTCGAAATGTTCGGCAATAATTGACCTTGCTTTTTCAACCGAGGCTGGAGTTTTTACCAGCTCACTCAAAAATTGCTGGTAGTGTGCTTCAAGTTTATCAATACCTGCTTTAGCCACGCTGCGGTCACCTCGTGAAATGCTATTGCCAATTTCTACCAATGCGTTAGTTGTTCCGGACAAGGCAGATAATACTACAATTACCGGTTCATTTTCTTTTATCACCAGGCCGGCGATATGATGCATACGCTCCGGTTTACCCACGGAGGTACCGCCAAATTTCATGACTTTCATTTTTCTACCTAAATTTTTATGGGTTTATACCTCGGCAAGCAGGCCCTGTCTAAGCCATCAACAGGCGGGCAAAGATAAGGCTAAGGGCAGATCTTTTTTCTTCCTAAAGTTCAATATGGAACCGTTCACCTAATTGTTGCAGGTCAATGACCACAGCATGCAGCAAAGCTATCCCATGTTGTTTTCTTTTCAGTTCAAATTCCCTTTCCAGGTCGCCGGGGACCAATACTTTTTCATGGCCCTCTATAGTTTTAGCCTGACGAAAACCGCGGATCCATTCATCCATATGAAACTTAAAATCCTCCGCAGGACGGAAGGCATCAATTCGCATAGCGCCAAAGAAATGACCAATTCCTTTTCCAGGCTGCTTTTCCGGTATAGGAACATAGGCAGGAAACGGTGGAACCCAGGGGGCATAATTAGCCCCGCTTAATAAGGCCGAAAAAATATCCACGATAGCTCCCAAAGCGTAGCCTTTATGGCTCCCATGTTCTCTGTCTCCACCCAGTGGTAATAAAGCACCTCCTTTTTTCAGAATATGCGGATCATTGCTCGCATTCCCATCTTTATCCTGCACCCATCCGGAGGGTGTCTGTTCATTTTTTCTTTGAAGTATCTCCAGTTTCCCATTGGCAGCTGTAGTGGTAGCCATGTCCGCAACAAAGGCAGGTTCTTCTCCTGCAGGTGCTGCTACGCAGATTGGATTTGTGCCAAGCATTTTGTCGGTAGAAAATGTGGGAGCCACCAATGGACTGGCATTGGTCATAGCAATACCGATCATATCTTTCTCCAGGGCCATCATGGCATGATGAGCTGCTATCCCAAAATGATTGGAGTTCTGCACGCTTACCCATCCTGTGCCACATTGCATGGCCTTATCAATTGCCAGTTTCATTGCAAATGGGGCTACTACCAAACCAAGACCGCTATCGCCATCTAAAACAGCTGTAGAAGGTGATTCATGAATAATACGTATGACAGGTATCACATTAACTCTCTTTACTTCCCATAATCTAACATAGCCACTTAATCGGGCAATACCATGCGAATCTATTCCGCGAAGATCCGCCGACAACAATGTTTTTGTCGCAGTGGTCGCATGATCTTCGCTGCAACCTATTGCTAAAAAAATTTTGAAACTGAAATCGTAAAGCTGCTGGTAAGTATAGGTAGTTTCGGCCATGGGCAAATATAAAACAACAGTGCCACGGCTAAACCGTGGCACTTGAAAAAACTATGTGATAAAGGTCAGAATGGAAGATCATCTATTGCATTATCGGTACTATCTCCCCCTCCGCTCACTGAGCCAGCAGCAGCTGGCTGCGATGCTGGTTGATAAGCGCCGGATCCGGTTGCTTCACCACGTCCGCCCAGCAATTGCACATCTCTCACTCTAAGGGATAAAGAAGCGCCTGGTGTTCCATCATTACGCTGGAATGACCGTGCTTCCGGCTGCCCTTCTACAAATACCTGCTTTCCTTTGGTCAGATACTGCGCCAGTGCTGTTTTGTCAACCCAATAGGCGCAATCTACCCAGGTTGTTTTTTCCTGTTGGTTCCCCTGGCTGTCCTTGTACTTCTCTGTGTGTGCCACCGTGAAATTGATGACATTCTTGCCATTCACTGTGTTTACCACGCAATCCTTGCCGAGGTTTCCAATCACCTGCATTTTAATCATAGTGCTCATTTTTAAGTTTCGTAAATAATTATTAGGACAGGCAAATTAAGAATATTAAGTCAAATTGTTAATGGTGATTATGCACAAAAAAATGGGTCGGAACCACCCGACCCATTACTTAACCTGACACGAGAATTAACCGAACAACATAAGAACTACAAGTTAAAAATCAGGCATAAATCAATTGAAAAGCGTTAACCAGCGGTTAATCGATTGTTAAGCAGGTAATGTAAAGCGGTAGCCCACTCCATGAATAGTTTCCAGGAATACGTCGGGCTCAGACTTTAAATATTTTCTGAGTTTGCTCATGAACACATCCATACTTCGGCCAAGAAAATAATCATCTTTACCCCAGACTGCCGTTAGTATCTCATCCCGTTTAAGTATTCGGTTGGAATGTTCGGAAAGGAAGAGCAAAAGATCGGCCTCCCTTTGTTTTAGTTTCATATCCAACTCAGGACCAGAAAGGCGCAGTTCAGTATAGGAGAATTTAAGTTTGCCCAGCTGAAATTCTTTTATATTATCGCTGAACATTTTTTTTGAGCGCCGGCGAAACACTTCCAGCTTCATCAGCAGCTCCTTCATCACAAATGGCTTAACGATATAGTCATCGGCTCCTTTCCCATACCCTTCTACTTTATCTTCCAGCTGAGATCGGGTGCTGATGAAGATCACCGGCATGACATCGGTTTGCTGACGAATTTTTTTCGCCACTGCAAATCCATCTTTTCCAGGCATATTGACATCCAGTAAACAGAAATCAAATTTCTGTTTATCAAAATGATCAAGGGCTGATTGGCCATCACGATAAAGACTCACATTATAACCTTCCTCTTCCAGGGCCTCTTTCATCAGATCACCTAATTGCTCGTCGTCTTCTGCAAGAAGTATATTTTGTTTCGTTTCCATGGATCATTTTTTTAATGGCAGTTCAATGGTAAAAATGCTTCCTTTTCCTGGAACGCTATTTATGCTGATATGTCCCTGGTGGGCATCAATCACTTTCTTACTGAAATATAATCCTAATCCGAGGCCCTTCACTTGTTTTGTAGCCGGAGCCCGGTAAAATTTATTAAATATTTTAAATTGCTGTGAAGCTTCAATGCCGGGACCATTATCCTCTACAAGAATAAACATCCGCCCATTATCAATGTGGGTTGATATTTTAACAATGGGAACCTCCGAATATTTTATAGCATTATTCAATACATTAAAGAACACCAGGTAAAGATGTGACTCATCACCAGGCACAGAAATATTTTGTTCTTCGAGATTCCAGATCACCTGGCCATTTTTTTTCTGCAAAAGTGGCTCTAATTGTATAACCGCTTTTTTCAACAATTCATTTATTGGAACCTCCTTGTTTTCAAGTGAAAGATGATATTGTCCTACAACCACGGTATTCACCAGGTTATGGATATGGTTATTCAGATAGGCAGATTGATTCCGTATGGAGGCGACATAACGACCCCATTTCTCAGGGTTGGATTGAGTGGAAGGTTTTTCAAGCGCCTCAACAGACAGATCTATCACAGAAAGCGGGGTACTGAATTCATGCGTTACATTATTGATGAAATCTTTTTGAATTTCTACCAGGAATTTCTGCTTTAATAGAAAATAGATCGCTGCAGAAAAACCGACCAGCAAGGCTAGTAGAATAGCGCTGGAATAGATCCAGGTGCTCATTTCCCTTATAATATATTGTTGTCTGTTGGGAAAGTAAAGATGAACATAACTATGTTCTTTTTTCCAAAGGGGCATCGAGCTGATAGAATCATTGTTTTTATGCGTTGCGTCAGCAGAGATATAGGCGCTATAAACGTACTTTCCTACGCGATGATCAAAGGTGGCCAGCCGGCAATCTGCGAAGACATGAAAATCTTCCAGCTCATTTCTGATATGATCAAGTAAACTATCTCTGGGCGGAATACTATCTATACTGAATAGAAAACTTCCTTCCGACTTCCTTTCTACCAGGCTATCCAAAGGTGCTTTAATATTGTAAAGCAAAGGGATATCTTCATAAACACCGCGAATCACTTTCAATACAGAAGTATTGAATTCGTTGGTTTCATATCGGTAAGTACTATTCAGCCAGTACAATTGCACGGTCAGGATAACCGCGATAAGTATGGCGGAAACAATAATGATCAACCGGGTAGTAAGCGAGCGCATCGATACAAATTTACCAAAAATGAGGGCCATCCCGGTGGATGGCCCTCAAAGAAAAAAGTTTCTATTTCTTTTTAACAGGCACCGTTTCTTTTTTTGTTTTCTTATTCGCGGTATACCTCATGTCTGGAGTTCCGTCTTTTTTGACCACAGGTACTGTTTTCACTGTCTTTGTTTTTGCAGCCGGGGTTTTTGTTTTTGTTGTAACCGTTGCAGGCTTGACCTTATCAGCAGTCACTTTGCCCATATCTGTCTTGGTTTTTGTCACTGTTCCGGTGGCATCTTTTTTCTTCATATCTCCGGTTACTGTATTCACTTTGGTCTTGCCGGCAGCGTTTTTTGTTTTTACAACACCATTTTTTTCTTTTACTTTTTGCTGTGCGAAGTTAACCGTGCTGAATCCCAGCAATAAAGCGAATACAACTAATAATTTTTTCATGATTTGTTTTTTTTATGCATCAATAAGTTTACCCTTCAAAGATGAAGGACAAAGGCTTCTATATCCAAGAATTGAGACCTCATTAACCCTGGCTTAACTCTGGTTAACAGGCTGTTAATGGTTAAATGCCTTCTCTTCACTTTCAAATTCGTACCTTTATCGCTTCAATTTTTATCAAGTTATGAGTCGTAAAGGAAAGGTGCTGGTGGCTATGAGTGGCGGTATTGATAGTACCGTAACTGCATTAATGCTTCATGATCAGGGGTATGAAGTTGTAGGCATTACTATGAAAACCTGGGATTATGCGGCAAGTGGCGGAAGCAAGAAAGAAACCGGTTGCTGTAATATCGATTCATTTAATGATGCAAGGCAGGCTGCAGTAGAACATGGATTTGCCCATTATATTCTGGATATACGGGAGGAATTTGGCGGATTTGTGATTGAAAATTTTGTGGATGAATACCTTGCGGGAAGAACTCCTAACCCCTGCGTACTTTGTAATACCCATATTAAATGGAGAGCCCTTCTAAAAAGAGCGGATGCGCTGGGCTGTGAATTTATAGCTACAGGCCATTATGCTAAAATTCGTGAACAAGAGAACGGACGTTTTGTAGTTAGTAAAGCAATTGATGAAACCAAGGATCAGAGTTATGTGCTCTGGGGTCTTCAGCAGGATCTTCTTATGAGAACAATTTTACCACTTGCTCCTTATAAGAAAACGGAGATCAGGCAGATGGCTCTTGATTATGGTTATCCTGAACTCGCCAAAAAACAAGAGAGCTATGAGATTTGTTTTGTTCCCGACAATGATTACCGCGGTTTTTTAAAAAGAAGAGTGGACGGACTTGAGGAAAGAGTGAATGGCGGAAATTTTCTCGACACAAAAGGGAACATACTCGGTAAACATAAAGGTTATCCTTTTTATACGATCGGCCAGCGTAAAGGGTTGGAGATTGCTATGGGAAGACCTGTGTTCGTTACAAAAATAAATCCGGATAATAATACCGTTACACTGGGCGATGAATCAGATCTCGAAAAAAATGAAATGCTAGTAAAGAAGATAAACCTGATCAAATACGAAAGGCTCAGTCCGGGTATGGAAGCCGTAACCAAAATTAGATATAAAGACAGCGGTGCCCTATCCCAGGTTTTTCCGGAAGGAAATGAAGTGAGAGTGCAGTTTTTTGAAAACGTAAAAGGAGTAGCTCCCGGTCAAAGCGCTGTTTTCTATGAGGGCGATGATGTGCTTGGTGGTGGTATTATAGGTTGATTATCAAGGCCGGTACTAGCAATAATTATTCAAAATTTTCGTTGATAATATGTAGCTTTACAAGAGTAAGCCACTATCACTATCCGGAAATTTAGAAAAACCGCTTATGAATATCCGTTTTAAACCATTCTTCCTGGCCATTTTATTGGCTTTTTCCCTTTATTCCTGCACTAAAAAATTGGAAGTTTATACCAGCGATGCTATCGTGGATTATATGCCATTGGCTGTAGGAAAATTTATTATATACCGTTTAGATTCCACTGTTTTTACCCAATTCGGCAGAGTCACTGAGATTCACAAATACCAGGTGAAACACCAGGTGGATGCGCTGATCACTGACAATCTGGGAAGACCAGCTTACAGGGTATTTCGGTATTTCAGGGATTCGGCAGGAACACAACCATGGCAGCCCAATGGTTCCTATTCCGTGACTATTCTTTCGGATAAAGCTGAGGTGAATGACGATAATCTTCGGGTTATTAAACTTCAGCTACCATTCAAGGATGGTTATTCCTGGAAAGGAAATCATTATCTCTCTTCAGACCCTTACGGCAGTATGTTTAATTTCAGCAATGACGATAATATGGCTGATTGGAATTTTGTTTATGAGGGACCTTCCAGTTTTTCATATAGTAACAATAATTATACTGATGTATTTACTGTGGAACAAATGGATGAGTCTTATAATGTGCCTATTACGATTCCCACTTTATACGCATCCCGAACAAGGTTAGTAGACCGCTATTCAAAAGGAATTGGCCTGATCTTCCGCCAGTTTATCATCTGGGAATACCAACCCAATACAACAAGTATAACGGGATTTGGCATCACTATGTGGATGACTTCACATAATTGAAAAAATCCCTAATAAATGCTAAATTTGAAAGGTACCATCATATCATTCAAATGAAAAAATCGCTACTGTTTCTGGTCCTTTTTTCTTTTTTCTTAAATGAAAGCGAAGCGCAGTTTTCACGCTATATCGTACGACTTAAGAATAAAGGAGGCAGCCCCTATAGTTTACTGAACCCTTCCGTCTATCTTTCAACTCGTTCATTAGCTAGAAGAGCGCGCTATGGTATCTCAGTGGACAGTTCTGATCTGCCTGTTACACCCTCCTATCTTTCACAGATAAAAGCTATACCTAATCTTACTGTGCTGAATATTTCCCGCTGGATGAATGCGGTAACTATTCAGACCACGGATGCAGCCGCCATTACGGCCTTAAATAATCTTTCTTTTGTTCAAAACGTTTCCGGATTCGCCGCCCGAATGGCCGAAACAGCAGGCGAAAGAACAAATAAATTCGAAACAATAGAAGAAGGAAATCCTGGTACTGAAAGACTGACTGGTATTGCAACTGATTATTACAGTTATGGTACGGCTTCTTTCAATGAAATACATCTTCATAATGGTGAGTTCTTGCATAACATAGGACTGCGGGGGCAAACCATGCAGATCGCCATGTTGGATAATGGCTTCAATAATTATTTAGGATTAAAAGCTTTCGATAGCATAAATGCAAATGGTCAGGTACTGGGTACATGGGATTTTGTAGCTCGTGAATCGAATGTAGCGAATGATGGAAGTCACGGTATGAACTGCTTTTCAACAATTGGTGCGCTGATTCCCGGACAGTTTGTAGGTAAGGCACCCAAAGCAAATTTCTGGTTATATCAAACAGAAGATAATGCCAGCGAATACCCCATTGAAGAATTTAACTGGGTATGTGGTGCGGAAGCATCCGATAGTGTGGGCGCTGATGTGATCTCCTCATCATTGGGATATAATACTTTTGATAATGCTTCACTGAATCATACCTATGCGGATATGAATGGGAATACCACTATTGCCGCGATCGGAGCAGATCTCGCCGCTAAAAAAGGATTGCTTGTATTTCTCGCCGCGGGCAATGAAGGCCAGAATTCATGGCATTATATTATTACAGCTTCTGATGCCGACAGTGTGGCCTGTATAGGAGCCGTCAGCAGTGCGGGAAATGTAGGAGGCTTCTCCAGTTATGGACCATCCAGTGATGGACAAATAAAACCAGATGTGGCTTCAGTTGGTGTATCAGCCGTTGTGCAAACAACAGCTAATACTATTGGATTCAGTAATGGTACTTCCTTCGCTTGTCCAAATATGGCTGGTATGGGAACCTGTTTATGGCAGGGTTTTCCAGAATATAATAATATGCGTATCCTTCAGGCCTTAAGAATGGCCGGTAACCGATATACCAATCCCGACGACCGCACCGGGTATGGTATCCCTAATCTCAAACTGGCCTTTAGTGATTTGCTTGCTCAATTTGCCACCTCTGCATCAACCCTCACAGGCTGTGCAACCAGTATTAACTGGACAAGTAAGGATGTTAGTGCTATGAAATACGAGATTGAAAGAAAAGGTCCAACGGAATCAATCTATACAAAAGTGGGAGAAGTTCCTGCTACTGGTGGTATTAGCCTTTCTATTAGGAGCTATACTTTTACAAACAATCTTACCAGCGGATCGTCCGGAATTTATTCTTTCCGTATTCGTCAAATAATTGATACTGCCACAGCTAGTTTCACTGCAGCCTACATTGATACTACCAATCTTACCATCAGTACTGCATGTATAGTTACAGGTGTAGGTAATGTTGACCCTGCCAAAAAAATAGTATCAATACAACCCAACCCGGCATATTCCTCCAATGCGAACCTGGTTATTCAAACACCGGGAGCGATATCTAAAATGCCCATAATGATCTATGACGCGAATGGAAGTCTTGTAATGAAATTGAATGAACAAAAAGGTTCAGGAAAAAAGACTATTCTTCTTTCATTGGAAAAATTCGCGAAGGGAAAATATTTTATTCGCGTATTTAATGGTGAGCAGGTGATCGGCGGAACAGAATTTCTTCGTTTATAATTTCTTTTTCAGCAAAGCAAAGAAGAGCGTATCCGCTTTTTCTGTGAATCCTTTCAGGTATTCTGTTCGTATTAATTCCGCTGAAAAATGTTTTTGCAGAAATTCCGATTGCTGCTCGTTTTCCATTTCAAATACTGAACAGGTAATGTATAAATAAAACCCTCCCGGTTTTAAGGAAGGCCATGTGTTCGACATGATCTTTTGCTGAAGGGATTGATATTCGCCGATCTTTCCTTTTTTAAAATAATGCAATTGCTCAGGCGTCCGGGACCAGGTACCACTACCACTGCAGGGAACATCAGCTATTACCAGATCATATGCTTCTTTGCCAGTTTTAAAATCAGGTGCAGACAGGTCTGCCTGAAATCGTTTAAACACAGTTATTCCTGCAACAGCAAATCTTTTTTCAAGGTTAGCCAGAATATTCTTACGAACATCACTTACAGTAAGATCTAGCGGACCCAGGAGATCCCATGCAAGTATTGATTTACCTCCGCTGGCTGCGCAGCAATCCCATATTTTACGAATTGAAAAACCATCCAGTTCTTTCAACACCTCTCCTATTCGTTGTGAGCTAATATCCTGGATCACAATTTCCTTATCTGTTTCCAGGACATCATCCAATTTTGTGGTATTAGTAAATCGAAGGCCATTATTTTCAGCTATTTTATAAACGATACCGGCCAAATCCAGTTTATTCATTACCGTTTCCTTATGATCAGGCCGGATCCGAATAAAAAGATCAGGCTGCAGCAGCATTGATTCAGAAAAAGATCCTGGATCTATTTGCCCCGAAAGTTTATCTCCAAATGGGAAAATTCTGGACGGCTCCAGGGAAAGGTATTCGCATTTTTTTTCAAATGGCAGGGAACATTTTTCTGACCATTCTGGTTTCATTTCTTTTATCAGATCATTTGATTCATGAATGCAAAGAAATTCTGCGATCAGGATAGCTTCAGCCATCTCTATTCCTTTCAGCAGATGACCCGCTCTTAACCAGGAATAACAAAGTTGCCCGATCTGTTTTCTGTCTTTTGATCCATATTTTTTATTGGCTGAAAAAAAACTACGAAGCGATAAGGCGAATGGACCTTCCCCTTTATATTCGGAAAGTATTTTGGTTGCAGTATTGATATGTGAATAAGAACGACTCATAATTGAATTAAAAAAAGCGACCGGAGGTCGCTCTTAATTTTTTTGGTAAGGCTTTTATTGGTAATAATATTTTGAAACAGTGACGGCGCCAGTATTACTTATTGTGCTGGTAGAAGAATCAGGTTTACTCGTGAAATTATACTTGTAAGTAGTATTGGTTGTATAATTATTAGTAGGGTCAGTCTGATCTACAAAATCCAGTTTGGAATAATTATTTCCGCTGAAGAAATTGTATCTAAGCAGCAGGACACCTTCATTTTTCAGGATCAGGGGATTTGTCTTTCCATCATAAGTAAAGGTTTGCGTAGAAACAGGTACAGATGGTAAACCAGGGGCGGTAGGCGCAGACGTTACAATAGTCAGCAGGTTGCTTCCTGTTGCAGAGTAACTGTAAGCATTTGATAATGCTTCAAACGGAGGTACCAGTCCGGTAACGAACAAATGTTTATCAGAACTGATCTTTCCAGTACCGTCATAAACAAAAGTTACGCTATCAGTTATTGTGAAGCCGCCAATATCCAGTAAACTGGTAGCCGCTGTATATTTTGAATTGGCTGTATTGTAATAAAATTTGGTAACAATGCTATCCACTCCTGCTGTAATCAACAGATCCGATTTCTGAACCGTGGTAAGAATGATACCCGAACTGCTTCTATTCACCTTCAGCGTACCATTTAGAGAAGTGCCACCGCTAACTCCAATAGTAGATTCCAATACCAATCGGCGCTGTGCATCATAGGTATAATTAATTACATTGGAATCCGAACCAGTAATGGAACGGACCTTTACAAGTAATTGATCGGCTGACTGGCCGTTGGCCCAGTTAATTTCTTTTTGACAAGCAGTAATCAGGACTGCTATGGCCATGGCTGCAAGAATTAGTATTCTCATAAGACTAAAATAGTGGTTTGTTTATAATCCTAATAATGTTTTTACAGGATCTTTTCCAATTAGCAGTTGATCGGGGTTTTCCAGCAGTTCTTTTACTCTCACCAGGAAGCTAACTGATTCCCTTCCATCAATGATCCGGTGATCATAACTAAGCGCCAGGTACATCATTGGCCGGATCACCACCTGGCCGTTCAGAGCGATTGGCCTTTCCTGTATTTTATGCATTCCCAGAATAGCGCTTTGCGGAATATTGATGATCGGTGTACTCATTAAGGAGCCAAATACGCCACCATTTGTAATAGTAAAAGTTCCTCCTGTTAATTCCTCCGCCGTGAGCTTACTATCTTTTGCCTTCGTTGCCAGTTCAATGACCTTTCTTTCTATCTCTGCCATGTCAAGACTTTCCACATTGCGTAGGACCGGAACGGTTAATCCTCTTGGAGTACTTACAGCAATACTTATATCGGCATAATCATGAAAGACCAGATTATCACCATCAATATAGGCGTTAACCGTTGGCCATTCTGTTAATGCGACTGAACAAGCTTTTGCAAAAAAACTCATGAAGCCCAGACCCACTCCATGTACTTCCTTGAATTTATCCTTGAATTTATTTCTAATGTCAATGATCCGGCTCATATCCACTTCATTAAAAGTGGTGAGCATGGCCGTTGTGTTTTTCGATTCTACCAGACGACGGGAAATAGTTTTTCTTAAATTGCTCATTTTCTCCGGCCTCTCCTGGCGTGTATTTAGTTCCGTGCCTTTAAAAGCCAACTTGCCAGGATTATTCAATGCCGCAAGTACATCTTCTTTCATGATCTTACCATGTACGCCAGTTGCTGTAAGGCTGGAAATATCCACTTTTTTATCCGCTATTATGGCGGAAGCCACTGGACTTGCTTTTGCTTTTTCCTCTGGTATCTCGGGGGCCTTCTCCTCTTTTGGGGGAGCTTTTTCTTCTTTGACAGCAATTTTTTCTTCCTTTATTGATTCTGCTTTTGGTTTTTCATCCTTGGGTGCCTCAAATTGCACTGTTGCTTTTTTAGCAGCCGATTCATCAATACGGGCAAGCATGTCACCAATTTTAATAGCATCTCCTTCCTTTAAATTTTCCAAATGAATGACGCCCGCCTTTTCTGCGTTCACCTCAAAGGTTGCCTTCTCACTTTCCAGTTCTGCGATCACTTCATCTCTCTCTACATAATCACCTTCTTTTTTGGTCCATTTCAGCAAGGTCACTTCGCTTATGGATTCTCCAACGGTTGGTACTTTAATATCGATCATGAGGTTGGTTATGTTTAAATCGTAAATGCGGTTTCTACTAATTCAGACTGTTCCTGCAGATGCACTTTATTATATCCGGTGGCTGTGGAAGCAGATGGCTGCCTGCTTACAACGCCATAACTGAAACTTTTAAGATTCATTTGAAGGTATGAAGCGGCACCCATATTCAGCGGTTCTTCCTGAACCCAGAACCAGGTAGCCCTGCCATATTTTTTATGCAGCTCGCCCAGTTGCTTTATTGGAAGTGGATATAATTGCTCCATTCTTACAAGTGCAATATCTTCTCTTTTCTCTTTCGTTTTTCTTTCCATCAGATCAAAATAGATCTTGCCACTGCAGAAAAGTACTTTTTTCACTTTGTCCGGTTCTGCCTGTTTATCATCTATCAGTTCCTTAAATCCGCCATGAAGAAACTCATCCATTGTTGAATAAGAGCCTGGGTGACGAAGATTCGCTTTGGGAGAAAAATTGATCAATGGTTTTCTGAATGGCCATGCAAGCTGTCGACGCAGCGCATGGAATAAATTGGAAGAGGTAGTAATGTTAGTGATCACCATATTCAATTCAGCGCAGGATTGAAGAAATCTTTCAAGGCGTGCACTGCTATGTTCTGGTCCCTGACCTTCATACCCATGCGGTAATAACAAGGTCACCCCGTTCATACGGTTCCATTTTTGTTCACCAGCCGAAATGAACTGGTCGATCATAGTTTGCGCGCAATTGGCGAAATCACCAAACTGTGCCTCCCATAATACCAGCGCATTGGGATTTGCCATTGCATATCCATATTCAAAACCAAGAACGCCATATTCACTTAGCAAAGAATTATAGATCCTATATTTTCCGGTAGCGCCGGGAATATGCGCCAGTCTGTTGTAGGCCTTGTCAGTTTCTTCGTCACGAAGAACGGCATGCCTGTGAGAAAAGGTTCCTCTAATTACATCCTGCCCGCTCATCCGAACATCTTTCCCATCGATTAGCAGGCTGCCATAGGCCATCAATTCACCAGTGGCCCAATCCAATTTCTTTTCCGTTTCAAACAATTTTATTTTATCCTGCAGGATCTTCTCCACTTTTCGAAGTGGTTTGAAAGTATTCGGCCATTCCATAATGGACTTGAATACCAGGTTGAATTGTTCAGTGCTGATAGCGGTTACCGGAGAAAGATCAAAATCATTGATGCTGGCACGACGTAATTTTTTCCATTCCAGTTCCGGAAGCTGATAATGATAAGGCAAGGGATGTTGTTTCACTTCATCCAGTCTTTCCTGAAGATCTGCCCAGAATTTTTTCTCCATTTCCTTAGCCAGATCCTGCGCATCAGGTTCACCATTTTCCATCAGGAATTTAATATAAACTTCCCGGGGATTAGCGTGCTTTTCGATGAGTTGGTATAAATGCGGCTGCGTGAATTTAGGGTCATCGCCTTCGTTATGTCCGTGACGCCGATAACAAACCATATCTATAAAAACATCTGAGTTAAACTCCTGGCGGTAGCGTGTAGCTATTTCCACTCCACGAACAACGGCTTCGGGATCATCTCCATTTATATGAAATACCGGAGCCTGAATAGCAGATGCAAGCGAAGTACAATAATCAGAACTACGCGCATCATCAAAATCAGTGGTAAAGCCGATCTGATTATTAATTACAAAATGGATAGTACCACCGGTATAATATCCTTTCAGATAACTCATCTGCAGCACTTCGTAAACGATACCCTGTCCGGCAACGGATGCATCACCATGAATTAGTATAGGAAGGATCTTGTCGAAATTACTTTTATACATTACATCCGCTTTGGCGCGGGAGAATCCGACCACTACCGGATCAACTGCCTCCAGGTGAGAAGGATTTGGCATGAGCTTAAGATGGATGGGTTTTTTGTTAAAGGTTTCTACCTTCGATCCATAACCCATATGGTATTTCACATCGCCACTTCCCATTGTCTGATCCACTTTGGCTGTGCCTTCAAATTCACTGAAGATCTGCTGGTAGGTCTTCCCCATAATATTAGCAAGCACATTCAATCTTCCTCGATGTGCCATGCCGATCACCACTTCCTGCACTTCATGGTCTGCCGCGGTATTAATGATAGCATCAAGGGCCGCGATAGCGGTCTCACCACCTTCCAGTGAAAAACGTTTTTGTCCAACGTATTTGGTTTGAAGGAATTTTTCAAACATCACTCCCTGATTCAATTTTTCCAGTATTCTTTTTTTGGTTGGAATCGGCACCGGCTCCAGCATGGTTTTTTCAATCGCCTCTGTCAGCCAGTTCACTTTCTTTATATCACTAATATATTTGAATTCAAAACCCGAATGGCCTGCATAACATTTTTCAAGATGAGCTACTATTTTTCTTAGTGTGGTTTTACCCAGACCAAGAAAATTCCCTGCCCAAAATTCCTTTTCCAGATCCTGCTCACCGAATCCAAAAACATTAAGCTCTATATTGGCGCCACGATCTTTCCGTTTGCGAATAGGATTGGTATCAGCGATAAGGTGTGCCTTATTTCGATAACCCAGGATCAACCGGTATACGTTGATCTCCTGTTGCCAATCGATGGTGCTGGAGGAATTGGTTGTTTGTGCCGGAACTGCTGAGGTATTGCCATTGTTTATGGCAAAATCAAAACCCTCAAAGAATTTCTTCATTTCAGGATCTACGGAATCAGGATTCTTTAGAAAATCCTGGTAAACATTTTCAATAAAGGCTGGAGAGGAATTAGTTATATAAGAGAAGTCCTTCATGTGCGGCTTTTGTTTTTCAACCATTCTGGGGGGCAAATATCGTTCAAAAAATGCAATAATCCATTCGATTCATTATGAACACTTTACGCGCAATAAACAACAGCCTATCTGTATTGTTTTTTACAATAGGGATCAGAGTTGAAATATTTGTTTTTTTGCCTGCCCGGACTTACCTTTGCCGCCCGGGTAAAAAGAACCGGTTCTACCCTGAAAAAGGGATAAAAAATTTAAGAGATGGCTAACCACAGTGCTACAAAGAAAGATGCCCGCCAGGCAGCAAAACGTCGTGACAGAAACAAATATTATGGCAAAACAACCCGTAATGCGATCCGTGATATGAAAGTTGCCAATGGTAAGGAACAAGCTGATCAGTTTCCTGTTGTTGCAGGCATGATCGATAAACTGGCAAAAAAAGGCGTAATACATAAGAACAAAGCTGCTAACCTTAAGAGCAAACTGGCTCGCCGGGTGAACGCAGCAGCCAAATAATAATTTCAGGTTCATGATATTAATTGAAAGCACCCTTGGGTGCTTTTTTTGTGGGATGATCTCACCCTCTCTCGATTTAATTTAAAAAAATTATAATAATAAAAAAGGAGGCCTTTGAGGGCCTCCTTTGAATTTTACTATTGAACATTAATTGGTCTTGACCAACTTAATGACCTTTCGTTGTGAGCCTTGTATTGCTTCCAGGTAATAAACTCCGGCTGCAAGGTCCATACCCATTATCCGGGTTGACCCATTGGCGAAATTCATTTCTGTAAACCTTACTCTTCCCGTATTATCCAGTATTCGTACCTGAATCTTTTCATTGCTGTTGCTGATCACTTTTACAGTGAATTCTGCAATGGAAGGGTTAGGGAAAACTATCACGTTGAATGGAGTTATATTCTGTTTAGTTTCTGGAATATCCTTTATAGAATTTTCGATAACTACAAAAGTATTTCCACAAGGGGCGCCTCCATGAACTTTAAGATTGCCACCTCCCAATATTTGTTCAATGGTTGATGTTCCATTCCAATTACTTGCAAACCATACTCCGCCCTGGCTATTCCAAATAGTGATCGCAATTTTATCACTACTTCCCGGCTCGCCCATATCCGTCATCTTTACTTGTAAAGTTTGATTACCACCTAAAGAAATAACATTCAATGGATCAGTAATATCCTGGATATTACATTTGCCATTAAAAGTTGCAGTCTTAGGACAATTGACATTTACCGTCAACGATGTCATTGAATTTCCTTTCACCTGGTAAACATGCATTATATTATCAGGTTCCAGTCTGCGGATAATTGTATTTATATTGCCTTGCAGGTTGGTTCCAGATTTATTAAACTTCACGTTGAAGCCAAAATTATTTTTGGTTCCTGCAGTACCTGCTTTAATACCTGCTGAGTTTGTTAACACAAGGTACCCACCACCTGTGATAAATAGATCGCCCAATGGTTTTGCAACTGTTATTAACGCATCATCATCTGAACTGTTACGACAATAATAATTGTTTACAATAATTCCAATTGTGAAAATTTGGGCATCTCCTGTAATAGTTTTATTCCAGTTATAAGTGGCGGCACCAACAGTAGGATCTGTTGGGTTAACTAATCCAACATTTAGCAATCCTGAGATATAATAACCTGGATCAGTTTCAAGCAAATCTCTGTTAACAAATCTGACTTTTGCATTCCTTATATCACCAGGATAAGCATCATAAACCGCATCTAAAGGTAATGCTGTAATATCCTTGATCGTAGCACTCAATGTAACTATTGCACTACTGCTTGTCGGGCTCGATGTTGATGCATAACAGGCACCAGTGTAATAAGCACGGGCATCTTCGCAGGTAATTGTAAGATTAGTGGTGGCAATACATGTCGATGCAGGAGTTGAGATATTATTGAAAAAAGCCTTTACTGTTTTAAGTCCAGGCTTTTTTCAATAATATCTCAACTCCTGCATCGACATGTATTGCCACCACTAATCTTACAATTACCT
>JBKJMI010000067.1:0-5531 GCA_046596515.1 Chitinophagaceae bacterium | reverse complement strand
AGGGACCATGCTGTTTTTAGTTTTGAAGATAGTGCCGGCAATAAAGAAAAAATTAAAGTACAGAACTCCAATTACAATATCAACCAGTATTATTTGCTTTCGCTGAATAGTCATTGGTCATGGGGATACCTTGGCACTGTTAGCCGCAATACCTTCAGCAATTTTAAAAATCAATATTTACTGGAATCAGGTTTTGAATATGATATTTTCCCTTATAAGCAATTCAATACAAAGTTCTTTACGATCTCTTATGTTTTAAATATCCGGCATAACCAGTATTATGATTCTACCATTTATGATCGCCTGCGAGAAACCAGGCTTGGGCAGGAGATCAATGCTAAATTCACCTATACACAGAAATGGGGAACTATCAGGGTCAGCGCCAAATATCAGGCTTACCTTGATAATCTGAAATTTTTCAATCTGGGCGCACGTGCCAGTTGCGATCTGCAGTTAGGTGGCGGATTCAGCATTAATATCTCAACCTCTGCGAAACTGGTGCGCGATCAGATCTATTTACCTAAGGGAGGAGCCACTCAACAGGAAGTACTCACCCGTAGAAGACAACTGGCATCGGGATATAATTTTCAAACCAATATGGGAATCAATTATCGTTTCGGATCAAGACTGAATAATTTTGTGAATCCAAGATTCAATTGACCTTCTTCAAAGCGTCAGCATATACTTCCAAACATCTATTTCTGGCCACATCATGCGCGATGATGGGCTGTGGATAGGTTAGCTCCTGCCATTCAGGTACCCATCGCTGTATATATTTGAATTGAGGATCAAATTTTTCCGTTTGTAAATAGGGATTGAATACTCTGAAATAAGGAGCCGCATCACATCCGCTTCCTGCTGCCCATTGCCATCCACCGTTATTGGCAGAAAGATCATAATCCAGCAGTTTCTTTGCAAAATAAGCTTCCCCCCATCTCCAGTCAATCAGTAAATGTTTTGTAAGAAAAGAAGCCACGATCATTCTCACCCTATTATGCATAAAACCCGTTTCATTCAGTTCCCTCATGCCGGCATCAACAATAGGATATCCGGTTCTTCCTTCGCACCAGGCTTCAAATTCCTGTTCATTATTCCTCCATTGTATCTGATCATAGGCTGGCTTGAATGAGCGATGGATCACCTGGGGAAAATGCCAGAGTATCATTTGATAAAACTCTCTCCAGATCAGTTCATTTAAAAATGTCTCATTAAGTTTTCCTGCTTCCTTCGCGAGTTCTCGAATACTAATGGTACCAAATCGCAGATGAACACTAAGCCGGCTGGTGCCCCGAATAGAAGGAATATTTCTTTGCTCTCTATAATTTAAAATAAGATCTGCCTGCCATGTATCAGCCGGAAATTCCTTCCCTGATCTTTCAAAACCCATTTCACTCAACTCCAGTACTGGCTTTAATGATTGTTTGTAAAACCGATCAAAATGATCTTCTGTTTTATAAGGTTCATAACTTCCTGCCTCCAAATTCGACTTCCATTTCCGGGAATAAGGAGTAAAAACAGTGTAAGGAGTACCATCATCTTTTACCACTTCCTTTTTTTCAAAAATGACTTGATCCTTTAAAGAATGAAAGGAAATATTTTTTGACTCGAGAAATGCCTTTACCTCCGCATCTCTCTTAATAGCATAGGGCTCGTAATCATTATTAGTATAAACAGCCTTTACTTCATACTCATTGATCAGTTGTTCAATTATTTTTTCCGGTTTCCCATATCGAATATCAAGGGTGGACCCTATGCCGGATAATTGATCCTGCATTTTCTTTAGCGCCTCATATATGAACTCAACGCGCCGATCCTGCTTGTCCTCCAGAGAATCCAGTATCTCAGTATCAAAAATAAAAATGGGAAGAACGAGCCAGGGAGATTGAAGTGTCTGGAATAATCCGGCATTATCATGCAGGCGAAGATCGCGCCTGAACCAAAATATACTGATAGGATTAGCCATGGTCTGAGAACAAGTCTACTTCCAAATTGTTTGAAGATGCTTGAAAATTTCGCTGGTTAGTTCATGTCCATACTGCTTTTGCCCTGATTGCTTTACCCAGCGAATGCCCCGTATGGCATTGGTCAGAAATAATTCATCGGCCCCTTCCAGCTCTGAAGGATGGATAGCCCTTTCTTCATATTGATAACCCCATGCAGAAAATTGCTGCAGCAATAATCTTCTCATCACCCCATCAATACAACCATCTCCCAGGGTCGGAGTAACCAGTAAATTATTTTTTATTATAAACAGATTGGCTATACAACTATCCGCAATATGACCCTCAGTATTTAAAACCAGTGCATCGTTCCATTGCTCTGCTTTCGCATAAACAGCCGCCATAGAATAGATCAGAAAACTGGATGATTTCAGGTTGGACCAGCAATCAGTTGATTTTTTCCCATCGGGAAAAATACCGATGGTGAGTCCATTACTATTTAAGTGACCCATTTCCAAACTTAAGGGCCAGGCTTCAATAGAATAACGGGCTTTTCTTCCCGGATCAAATAGACCCCCATTTCCTGCCGATACGCTAAGCCTGATCCTTCCATACCCCTCGCAATTATTCTTTCTGCAGAGCTCTATAATTTCTGTAAGCAGTTTTTCTTTGCTAATCAGTACCGGCCACTCGATCGACATTTTCTCCATTCCGCGGAATAATCTATCCAAATGAAGCGCGGCCAGTTGTATCTCACCATTCACACACTTCATCGTTTCAAATAAGCCATCCCCATAGCGAAAGGAACGATCATCGGCAGGGATCAAAGAATTGCTGGCATCCTGGAGTTTACCATTTACAGAAATAAACATAGGCCAAGGTAAATAAAAAAGCCATCCCGTTTTTACAGGATGGCTTACAATATGAATCAGTTGAATTATGCGTGTTCTACGATGCCTGCTTTAACAGCATACATCACCAGACCGGCCATAGACTTAGTACCTGTCTTGGTTTTCAGTTTATCGCGAATGGCTTCCACCGTACGTGGACTCAGATCAACAATATCAGCAATCTCCTTGGTGCTTTTTTCTTCGCACATTAGTTTAAGGATAGTCACTTCCTTATCGGTAAGATGTACATCCTGTGGCATAGACGACTCAGAGCTACGCTTGGTACGCAATCCACTAAGAAGAGCCTTATTTGTCAGATCGTTAAAATAGAAATCATTTTCGTAAACACCTTTTATGGCATCGTAGATCATTTCTGCGCCGGATTCTTTAGTTATATAAGAGTTGGCACCGATCTCCATCATCTTGGATATAACCGAATGGTCATTAAGGAAAGAAAGCATGATCACTTTCACGCCGGGATACAATTTCTTGATCTCAGGCAATGCGGTGATACCATCCATAATAGGCATCTGAATATCAAGTAAAATTACATCTGGCTGAATGTGACGAAGCAGGTTGAGAAGTTGCATTCCATTCTCAGCTTCTGCCACCATTTGAATGTCCTTACGTGCTGAAAGAGCAGTTTTAATACCTGTGCGGAAAATGGTGTGGTCATCTGCAATAGCAACTTTGATCACGTGGTTCTCGTTTTTCATGATTGGATTTATTTAAAATTCTAATAAAGTAAATATTCTGAGTGCAAGTTGGAGAAAATCTGCAAACTATACCATAGTATAAGTACTTAATTTATGTGTTGCAGAAACTACCGGATTGGGCATTCTCATAGGAGGATTACTACTCAATTGTAGGAGAAATCCGACATCATCAGTAAATACCATAATCATGAAAACGAGGAGTATTGCTCTTGTTGCAGATATTGCAGGACTTTACTTTTGATGCATTGAAAGTTGACCCGGGAAAGTTTCTGTTTTACATCCAATGTCCAAACCGTCCAGAAAATACTTTCCAATCCTTTGAAAAATGCCAACCTGATCTTGATCAGGAAACACAAACGCCCGGTCAGCTTTTTTTAAACCCATGATGTCCCGTTTTTCCTATCCAATACCAACGAAAACCAATTGAGCAGCCCTTGAGGTAAAATTTTTTTTCTTTCGTAACAGTAACGTTAGCCCCGGAATTCGCACCGGGGCTTTTTTTTTACCATTAATTTCTGATTATTGATTGTTCCCTATATTCTCCGCAACAATATATGCGCGGGGTTCTCCGAGAGAGAATTTTTTGCGGCCGGGAATACTATATACTTCTTTCATTTTAAATCCGCCTTCCGCCAGCATCCATTCCATTTCATTAAGGGAATAGATATAATCTACACTGTTCCGATCTTCCGAACTTCCATCGGCACTGATGATGCTGCTTTGTATTTCAATTCTTGCAGGAGAAAAATGCCAGGTCGATTTTGCATTGAATTGAAATTCTCCCATTGGACTGGAGACTTCTTCTTTAAAATTTCTGATACTGATCTCCGCGATGGACCAGCTGTTGATAAGCAGATGGCCCCCTTTCTTTACACTTTTAGAAACTATTTTAAGAATGACAGCAATATCCTCCGTATCAAAAAATTGTAAACTATTTCCCATGCAAATGGCCAGGTCATGATCTCCACCTGGCGGCAGGTCCAGTATACTTTGCTTTATGGTTTGAATGGGAAGGGCTTCTTTTTCCGTTGTATCTATGATCTCGTTTATATAGTCTGCCAGGGTATCTACTGAAGTAACTTTTATCCCCTTTCGGGCAAGACCCAGTGTATGTCTTCCATGGCCGCACATCAGATCAAGAACGGAGGAACCTGGTTTTAATTCAAAATAGGGAATCATAAAATCCAGTTCCTTCTGTGTAAGCTCGGCAGGAATCAGATCTCTCCAGATCTTTTTATAATGGCCCTCAAAAAAATTATCGTTGATATTCACCTTACTCATTCCACCAGTTTATTTCGCATGCCATACATGACCAGTCCGGCAATAGTTTTGGCACCCACTTTTTGCTTCATGGTCTGGCGAATGGTCTCAATGGTGCGGGGACTCAGAAAGATCTCTTTGGATATCTCTTCTGTGGTCTTATCCTCAGAAATAAGTTTAAGTATGCGGATCTCTTTTTCTGAGAACTTGATCGGGTTAGGATAAAACTGACGAACCGTTTTTTTATGCTGCAGCTTCAGCAACACCGCCTTATTCACCAGGTCATTAAAATAAAAATCATCATTCATACAGGTAAGGATGGCCTGGTAGATCTCTTCGGGGTCGGTGGTCTTGGTGAGGTAAGCGTTAGCGCCCATCTCCATCATCTTGGTGATCATTTCCTGGTCATCATACATGGTGAGTACGATGATCTTGATGCTTTCATATTCTTTGCGGATCATGCCAATGGCATTGATGCCATCTACTTCCGGCATACGGATATCCATGAGGATCACGTCCGGGGCCTTGAGCTTGATTTTATGCATCAGGTCCTTGCCATCTTCGGCCTCCCACAGTATTTTCAGGTATTCTTTGTCTTTAAGGGCCATGCGAATACCGTCGCGGAAGATCTTATGATCATCGGCAATCGCCACTTTAATAAGTTCGGCTGTCATGAAGAGGGGTTAAGGGTTGGTAAATCGAGGTCAAGTAAAAGTACTCATTTT
>JBKJMI010000058.1:0-3190 GCA_046596515.1 Chitinophagaceae bacterium | reverse complement strand
ACTCTTTTTCTGAGGTATCAGCTACTTGCAAAAACTTCACTTTTAGGTGTGGAAGTCTTATGGAACTTCCTTTGAATTTAGTTCTCATTGAGGCCTTCAGATCAATACTTTTATCCGTGTTCTGAATACTTATCAGTTCAAGAGATGGAGACAGAAGTACCACATCAGCCGATTTTTTAATTGTCGTATCCTGTGCAGTTAGAATTGCCGGATTACCTACCATAACAATGATGAGCATAAGAGGAAGAAGAGACCAATTTATTTTTAATAATGATTTCATACATCGGAGATTTAAGTGGTGACGATTTCTTCTTTAGGAATGCTTACTAATTCTTTTTCCTTGTCACTAAATTCTGAAATGGGTACTAGCGTTACGAATTTGGAACCCAGGAGGAAGAATAAAAAGAAAGTAGCAATGCCTGCAAAAGTCAGAGACCACTCTACCCAGGTAGCGCTATAGTGCACCCATGCAGCCCTTGTATCTTGCACTGGCAGCAATGGTGTTTCCAAAGTAGGAACGATGATCAAATAACGTTTTACCCAAAGTGCAAGCACCATGAAAAGAGATACCAGCGCAATCATTCCGGGCTTCCTGGTCTTAGGAATGGCAACCACCAGAATAGGAAGTAGAATACCAGCGAAGTTGGCAAAGAAGAACCACCAGCCATATTCCCGCGGATCGAATAATTTGGCTATTACCTGTGCATCCCATTTTTGTGAACCATACCAATCCGTGAGATACTCTGAGAAAGTAAAATAACCATAGGCGGCACCCAGTATCATCATGATATAACCCAGATATACGAAATGTTTATCTGTGATATAATTGTAAAGATTATGCATACGACGGTACATCCACATGGACATGATCAGTACACCTGTACCAGAATAAATAGCGGCCAGTACGAAATAGGGGCCGAAGATGGTGCTATGCCACCCAGGTCTCAGGGTCATACCGAATATCCAGGAAAGAACAGAGTGTACAATAATGGCGAGTGGTACGATCATTATCGCCATAAGATTCATTGAAATATTGATATGCTTTTTTTGACTTGGTGTACCACGGTAACCAATAGCAAGAATCTTATATAATTTTTGTTTCCATTTGGGAATATTCAATTTGGCATCACGATAAATCGCGTAATCTTTGATCAATGCGAGGTATAGAAAAATAACTGAGCCTGTGAAGTAGGTACCAATAGCGAGTACATCCCAGGTAATGGGCGACTGCAGTCTTGGATAAAGGAAGAGGTTTTGAAGACGGTCAAGTCTTCCCACACAAAGCAGGATGAAGATCGGACCGATAATAGTAGAAATCACCGTGATCATTTCCGCGATACGAATGATGGGTTTTCTCCATTCCACTTTGAGGATATGAAGAATTCCGGAAATCACTGCGCCGGCGTAACTGATACCAATGAAAAAAATGAAGTTGGCGATATAAAGACCCCATACCACATTATCACGCATGCCCGTTACAGAGTGACCCTTTGTTACCTGGGTATAAAGTCCCAACCCGCCAAACCCGATCCATAAAAGATAAAAGATAGTCCAGCCCCAGGTCTTTCTTCCATATTTTTCAAGATGGCTCCGCTGGTGTTCTAAAAGTTCTTTTTGATAATCGTTGAGTTGCATATAAAATATCTTTGCTTGAATTAATGTGGTTATCTATTTACTGCCCTCTGCTTTTCCTTCCATCACATCCTTAAACCTGGCTTTTAGATCATCTGAAAGATTATCATATCCTCTTTCCACAGGGAACTGTCTGTCTTTTGGTGGTAAATAATATACCCTTGGTTTGGTTCCCAGTTCTTCCATAAATCGATAAGCCGCACGGTCCTTAATAAGCTGACTAAAGCTTACTGTTTCATCACCGTTTGAAACAACATCTTCCACCTCATCGCCGAAATAGAACACCCCATTAGGGCAAGCCTCTACGCATGGAGGAAGTTGACCTTCACGGGCACGATCCGGACAGAAATCACATTTTTCTACAGTACCGACTTTAGCTGGTAAATTGGTTTCGGGGTTTGACATCAGATTCATAATGTCAAGTGGCTGATCAGGTTCATCCCAGTTAAATACCCGGGTAGAATAAGGGCAGGCCGCCATACAGAACTTACAACCGATGCATCGTTCATTGTCAATCAGCACCAGGCCATCCTGTCTTTTGAAAGTCGCATTTACCGGACAAACCTTAACGCATGGAGGATTATCGCAGTGAAAACATTGTTTAGGGAACCAGTATGGAGCTGCCTTTTCACTGTCTTTCATCAGCTTTACAGTCAGCCATTCTTTTTCTGGTGGACGATAATGCCATTTCTGACAAGCTGATACACATTTTCGCGCGTTCTTACAACGTGAAAGATCCACCACCATAACGAATTTCTTACCGGCCATACCTTCCCTTGCTTCCATTTTGGAAACAATGGCTATATGCTCCTGGTAATTAAGATAAGCAGAGTCTATCTCCACCAATTCTCCCTCAGGGGAAAGCAGTTTTATTTTATGGCCCGTTGTAGCAACCTCTTTAGAAGAACAGGAACAAGCCAGGCTACCACAGGCGGTTGCTGCGATCGTGGCTACAGCGGCAGTTTTCAAAAAATCCCGCCGGCTCTTGTCGTTTATTTCTTCTTGCTGTTTCATGATTCTGTTTTATCAGTTTTTGAGCAATTATTTTTGATTCCTTGATGGGTTGTTCGCCCAGTCAAGGATTTCCTTATTAGTAACTTTTTGCTTTTTGGTAAGGGCGTCGAACAGATCCTTGTCAATCTCTACCAATTGGCCGTCGGGGGTCAGCATTTTCACCTTTTCTTTCTTCACATTCAAAAAACTGGTGAAAAAATTTCGGCGGGATTTGGCCGGATCTTGTTTCTTGTTTCCCATAATAATATGATTAATAGTTAATTACGAAATGCAGTTCCATAATCTGGTCCAAAGTACTGAAGGTGAAGAAGTTCAGAAATGACATTATGTGACTGAAAACGTGATTTAAATCACGCAAGTCAATGAGGGGACTCAAAGCCCTTAATAATAAAACTTAAACAAGTATATTTTGACTCGAAGGCAGATTTGTTTTTTTTGATGGCTGCCTGAAGAAAAGCAGGATCAATAATGGTGTTACGGTAAGTTCAAGCAACATAGCAGTGAATAAGCAAAGACTTACCAGCAAACCAATATAGAAGGTGCC
>JBKJMI010000045.1:0-30477 GCA_046596515.1 Chitinophagaceae bacterium | reverse complement strand
GGATTAGTTGAGAACATGAGTTATTTCGTTCCCGCCGAATTGCCGGATAACAAATATTATATTTTTGGAAAAGATGGTGGTAAGCGACTGGCGGATGAATATGATATTCCTTTCCTCGGGCAAATACCATTGGTGCAAAGTATTCGCGAAGGCGGGGATGAAGGCATACCAGTAATGATGGGAGATGATGAGGTAACAAAAAAATCGTTCCGTGAATTCGCCGATGTAGTAGTAAGAAGTATTGCTATGCGTAATGCGAATATGCAGTCGGAATCAATTGCTGAAAAAGTATAATTATTCTTACTTGTTGCGAGGCCTAACCGAAATTCGGAAGCTTCTTATCATCGTAACCCAGCCAGTCCTGCGCATTTCGGTACAATAATCTTTTAGTGGATTTTTTACCCAGATCCATTTTTTCTATTAGCCTGCCCGGTTTTGCTTCTCCCAATGGGAAAGGATAATCACTTCCCATACATATATGCTCGTCGCCAAATAGATCGATCAGATATTCCATTGCTTTTCGGTCATGTACCAGGCTATCTATCCAGAATCGCCCTACATAATCACGGGGATTGATAGGATTGTCAAGGGCAGTAAGATCAGGTCGGACTTTAAATCCATGTTCGATACGTCCCAATGTAAAAGGAAACGAACCTCCTCCATGTGCGAAGGCCACCCTTAATTTTGGATATGCTTCCAGCACTCCTCCGAAGATCATAGAACAGATAGCGCGTGATGTTTCCGCTGGCATTCCCACTAGCCAGGGCAACCAATATTTACTCATTTGCTCTTCACCCATCATTTGCCAGGGATGAATAAATAATGCGCAGCCTGATTTTTCAGCCGCCTCATAAAATGGAAAGAATTTTTGTTCCGATAAATTTTCTTCGTTGATATTAGAGCCGATCTCTATTCCAGGCATCTTCAGTTCTTTCATGCATCGCTCCATTTCTTTAATGGCCATATCCACATCCTGAAGTGGCACAGTTCCTAATCCAATGAAATGATTTGGTTCCCGGCTAACCGTTTCCGCAATATGATCATTTAGAAACCTTGATGTCTCCAATCCATCCGCGGGACGGGCCCAGTAATTAAACAATACCGGGATAGTAGATAAAACCTGCATGCTAACATCCGTGGCTTCCATATCTTTTATTCTTGCCTCGGCTGAATATGAATTCTCTTCTACCACTCTGAATACCTGGTCTCCTTTCATCATACAAGCCTGGCAATTTCTCTGTTCAAGATGAATGAACTCTCCATAACCAAATTTCTTTGTCCAGTCCGGCATTTTATCCGGCATGATATGAGTATGAATATCTATACGCAAGGGAAAGCAGTTTAAGTTCAGACTAGAATGTACAGTTCATCTTTTTACCGGGGGCTGCATCACTGATCCGCATTTTTCACAGGTGCGATGCATGGTGTTTTCCCAAAAACGATTCATTACAGGGGGCAATTGTTTTACGATATCATCCACATGAAGGGATTCTTCATATAATTTGTGTCCGCATTTTTCACAGAACCATAGAAAGCCATCATCTTCAGTTTCTCTTTTCTTTTCTATAACTAATCCTACCGTTCCCGGTCCGCGTTGTGGTGAATGAGGAGTTTTAGGGGGCAATAAAAATATTTCTCCTTCTTTGATTGAAATATCTTTGAATTCACCGTGGTCGATGATCCTGACCACAATATCTCCTTCTAACTGGAAATAAAGTTCTTCAGTCTCATTAAAATGATAATCTTTCCTTGCATTTGGTCCGCCTACTACCATTACGATAAAATTTTCCGCGTCCTTATAAACACATTGATTGCCTATAGGAGGTTTCAGGAGATCGCGATGTTCGTCGATCCATTTTTTAAGATTAAAAGGAGCCATCACTGCCATGTCTGATTATTTATGCGATGAATGATGTCCAAAAAATACAACTATTTTCTTTAGGTTTGATGTCATGAATCTTTCTCTTGAAGGAAAATATGCCCTCATTTGCGGATCCTCCCAGGGTATCGGACTGGCTATTGCAGAAGAGCTGGCTTTACTGGGTGCCAATTGTACTCTGATGGCGCGAAACGAAGAATCACTTAAGGAAGCGATTCATGAACTCGATAGCTCTCTTCGCCAGCAGCATGATATTCAGGTGGCAGATTTTAGCCAGCCCGGGGAGGTAAGGACCGCTATCGAGAACCTGATTTCAAGACACCCTGTACATATTCTCATAAATAATACCGGAGGGCCGGCAGCCGGACCTATTGCAGACGCGACTGAAGAAGATTTCCTTCATGCGTTTAATCAGCACCTTGTTTGCAATCATATTCTGACCAAAGCAGTGATACCCGGAATGAAGAAGGAAGGATATGGCCGTATCATTAATATTATTTCCACTTCGGTAAAAATTCCTCTGAAGAATCTGGGAGTAAGTAATACAATTCGTGGCGCTGTTGCGAGTTGGGCCAAGACCATGGCCAATGAACTGGGCGGATTTCAGATCACGGTCAATAATATTCTTCCGGGATTTACTTCTACCCGGCGACTGAATACGCTGATTGGAAATACGGCGAAAAAAGGAAATACACTGGTCGATATTGTAGAAAAAAATATGCGCGAAGAAGTGCCTATGCGGCGGTTTGCGGATGCTTCCGAAATTGCCGCTGTGGCTGCATTCCTCGCTTCCCCTGCGGCCTCCTATGTAAATGGTACCAGCATTCCGGTTGATGGTGGCCGCACTGGAAGTATATAATGAAAATGGATCTCAGCACCTCATATCATCTCTCTAATTATATTAACGGAACCATGATTGCCCCCGTTAAGGGAAATTATATTGATAATGTAGATCCCTCTACCGCTACCGTCTATGGAATGATACCAGATTCTAATAAAGGAGATATTGATCTGGCAGTAGCCGCGGCCCGATCTGCTCTTGGTCAATGGAGTAAAAGTAGCAATGAATATCGATTCAATATTCTAAACCGTATAGCAGATCTGATAGATGAAAACAGGGATACCCTGGCACTTGCGGAAACCATCGATAATGGTAAGCCTCTTTGGCTGAGCAAAAAAGTAGATATACCAAGAGCTTCATCGAATTTCAGATTCTTTGCTACTGGCATCATGCATTTCGCATCAGAGTCGCATCAAATGGAGGATCGCACAGTAAATTATACGCTGCGTCAGCCGGTAGGTATTGTTGGTTGTATTTCTCCATGGAACCTGCCACTTTATTTATTTACCTGGAAGATCGCTCCGGCACTGGCCGCAGGAAATACTGTTATTGCTAAACCATCGGAAGTAACTCCGGTAACAGCCTATCTGTTATCCAAGATCTGTATAGAAGCAGGACTACCCGCCGGCGTTTTAAATATTGTGCACGGCACAGGACCATCCGCAGGAGAAGCAATCGTTACACATCCGGAAGTAAAAGCCATTTCTTTTACAGGAAGTACCAGGGCGGGAGAAAGGATTGCATCACTTGCAGCACCAAAATTCAAAAAATTATCTCTTGAACTGGGAGGAAAGAATCCGAATATCATATTTGCGGATTGCGATTGGACGAAAATGATGGATACTACAATGCAATCTTCTTTCAGTAACCAGGGAGAAATATGTTTATGCGGAAGCCGTATACTTATAGAAGAATCGGTGTATGAAAAATTCAAAGAGGAATTTATAGTGAGAACGAAAAAACTATTGCCAGGAGATCCTTTACTGGATGATTCAAAACAGGGCGCTATTGTAAGTGAAGTACATTTTCAAAAAATAGTAGCCTCCATTCAAACCGCGAAAGAGGAAGGAGGGAAAATTTTATTCGGCGGAGAAATTGTGAAACCGGAGGGCCGTTGCGCCAATGGTTTTTTCATAATGCCCACGATCATTGAAGGTTTGGGACCAGATTGCCGAACTAACCGCGAAGAGATCTTCGGACCGGTGGTAACCCTGCAATCATTTCGTACAGAAGAAGAAGCATTGCATCTGGCCAATGCCAGTTCCTATGGATTGGCAGCTACCATCTGGACAAAGGACCTAAGCCGGGCGCATCGGTTATCAGCAATGGTAGAATCAGGTATCATCTGGGTAAACTGCTGGTTATTGCGTGACCTTCGAACGCCATTTGGCGGATTTAAGAACAGCGGTGTTGGAAAAGAGGGAGGCTGGGACGCACTTCGATTTTTTACTGAATCAAAAAACATATGCATCGATCTTTAACATGAGTAATATCATTCATACAGACAATGCTTCTGCTCCCCTGGGTGCTTATCCTCATGCGAGAAAAGTTGGGGGTCTCTTATTTTTGTCGGGAATAGGTCCTAGAAATTCAAAAGATAATTCCATTCCGGGTCTGGAACTGGATAAGGAAGGCAATATAATAAAATATGATATTGAGGCCGAGTGTCATTCTGTTTTTGCTAATGTGAAAGCAGTATTGGAGGCAAGTGGAAGTGAATGGAACAAGATCGTGGATGTAACTGTGTTCCTTACTCATATGAAAACTGATTTCACGATATATAACAGGATCTATGGAGAATATTTTAAAAATGTTCAGGCCTGCCGAACCACCGTGGAGGTAAAAAGTTTGCCCACACCCATCGCGATTGAATTAAAAGTGATAGCTACCCTGGATTGAAAAAAATAAATATGGAATGGAAGAATGATGCCCTCTATGCCGGAGAATTGGATCAGTCCGATGAATTGAGATCGTTCAGGGAAAAATTCTACATCCCTGTTATCAATGGAAAAGGGTCCATTTATTTTACTGGTAATTCTTTAGGGTTGCAACCCGTTAGCACCGCTGCTTATCTGCAACAGGAATTAGATGATTGGGCCCGCCTTGGAGTGGAAGCACATTTTCATGCAAAAAATCCATGGAAACCATACCACGAGAATTTAGCTGCGCCAATTGCCAAAATTGCAGGTGCCAAACAAACAGAAGTGGTAGCGATGAATTCACTTACTGTAAACCTTCATTTACTTCTTGTTAGTTTTTATCGACCCACAGAAAAAAGATTTCGGATCATCTGTGAAGCCAAAGCATTTCCTTCCGATCAATATGCGTTTGCCTCCCAGGCTCGTTATCATGGTTTGGATCCTGATGAAGCTGTGATCGAAATAAAACCAAGAGCAGGTGAACATGGTTTACGTACAGAAGATATACTATCGACAATCACGAAATATGGAGATTCAGTGGCGGTAGTGGTTCTTGGTGCCGTAAATTATTATACCGGTCAGTTTTATGATCTTGAAGCAGTTACCAATGCAGCACATGAGGTTGGGGCATATGCTGGATTCGACTGCGCGCACGCTATTGGAAATGTAGAATTAAAATTGCATGAGCAACAGGTCGATTTCGCCTGCTGGTGTTCTTATAAATATTTGAATAGTGGTCCGGGTGGCGTTGCTGGTATTTTCATTCATGAAAAACATGCGACGAATAAAGAATTTCCAAGGTTTGCTGGCTGGTGGGGACAGAATAAGTCTACCCGCTTTCAAATGGGAAAAGAATTTGATCCAATTCCAACTGCAGAAGGATGGCAGTTGAGCAATGTGCCGATATTATCCATGGCTGCCCATAAAGCTTCGCTTGATATATTTGAAGAAGCAGGTATGGATCGGTTGCATAAGAAAAGGAAAATGATGGCTGCTTATCTGCGATTCATTCTGGAAGATATTAATAATTCATTTAATGACCCCTGTATGGATATCATTACTCCCGCAGAGGAAAATGCAAGAGGTTGCCAGATATCCATGCTGATGCTTAGAAAAGGAAAACAGGTATTTGATGAATTAACAAAAAGATCAGTGATCGCCGATTGGCGGGAACCCGATGTGATAAGAGTAGCACCTGTACCATTGTATAATAGCTTTACTGATATTTTTAATTTCGGCGCTATCATAAAGGAGATAATTAAATCCTGATCATGAAAAAAAATGTAACCATCATTGGCGCCGGACTGGTAGGATCTTTATTGGCAATTTATCTGGTGCGCCGTGGATATAAAGTGAAGGTCTTTGAAAGAAGAGGAGATATGCGCCGCTCCGATATGATTGCAGGCCGTTCTATTAACCTCGCATTAAGTGACCGCGGTATACGCGCGCTGGAGGAAGTAGGTATCATGGAGGAGATCCGAAAGATCTGTATTCCCATGCATGGAAGATATATTCATAACGCAGATGGAAGCAATGCCTATCAGGCCTATGGGAAGGAGGGCCAGTTCATCAATTCCGTTTCGAGAGGAGATCTGAATAGAAAATTAATGGATCTGGCAGAAGCCAGTGGGGCTGAATTAAATTTTCATCACAATTGTAAACAGGTAGACTGGAAGGAGCGATGTATTGAATTTGAGAATAGAGATGCAGAACCAGTAAAGGAAAGTTTTCAATTACTTTTTGGTTCTGATGGGGCATTTTCCGCTGCAAGACTTCAGCATCAATTGCATCATGATCGTTTTCAGTATGATCAGTTCTATATAGATTTCGGATATAAGGAATTGACTATTCCTTCTGCCAAGGATGGAAGTTTCAAAATGGAAAAGAACGCACTTCATATCTGGCCCCGGGGAAATTACATGCTTATTTCCTTGCCAAATATAGATGGCAGTTTTACTTGTACTTTGTTTTTTCCTTTTGAAGGCGAACCTTCTTTTGCTTCTTTGACTGATGCTGATAAACTAAATCATTTTTTCAAAAACAATTTTGCGGATGCACATGAACTGATGCCCTCGATGGCAAAAGAATTTTTTAATAATCCAACCTCTTCCCTGGTTACCGTGCGATGTTTCCCATGGATCCGTGAGGATCATTTTGCATTGATTGGTGATGCGGCTCATGCGATCGTCCCCTTTTTCGGCCAGGGAATGAATTGTGGTTTTGAAGATTGTGCGGTTCTTGATGGATTGATCAATAAACATGATCATGACTGGAAAAATATTTTGTCAGAATATCAATCCCTTCGAAAACCAGATGGTGACGCTATTGCAGAACTGGCATTGAATAATTTTGTGGAGATGCGGGATAAAGTAGCGGATATCCGTTTTCTTCAACAAAAAAAGATCGAAGCCCGACTTCACCAATTAAATCCAGATAAATGGATACCTGCATATAGTCAGGTCACTTTTAGTCCGGGCTTACGTTATAGTGAAGCATTAAACAGAGGGAAAAAGCAGGATGCGATCATGCAGCCTTTTATGGATGAAGTGATGAAAGGCGCCAATTGGGATAATGATGATTTTCTTCAACGCATTCTTGTTATGGTCTGATCCTTTACTTTTGCCAAAACATTTATTTTGACCCGGGAACAACTGATCAGTCAGATCAAATCAAAAAAATCTTTTCTCTGCGTTGGATTGGATAGTGAATTGGAAAAATTTCCGGCATCTGTTCGACAGGGCCCTGATCCAATTTTCTCCTTTAATAAAGCTATTATAGATGCTACCAGGGATCTTTGCGTGAGTTATAAGATCAATACTGCCTTCTATGAGTCACAGGGACTGAAGGGCTGGGAGGCCATGCAGCGTACAGTAGAATATATTGGTGATGATCATTTCCGCATTGCAGATGCAAAAAGAGGCGATATAGGAAATACTTCAGATCATTATGCCAAAGCGTTTTTTGAGACCATGCCTTTTGATTCGGTAACTGTAGCTCCTTATATGGGAGAGGACAGCGTGACTCCATTCTTAAAAAGAGAAGGCAAATGGGCCATCGTGCTGGGACTTACCTCCAATAAAGGAGCGGCAGATTTTGAATTACAATGGATGGGGGAGCAGCGTCTTTATGAAAAAGTGCTGAATAAAGTTTCGCAGTGGGGAACTATAGAAAACCTCATGTTTGTGGTAGGTGCTACTCAGGCTAGTGAATTCGTTCATATAAGAACCATTATTCCGGATCATTTCCTTCTGGTTCCGGGAATAGGTGCCCAGGGTGGGAGCCTTGAAGAGATATCATCCAAAGCGATGAATAAAGATTGCGGGATTCTGGTAAACGTATCCCGTGCGATCATATTTGCATCCTCCGGTTCAGACTTCGCAGAGGCGGCAAGAAAAGAAGCGGTAGCTTATCAAAAAAAAATGAGTGAATACCTGGGTCAGTTCCCATTGTCAATATAGATCCTTCTCTTGTAATTGCAGCAGCAAGTCGGTAATAAAATTTAAATTTGCTATTCAATCAAACTCATGAGTGAAGAGAAGAGTCTTAATTTTTTAGAAGAGATCATTGAAGAGCACCTCAGGGAAGGCCGCTATACTTCTATTGTTACCAGATTCCCTCCGGAGCCGAATGGTTACCTGCATATCGGACATGCCAGTAGTATCTGTCTCAATTTTGGTCTTACTAAAAAATATCCGGGTTATACCAATTTGCGATTTGATGATACTAATCCGGCTACTGAGGATACTGAATATGTAGAAAGCATTAAGGCTGATGTGCGCTGGCTGGGTTTTGAATGGAAGCATGAGCGCTATGCAAGTGATTATTTTGATCAGTTATTTGATTTTGCAGTTAAACTTATTAATAAAGGTCTGGCCTATGTGGATGAATCCAGTTCGGATGAGATCGCTGAGATGAAAGGAACACCTACTGAACCAGGAAAGAATAGTCCTTACCGTGATCGGACTATAGAGGAAAACCATGATCTTTTTCTTCGTATGAAGCAGGGAGAGTTTCCTGATGGAAGCCGTACGCTTAGAGTAAAGATCGATATGGCTCATATAAATATGCTAATGCGTGATCCCATTCTTTATCGAATCAAACGTGCGCACCATCACCGCACCGGAGATAAATGGTGTATTTATCCTATGTACGATTTTGCACATGGTCAGAGTGATTCCATTGAAGAAATAACACATTCCATCTGCACCATGGAGTTTGTACCTCACCGCGAACTTTATGATTGGTTCATTGAAAAACTGGAAATATATCCTTCGCATCAATATGAATTTGCAAGAAGAAATATTAACTATACTGTTACCAGCAAAAGAAAATTATTGCAGTTGGTAAATGAAGGATATGTAACGGGTTGGGATGATCCCCGAATGCCCACGATAAGCGGATTACGCAGAAGAGGCTATACTTCAGAAAGTATTCGTGAATTCTGTGAACGTATTGGTATCGCAAAAAGAGACAATCTCGTGGATGTAGGGCTGCTTGAATTTTGCGTACGTGAGCACTTGAATAAAATATCACTTAGGCGAATGGTGGTATTTGATCCAATAAAACTGGTGATCACTAATTATGATCAGACAGAAGAATGGCTGAACGCCGAAAATAATCCTGAGGATCCTTCTGCCGGAAACAGGCAGATCCCTTTCAGTCGTGAAATTTATATTGAGCGCGATGATTTCATGGAAGAACCACCAAAAAAATATTTCAGGCTTTCACCAGGGAAAATGGTTCGCTTAAAAAACGCTTATATTATTAAATGTGATGAGGTCATAAAAAATGAAGACGGGATGATCACAGAACTAAGATGCAGCTATTTTCCTGAAAGCAGGAGTGGTCATGACACCAGTGGAATTCAGGTAAAAGGAACCTTGCATTGGGTAAGTGCTCTCCATGCTGTAAAGGCTGAGGTCAGATTATATGACCGGCTTTTTAAAGTAGAGGACCCTACTGACGAATCCGGAGATTTCAAAGAATATCTGAATCCGGAAAGTCTTAAAGTGATTGAAGAGGTGGTGGCCGAGCCAGCCTTGATAGAAGCGGACGCCGGGCAGCACTTTCAGTTTATGAGAAAGGGATATTTTGTGATCGATCCCGATAGTAAAGAAAGGAAGCCTGTTTTTAACCGGACCGTAGAACTTAAGGAAGGCTGGAAGCAGCCTTAATCAGAAATCATATTCAAAATGTTGAGTCCCAGCCGTTCAAGTTCGGCTGGGATTTATTTTTGTCTGCAACGCTTAAAATTGCTAGATTTAAAATCTCTCCGGAACTTTTTTTTTAACGATAAAACAATAAATGCATGCGGTAAGTCTACTATTCTGTCCGTTCAGGACCATTTCACTACATTTTTTCCACAGTTAACAGTCAGTTAAATAATTATTTGTTAATTGCCTAATGGTACTTATTTTTATGCAGTTAAAACCAAACAAACTCTTGTTATGAGAAAGATCTTTACGCTACTTGTATTGTCTTTCATTACGGTTCAGTTTGTAAGCGCGCAAACAGTTATTCGTGATGAAATCGTAAACTTCTCAGAGTTGGCAGCCTATGAGGCGGCTCACCCCGAGTTGTTTAAACCCTGTCCTTCTTGCCCACGCAAGGAAGCTGATGGCGGTTGGGAAGATTTTGCAACACCCAACATGTCCATTCCTGCTGGTGCTAAGAAAACGATGGCCCCTGCCATTCCTAAAAAGAATGAGAATGAGCCCCTTCCAATGGCTCCTTCCCGTGGTCCAGTCCAACAGTGGTTGGGAGAGGTGGATCCCGGATCCACTATTCCTCCAGACACCTATGGTGCTGTAGGATTGAACCATGTAATCACCGCATCTAATGATTATGTCAGAATACATGCCAAGGTGGGTGGAGCAATTGTTAGCTCTGTTTCCCCTTCCAGCTTTACTGGTGTAGGAAGCACTTGCGACCCCCAGATGTTCTTTGACCCAAGTTCCCAACGCTGGATTGCTTGTTTCATTCGTTGTACTGGTTCTAACGACCAGATCATCGTAATGGCCTCTTTAACATCCGACCCAACAGGTCTCTGGAGAAATTTCCAGTTTATTCCTGTGCCCGGAGGTATTCCAGATCATCCATATCTGGGTTTTGATGACACCAAGATCGTTATTGGTGCCCGTAAATTCAACCCGGGTTATTCTGGTCCGGATATCTATCTGATCGATAAGGCCGCTTTCCTTTCGAACGCAGCGATCACATTCGGAACCAACGCTCAGACTATCAGTGCTACTGCAGCAGAAGGCGATAGTCCTCGTCCTGTTACTGTATATTTCCCTCCTTATTCTAATACAGGAAACCCTCAGCCCGGTGTTACTTATATAATTCAGAATTGGAACAACAGTTCTTTGAGATTGACCAAAATAACTGGAGCTATACCTGCTTGTGTATGGAACACAGGTGCTGCAGTTTTCCCAACAGCCCCTGATTCCTGGACTTCTGGAAACATGGGTAACAGTATTTCTCAGCAAGCTCCGGAGACCCGGCTTATTGCGGCAAACGATGCCCGAGTGAGCAGTGCCGTAATGATGAATGGCAAGATCTGGGCTGCACACCATATTGGATTTCCTGCAGGAGCTTCTGGTGCTGCGATTACGCATACAGATGTTCAGTACTGGGTACTGGATGGCTCTGCCGGAACATTCGGTAACGTCATTCAGCGCGGTCGTACTGGTGCTGTTGCCGGTCAGCACAGATGGTTCTCTTCCATCGCTGTAAATAAGAATGAAGATGTGATCCTCGGATATTCCATGTCTAACAACACTAATATGTGGCCTTCCGCTGCCTATTCAACCAGGCAGATCGGTACGGCACCTAATACGCTAGATGATCCATTAGTCTATCATGCCGGTGAAGCTCGCTACTGGAAAGATTTTGGTTCTGCCCGTACAAGATGGGGGGACTATAGCCAGTCACAACTTGACCCGGTTGACCAATCCATCTGGACCGTTCAGGAATACACCTCTACACCAGCTGGTGCCATTCCTCCGGATAATAATAGCCGTTATGGTCTTTGGTGGGCACAGGTGCCTGCTTCAAGTGCCGTTCCTATTCCTGCAATTTCTGCAGGTACATTAACCCTTGTTGCAGAAAGCTGCTCGCCTGCAAATGGTGTGGTTGATCCAGGTGAAACAGTTACAATGCAATTCTGTCTTAATAATTCTGGTACAGGCGCAACAACTGCCGCAGTTGGTAATTTGCTTGCTTCAGGTGGTATCGTTGCCGGTAGTTCACAGAACTATGGTGTTATCGCTTCTGGCGGTGGCATAGGTTGCAATAATTTTACTTTTACAAATAACTCTACTACCTGCGGTGGTACATTGACAGCGTCTATGCAGGTTCAGGATGGTGCCCTTAACCTGGGAACTGTAAGCTGGACCATTCCTCTGGGTGCTGTAAGTACTGTTCCTATAGAGAATTTTGACGCAGCTGTTGTTCCTGCACTTCCTGCAGGATGGGCTGCAAATAACCCAGCTGGCGGAGGTGCACTATGGGTAACTTCCAATGCTGGTACCCCTGCTCCTGCAGCTTTCTCTGCTCCTAACTCAGCATTTATTGATGACCCGGGTGTCATTACCGATAAACAACTGGTTTCTCCTGCATTCGTTCTGCCTGTTGGTGCAAAAATGACCTTCAGGAATAACTTCGCATTAGAGAACGGTTTTGACGGTGGTGTTCTGGAAATCTCTATTAATGGTGGTGCTTACACAGATATCATTACAGCTGGTGGTTCATATGCTACTGGTGGTTACACTGGTACGATCAGCTCCTCTTTTGGTAATCCTCTGGCAGGCCGATCAGCCTGGTCAGGATCAGCCGGTGGTACTTATATACTAACTACTGTTAACTTCCCTGTTGCTGCTGGTGGACAATCTATCAGACTGAAATGGAGAATGGGTTCAGACAACTCAGTATCCTCTTTGGGATGGAGAATTGATGATATTTCTCTTACTGCTCCTGTTTGTTGTGGTGTTCCATGTACGCTTACTTGCCCTGCGAATATCTCCACTGGAGCTACTGCGGGTTCTTGCGGCGCTATTGTGAACTTTGCAGCTACTGCAACCGGCCTTTGCGGTCCTATTTCTTATAGCCCTGCTTCTGGTTCTTTCTTCCCTGTTGGTACAACCACAGTGAATGTTAGTTCCGCTTCAGGAAGTACTTGTTCCTTTACTGTGACCGTTACAGATAACGTTCCTCCAACAATTACATGCCCTGCGCCTGTAGTTGCTTCAAGTGCTCCTAACCTTTGTGGTGCGAATGTTAACTATCCTCTGCCTTCAGTTGGTGACAACTGTCCTCTGACTGGTGGTACGGCTGTGTTCCTTACGCAGACTACAAATAATACAACGATTGTTCCAATTCAGATCGGTTGTCAGGCTGGTGGTCTCACCACTGAGAACAGCTGGTGGAGAGCGTATGATCTTGCTCCGTTGAACCTGCCTGGTGGTCTTACCATTAAGTCAGTAAACTTCGGTATCGAGAAGATAACTGGTGGTCCGGTTCCTATCACTGCCAGAATTTATACCAGCAATGGTGCCTTCCCTGGTGCAACAAGGACACTGGTTTCTTCACAAACCACTACTTTCCCTGCACAGGTTGGTACATTTGGTACCATCACTTTCAGCACGCCTGCTTCAGTACCTGCTACAGCGATTCTTGTAGTAGAGCTTTTCTGTCCTGATCAGCGTGGTAATGGCCGCTCATTCTTCATTGGTTCTAACAACCTTGGTGAATCAGCTCCTTCTTACCTGAGCGCAGGGTCTTGCGGAATTCCTAACCCGACTCCGATCGCTGACCTGGTAGGGGTAACTGACCATATCATTCTTAATGTGAATGGTGAATACTATACGAATCCTCCAACGCTGGTACAGATTGCTGGTATCCCAAGAGGTGGTTTCTTCCCAGTAGGTATAACAACGAACACATTCAGAGCTACTGATGCTGTTGGTAACACCAGCACATGTTCCTTCACTGTAACAGTGAATGATGTACAAGCTCCAAATGTGACTTGTCCTGCTAACTTGACAAGAACTACTGATGTTGGCCTTTGTTATGCTACAGTGGTTGTTCCTAATCCTACAACTTCTGATAACTGTGCAGTAACGCAAGTGACCTGGGCTATTACCGGCGCCACTACTGCTTCTTCTCCTGCAACAGGTATCAACTTCGTAGGAACAAGACAATTTAATCTGAGCGGTACAACTGGTACTGGTGTAAGCACCATTACCTATACTGTTAAGGATGCTGCTGGTAACACTAGCACTTGCTCCTTTACTGTTACTGTAAATGATGGCTGGATTCCTGCTATCACATCACAGCCTGCAACCAAATTCTTCTGCGTAGGTACCAATGGTGTATTCACTGTTGCTGTAAACACCAACGGTGGTCCTGTGGCTTACCAATGGCAAGAGTGGAATGGTACAGCGTGGGTTAATATAGCCGGTGCAACAAGCACTACATTTACTGTTCCTAGTGTGACTTTCCTGGATAACACAAGATCATTCCGCGTGATCCTCACCGGCCTTTGCTCTATTGTTACTTCTCAGTTTGCCACATTATATGTGAATCCGCTACCAACAGTATCTCTGTTAACCTCAATACCTCCTTCACTGCTTCCTGGTCAGTCTCTGACTCTCACAGTGAATGCAAGTCCTGCAGGTGGCAGCTATGCTTGGTACAAAAATGGTACACTTACTTCTCATACAGGTTCTACCTGGACAGGAATAACTGTAGACGGCATTGGAACGTATAAGGTGACTTATACTGATCCTAATGGATGTTCTGCAACTACTTCTGATGTTGTAGTAAGTGGCCAGGCTTCTGATAACATTTGGGTTTATCCTAACCCGAACAACGGTGTATTCCAGATCAGGTTCTTCAACACACCTAATGAAACAGCAACTGTTTCAGTGTTCGACGAGAAAGGTGCCAAAGTGTATGAGAAGGCAAACGTAACGACTACTCCTTACTCCAGCCTCTCTGTTGACCTCGGTCCAACAATTTCGAGTGGTACTTACATTGTTGTAGTTAATAACTCTGCAGGTAAGAAAGTAGGTGCTAAGCGTATCGTGGTTCGTAGGAAACCTTAATAGAATTATTCTTACATATAAAAGCCATCCGCCTTTCGGCGGATGCCTTTTTTTATTGACGGCAATGATTATTCCTCTTAACTGATTAATTTCAACCTTCAATTATCATCGTTATGCGCATCCGGAATTTTGTAATATTCAGTTTTTTATCCTTTTTATTATCTCTGGTTAATGCTCCTGTCGTAGCACAAAATCCTTCCCTATCCGGAAAGGCTGCAGATTCTTTAAAACCTAAAACCAGTGTAAGAGCAGAAAATTATCGCAAAGAGCAGGAGATAAAAGAGAAAGCCAGCAAAGAAACAAAACAGAAAAACATTGCTGAACAGAAAAACATAACAGATGGTGGCCACCCCGTGGTTACAGCAGTTAAGGACTTCCCTTCCAATACTCCATCCTTCATAACAGATAGCCTTGATAGTTATATTGAAAGAGGGATGTCCCAATGGCAGATACCCGGCCTGGCTATTGCCATTGTAAAGGATGGTAAAGTGATATTCAGCAAGGGCTACGGCGTTAAAGAAGTGAACAAATTGGAAAAGGTGGATGAGAATACGCTATTCATTATTGCTTCCAATACAAAACTGTTTACAGGCACCTCAATTGCCAAACTTGATTTCGAAAAAAAATTATCCCTCTCAGATAAGGTCACTAAATACCTTCCATGGTTCAGACTTTACGATACCAGTTCTACCAAACTGGCTACAATCAGGGATATGCTTTGTCACCGTATTGGATTAAAAACCTTCCAGGGAGATTTTACTTTCTGGGATTCCAATCTGCCAAAGGATTCAATCATCTGGAGAATGAGATATCTGAAGCCTCCTCAGGAATTCAGACAGGATTATGGCTATTGCAATTCCGCCTTTCTTGTGGCAGGCAGAATACTTGAAAAAGTGACGGGAAAAAGCTGGGAAAGTTATGTGAGTGAAAATATTCTCACACCCTTGGGAATGACCAATACCTATATGAACACAGCGAAGCTGGAGATGAGAGAAAATGTGGCTCAGCCACATAATAATTTATATGGTCCGCTTACAGTGATTCCCTTTGACAGTGTCGATAATCTGGGACCGGCTACCAGTATGGTCAGCAATGTAAAGGACCTGAGCAAATGGCTGCTGATGCAATTGGATAGCGGAAAGTATGAAGGTCGATCAGTGATCCCATGGGCCGTGATCCAAAAAACCAGGGATATAAATATTCTTACCGGCAGCCGTAAGTCGGCCGCTTTTCCTACACATTTCAGAGGCTATGGCCTGGGTGTTTACAGTACTGATTATAATGCCAGGCAGGTATACTGGCATACCGGCGGGGCTTTTGGCCAGGTAACAAATGTTTGTTTTGTGCCGGAAGAAAAACTGGGGATAACGATCCTTACCAATAATGATAATCAAAGTTTTTTTGAAGCTTTACGATACCAGATACTCGACGCCTATCTGAATGTGCCATATACTGACCGCAGTAAATATCAGATGGGATTTTTTGTACAAGGAAAAAAAACAACAGATGATCAGCTCGAAGCGATGAAAGCCAGAGTTGAGAAAAAAAATCAACCCGCTTTAAAACTGGATGATTATACAGGCACTTTCTATAATACTGTTTATGGAAAGATCGTGATCTCTAAAAAAGATAACACACTCATCTGTAAGTTTCAAAGACATCCGCACTTATTCAGCATTTTGGAGTTCATGGATAATGATGAATTCCGAATGAGCTATTCCAATATAGGTTATGGTGTGGTGCCATCTAAGTTTACAATAGTAAATGGAAAGGCTACCGGCGTTACCATCCAGGTAAATGATTTTGTAGAAACAGATGCTTATCTGTTTGTAAAAGATCCACGTGTTATGGGGAGGTAATGTAAATAGGTAAATAAGTAGAAATGTAAATACGTAGAAACATAGCTACGTATTTACTTTTCTACCTGTATTCGCCATACACTTCGCGTAGCGTATCTGAGATTTCTCCAAGTGTGCATTTGTTCTCTACTGCTTCAATAACTGCCGGCATCAGGTTCTCATCTGAATTCGCCCGGTCGTTCAATGATTGCAATAGCTGATCACAATGGGCCTTATCCCGGTTGCGACGTAGTTCATCCAGTTTTTTAATTTGAATTGCGCGAATACTATCATCTATTTTTAAAGTAGGAATATGATTTGGTGTTTCCATCTTGAATTTATTCAAGCCTACAATGATCTTCTCATTTCTTTCAATGCTTCGCTGATAGTCGTAAGCACTTCTGGCGATCTCATTCTGGATAAATCCTTGTTCAATAGCTGAAACACTTCCTCCCATAGCATCGATCTTATTTATTAAAACCATCGCTTCCTTTTCAATCTGGTCTGTCAGTGATTCTACCAGGTAGGAGCCTGCAAGTGGATCAGCAGAATCAACTACACCACTTTCATAGGCGATCACCTGTTGTGTTCTCAAAGCGGTTCGGGCGGCTTCTTCAGTAGGCAGACTTAATGCTTCGTCATATCCATTAGTATGCAATGATTGAGTGCCACCCATGACAGCGGCCAGCGCCTGTATGGTAACTCTTGAAATATTATTAATGGGTTGCTGAGCGGTTAGAGTACTGCCACCGGTTTGGGTATGGAAACGGAGCATCATAGCCTTAGGATCTTTCGCGCCAAGATCTTTCATGATATTGGCCCAAAGTCTTCTTGCTGCCCTGAATTTAGCCACCTCTTCAAAAAGATTATTATGCGCATTGAAGAAGAAAGACAATCGTTTTCCAAATACATCAATATCCAATCCTTTTTTTAAAGCGGCCTCTACATAAGCCTTTCCATTGCTAAGTGTAAATGCGACCTCCTGAACGGCCGTACTTCCTGCTTCACGGATATGATAACCTGAAATGGATATTGTATTCCATTTAGGCAATTCAGCACCGCACCATTCAAAAATATCTGTAATGATTCTCATTGATGGTTTCGGAGGATAGATATAGGTACCCCGAGCGGCATATTCTTTAAGTATATCATTTTGAATAGTACCCGAGATCTGGCTCAGGTCGGCCCCTTGTTTTTTTGCAAGCGCCACATAAAGCGATAATAGAATGAATCCTGTTGCATTGATGGTCATCGATGTGCTTATATCCTGCAATTTTATTCCATCAAAAAGTTTTTCCATATCATCCAGGCAGTCGATGGCAACGCCCACTTTTCCCACTTCTCCTTCCGCCAGTTCATGATCACTATCATAACCTATCTGGGTGGGAAGATCAAATGCTACGCTGAGTCCGCTTACACCCTGTGATAATAAATATCTATATCGTTTGTTACTTTCCTCAGCAGTCGAGAATCCAGCGTACTGTCGCATGGTCCAGAGTTTGCCGCGGTACATATCTGGCTGAACTCCCCGGGTAAAAGGAAATTCTCCGGGCATAGCGGGATCTTCTGAGGGAAGATCGGCAGAAGTATAAACGGGTTTGATCTCTATGCCAGAATCGGTGTAGCGTTTGTTTTGATTTTCCATGGAGCTTATTTTTTGTCCATCAGTTTACGTGCTTCAAAATTCAATGACTCAAGCACCAGTTCATGAAGGTTGCTGCCCGACTGAGCCATCATCAGTTCAAGAATTTTTTTATTTAATTCTCCGGAAGATGCCTCTGGTACTAATGATGCTGCCACCTGGTTGATCAGCATAATGTTTTGTTCTTTCAGATTACGAACCGCATCCCATGTTATTGAGGTAACATATAATTGCTGCGTGCTGTTATAATCAAATTCCTGACGGATATTCTCGACAAGGATCATTTTCATTTCCACCGCCGAAATATTAGGCATGTTTAGCCGGTGAATTAAATTAGGAATGGCGATTCTTTCGCAAAGTAAAACCAGTCTTTCATAAGCCTGAAGCTGCAATGCTTTACTGTTGAATACTTCTTCCGCTGGAGGTGCAGAAGCCGGGGCTCTTCTAGCCAATGCCATCACAGCAATCAGGATGGCCAGGATCGAAATGATAAAAGCAATAATAGATAGTTCCATAAGGACCAGTTGATTTCTACAAAGATAGGGCAGGGGCCGTCATGGGGGAGTGAGCTTTGTTTTGCAGTCACTTGTTAAAATTTCCAGCCTCGTAAATCCGATGTTCCGGTATGAGCCAAACTTTGATTAATTTTGTGATATGGAAAATTTACTGATAAAAACCCCGGTATCGCTAACTGAAGGAGCAATAATCGAAGTGAGAAAATTGATGGAGGAGGAAGGATTTGATAATTCAAAGAAGCTTCGCTTCGGAGTAAAGGGTGGTGGTTGTTCGGGTATGACCTATTTACTTGGATTTGATCACGAAACTGATAAAGATCGGCACTTTGAGATCGAAGGAATTTCTTGTGTATTGGATTCTTCGCATGAACTTTATATTTCCGGAATGGAAGTGGATTGGCAGGATGGCCTGAATAACCGCGGATTTACATTTCGTAACCCTAATGCAAGCAACACTTGTGGATGCGGCACCAGTTTCGCTGTTTGATCCTTCACTATATCGAATTAAAAAAGCCGCCAGATGGCGGCTTTTTTATTATGCAGTTAATTTGAATTTATATTTTCGGTTTTGCAGCCGGACTTTCTTTGATTTTGTCAGCAGCTGTTGCTTTTTTACCAAGGGCTCTTTTACCACCGAGGTCTACCAGGATCGGAGCGGCAACAAAGATAGAAGAGTAGGTACCGGTAATTACACCGATCAGCATCGCGAAAGCGAAACCTCTTGTTACTTCACCACCCACGAGGAATAAAATGAGAAGGGTAAGGAATACCGTTAGTGAGGTCATCACGGTACGACTAAGAGTTTCATTGATCGCGCGATTGATTACCTCTGTTTTAGGAGCGTTTGGCATCAGCCTGGTATCTTCACGAATACGGTCGAATACGATCACCGTATCATTCATAGAGAAACCGATTACCGTTAGTACCGCGGCAATAAAATGCTGATCAATCTCCAATGGGAAAGGAACAATATTTCTTGCAAATGAGAACACAATCAGGGTAACCAATACGTCGTGAAGCAAAGACACGATCGTTCCCATGGAATATCTCCAGTCGCGGAAGCGAACAAAGATATAAAGGAAAATCACCAGCAATGCGAAGATGGTCGCTTTGATCGCGCCCGCCTTCAGATCGTCTGAGATGGTTGGTAATACTTTATTTGAACCTTGCTTGTAAACATTATCAAATTTATTAAAGTCAGTTCCTGCAGGAAGAAAATTCTTCAGACCAACCAGCAATCTGCTTTCCACGATCGAATCGGAAGAAAGACTTGGGTTATTGATTTGATATGAAGTAGTGATATCAAGAGTAGCATTGTCTCCAATTGTTTTTATCAACGGGCTTTCTCCTTCAAAGGCCAATCGCAGACTATCTCTTACTTTCTCTACATCTACTGGCTTTTCAAATTTAATATTATAACTGCGACCTCCCTTGAATTCAACTCCTTCATCAAATCCATTGAAATAAGAAGCAATACCCAGCGCCAGTACGATCATAGAGATCACATAGGCTACTTTACGGTATTCAATGAATTTAAATTTGGCATGTTTGAAAATACTCCGGGAAATGCCAGTAAAATATTTCAGATGTTTTTGCTTGGTAGTAAAAATATCAGACACCCAACGGCTCACCAGGATTCCGCAGAACAGTGAAAGCAGAATACCAATGATCTGAGTGGTAGCAAATCCTTTTACTGGTCCAAGACCGAAATAAAACAAAATGATGGCCGTCAATAGTGTGGTTACGTGCGCATCCAGTACCGGAGGCAGCGAACGTTTGTATCCTTCATTAATGGCGGGGATATAGCCCTTTCCCTTATCCAGTTCTTCTTTAATACGCTCGTAAATAATTACGTTCGTATCCACCGCCATACCAATAGTAAGTACCAAACCGGCAATACCAGGTGCGGTAAGAGTAGCACCCAAACCAGCAAGAATACCAACGGTAAAAAGCAAGTTAAGTATCAGTGCGGTATTAGCGATCCATCCGCTGGTATTATAATAAACCAGCATCAGGAGGAAGATCACAATAAATGAAATTACAAATGCCATAGTACCACCATGAATGGCCTTGTTACCAAGCGTAGGTCCTACCTGCTGATCTTGTACGATCTTGGCAGGTGTTGGCAGTTTACCTGCTTTCAGCACGTTGGCCAGGTCAGTCGCTTCTTCAGTAGTATATGATCCGGAGATGGAAGAGGTTCCATTAGGGATCGGATTGATTACTGTCGGAGCCGAGTAAACGATATTATCAAGTACAATAGCGATGCAACGGTTATCTGTCTGTGTGCCAGGATCTCCAGCTGCTTTTTCTGTCATTCTTTTCCAGATAGAAGCGCCATAGCTCTTCATGTTCATTCTCACTTCCACTTTTCCTGACTGATCATAGTCCATGCTAGCATCGGAGATGGCATCACCATCAAGTTCAGCTGCATTGCGACCATAAGTTCTTAGTCCATACAATGGAACCGCAGCAATGGATTTCCCTTTTTTATCCTTTGGAGAAATACCATAGGCCCATCTCACATCGCTGGGGAAATTACCTGCATATTCCTGAAGGATCAGTCTTACTTCAGCTGTATCCTTAACGGCTACTACGCCAATTGAAGGACCGAAAATAGAATTTCCTTTTTCATCCTGGTAAGGACTGGCAAACTGAATATAATTTTGTAAAGTGACCTTGCCGGTTGCGGTAGTTTTCTTTGTAGTATCACCAGTATTTATCTTTTTGGAGAGGAGACTGGTATCATCTTTTACTTTGGTAGAATCAGTTTTTGCTAAACTCGTTGAATCTGTTTTCAACGTAGTGGAATCAACAGCTCCGCCATTTTTTGCAGTAAAGGCAGCATCAGTCTTGGTCCAACCCTGAGAGAATGGAGCATCTGAAAAAGTATATACTTCCCAGAATTCAAGTACCGCTGTGCTTTGCAATAATTTTCTTACCCTTTCCTTGTCCTTTACACCAGGCAACTCAACATTGATAATGCCTTTATCACGGTTAGGATTGATATTTGGCTGTGCCACACCGAACTGATCGATACGTGTTCTTAAAACCCTGAAGGTTCTGTCGAAAGCGCCTCTTGCTTCTTCACGGATATAGCTTTCAACTTTCGAATCAGATGAATTAATGTCGATCTTATTTCCTGCAGCACCTGCAAACAAAGAGGCCATTGGTCTCGTTGTTTCCAGTTTACGATATTCCTCAATGAATAGAGTAATAAAATCAGATCCGCTGTTTGCCTTGCGACCTTCAGCGTTCAGGATTGCTTTATTAAAATTTGGATCCTTGCTGTTATTAGCAAGTGAACGCAGCAAACCGGTCATTTCCACTTCCAGTGTTACGTTCATACCTCCCTGAAGATCTAGACCAAGGTTCAATTCTTCTTCTTTGGCTTTCTGATAACTAACAGCACCATTGATACCATAAGTAACTGTCTCATCACGCGTGCTGTCAAGCAACCTTCTTAATCTGTCCTGGTAAACCTGGTCAATTTTCTCCTGGTAAATGGCTTGTGAGTCCTTGTTGTTAGGATACTTTTCAAGAGCGGAAGGGAAATTCTTCTTAACATAAGCCTTCGCTTTTGCTTCCATTTTGCTCTCATGATTCTTCACAAACCAGGTAAATGATAACTGGTAAATTGAATAGACGATCAGCAGGATGGTGAAAAAGCGGATCAAACCTTTCAGTTGCATACAATGATTGATTTATGGTCGCCCTTTTTTTCGGTGGTTGCCGAAGGGCTTTCAGGGATTTTTAAAGAGGGGCAAAGATAGGGGTTTAGGAAGGAAAATCGCTAGGAGGAGGGCAGGTTTTCGGTAACTTATGGGCTTTTTTTCATTTGACATTCAATGTTTTAGGCGGCTTTCTGCCAAATCAGGGGATTCTTTGTTTTTATCGCTAATTTACCCTGATGAAAAAACTGGGTTTATCTGCCTTTTGCCTGTCCCTTCTTGGAACCTTTCCTGCATCATCACAGGATGGCCGGGATATCGATCTGCTGGAACACCTGATGCAAAAAAATAAACCGGTTTTTGATTCAGTATTGAAGCATCGGGAAGACTGGAATGTTCAGATCATTTATTCCAGCATCCGGCATAAAGGAAAATCAAAATTGATCTTAAATGATCATTTTTTCAATGTTGATGATCAGCGATATTATTATCCCGCGTCTACCGTCAAGTTACCGATAGTTTTACTCTCTCTTCAAAAATTGAATGAGCTGAATATCCCCGGACTCGACATGAACAGCACGATGATCAGTTTTGCTGAAGGAAGTTCGGAAACAGAGCAATTCAATGATCCGAATAGCCCTGATGGAAGGCCCACCATAGCAAATTACATAAGGCAAATATTACTGGTAAGTGACAATGAAGCGTTCAACCGGCTTTATGAATTTCTCGGACAGGAATATATCAATAACAGTCTTCACCGGCTTGGCTATAATGGTGCGGAGATCATTCATCGCCTGGATGTATCACTTACAGAAGAAGAAAACCGGAGAACCAATCCTGTTTCATTTTATGACAAGGAAGGAAAACTACTTTATAGTAAACCAGTTGAATTCAGTCGTTATGAATACGCTTCCAGGTCAGTTAAAATCGGGAGGGGATATATGAAGGCAGGAAAATTAGTGAATGAGCCACTGGATTTTTCAAAAAAGAACCGCCTACCTCTCAGCGAGCTTCATTCCATTGTAAGAAATATAATTTTCCCGGATGCAATTCCTTTATCAAGGCGATTTCGTTTAACAGATGGCGATCTTGATTTTGTAAGAAACTATATGTCGATGCCAGCTACCTCATCTGCTTCTCCTTATTATGACAAGAGCGAATATTGGGATACCTACGTAAAATTCCTATTGTATGGAAGTGAACCTGACTCCAGTTTACCCTGGATAAAGATCTATAACAAGGTAGGTGATGCTTATGGTTTTCTGATCGATGGAGCTTATTTACAAGACGCAAAAAATAAAGTCGATTTTTTTCTTAGTGCACTGATATATTGTAATAGTGATGGCATTTTAAACGATGATAAGTACGACTATTCTACAATTGGCCTCCCCTATATGAAAGCCCTTGGAAAAATGATCCTTCAATACGAGGTCGATCAAAAGAAAAAAAAATAAAAGACGGATAATGCGAACAATGTCTTCACACATTTCTTTTACTTTTGTTTTCTTTCAGGGATCAAAAAAATAACATGCAGCTATCTTCTTTTCTTAATCGCTTCAACGAACCGGAAACTCTAAAAATGGCTAAAATGGGCCGGGAGCTAAGAGCCAGGGGAGTGGATGTGATCGATCTTAGTTTGGGTGAACCGGATTTTGATACACCAGAACATATTAAAGACGCAGCCATCAGCGCCATTCGTGAAAATTACAGTCACTATACACCAGTGCCTGGTTTTCTTGAATTAAGAGAGGCAGTTTGTCATAAATTTAAAAGAGATAATCATCTTGATTATAAACCGGAGAATATCGTTGTATCCACCGGAGCCAAACAAAGTCTGGCCAATGCCATTCTTGCTTTGGTAGATGAAGATGATGAAGTGATCATCCCAACACCTTACTGGGTTACCTATAGTGAGTTGGTCAAGATCGCCCGTGGTAAAGTAGTAGAATTGAAAGGTCATGCGGATCACCAATTTAAGATCAATGCAGAACAACTTGAAGCCTGCATTACGCCAAGATCCAGAGTGTTTATGTTTTCTTCTCCCTGTAATCCTTCGGGAACAGTTTATACTAAATCCGAATTGGCTTCACTGGCAGAAATTTTTCGTAAGCATCCGCAGATCTATATCATAAGCGATGAGATATATGAATACATCAATTTTAAAGGAGCACATGAAAGTATTGCGCAGTTTGATGATATAAAAGACAGGGTAATAATTGTAAATGGATTGAGTAAAGGCTTTGCTATGACGGGCTGGAGACTTGGATATATAGCCGCTCATGCCGATATAGCCAAAGCATGTGAAAAAGTGCAGGGACAATTTACCAGTGGAGCAAACTCTATTGCGCAGCGCGCAGCCATTACCGCATTGACTACAGATCTGCGTCCTACACTGGAAATGGTGAAAGAGTTTACAGCGCGAAGAAAAAAAGTACTTGAATTGTTGAAAGAAATTCCGGGCCTTAGTTGCGTGGAACCAGCCGGTGCGTTTTATGTTTTTCCAGATGCGAGTTATTTTTTTGGAAAATCAGATGGCAGTACCACAATAGAAAATGCCTCTGACCTGAGTTTATATTTATTGAACAAAGCCCACGTTTCTTCAGTATCCGGTGGCGCTTTCGGAGATCCCAATTGCGTTCGGTTCTCTTTTGCCAATAGCATGAAAAATATTGAGGAAGGATGGAAGAGGGTGAAGGAAGCGCTGGCTCGTTTTCATTGATCAGAGAGCCAGTAATTTTTTATGCAGTTCAATTACCTGGGGGATCACCAGTTCAGCTTCATCATTAAGAATTATAAAATCGCAGAGTTTCATTTTCATTGACTCGCTGATCTGTTTTTCCATTCGTTTTCTTATTTCCTCTGCAGTAAGACCATCGCGGTCCATCACTCTTTTCATTCGTATATGTGCGGGGGCGCTAACGCCGATAACATAATCAAGGTGCTCTGCAGCGCCACTTTCAAATAAAATAGCAGCTTCCTTAATAGTATATGGAGCATCCTGATTTCTCATCCATTGCTCCGCGTCCCGAATGGTAACTGGATGAATCATGGAATTAAGTTGTTCCAGTTTTAGTGGGTCATTAAAAACAATAGAAGCTAAAAAGGGCCGGTCGAGTTCTCCGTTTTTATATAAAGCTTCTCCGAATTGGGAGATAAGTTTCTCCTTCAGTTCAGGGTCATGATTCATGAGAAACTTTGCCTTATCATCGGCGTAATAGACGGAAATGCCCAGGGTCTCAAATATTTTTGCGACCATGGTCTTGCCACTGCCTATTCCTCCTGTAAGACCGATCTTTTTCATAGTACGCAGTACTATTTTTTATCCGCTACAGCTGGTTTGTTGAGCGCGTTTGTCCACTCCATGCTGATAGCTGATCTTTCAATTTTGATATAACTACCAGGACTTACTTCAATACTCAGGGTACCATCTTCGTTCACTTTATTTACTGTACCATGAATACCAGCAATGGTTACGATCTTTTCTCCTTTCTGAAGATCTTCAATGAATTTTTTCTGATCCTTGGCTTTTTTAGCCTGCGGACGAATAAAGAATAACCAGAAAACAACGATCATACCGCCAAGGAAAATGAATTGAAATCCGCCACCACCGGCACTTTTTCCATCAGCACCCGCAGGGGTACATGAAGCAAGGGAGATAAGAACCAGAGAACTTAAGATATAAGGAATACGTGAACGCATGATTATGATTTGGGTGAATGTTTATTTTGTTTCGTCGAAATGACCAGAGAAATGAAGTGTATCATTTGCATCCGGTTTAATATTTGCTTTTATATAGATCGCTTTATTTATTACACCAGATCCAGTGCCATTGTATTTTGCTTTAATAACGCCTTCTTCTCCAGGGGCTACCGGCTTTTCGATCTTTTCAGGAATGGTGCAACCACATTGCGCCCATACATTTTCAAAAACAAGACTTTTGTCTCCTGTATTTTTAAAGCGATAACTGAATTCAATGGTCTGATCGTGATTAAGTTTTCCCAGATCTTTTTCTTTTGAATCCAGCCATTGAAGCGTGGTGTAGTTTGTCGTATCCGCCATGGCCTTCGCCTTTTCATCTATTGAAAGTGGAATAGGCTCATTTGTTTTTTTGTCCTGATTTTTACAGGCTGCCAGCAGAACAGTGGCGGAGAGAATCAAAATGATCTTTTTCATATCCTTATTTTGAGAACGCAAAATTAGTCATTACTTTTTGAAATCCACTTTCTTCATCTTTCCTTCCTGTACCAGGTCCTTATGAATACTGTCCAGTATTCCGTTCACAAACTGGCCGCTTTGTGCTGTGCTGTATTCTTTGGCCAGGTCAATATATTCATTGATGGTCACTTTAGGTGGAATGGTCTCGAAATAAAGGAATTCAGCTACTCCCATTTTCATCAGGATCATATCCAGCAGGGCAATCCTTTCGGCATCCCAATTCTTAAGTTTTGGCACGATCAGCGCGAGCAAATGCTCTTTTTTTTCTATAACAGTTCTCAGCAGTTCGCAGGCAAATAATGCTTTGTCCGGGCTGATCATTTCGTGGAAATCATAGTTTCCGGGTTTATTTATATAGGCCACCAGCAATTGAACCACCATTTCTCCATCGTCATCCCAGTTAGAAAAACTCTCTTCAATATGGGAAAGAAAAAATTCGTTTGCCAGCAGCAGGTCATTCAGAATAAATTCAAGTATTTTTTTTTCTTCCGGTTTTTCACGGACAGACCTGTTCATATAATCCTGGTATGGTTTGCTCTCTGCTAACTGGTAATAGATCTTTTTCACCATATCCATATCCTCGCTCTGCCATTTCTTTAAAAGAAGCTGAGGTTTTACCAGTTCAAATTGCTCCTTAAGTGCGGGATCTTCCAGCATTCTCCAGAGGTATTCATTACCGGCAATTTTAGTATTTACGTGCAGATCACTTTCAGTGGGAAGATGTTTGGACGCTTTTTGGTGAGCATCCGTCTCAGCATAACGGGCGATTTCAGTTAAAAACCAGGTAAGGTATACAAGGAGGGTGCGGGTATCGGTAAAATGTTGTTCAAGGATCTGGTCGGGAGCCGGCTTTTTGGTGGGATCGGATTCCAGGGAAACGGTGTACAGCGTCTGCATCACTTTAATCCTGATATTTCGTCTGGTGATCATCAGTAAGAACTGTTTAAGTGCGCGAAGATAAAGAATCAGGGCGAAGAGGAAGTAGTTAGAGATTTTTAATGTTAAAATGTCATATAAACTGGCAGGTAATGAGGCTGAATCAGCTAGCTATTAGGGCAAACCTGAAATTTTAGCATTTAAACAGGTAGTGGCATGTTATTTAATGTACCTTTGCAACCCCTTTTAAAAGGGTTTGAAATTCTTTTAATTTTTTAAAAATCAACACAATTATGGCTAAGAAAGTGAATGTTACTCCGCTTCACGACAGGGTTATCGTAAAAGCAGCCGCTGCCGAAGAAAAAACAGCAGGTGGCATCATCATTCCCGACACCGCTAAAGAAAAACCACAACGCGGAATTGTAATCGCCGCTGGTCCAGGAAAGAAAGACGAACCGGTTACTGTTAAAACAGGCGACTCGGTACTTTATGGAAAATACGCTGGTACCGAAATACAGATCGGTGGAGAAGATTATCTGATCATGCGTGAATCAGATATTCTGGCCATCGTTTAATTGAAAACCTTCGGCTATTTAGAATAGCCTTTTGAATACAGGTTTTATCATTTCTAAACTTTACAAATCAAAATAAAATGGCAAAGCAACTCTTCTTCGACATTGAAGCAAGAAATAAAATGAAAAAGGGCGTGGACATACTATCCAATGCCGTGAAAGTAACCCTGGGACCTAAGGGTCGCAACGTGGTTATCGAGAAAAAATTCGGCGCACCCACTATTACTAAAGATGGTGTTACTGTTGCCAAAGAGATCGAACTGGAAGATCCAATTGAGAACATGGGCGCACAGATGGTAAAAGAAGTAGCTTCCAAAACAGCTGATATTGCTGGAGATGGAACTACCACCGCTACAGTGCTGGCACAATCTATCATTGGCGAAGGTTTAAAAATGGTAGCTGCAGGAAGTAATCCAATGGATATTAAAAGAGGAATGGATAAAGCTGTTGGAAAAGTGATCGAACACCTGAAGGGTCAGTCACAGACTGTTGGTAACGATAGCAGCAAGATCCAGCAGGTGGCAGCTATTTCCGCTAACAATGATAATGAGATCGGAAAATTGATCGCGGAAGCGATGAAAAAAGTGGGTAAAGAAGGTGTTATCACTGTTGAGGAAGCAAGAGGTACTGAAACTACTGTTGAAGTAGTAGAAGGTATGCAATTTGACCGCGGTTATATTTCTCCTTATTTCGTGACCAACAGCGAAAAGATGCAGGCCGAACTGGAGAACCCTTATATTCTGATCTATGATAAAAAGATCAGCAACATGAAAGACATCCTTCATATTCTCGAGAAAGTAGCTCAGGGCGGACGTCCGCTGCTGATCATTTCGGAAGATCTCGAAGGTGAAGCACTGGCTACACTGGTAGTAAATAAACTTCGTGGCACCTTGAAAGTAGCAGCTGTAAAAGCTCCTGGCTTTGGTGATCGTCGTAAAGAAATGCTTCAGGATATCGCTGTGTTGACAAAAGGTATCGTGATAAGCGAAGAGCAGGGTTATAAATTGGAAAATGCTGATCTCAGTTACCTGGGTTCTGCTACTTCCATTACTATCGATAAGGATAATACTACTGTTGTTGGTGGTAAAGGAAAGAAAGATGAAATCACTGCACGTATCAATCAGATCAAATCTCAGATAGAGAATACTACTTCTGATTATGATAAAGAAAAATTGCAGGAGCGTTTGGCCAAACTTAGCGGTGGTGTTGCCGTATTGAATGTTGGTGCCGCTACTGAAATGGAAATGAAAGAAAAGAAAGACAGAGTTGACGACGCCCTTCATGCTACACGAGCCGCTGTTGAAGAAGGTATTGTTCCAGGTGGTGGTGTTGCATTTATCCGTGCTATCGAAGCGCTGGAAAAATTCAAAGGTGCCAATGAAGATGAAACTACTGGTATCAATATCGTGAAAAGAGCCCTGGAAGAACCACTTCGCCAGATCGTTGCAAATGCTGGTATCGAAGGTTCCATTATTGTTCAGAAAGTAAAAGAGGGTAAAGGCGATTTCGGATTTAATGCCCGTACTGAGCAATATGAAAACCTCTTGAAAGCTGGCGTGATCGACCCTACCAAGGTTACCCGCATTGCTTTGGAGAACGCATCTTCCATTGCTGGCATGTTACTTACCACTGAGTGTGTTGTTGCAGAAAAGCCTAAAAAAGAAGAGGCGGCGCATAGCCATGGCGCTCCTGATATGGGCGGAATGGGGTATTAATATAAGTAAAATAGTGAATATCAAAGCCTCCGGTTTAAAACCGGAGGCTTTTTTTATTGGAAAATGCTATTGAACAAGCGAATGAGTGAATTAAAAAGTTTACTACATTTAGAGCCTTATTTTTCCTATACTTCTTCCACATCATTTTTTTAAAACATAGTTTCAACATGGCAAAATTTTACAAGGCAATCCTGGCTTGTTTGATGGTCTTTGGGTTAGGTTCTTCATTGATGGCACAGGATAAATACTGGTCTACTCATGATCTCGGTACCCCCGTTATGAACACTGAAAAAGCGATTGCCCGTCTTTCATTTCCCAAAGAGTTTAAATTATTTGAATTGAACCTGACTGCAATGCGCCAGGATCTTTTCGTGGTGGTGAGTCCTTCGCCTTCAAGGCGCTCAACCGTTGTTTCTGTTCCAAATGCAGACGGACAACTTGAGCAATTCGAAGTTTTTGAAGCCTCAAACTTTGAACCCGATCTGCAGGCTATGTTTCCTGAGATCAGAGCATTTTCAGGAAGAGGAATAACAGATAAATACGCTACCCTTAAACTTTCTATTTCTCCTTCTGGTATTCAAACCATGATATTCCGTACAGAGAAGGAGAATGAGTTCATGGAACCATATTCCGGGGACCATCACGTTTACGCAGTTTATCGTTCTCAACGTAATAAAGGAAGTTTACC
>JBKJMI010000043.1:0-2688 GCA_046596515.1 Chitinophagaceae bacterium | reverse complement strand
AAAAAGAAACAAAAAATCAAGGCTCCAGAAAAATGGCTAAAAATTACTGCGTCTGGCTAAAGACAAAGAACTCTCCCGCAGGTGCGGGATCAAACAGCTTTGCCTTTCTTTCTACTCCACAGAAAGACGCCATACTCCGTAATTTTCTTAACGCCATTTTTCTGAGGCCGTCTCCCCGGATGAGCAGTAATAGCTTCAGGAGATTCCTCGTGAGCTGAAAACAGCCGCCCCCAGCCCCTAAAGGGGAGGGTGAACTGAATTAACGTCCTATCGAGAATACATAATCATGAACCAAGAAATCACTATTCTGAAACTGAATAAACATTGCTTAAGAAATTACCCTCCCCTTTAGGGGCTGGGGGCGGCTGTTCTCAACTCGATTTAAAAGCACATTATTTCATAGAATCGTACTATAAGTCTGGTCAAGCGCCTTGGCCGGCCCTAAATGAAACGACCTAACTGCTTTAATAAAGGCAAGGGCGGGCATAGCGCCCTTAGAGTGTACGATGTAACACGTAGCGGAGTGTAACAAACAAAGGAGCGTCGCAAATCAGCATGTTCCCCCCGACGAATCGTCAGAAGAAATGATCGATCCAAATGACTGATCACTTCGATTCGTCTTGATTTTTTTGTTTCTTTTTTTATCAAGAAAAAAAGAAAGAAAAGAAAGGAGATCCCTCGGCTTCGCCTCGGGATGACAAATGAAATAAAGGGTATGACAAAAAGCTATTTCAAAAACTCTTTTGAAATTTCATCATAAATCATCATCAAAGAATCAACCGCCTTCCCCTTATCATCAAAAACCTTCTCCCATGTATTCAATGGTTCCCAGATAAAAGATCCTTTTCCCCTACCATCCCTTACTTCAAAAGCGATCTTATTTACTTCAGCTTTTAATGCGGAGTATTCTACCACCACCATGTCTTTTTTATAACGACGGGCCAGGTCATTGATATTATATCGCAGATCATCCAGCGTGCCATGCCATTTTGGATAATAAGAAAGTCCGATCACATCAAACTCCACTCCTCTTGCCAGCATATTATCAAGGAAGAAAACGGATTCATCATTTTGTCCGCCAAGCGCCATATGAATTAATAAAACTGTAGATGGTGATACTTCTTTTACCGCATCTGAACCAGACTTGATCAATGCCGCCAGCTGATCCATATTGGCCACATTGCCTTCCGGCCATACCATACCATGATTGATCTCATTGCCTACCTGCACCATATCAGGTACTGTTCCCTGCTGTTTCAATTGCAGCATCACTTCCTTTGTATAATTGTAAAGCGCTTTTTTCAGATCCGGAAATGATAAGCCCTTCCATGCAGCCGGCTTGTATTGTTTTCCCGGATCAGCCCAGTAATCGCTGTAATGAAAATCAAGTAATAATTTCATACCCGCGTCCTTCACTCTTTTTGCCATGGCCAGGGTATGCACCAGATCACAGAACCCTTTACCAGGAGAATAACCACTGTCCCTTGCTGGTTCATTGAAAATGCGGAGCCGCACATAATTCATTCCATGATCCTTCAAAATTTGTATCGCGTCTTTCTGCACTCCCTTATCCGAGAACTTCATACCTCTTGCTTCCAGCTCGGGTAAAAAGGAAATATCCGCGCCGAGCATTTTTTCTACCTGCATATTTCTATTGCTGGCCCTTCCGCTTTCTTTGATCTCCAAATTTGAAGTACTCACTGTTTGTATATCTGTTCCGCCGCTGAATAATCCCGCGGCACTTGCTTTAAATTTTATCATGCCTGGCGTTGTTCCTGCCTGCACGATCACCTGGCATTTTCCATAGAATAATCTTCGCTGACACCAGCCTCCTTCGCATTTATCGGATTCATGACTACTCGGATCTCCATTGCCCAGTCCTATGATCTTCGCATCACCATCCAGTTGAAACTGTATCAGGTTATCTGCATCCGGAACTTCCCTACCTTCTTTATCTATCGCGGTAATATTAATCACACTCACATCACTACCGTCCGCTAATAAGGTGGTCTTGTATGGAGTAACCACCACCTCCACCGCAGGACCCGTGGTCTCTACTTTCGCTGTTAATTTTCTTCCATTCTTATAAGCAATGGCTTCAAGTTTGCCGGGAGCATAATTTACCATCCAGTTTAAATGGCCATTGCGTGGCATATCTTTTTTACCCAGACTTTTTCCATTGAGGAACAACTCCACATTGTCTGCATTTGTATTTACCCAAACTTCTACCGGATCACCGGTCTTTTTATCCCAGCTTGCGGCCTTCTCCGGAAAATTCCAATGGGGAGAGATCTTCAACACATCTTTATCTGTCCACCAACTCTGATAATAATAATAGATATTTTTTGGAAAGCCACACATATCCATGATACCAAAATGGGAATTGATATTCGGCCATTCATAAGGTGTAGGTTCCCCTCTGTAATCAAAACCTGTCCATACAAATCCTCCCATAAAATAATCATGCGTGGCCGCTTCTGTCCACCAGGTCTCGGCCCTGGTCGCCCATGGTGGAAAGGTTATATCCTGATCGGGTACATAGGCACGCACCGTATCTTTTTCATATACTCCTCTCGTAGTAATGGTACTTCCCATTTCAGAACCAAATAATGGCTGGTCAGGATGCGCCAGATGATAAGCAGCCGCGGTTTGATGACGATAATTAAATCCTCTTACCGGTATCATTTC
>JBKJMI010000126.1:0-3446 GCA_046596515.1 Chitinophagaceae bacterium | reverse complement strand
GGACCTGTACAACCTAATACAGTTACGTTTACCGAATAAACACCGGTTGCTAAAGTTGTAGCACCTGTAATTGTTGGGTTTTGAATATTAGATGTAAAAGTATTTGGACCTGTCCAGCTATAAGTTGCTCCTGCAACAGTTCCTGCAGTTAAACTTACAGTTGAACCTGCGCATAACGGTGTGTTAGCGGAGGCAGATGGTGCAAGAGGAATTGGATTGATCACAATAGTTAACGTGCTATCTATACTTGTACATCCTCCAACAGTTACATTCACCGAATAAACACCTGCAGATAATGATGATGTAGGAGTAATAGTAGGATTTTGAATTGTTGAGGTAAATGAATTCGGCCCTGTCCAACTATAAGTTCCGCCTGCAACTGTAGAAGCATTTAAAATTAAAGTTTGTCCTTCACAAACCGGAGCATTACTGCTCATTGAAGGTCCTGCCGGAGTAGGATTAACAATAATTGAAACTGTTCCTGTTGGACTAACACATCCCGCCACATTAGCGGTTACAGAATAAACACCGGCTGATAATGTTGTGGTAGGTGTTACAGTTGGGTTTTGAACCGCCGCAGTAAAACTATTCGGCCCTGTCCAATTATAAGTTGCACTTGCAATTGTACTTGCTGTTAAGAATATTGATTGTCCTTCACAAATTGGGGAAGTACCGCTCGCTGTTGGTGTCGCTACCGGCGGACTAACAACAACGTTAACTGTTGAAGCACTGCTCGCTGAACAACCTGCAACAGTAATACTAACGGAATAAACACCACTGGCAGTAATAGGAATAGAACCAATTGTAGGATTTTGAACTGCTGAGGTGAAACTTAAAGGTCCGCTCCAGCTATAAGTTGCGCCAACAATACTGGTGGCAGTTAAACTTAGAGTAGCACCAATACATAAAGGTGCGTTTGAACCGGCTGTGACAGAAACGGTAGGTAATGGATTAACAATTACATTTAGTGTTGTATCGCGACTTGTACATCCGCCCACAGTAACATTTATACTATAAACTCCGGCACTCAATGATGTAGTAGGAGAGATAGTTGGATTTTGAACTGAAGATGTGAAGCTATTCGGACCAGTCCAGCTATAAGTTGCGCCTGCAACTGATGAAGCAGTTAATAATAAAGTTTGTCCTGCACAAAGTGGAGAATTACTTCCAACAATTGCAGGAGGAGCAGGAGTAGGATTAACTGTTACGCTGATCGTTCCAAAAGGTCCGGTACAACCCGCAACTGTAGCTTGTACTGAATAAACACCTGCTGATAAAGTTGTAGTGGGAGTCACAGTTGGATTTTGAACTGATGAAGTAAACGAATTTGGTCCAACCCAATTATAAGTTGCACTTGCAATTGTACTTGCAGTTAATAATAATGGTTGCCCTTCGCATATAGGAGAATTGCTTCCGGCGGTTGGTGCGATTACCGGCGGACTAACTAATACGCTTACAGTTCCTGAAGACCCTGTACATCCGGCAACGGTTACGTTAACAGAATATGTTCCGCTCATCGCAGTTGTTGCTCCCGGAATTGTTGGATTTTGAGTTGAAGATGTAAAACTCAAAGGGCCACTCCAGTTATAAACTGCGCCTACAATGTTGCTTGCTGTTAAACTAATTGTTTGTCCTGCACACAACGGAGAGTTGCTTCCTGCTACAACACTTGCAGGCAATGGATTTACTAAAACATTTAATGTTCCTGTTGCACTTGTACAACCTGCGACTGTAACATTAAGAGAATAAACACCGGATGCTAAAGATGTAGTTGAAACAATAGTTGGATTTTGAGTTGTTGATGTAAATGAATTCGGACCACTCCAATTATAACTTCCGCCTGCGACTGCCGACGTAGTTAAACTTAAAGTTTGTCCTGCGCATATAGGAGCATTACTACCCATTGAAACAGGAATAGAAGGTGTTTGATTTACTACAACATTCACCGTACCATTAGCACCTGTACAACCACCAACGGTTGCACTTACAGAATAAATTCCAGAAGCAAGAGTCGTTGTTCCGACAATGGTTGGGTTCTGAGCGCTTGAAGTAAAAGTATTCGGACCATTCCAATTATAAGTAGCACCTACAATGGATGCTGCAGTTAAACTTAAAGTTTGTCCTGAACATAATGGCGTATTAGCGCCTGCAACAACAGCAATAGGTGTTTGATTCACCACAACATTTACAGTTCCATTAGCACCTGTACAACCACCAACGGTTGCATTCACAGAATATATACCTGCTGCAAGAGTACTTGCTCCGACAATGATTGGATTTTGAGTTGTTGATGTAAACGAGTTTGGACCACTCCAATTATAAGTAGCACCGGCAATAGATGCTGCGGTTAAACTTAAAGTTTGTCCTGAACATAACGGTGTGTTCGCACCGGCAACAACAGCAATAGGTGTTTGATTAACAACAACTGCTACAGTTCCATTGGCGCCTGTACAGCCACCAACAGTTGCATTCACAGAATAAGTTCCACTCGCTAAAGTTGTGGTACCAACAATAGTTGGATTTTGAGTGGTTGATGTAAATGAGTTTGGACCGCTCCAATTGTAAGTGGCGCCTACAATAGATCCTGCGGTTAAACTTAAAGTTTGTCCGGAACATAACGGTGTGTTCGCCCCGGCAACCACTGTTATCGGCGTTTGATTCACAACAACGTTTATTGTTCCATTAGGACCAACACAACCGAGAACTGAAGCATTAACAGTATAAACACCCGCTGCAAGAGTAGTTGCTCCAGCTATTGTTGGGTTTTGAGTTGATGAAGTAAATGTATTTGGTCCGGTCCAGCTATAAGTTGCTCCTGCAATAGCTGAAGCGGTTAAGCTTAAAGTTTGTCCTGAACACAATGGTGTATTAGCACCTGCAACAGGAGCAGCAGGTAATGGATTAACAACAACGTTCACAGTTCCTGCAGGTCCGGTACAACCCAATGCAATTGCACTTACAGAATATACACCGGCTCCCGCTAAAGTAATTCCCGGAATACTTGGGTTTTGAACATTGGATGTAAATGCGCCCGGTCCATTCCATGTATAAGTAGCACCTGCAATTGTTGAAGAAGTTAAATTTAAAGTTTGTCCAACGCATAACGGTGTGTTCGCACTGGCAACCGGAGCAGAAGGAAGTGGATTTACCACCACGTTAACTGTTCCATTTGGGCCGACACATCCTAAAGCAATTGCGCTAACGGAATATACACCGGCTCCCGCTAAAGTAATTCCGGGGATACTTGGATTTTGAACATTGGAAGTAAATGCGCCTGGTCCATTCCAGGTATAAGTAGCACCGGCAATTGTTGAAGAAGTTAAATTTAAGGTTTGCCCGACACATAACGGTGTGTTCGCACCGGCAACAGGAGCAGCCGGAAGCGGATTTACCACCACGTTAACTGTTCCGGTTGGACCTTTACAACCTAAAGCAATTGCACTAAC
>JBKJMI010000135.1:0-4285 GCA_046596515.1 Chitinophagaceae bacterium | reverse complement strand
CGGAGAAATTGAATTTCAATGTAGGAGCAGAACTGAATTATAATCGCACCCGGTATTCAGCCCAGCCTTCACAGAACAATAAATACCTCTCCCAGGAGTATAGCGTCTCAGTGGATTGGGATTTGCCTAAACGATTCTTTTTAAGCAGCAGCTTTACCTATACCATCAATGATCAATTGTCTTCCGGCTTTAATGCCCGCGTGCCCTTATGGAATGCCAGCCTCAGCCGGCAGTTCATGAAATTCAACCGTGGTGAAATAAAGTTCGCGGCCACCGATCTGATGAACCGCAACCAGGGTATCAGTCGTAATACCAGTCAGAATTATATAGAGGATAAAGAAGTGAATACATTGAAGCGCTTCTTCTTACTAAGCTTTACTTATAGCCTGACTAAAAGCGGACTTAATAATGGCAGAGGCGGAGGAATGAGAGTGATTGCGAGATAGCTTAATTTCCTATTCGAATGGTCTGTCCTCTTCCTCCATTGTTCTGCTGCATTTCGTTCATTATCTTATCTCTTTCTTTTTTAAACTCATCAGGCGTATAATGTTTTTTTCCTGTAGGTTCTTTGATCAGCGCGAGGTCCGCCTTTTCTGAGATATCCAATGCTTTATAAATCTGCCGGCCATTTTTAATATCCATTTCAAGAATAAGTCCGGGTAACTGACCCTGGTATTCAGCCGGGCCTGCTGGAACCGGAATATCCATGGCTACCCATGCAATGACCAAGGAAGTATCGGAGATCTCTTTTCTTTCTACTTTTCCATTGTCCATATTCATCATCGTACGCTGACTAATTTGCGTAGTAGTTGCTTTCATACAATTATGACCGAGGATGGTTTTATTTTCTCCGCTCATTTTCCATTTCAATGCATGCGTGCTATCATCGATAATAAAAACTTTATCCATCACCTCTCTTTTTTCCACCTTAGTTCCTTTATCAAAATTATTGAACAACACATCATTCGATCCGGCAACGATCATACGAACCTGCATACCGCCCCCATCGGAAATGGTATTATCATCGTCATTGTCCTGATCAGCCTGTCGCCAGAGAGATAGGTTATTACCAAAGGTTAGTTCATATTTGTCGGTACGGGTTTTAGGAATCATACGTTCCATTTCTTCGTTGCCGCCAGCAAAACTAACCTGCATCTGGGTCGTTCTTTCATAAGTCACTTTACCCTGTTTTTGCTGGGCATTGGCCAGGCAAAGAAGGAGCAGGGCGCTTCCGGTTAAAACAACATGTTTCATCTTTATATTTTTTGTTTGCTCAAAACTAACCTCTCTATCGCCCATTGATGGTTAACCCATCTTTCATTAAGGTTAATAAAGGTTAATGCCTGAAAAATACATCAACGTATTGGTTAATTTTGTTTCCTCATGAAAAAGCTTCGGGCCTCCGCTTTACTGATGATGATCGCCATGATAGGCGTTACCGGTTTTCAGGCATGGTGGCTGAAGAATAATTATGCCCGTGAAAAACAGAATTTGGATATACGTGCCTCGGCCGCGTTTCGCGAGACCCTTTTAGAATTACAGGCAGCCAAATTAAAACTTACAGATCTGGAGCTAACCATCGATTCGGGTTTACAAACTACGATGGTGGTGACCAGTGATAAAAAAGGAAAGTATACAGTTGATCGAAAGACCACAAGAACTTCTGCTCCCATTAGTTTGATTCATTTATTGCAGGAGAGGATGAAGGATTCACTGAAGCACGATAGCGGAAAAACCATTCGCATTGCAGTTAATCACGATGATATTGATATGGACAAACAACCAGTCAAAGGCGAAAACATACTTATAGAAAACAGTCGGCCCGCAGATTCTTTACCAGGGAAAAAAGGTCTTGTTAGGTTTCTTACTACTATTGATTCAGCAACAGCAAAAGATTCCATTAAAGTGAAAGAGCTTGACTCGGCCTTTAAACGTTCACTAAAGGAAGAAAATCTGCGTGTAGGTGCATTAGTAAGCAGATTAGATTCTGCTGCCGGTCCCCGGCCCAACGAAGTGAGTATAGGTTTTGCCAGCCCGGTTCGATATGATTATTTTCTTAGCGATACATCGGGATATATGTTCAACCGATTAAAACTGCCTTTACTATTTTCTTTGTTGCTGGTAGGTATCACTATTGCCTCCTTTGTTTTGTTGTACAGAAATCTGATGAGGCAAAAAAGATTAGCCGAACTAAAGAATGAATTCATAAGCAATATCAGTCATGAATTGAAAACGCCAATTGCCACTGTGGGTGTAGCACTTGAAGCATTGAAAAATTTCAGGGCTATGGATGATCCCCGTCGAACAGAAGAATATCTTGATATTTCACAGCAGGAATTACAACGGTTGAATTTGCTGGTAGATAAGGTGCTTAAATTATCCATGTTTGAGAATCATAAAATGGAAATGGAACACGCTAGGTTTGACCTGGGAGAAGTAGCACAGGAGGTAGTCCGGTCAATGCGCTTGCAGCTGGAGAAATATGGGGCACATGTTGATATTAATTTGGAAGGCGATCTGCATTTGATTGGAGATCGGATGCATTTACTCAGTGTGCTGTTTAATTTGCTGGACAATGCGTTGAAATATGGAAAGACTGCCCCTGAGATATTGATCGAAATAAAAGAGAAGCCGGAACATGTCGAACTTCTGTTTAGAGATAATGGAATGGGTATCGCTTCGGCTTATCAGGATAAAGTGTTTGAAAAATTCTTCCGCGTACCACATGGAGATGAGCATTCGGCCAAAGGGTATGGCCTCGGATTAAGTTATGTGGCACAGGTAATAAAAGAACATGGCGGGCAGATTCGATTGAACAGTGAGGAAGGTAAAGGGACAGAATTCATAATAGAATTTCCAAAACCCCGATCATGAGTGCTATCAAAATTCTATACGCCGAAGATGAATTGTTTCTGGGCAAGATCGTGAGAGAAAGTCTGGAGAGCAGAGGCTTTGAAGTGATCATGGAAGCCGATGGAGGAAAAGTACTGGAGCGATATAAAGAATTCAAGCCGGATATCTGTGTGCTTGATGTGATGTTACCCCATAAAGATGGTTTTGCCATTGCTGATGAGATCAGGCAATTGGGTGAAGAAGTTCCTATCATTTTTCTTACGGCGAAAGTTCAGACCGAGGATATCGTAAAAGGTTTTCATGCCGGAGGCAATGATTATATACGAAAGCCCTTTAGTATGGAAGAGCTGATCGTAAGAATAGAGCACCTATCAAGGAACCAGGGAACCGGTCTTCCAAAACCAGGATCAGATAGCTGGACCCTTGGAAAATTTCAGTTCCAGGTGAACCGACAGTTATTGGTCAGTGAAAAAGAGGAGAAGAAGTTGTCTTATCGCGAGTCGGCTCTATTGAAGTTATTATATGAAAATCGCGAGAATATAATTGACCGCCGCCAGATATTGAATCTTCTATGGGGCAACGATTCATTTTTCAACAGCCGCAACCTCGATGTATATATTACGCGCCTGCGTTCTTATTTTAAAGAAGATCCGAAGATTGAGATCATTACTATTAAGGGGGTTGGGTATAGGTTTATAACAGGATGACCCTCATTCGTAAAAAACAATAAGTTTTCTTATCTTGTTCCTCGTGCAGAAATCAAAACTCTTTTTACTTCTTTGCCTGGTCATGGCAGGTAGTTTCAGTGCAAGGTCACAGACCTGGGCAGATAATGTAGCTACCATTCTATTTAATAATTGTGTTTCCTGTCATCGCCCTTCAGGCATCGCCCCTTTTTCACTGCTAACTTATACCGACGCCTATAATTACCGTTTAAGTATTAAAGCGGATGTTTCTTCCCGTCATATGCCACCATGGCCCCCGGCAGATACTTATGTGCATTTTGCGGGAGCAAGGATATTATCTTCCGGCGATATCAATACCATAGTGAACTGGGTAAATAACAATTCCCCTTCTGGTAATCTGGCCAATGCACCACCGGCACCACCTCCTCCATCGAATCAATTGGGCGTACCCGATAAAAGTTTACGCATGCCCGATTATATCAGCACGGCTTCCAGTTCAGATCTTTATCAGTGTTTTGTTCTTCCTCTTCGTTTACCAACTGCACAATTTCTTTCTGCTATTGAAGTGATCCCCGGTGATCCCGGCATTGTGCATCATGTTTTGGTCTTCCAGGATACAACTCCCAATCATGCGGCACAACAACTGGATATAGCTACTCCTGAACCAGGGTATACCAATTTTGGTGGTATCGGAGTGAACAGCGCTGTAATGATGTATGGCTGGGTACCTGGTACAACAACTAAAA
>JBKJMI010000062.1:0-2673 GCA_046596515.1 Chitinophagaceae bacterium | reverse complement strand
TTCATAGCACACACTTCCAAAAAAACACCCAACTATAAAACTCAGATGCATAATGAGCATTTGAGAACAATAAATTCTAACCACCAAAACCCCGAACGCTTATCAAGCATCGGGGTTTCATTTTTTTTGTTTTATTAAGTATGGATTGTTATTTATGGAAATGAACACTGCTGAGACAAAAAGGTTGAGTTGAATAAGGTGAGAAAACAGTAACGTCTTTGCGAGCCGGACCTAAAAAGAAATAACGATATAATATTAAGATAGGCGAAGCAATCTCATAGGAGTGTTTAATAGTAGATTGCTTCGGCGCAGAAAAATTTTTTCTTACGTTAAATTAATATTGCGCCTCGCAAAGACGCAAGTTGTTTGGAATGAGGTGAGGAAATAATTTTTAATTATCATTTCATCTCTACATAACAACTTTTCAAATAAATGCCCATTTGACCTCTATTATCCATTGTCCCTTTAGGAAGTTGATGTTTAGGAATGTGTAAAATTGAAGTATCCACGCTTTTTACAAAGTTTATTAAGTCGTCAAATTTGTTTTCCAAAAAATTGATTATACTATCCCAACATGAATAATAAGATAGCATCCAAGTAAACTCTTTGTCAAGTTTATTTTGTTTGATGTAGTCATTCAAAACTGCATATGAGTTAAAAGCTATCTTTTCGTTAAGTTCGCGAATACCCTTAAAGCAACTGGGTTCAACAAAAGAATACCAATTTAAAAATATTAGTCTTTTAAGTGCCTCAAGTTTTATTTCGTCTTCAGTGGTTTTATTATACAAATTAAAATATTGTCTATGAATTAGCTCGTAATTAACAAAAATTTTATTTTGTATAAGCTGTTAAATAATCTCTTCGACACTTCCTGTAAGTGAAATTGTAAGATTGTAAAGCTGATATTCGTTGTCAGACAAATTATCAAGTGTGAGTTCCATAGTCTTCATTCGCTTCGATAAAAGCTGAATAAAGGTATGGCGGACAAGTGAGTGATCCTTCTATAAACTCAAGATAAACTACAAGATGGTGCTAGGAAAAACAAATACAGGTAACCCAAAAAAATTATATCAACTTATCCGGCGTAATCGGAAGATCACGAACTCTTTTGCCTGTGGCATGAAACACAGCATTAGCAACGGCTGGAGCAAAACCAACCATCGTTACTTCTCCAATTCCTTTTGATCCTATCGGATTAATTATAGGGTCGGGTTTGTTTACAAATAACACTTCAATATGCGGAACATCTGCCTGCACGGGTACATGGTAATCTGCAAAATTATTATTCACCCATCTTCCGTAGCGGTGGTCTATCACTCCTTCTTCGGTTAATGCCATACCAATGCCACTCACCACGCCGCCTATCACCTGGCTTCTTGCGGTGTTCTCACTAATAATTTTTCCGCCGTCAACAACAGCAACAATTTTACCTAAACGCACTACACCTGTTGCAGGATGCACCAGCACTTTTACAAAATGTACGGCATAAGCGTAGGTGATATATTTATCCTGTGAAACTCTTTGCGAATCTTCCAGGAGTTCTACCTTAGGCACGTTTGCATATTTTAAAACATCGCTATAACTTAATTTTTTTATGGGCTCCTGTGCAAGGATCATGGATCCATTTTCAAAAAGAAAATCTTTCAGGTCGGCCTCATGAATTTTTTCTGTATGAAAAAAAGATGTCGTCTTTGCTACCTCCACCATTTTTTTTCTCCAGCTTATAGATGCATCGCTTACTGCTGAACCTAATGCAGAAGTTGTTTGCGAGCCGTATTGTCCCGGCCCGGCAGGCAAATCAGAATCTCCTATTTGAAATTTTATTTTGTTTGCAGGGATGCCAAATGTTTCTGATGCAAGTTTGGTCATAGATGTTGTGGTGCCGGGCCCCATGTCTGTAACACCTGATTGCAATATCAAAGTTCCATCATCCATAAATTTTACTCCTACTTTTGCTGCGCCTCTTCCTGAACCAAAAACGCCGCTGCCCATCCCGTAACCTACTTGCCATTCACCTTCTTTCATAGAACGAATTTGCGGATTGCGGGCTTTCCATCCAATCGCATCTGATCCCATTTGATAAGCTTCTCTTAAAAATTTACTTGAATACGGAAGATTGCGTTCGGGATCTTTTTCTGCATAATTCAATAAACGAAATTCCAGCGGATCCATATTTAATGCATGCGCCATTTCATCTATGGCACATTCCAAAGCATACATTCCTGTTGTTTCTCCGGGGCCACGCATGTAGGTTGGCAGACTGAGATCGAGCGGAAAAACTTTGTAGTGTGTATTCACATTCGGGCACGCATACAATGAGCGGGTGCTATTGACAGTGCCTTCCCTAAATTCAGCATAAGTAGCTGTATTTTCATCCGCTTCATGTGTAATGCCAAAAAGTTTTCCATCTTTTGATGCGCCCATTCCGATCTTTTGAATTGCTTTGGGACGGTAGCCAACCATCATGAACATCTGGTCTCTGGTTAAAGAAACTTTCAATGGCCTTCCAATTTGTTTTGCTGCGATAACGGCTGCAATTGAATGTGGCCATGTACTGCCTGCGCTGCCGAAGGCACCTCCAACAAATTTTGTTATCACATGAACATTTGCCGGTGGTATGCCGAATACTCTTGCAATACTCGCCTGTGTGCCGCTAAGCGTTTGTGTTTTTTC
>JBKJMI010000033.1:0-5358 GCA_046596515.1 Chitinophagaceae bacterium | reverse complement strand
GAGAAATCAATGTTTAAAATAATGCATCAAACCCCTTCTTCGCCTTGTTGTTTTAGGGTGTCAGTGTTGAAAATAGTTTTTTGTAGTTATAGTATAGGGTCATGTTTATAAAATATTCTTTATGATTCATTTTCCTAAATGGTTAGTGAGAAAGATGTTTTTACTTTTTGGGGTTACTACTTTATTGATTTCCGGTCTTTTCGCGCAGCCCTTAACGGGTGCTGATTATTTGAGCAAGCCTGCGCGTGTGATAAGCTGGCAGGTGAATGTAGAAGGGAAGATGACAGTGCCTGATGCAATTGTAAGGTAGTGATAAGATCAAGACGTATAAATATTTTGATGGTTTTGGCCGTCCGCTGCAGGATATCATTGAGGGAGCTACGCCCGGTTGTCCGGGGTTTGCAACTCCGGACACTTCTGTAAATTTTATTTTTCAAAAATTGAATTACCTCCATCAAAACCCTGTTGAAGCCGGAATTGTTGAACTACCCGAGCAATATTTATATAGTAGTGCTAAGGATTATGCGCTTCGAATGAAATGCGGATTACTTGAGATTCAATGGATATAGACTATAAAATAACAGTCCGGAGTTGCAAACTCCGGACAACCTTCCAATGAATGAAATAATGTAATTTTATTGGATACTACGGACAACCGGGGGGCTGGTGAGCCAGTGGCCTATGGCTTTAATTCAAATGCAACTAATATTTTAGATTTTGCTGATGAAATTCTTGAAAATGTAGTAAAAGCATTGGTAATGACCGGTAAGGCAAAGCGATTAGAGGACCCTAAAAAAAATTGGCAAATATTTTATACTAGGGCAGTTATTAAGATTACCAATGCATACCCGTTGGTCTTTATGGACATATCATCCTATTCGTCGGAGTTGGAGTGGTCTAGAGGATTAGTTTTTACAACTACATTTCGAAATGGAAAAGATAATTTTATATTTTCTTACACCGCTTTTGATGAATTTGCAGAAGGAATAATAAGATCGTATGACGAGAACAGTTTCACTTTTCCTTATTTAATATCGACGATTTATCACGAATATATTCATGTATATCAAGATTTCAGCTTATTTGGCTTTGATCACAAAAATTACACCGATGATGATATGGCAAACAGAGAAATTGAGGCATATTATTTTCAATCTAACAATAGATTCCTTCCTCGTTTAGATCACCAGGCTAAAGATGTTTTATTTAGAAAAAGTATGCTTTATTTTAATATGTTAGATCAGGCAAATCAAAAATCATTAGATTATTTATTTAAGTTATTTTGGCAATCTAGACCTCATTAATACATGAAATATATTCTAGCACTTAGTTTAAAAGTAATTCTTTGTTTTAATGCCTTTAGCCAGCCTCAAGGGGAAATATATTTTTCTGTTTTAGGACATTTTGATTCGCTTCCATATTCCAAAGGACCAAGTTTTCTGCTATCTATTATGAATATCTCAGACAGTGTAATAATGCTGCCTACTATCCATACAAGTGCTCCTGCGAAAAGTATTGCTGATGTTGAATATCAAATATTTGAGATTAAAAATGGGAAATTGAATCAGGTAAACACTTTTCATACTTACATAAATGATCTTAGCAGAAATACAACAATTCAATTGGATAGGGAAGATTCCTATCTATATTTAGTTGAAGTAACTAAAGGTGATGACTATTTTAAGCCAAAAAGAAAATATATGATTAAATTTTATTTAAAAAAATATTCTGTAAGTGCTTCCTATACTTTTTATTCAAAATAATTTCATTATGGGTTTGCAACTTCGGACACTTCTTTATTCAATAAACCTTGTTTATTTTCTTATTATTCAATGTCTAAATCATCATCCCAAACGCAAACACTTCTTATAAATTACATAGAAATGTTTCTATGGGGGAAGGGGGTTATAAAATTCGAAATCAAACACTACCACATTTTATAACATTTGCAACAGTAGACTGGGTAGATGTTTTCACAAGAAGGATCTACCGGGATATCCTTGTAGCAAGTATCAAATTCTGCCAAATAGAAAAGGGGATGGATCTATACGCCTGGTGTTTTATGAGTAATCATATAATTTGATAGCCGCATCCCGATCCGGAGACTTAAGCGGTCTATTGCGTGATTTTAAAAAATTTACCAGTAAAACAATTGTAAGCTCAATTCAGTCCAATAAAAGTGAAAGCAGGAAAGAATGGATGATGGAGATATTAAAAAAACATGGGAAGGACAATTCAAGGAACAAAGAAGTACAGTTTTGGCGCCAGGATAACCAGCCACAAGAATTATATAGTGCAAAGTTTATTTTTCAAAAGTTGAATTACATACATCAAAACCCTGTTGAAGCGGGAATTGTTGAACTACCAGAGCAATATTTATATAGTAGTGCCAAGGATTATGCGCTTCGAATGAAATGCGGGTTACTTGAGATTCAATGGATATAGACTATAAAATAACTGTCCGGAGTTGCAAAATCCGGACAACCTTCCAATGAATGAATTAATGTAATTTTATTGGATACTACGGACAACGGGGTATCGTGAGAAGTAATTTTTTAAATCACTAATGAATAGAATTCTTATTTATTGCTTTACAATTTTAATTATCCTGGCTTGCAATGGGAGGCATAAAAATGTACATACCAAACCGGTATTGCTTTCGATTTACAATTCAAATTTTCCTTACAGCTCTTATTATGTAGAGTTTCCTAATTTAAAGACATTTAATATACAGGCTTCAAATTTCATTACTGGTGATAGCTTTTATTTATTGACTATTCCTGAGCAAAATAAGTTGGATAGTTTCCTGAAAAATATGACGAAAAGCTTCAAGGATGAATCATTTATTGATGGTGCTGCGCCAGAGGAAATGCATATAATCAATTTTGTAATTAATGTCCGGGATGGCGAAAAGAAAATTAATATTGCCGGGCATACAGCACCACCAATCTATTATAGCTTTGCTGATTGGGTAACTGAACTACGAACTAAGCTCTTAAAGAAATACAGGTAGTAGCGAAAAATCATAATTTTTTATATCAAAGCATTCGTTTGTTATGTGTTTATGGTATTAATGCTTGACGATATAGTATCTGGTTCAACATACTTGTCCGGAGTTGCAAACTCCGGGCAACCTTCCAACTAATGAAATAATGTAATTTTATTGGATACTACGTACAACCGGGGGACCGGGTCTTATATTGGCGGCATCATACTATATTGGAGATGCGACTGGTTTTAACAATTGGCTATTTAAAAATATGGGTATTTGCAATGAATCTGCTAAAAAACGGTGGAATGAGATTTACTCAGGGGAAAAAGTATCAAAGGCTTGGTATAGATAATAAAATGAATGTATGAGAGTTTATAATTATATGATTTATCGTTTATATAGTTGGAGGCTAGAAGCAAATGATTCTACTCCTGTAACTACCACTGAATTGTTAATGCTGGTACCACACGGCTCTCATCTATATACAATTTATTGCATAATAAAGTATTATTTCCCTACAATACATCTTTTTAATGCTACCGTTGCAATCATAAGTGCTTTAGTTCTTCAAATATTATTTCATTGGTTATTTTATAACAAAGATCGATGGTCGAATTTTATTAATCAATATAAAAATGAACCTTACCATAAGAAAAGAATAGGCACAATTTATATAATTCTTTATCATGTAGTTTCTCATTTTTTACTTATTCTGGCTTGTGTACTATTGCTTTAACTATTATGTTTAAAAATTTGAATAGAAAAGAGAGCAGTCTGTATTTATTGTTGTTATTAGTGTTTTTCTATGGGACATCTGCTGCTCAGCTTTGTTGTCCGGAGTTTGCGAATCCGGACACTTCTGACAACCTTCCAATGAATGAATCAATGTAATTTTATTGGATACTTCGGACAACGGGGGGCTGCTGCAATTGCAAACGTTATACTAAATAGATTGATAGAAAAAGAAACATGTATCTGTGAAGATTTTGTATCTAAAATTGGAGGCGAAGGGCAATATGATGCAATAGGAAAACGAATATATAACCAAGTGATGGACATGACTTGGTCGCAAATCTTCGATAAGAACAATAAATATTATTCACGAATTTATGGAGCAATATTTGGTATTTGGGTTAGACAACCTAAGCCGACCTGGACTGGTTTCCATAATGGAATTGATTTATCTGGGGGTGCATATTTTTGGAATGCATCTATTCCAAAAAAAGGGTTTAATTGGAATATGTATGACAAAGGAGTATTTAAAATTACAGTAAGTTATGGGCAGAGCACTTTTTTCAGTTATTCAAATGTTAATAAAAAATGGCCATGATAAAAACACATATATTTTATATTTTCTTAGCAACAATTATTTTCTCCTGTAGTAATTCCACAGTGAAAAAAAATAATACAAAGGGTAGTTTCCCACTGCCGAAAACTAAAACTAATCAATACGCCAAGAATATTGATTTTTATTCTTTGGAAGGAGAAAAAATACATCTGAGCAGTGAAGAAAGACTTGAAGCTAATATTCTCGCCATTATTTTGCCAGGTAGGGATACTTTTTGTATTTCCGATTACACAGGCTTAGTAGATAGTGTTGTAGTAAAAAAAAATTTTATTGTTTTCAATTATTCTATTAGAGGGGGTAGTGGTGTGAGTTTAGAAAAGTCGACGGTGATCTGTGTTTCAAAGGATCGAATATTTAACAGTTTAGAATTTCATTCTTTAGAAAAAGATATAATCCTTGGGTCAAGATTACAAGATTCAATAATCACAGTAAAGGAAATAAAAATCGACCCTACTGATCTAATGAAAAATGGAAGCATTGAATTAACTAAATCAGTTGTTGAAAAATGGAATGGTAAGGCGCAAAAAAATGATATATACAAAACTCACTTAATATTTGACAGCACTGAAAAAATTTTTTATAACAAGAGTATAGTTATGGAAGGCCGATTTTATATTAATAATTCATCACCAAGATATATAGCAATTAATGGGAAGTTAAATTCTGTTTTATTAAAAACAGATACCTGCCTTCGAATTGATATGATCTGGTATATAAAACGGGGAAATGAATTGTTAGAAATTACGGAGAATTGTAATTATCAGTAGCGGCGAGTTTTTATTTTGTGCAAAAGTTGGGCAGAATTTACCGATTCAGAAATTTCAAGGAAGGTCGCAACAATCTTATTTCTAGCTGTCGTACAAAAGGATGACTCTCCAATTTTCTTTAGTAAAATGGAGTAGAGAAATCAATGTTTAAAATAATGCATCAAACCCCTTCTTCGCCTTGTTGTTTTAGGGTGTCAGTGTTGAAAATAGTTTTTTGTAGTTATAGTATAGGGTCATGTTTATAAAATATT
>JBKJMI010000099.1:0-47227 GCA_046596515.1 Chitinophagaceae bacterium | reverse complement strand
AGGTCACCGGTTCGACTCCGGTAACCTCCACTTTTTCAAAAACTCCAATTCCACCAGCCATTCTCCTGCCGGCTTGTGGGATTTTGTCTTCCATTGGTCAGTGCTGATACTTTTTCGTATATCAGCTTTCGCAGCTCACGTACTTTGATCAGCGAACTAGTTCCATAAATGCTTTTGTTCCTAAGTTCCCTCAAGGCATCCAGCAAACTTTTAGTGAACACACCATTGTTCCATTCCTCTCCTTCAAAAGCAAATTCATTGCTGGCAGCTGCCGAGATCATAAAAGCGCCATTACCCCGACTGAAATCACTGAACAATTCTTTCATGAGTAAATAACCTAATTGTTTGTTTGCTCCAACACTTTCTCCAGTTGAACTTGTTACTCCTCCTCTGGGTTTAATAGCTGAAACGCCATACGGTAATGGCCCCGTGGCGGCATCACCTTCCCATTGTTCACCGCTATGACAGGCATCCAGCAACAATAACCGTTTGCGCGCGGGAATATCATCAAGGAGGTCATCGATCATTTCCATAGATAAACCCTGCAGTGAAGGTTTTGAAAAATTCATGTCATGAGGAGCAAAGAAAAATCCTTTGTCCTGCTCGATCATTCCATGTCCTGAAAAAGAAACCATTACAAGATCATCTGTATTGGTTTGTTTCAAATATTTTTTTAAGTCCAGAATATTATCCCGGGTCGCCTGCCCATCCACCAGCGTATGCACTTCCACCGAATCAACATAGTAATGCAATCGTTCACTGATATCATGAATATCTTTAGCAGCAAATTTCAGATCCATACTGCTGTCGGCATAATGCGATACTCCAATGCCAACATAGATAACCCTGCTTTTTCGTTTGCTAAGGCCCTCGTATTGTATATCGAAACTCTGTTCCAGGCTTTCTATACCCTGGTCATTCACTGCTACCACGCTTATATAATTATTTCCGGTACTGAGTGAAATTTTTTCATCCACCTTGATATTTTTTTGTCCTTTAGCCAGCTGAATTCCTTTTTTACTTCCTGCAGGAACTCCATTCACGCGTATATAAATAGTATTCAGATTTCCACCTGTATTTGAAACCTGGAACTGCAAAGCCAGCAATGAATCTGATGTAAAAACAGGCAAACTACTGCGGTCCCAGCTCACTAAAGGCCGGTTATTATTATCAATTGGTTTCTCCGGATTAAAACCTGCTTTCCGTATTCTATTCTTCCAGCTTTCTGTTAATGCGCTGATAAAAGCAGTATCCGCCAGTCCGATTGCTTCGTACACTTTATCAGGACGATTTCCCTGCAATTCAAAACTACTAAGGGGATACACTTCTCCATTCTTGACGAAATGCAGATCATTCATCAGATCCGGATCTACCCGGTAATATCCTTCCGGCGTATTCATGGCGATTCGTAACTCATCATCCTTGACCATTGTTCTTACCATAACCTTTATTGTATCTTCATCCAGACTAGTAATACCGATCTCTCCATTTTCCGCAAGAGAATAAACTCTGTTTCCCCGCATCATCATTTCAATTATTGGAGAGCTATGGGCCGGAAATATTTTTAATGGCGATGAACTTCCATTCACGTCCCAGATTATCAGGTTTCCCGAAATACTTCCAGCAATTAATTTTTTTGTGGCCGGACTGTAAATGATTTTTTTCAGATCCTGTTTACTAAAGAATTCCTTCTTAATTTTTTGTGAATCTCCATCGGGTTGCAGCCAGTTGATACCGTTGTTTACCAATGAGAATTGCTCTCCTTCTTTTGGATCCTGAAGATGGTAGAGATCAATGTTCTTCCGGCTGCGGATCAGTTTAAATGGCGAAACCAGGTAAACCTGAATATCATAGAGATATTTTTGATCATCGCCTTTGTTTTCCATCCGGGAGGAACAAATGATTCTTTTGCCATCCTCAGAAAATGCCAGTGAATAATATTTTGAATTGACCGGGATCACCCTTCCTTCCAGGTTATTCAGGTCCCATAACATAGGAGGCGCCTTTATATAGTCCGAATTTAGCATGCCCTGCATAGTATAACTGATGGCCCATTGTTTATCGGCTGAGGTGCGTAACTGATCATGTTTAAAGTAAAAATTATCGCCGGTTTTTGGCTCCTTTATCCAGGTCCTACTTCTGACTGTATCTTTTTTCCCTTCTGTGAATTTCTGAATTGTAAAGCCTCCCTGTCTTTCTCCGTATGATCCTTCCCGATAGATCTCCACCCAATTGAGTTTGCCTGTATCCTGCAAAAGGCATGCAGGACTATATTTATCAATATCCCATTGTTGTATTTGTTTGAGATCAATAATGCGATTATCCAGGAGTATGAAATTTCCATTGGAAGAAACATCAAAATTGGTAATATTCAGGAGCAAAGGTGTCTTCACTGTCCAGGGAATCTTTCTGCTGGCATGATTTACCAGGGAACTGAAACCTTCATTTTCTGCAAGGATCTCATCCGGCTTCAGCATAAAACAGTTTACTGAGTTAAGGTCCGTACTAAGGCTTTCTTTAATTTTTCCGTTTTCAAAAAATGCCAGCAGATTTTTTCCACTTACCTCATAGTGTACCAAAACAGAAATACCTATTGCGTCAACTTTTTGAATTTTACCCGGTATATTAATTGTCCTGCCTTTGGTATCATTGCACCAGACCTCAATCGTCGAATCTCCCGAATAACTATAATTCCACATCCAGACGCTGTCGCTCACTATCTGCATATTAGATTTAGCAGAATTATTAACTATTTGTTTTTGTTCTCCATTATTTCCGCATTTCAAAACATCATATAATTGCTGTTTGTTTTTTACTAATACATATAAAATTGCTTCTTTGGAGATCTGCAGCACTACCGGTATACTTTTTTCCAGCGTTAGGATTTTTTTCATACTGAAATCCTTTCCTTCCAACTGCCATACAGAATTGCTTCCATCAAGAGCATACCATGTGTTGGATTTAAATGGATCTGAGATTAACTGGAGCTTATAATAGGGGCCATCCATTACTGTTTTTGATTTTTCCATCTGACCTGATGATCGCATCATACCATTTGAAAGGGATAACAGGTGCAAACGGAATTCATCATAAGTTCGCTGACCATTTTTTTCTACTACCAGAATATTTTTTCCGGTATTGTCAGTACTGGCTTTGATCTCCGCTTCAAAACCTGTCTGTATTAATTTTTTTCTGGCAAGGGAATTCCAAACCTGCAACTGAGTTTTATTATCCACCCGGGAAAAATATTTCCGGTCATTGCTAAAATTTAGTTCTGGACGACTATTATTGATCACCACATCATTAGTCAGCATGGTATAATTGCTGCTATCCAGTATCACGCGGTCAGTTCCTTCCGTGGTTTTTGTATATAAGGAAAGATCTTTCAGTGAGATTTGTTTTAGCTGGTTGATCTTGTTTTTACCACCAATCTGGCCCGGGGCAAAAGAAGAAACCTCTCCGACAACGATCAATATTTCATCGCTTCGGCTGGCAAATATCATTTCATCAAGTGCAATAAGCTGAGGCCATATCTTCTGACTGATACTGGAACTTTCTATTTCGTAGGTAAACCAGTTTCTTCCTTCGTGATCCAGGTAATACAACTGTTTTCCATCTTTTGAAAATCGCAGACATTTGGCGCCTGAGGATTCCTTAATTTCTCTCAGAGTTTGCCCGCTTTTTGTATCAATAATTCGAAGGGAGCCATTATCCTTTGGTTGCCTGGCTTCTGAAAAAGCAAGGTATTTGCCATCCACGGAGAAACAAAGATCAGATACAGGTTCAGCAAGACGGTTCAGTTCATAAATAATCTGATGCGTTTTAAAATCCTGAATACTTAAAGAGAAATAGAGGGTATCATTTTTATATCCGTCCTTCCAGCTTGCAGCGAAACAAGAAAGAGAAGGATCAATTACTAACTTTCTGCATGTCTTATTGACAATACTTTGGAAACGAAATGTATCATTAAGACTTTGTATCTCCGAGCGACTGGCGGAATAAACTGTTTTTCCCTGGCTCTCGTAGGGATAGACTTTATTATTCACTGCGATCATTGAATTCGGGGGAGTTCCGAATTGAAAATAGAAACTGCCAGAGGATTTGCTTGCGATCGCCAATTTGCTGATATCCCACATCGTTACCGAATCCTCTGGTAGTTCATTATATTTTCGATCATAACTCTGATAATTTTCAAAAATATCTTTGGTAGAAGCGCCATAAGCAGCCATTCCTCCACTATATATGGAATTACTGATCCGCTGGTCTTGCAGCAGAAGTATATTATTATTGGAAGGATGAAACCCAAGGATCACAGGCATTTCCTTTCCATGCGCCCATTTTTTTATAAGCGCCAGTGTTTTTACTTCATATATATACACAGAATCTGTGGTATTGCAGGCCAGCAAACTCTCATCGCCACTTAAGGCAACAGAAAGTATTTCTTTAGGAATGATTCGTGGAGATTTCTGTGCAAAAGAGTGTAATAAGAAAATAAATAGAAAAATAAGGACGAATAAATACTTCATCCTCGGAAATTAATGATAAACCGGCTTATTTACTCCTGCCTGTCTACCATTTTATTACTTGCCTCATCATATCGTTCACCAATATTGGGATATTTAATCAGCAAGGCCTCTATTTGCTGAATCGTATCAGCAGTAAGTTTAATATTAACCGCCCCTGCATTATCTCTGAGATTTTTTGTTTTCTTAGTGCCCGGTATGGGAATAATATTATCTCCCTGTGCTAAAATCCAGGAAAGGGCAAGCTGGGCAGGACTGCAATCTATTTGTTTAGCCAGTTCGCCAAAGGCCGCGGCAAGATTCTGATTATTTTCCTGATGCGCATCCTGGTATCTCGGAAGTTTTTTTCTGAAATCTGTTTGGGGTAATTCGGCAAGTTTAAGGGTATTGGTCATTAAGCCCCGGGACAGCGGACTGAATGGCACAAAGGCGATTCCTAATTCTTTACAGGTGTGCAGTATTTGTTTTTCAACTTCACGGGTAAGAATTGAATATTCACTTTGTAATGCCGAAACAGGATGTACTGAATTTGCTTTTCTTAACGAAGCAGGAGAGGCCTCCGATAATCCCAGGTATCTCACCTTTCCTTCTTTAACCAGATCGGCCATTGCGCCAAACATATCTTCTATTGGAATATTGGGATCGACTCTATGCGCATAATAGAGATCAATGGTCTCAATTCTCAATCTCCGCAAACTTTTTTCTACTGCCTGTCTCATATATGCCGGTGATCCATCGAATACACTATTAAAATTTGCATCCATTGTGAATCCAAACTTAGTAGCTATAAAAACTTTATTCCGGTTAGGAACCAGCACCTTTGAAATAAGCTCCTCATTTTTTCCTGCCGCATAGGCGTCAGCAGTATCCCAAAAATTAATACCCAGTTCCAATGCAAGATTCAGGGTAGCAATGGATTCTTTATCATTCGGTACTCCATAGGCATGGCTCATGCTCATGCATCCCAAACCAATAGCGGATACTTCGTCTTCACCAATTTTTCTGTATTTCATGATGGATCTATTGACCTTTGAAATGTACAATTATATCAGCAGCGGTTTTTGATGCATTGCCTTTGGCGCTAAGAACAGATCTTAATTCAGCATAATCTTTTTGAATACGTTCCCGATAGGATCTGTTATTCAGCAACTGATCCAATTCTGCCCGAAGATTTTCTACTGTCATGTCATGTTGAATCAGTTCCTTCACCACCAGGCGATCCATGATCAGATTTACGAGAGAAATATATTTCACTTTTACTACCCGCTTACCTATTTCATAGGATAGAAAGGATCCTTTATAACATACTACTTCAGGTACACCAATCAGGGCGGTTTCCAGGGTGGCGGTACCTGAAGTGACTAACGCGGCTTCCGACTGCTGCAATAATTCATAAGTTTTTCCGGTGACTGATGAAACATTGGTATATGGCTTCATCAGTTCATCATAAAAAGAATCATCCGTACCTGGCGCCCTCGCGACTACAAATTGTTGGTCCGGAAAATACTTGCTCAGTTCCAGCATCACTGGAAGCTTTTTCATTATCTCCTGCCTCCTGCTTCCCGGCAGTAGAGCAATAATACCGGCACCCTTCCTTTCTCCCGACTGCTGACTATTTACTACCTCCTCCACCAGTGGGTGGCCCACATAATCCACTTCCCAATCCCATTTATTTTTAAAATATTCTTTTTCGAATGGAAGGATCACCAGCATCCGGTCAATGGTTCTTTTCATTTCCCTTACTCTGTTTTCCTTCCAGGCCCAAACCTGTGGCGAAATGTAAAATATAATCTGACTATGTAATTTTTTCTCCGTCCTTTGCTGATGCGCCCATTTTGTAATACGAAGATTAAAACCGGGGTAGTCGATCAGTATTAATTTATCAGGTTGATATTGAAGTATATCTTCTTTGCAGAGTTTCAGATTGCGAAGGATAGTGGGAAGATTTTTGATCACTTCCAGAAATCCCATGAAAGCAAGTTCACGATAATGTTTAACTAAAACGGCCCCTGCCTCTTTCATTTTATCGCCACCCCAACATCGAAATTCCGCGTTAGGATCTAATGCTTTTATCTCTTTTATGAGATGACTTCCATGTAAGTCGCCGGAAGCCTCTCCCGCAATTATATAGTACTTCATCAGCGGGGAAGATTAATTGAAAAGTTTGAGAACAAGTATGGCGATACCGTAAATAAGGGTAATAATAAAAATACCTTTCGCTGTCAGATCGCGCTGTGTATTTACATAGACGGTGAAAAGAATGGCATTCGCCAGCAGGCTCATAGCGCCCACACTGGTGATCATTTTATTATCATGAATAAAATAATCAAGAAAATTACCAAAAGGATAGGAGGGAAACCGAATGAAATAGATCACGATCAGACCAAGCATGGGACCTAAAAGTCCAAGCACCAGTCCCAGTTTCAGGTTGTCTTTTGTGAGTATCATTATTTCCAGAGTTTTTCCAATTGTGCTTTCTGAGCGTAATTCGTCAGATCAAATTCGACAGGTACCACACTCACAAAATTATTGTCCAGCGCCCATACATCGGTATCCTTCCCTTTGTCAAAGTTCACAAATTCGCCTGTAAGCCAGTAATAATGACGGCCATTTGGATCATTTCTTTCAATAAAATCTTCTACATATTTAGCATATGCCTGGCGGCAGATCTTGAACCCTTTCAGCAACTCCACAGGTACCGAAGGGATATTTACATTGAGTACAGTATGCTTATCCAGTTTACTGCTAAGCATTTTTTCAACGATCAGGCGAACGTATTTTCTTGCGCCCGTAAAATCAGCATCAATGCTGTAATCCAGCAGCGAGAAACCCGCTGAAGGTATACTTTCAATGGCAGCTTCCACAGCAGCCGACATGGTACCCGAATAGATCACATTGATACTATGATTAGCACCGTGATTAATTCCACTTAAACAAAGATCCGGTTTGCGATGAAGTACTTTATCTACTGCCAGCTTAACGCAGTCGACTGGTGTACCGGTGCAGGACCATGTCTCTACATTATCTACACTGTGAATTTTATTCAGTCGAAGCGGATGACCTATAGTAATAGCATGACCCATGCCCGACTGTGGCTTATCTGGTGCAACTACATAAATATGGCCCAGATCTTTTACCGCCTCCACCAGGTTTTTTATTCCCGGCGCCGTTACCCCATCATCATTTGTGATCAGGATGACTGGCTTTTCTTTTTTAACGGATGCTCTTTTTGAAACTGGCTTGGATTTTTTTGGAGCAGCGGAAGATTTTTTCGTCATGGTGCAAAATTAAGGAAACCAAAGAAGGCTTTGAGCTTCGAGCCATGAGCCAGACCTGTAAACAAATTAAGCTCGCAGCTCATAGCTCGCAGCTTTTCTAAAATTATTTTTTTATTCTAAAAATATTAGTATTTTGCACTAAATAATTTAGTCTATGGCTATTGCAAATAAAAACCTCAAGTATCTGCGCAAGCTGCGTGGATGGACCCAGGAAGAGTTCGCAAATAAGCTGGACATTAAAAGATCCCTGCTCGGTGCCTATGAAGAAGAAAGGGCAGACCCAAGGATCGATGTACTCGAAATCGTATGTGATATTTTCAAACTTACACTCGATGATCTTCTTCGAAAGGACTTGAGTGACAATAAAAGTAATTATCTCGCCAAACGAAGGGCCATGAAACTCGCAGGCGGTCGTAGCGATATTCCGTTTGTGCCAATTAAGGCCGCAGCCGGTTACCTCGCAGGCTATGCAGATCCGGAATTTGTTGACGAGCTGAATACATTCACACTTCCCATGCTCACGGGCGGAAATTATCGTGCTTTTGAGATCATTGGTGACTCCATGCTGCCAACTCCAAGTGGTTCTGTAATAGTAGGAGAGAAAGTGAATAGTATTGAAGAAGTAAAAAATGATGTACCCTGTATTGTTGTTTCCCGCAATGAAGGAATAGTGTACAAAAGAGTGCAGAAAAATGGCCGTCAGAAGAATAAGATCACCCTGGTTAGCGATAACCCGATCTTTCATCCTTATACGATCAATACAGAAGAAGTGATAGAACTCTGGCAAGCGCAGGTAGTGATATCAAAAACGGGAACTCAGCAAAGATGGGATATGGCCCAACTGGGCAATGTGGTGAACAACCTCCAGGAGCAGGTAAATTCCCTTAAAAAAAGGATGAATTAAGGGGAAAACCATCAGGCCCCTAAATGCCCTTAGCTTATATTTGGTACATCGAATGAGGCTATTATTCATTATTTGTAATCTTTCCCTTCTACTATTCTCTGGTGCACTCTATGCTCAGGGGAAAAGGGTCATGGCCATTAAGGCAACAGAAGCACCAAAAATCGATGGATCATTGAACGATGCTGTCTGGTCACAGGCTCCGGTATTAACTAATTTCATTCAAAATTTTCCTAATTATGGAAAGACTCCAGCCAGTGCTACGGAAGTAAGGATACTCTATGATAATAGCTCCATTTATGTTTCAGCCATGATACATGATGATCCCGCGCTTATCAGAAAGCAGATCACTGCCAGGGATGCGGAATCACAGAGTGATGTTGATTACTTTTCGATATTCTTCGATACCTATCACGACCATCAGAATGGTTTCCAGTTCCTGGTTACTACCGCAAATGTTCAGACCGATGCTAAACTCGCTCCGAATATTGGTGGTGATTTCAATTCATTTGGCGACAGAACATGGGATGCCGTTTGGGAAAGCCAGGTGAAAATGCTTCCTAATGGTTGGAGCGTTGAAATGCGTATCCCATATATTTCACTGCGCTTTGCAAAAAAAGATATTCAGGAATGGGGACTTCAATGTCTGCAATACAGCCGACGCCTGAATGAAAGTAATTATTGGAGTCCGGTCGATCCTCAGGTGAATGGATTTGTAAATCAGTTTGGAACCCTGGAAGCATTAAAAGACATTAAACCTCCTCTTCGTCTTAGTTTCTCTCCTTATGTAACTACCGGCTATCGTAGCTCTCCGCAAATAAACGGTTATCTAAATGAATGGCTTCGGAATGGAGGGATGGATGTAAAATATGGTATCAATGAAAGTTTCACTGTAGATGCAACGCTGATTCCGGATTTTGGACAGGTTGTTTCTGACAATGTGGTCAATAACCTTACACCTTATGAGGTTCGCTTTACTGAAAATCGCCAGTTCTTTACCGAAGGCACAGAAATTTTTAATAAGGCAAATCTTTTTTATTCACGGAGGATTGGTGCTACTCCAAAAGGATACTCGGGCGTTCAGAATTTTGTGGTAAACAACCCTCAGTGGGAAATGATCCGCAATCCCAATGTAACCCAGTTATATAACGCCACTAAATTTTCCGGCAGAAATAAACAACGGATGGGAATTGGTGTGTTTAATGCAGTCACTGCGCCTATGACTGCCAAGATCAGAAACAGAAACACAGGTAAGGATTCAATGATAGAAACTTCACCGCTTTCCAATTATAATATTTTTGTGATCGACCAGGCCCTTAACAGAAGATCTTATATCACTTTCACCAATACAAATGTAATGAGGTCAGGTGCCGACCGGGATGCGAATGTGACAGCAGTTGATCTGGCCCTCTATGACAAGCAGAATAAACACGCATTTAATAGCACGGTTCGTTATAGTAAGATCTGGGGAACAACTCCCTATGATGGATTTAATACCACTGTGAAATTTGGTAAGGTCAGTGGAAACTGGCAATATTATATTTTAAATAATATTGAGTCTGCTAATTATGATCCGAACGACCTTGGAATTTTATTTGCACCCAATGAGATATCCTATAAGGGAAGCGTTAGTTACAGGAAGTTTAAGCCAACAAAAACCTTTCTTACCTATAGCTATTCCCTTACACCCACTTTGCGATATACCTATAAGCCTTATGCTTATAATAAATTTGATATTTCCGCTTCCGCTTTCTGGATATTCAAAAATTTCTGGGATATTTCTTTTCTATTCAACGTAACACCGGGCCGTGAAAGAAATTATTTTGAATTGCGCACTGATGGCAGGTATATCAGTTATCCAACAAATTATATTTCTGTAATTTCCGGAAGCAGTGATAGCAGAAAAAAACTTTACTGGAGATATAATCTAACCGGGGCCTTTGCTCCGGATTATAATAATAATTATATCGGTATTGGTACCGGTGGTCGTTATCGTTTCAGTAATCGTTTTTCACTTGATCTGCAAACTGATTCCCATCTGGAGAAAAATCAACTTGGCTACGCATTCGCAAGGGAAACCAATGGAGAACCTATTGTTGCTTTCCGCGATAACCGGGAATATACTTCGATTCTGTCAGGCATTTACAATTTTACAAGTCGAATGAACCTGACCTTAAGGGCCCGCCATTACTGGAACAAAGTGACCTATATAAGTTTCCATAATGTTGATGCAAGGGGAATGCTTACCAATCGTGCTTTTATTAATGACAGGGATGAGAACTTTAATGTTTTTAATCTCGATGCATTCTATACCTGGGATTTTCGCTTAGGAAGCCGCCTGATCATTGGGTATAAGAACTGGCTGGGGAATAATGAAATGGTCACGGCCACAGGTTCTAATACCTATTTATATAACCTTGGAAAAATGTTTGATCTGCGTCACGGAAATGAGATCACGGTTCGTTTTATTTATTTCCTTGATTATAATCAGCTGAGGCGAAAAAAATAACGATCGCCCCTTATGCAATTGCATAAGTCAGAATTTATACTACCCATGCAAACCGCGCACTCACTGCATGACCAAACCTTTTGGCTTTCTCCTGAAAGAACTATGTTTTGGGAAGAAAAAAAAACACTAATCGTAGCGGACCTTCATTTTGGAAAGTCGGGTCATTTTCGCCGATCAGGAATTGCCATCCCCCAATCTGTTTATAAGGCCGATCTGCAAAGGTTAATATCCATTATTTTTTTATCCAGGGCCGAGCGAATGATCGTAGTTGGAGACATGACTCATAGTGCAGAAAACAAAGAGTTAGATATGTTCATCAAATGGCGAAAGGACTTTTCTTCTCTGCAGGTGGACCTTGTAAAAGGCAATCATGATATTCTGGGAGATAACTGGTACACTGGCGCTTCTGTTTCTGTTCATCAAAAAGAATTAACCGAATCAGGATTTCGTTTTCGCCATGGTGACAAGGAAGACGAACGAGAGATAACAGAAGACCATTTGTATACATTTTCGGGTCATGTGCACCCTGGGGTTATTCTTCGGGGTAATGCAAAACAGTATATGCGACTTCCCTGTTTTTACTTCGGTCACAAGCAGGGAATACTTCCCGCCTTCAGTCGTTTTACGGGAACTTATACCGTAACTCCGAAAGAAGGAGAAACTGTGTTTGCACTTACTGGAAAAAGTATATTGAGGTTTTAGCCTCAACCTTCTCAACCCTGCCTGCCGACAGGCAGGCTCTCAACCCCTCAACCCAATGTCATTTTCTTTATTCTGTCCTCCAATTTCTCCGAAGAAAGATCTTCCCTCATACTATCTACCTTAATTGGAAAACAGAATGGGGTAAGTCTCTCCGGAAAATTAATTATGATCCTGGAACGTTGAATTCGCTCCAGCATATCTCTTAATCGAAGTTCTTCCATCTGCTGATCCATTACTTCCTGATAAGCCTGCTTTATTAATAAATTTTCCGGTTCGTATTCACTGAAAACATTGAAAAGGAGAGAAGCAGAAGCCTGCAAATGCCTGGCTTTTTTCTTTTCACCAGGCATACCGGGAAAAACAAGGCCACCGATAACGGAGATATCCCTGAATTTTCTTCTCGCCATTTCTGTACTGTTCACGCTTCGCTGAATATCAATCAGCAGATCAGTGGTGGAAAACAATTCATATACATTGGTATCATCTACCGGAATAGGTTGATCGCTCAATAATTCAAATCCATAATCATTCATCGCAAATGAGAAACTGATAGGTGTTATTCGGCTGATTCGATAGGCAAGTATGGCCGCCATAGCCTCGTGAACCAATCTTCCTTCAAATGGATAAACAAACAAGTGAAATCCATCCTCTGTTTCAATTTGCTCTATCAGTAATTCATTTTGTTTTGGAATATCAGACAACTCCTGCTGCAGATCAAATAATGGTTTCAGCCTGATCAGTTCTTCCATCGGGGTATCGGCTTTCCCATAACTATCCAGCGTTTCTCTCAGCAATTTTCCCAGATTGGCGCTCAGTGGCATTCTCCCTCCATTCCAGCTGGGCACCATCGATTTTTTTTTGTTTGATCTTTTCACAAGCACTGTCATATCCTTGATCATGATAAATTCAAGGATGCGTCCGGCCAGTGTAAACACATCACCCGCTTCCAGTCTTGAAATAAAATATTCTTCGATCATTCCCACATATCCTCCCCCCATGAATTTCACTTTCAGCATCGCATCACTTACAATCGTACCGATATGCATTCGGTGGCGCATAGCCATTTTTCTGCTGTTCATTTTAAACAAGCCATCTTCCACTTCCACTTTTCTAAATTCATCATATTGCTGCATCGCCTTTCCGCCCTCTGTTATAAAAAACAGGATCGCCCTCCACTCTTCCCGACTGATACCATCATAACAATAGGTGGAGCTGACTTCTTCATATAATTCTTCTGCCCTGAATCCCTCAGAAATGGCCAGTGTGTTCAGGTATTGCATCAGCACATCATAACACATTAGCATGGGCCTTCGCTCCTCTATCATTTTTCTTTCAATGGCAGTTTTTAATGCAGCAGCCTCCACTAATTCAAGTGAATGTGTGGGAAGAAAATAGATCCGGCTTACTGCATCAGGACTATGGCCGCTTCTGCCGGCTCTCTGAAGAAAACGTGCTACACCTTTTGGCGAGCCAACCTGAATCACGGTTTCAACGGGTCGAAAATCAACACCCAGATCCAGACTGGCAGTACATACCACGGCCTTAAGATTTCCAGTATGCAAATTTTCCTCTATCCAGGCTCTTAATTCCCGGTCTATAGAACCATGATGTAACGCGATGGAGCCAGCCAGCTCCGGACATATATCCAAGAGCGTTTGATACCAGGTCTCACTCATTCCGCGCGTATTAATAAAAATAAGCGTCGTGCGACTTTCCAGAATAATGGGGATTAGTTTATGCGCCAGCTTGATACCAAGATGTCCGGCCCAGGGAAATTTTTCTATCTCATCAGGAAAAACGGATTGAATCTCAATTTTTTTTGAAAGGTTGGCAGAAATAATATTATTTCCTTTCAGCTCTCCTTCATTTGCATTGCTTTTATTTTGAAATCTTTTTAATGGTGCCAGCAATACATTTTTCGCTTCTTCCAGGTTGCCTATAGTGGCTGAAATACCCCAGATTGAGCAGGGAGTTTGGGAAAAAGATTGATGCACATTTATTATTCTTGATAGTGCCAGTTCTACCTGCACTCCTCTTTTGCTTCCAAGCAATTCATGCCATTCGTCCACTGCGATGGTATGTAAAGTGGAGAAAATGGAAGGATAAACTTTCTGTGCTAATATAAGATGAAGACTTTCCGGAGTGATGATCAGGATCTCCGGCATTTGTTTTTTCTGCCTGGCTCTTTCTCCTGTACTTGTATCTCCATTTCTTATGCCTACTTTCCAGGGCATTCCAAGTCCAATGATCACTTCCTCCATAGCGCGGGCAATATCTGTTGCCAGTGCTCTTAATGGGGTGATCCACAAAAGTTGCAGACCATTATTCTTTTTTTTAGTGTAGGCCTCTCCGGTCTGATCAATATAATGTATCAGGCTTCCGAGAAAAACGGAATAAGTCTTACCACAACCAGTAGGCGCGTTGACCAGACCACTGCGGCCTTCGCCAATAGCATTCCAGGTTTCTTCCTGAAATTTAAAAGGGATCATGCCCTCCGTTCGCAACCATTCTACCACGATCTCTTTACCACTGCACATGGCTGCAATTTATTTCAAAGATGGCTTCCTTATTCTTTTTTTATGGAGCCCGCCCCGCTGATATCCCTGGTCACCTCAGCATCTCCTTTATACCGGATATCGCCGGCACCAGAAACGCTGGCCTTCAGGGTTACGCTGGCAAAAACTTCCGCATAACCTGCTCCTGTCAGTCCTACATAAGCGTTCTCAGTAAGCAGTTCAAAACACCTGATCTTTGTTGCCCCCGTAGCACCTATATGCAGATCTTTGGCCTGACCTTTAAGCCTGATCTGACTGGCTCCAGTTGCATCTACGTTTATTTTTTCTGCCCTCACATCCAGATCCAATTCGCTGGCCCCGCTGAGATCAAATTTTAGTGGCTCACCATTACCGATCTGATTCTCACTCTTAATGGAACAGGCGCCAGAAATATCGAATTCATGGTATCTTGAATTGCCAATGTGAATGATCAATTTATGACTTGGTCTTAATGAATAGCCATCCTTTGTGTCAAGGATCAGCCGATCGCCATCCTGATTAATGGTAATGAAAGGGAGAAGATTATCATCGGCTTCCACTACCAGAGAGGCGATAGAATCCTGAGTGATTTGCACCACGAAGGCTCCATTTACCTCCAGGTTATCAAAAGGCCTGATACTACGATTCTCCTTTACGATATTTCCATTGCCCCTCACTCTCTTCCCATCTACCATCCCACAGGAACTATTTATCAAAACAATCGTGGCCAGTAAATAAATGAACTGCTTCATATGTTGGTTTTTGTTTTAGACTAATAAATAATATCTAAGGTTACAATATGACTTCCTTTTATAATGTTCCCGGGTAAGAATTATCTTCGCGCATGACCGAAAAAATCCTCATACTCGACTTTGGTTCACAATATACCCAACTTATTGCCCGAGCCGTCAGGGAGGCAAATGTATATTGTGAGATCATCCCCTTTCATAAGCCTTTTGAATTTAGTACGGGGCTGAAAGGCATCATCCTTTCCGGTTCTCCTTTTTCTGTAAATGAGGAAAATGCGCCCGATATTGACATACAGGCCATTAGTGAAAAACTGCCGGTGCTTGGAATTTGTTATGGTGCCCAGCTGACAGCCAAAAGAATGGGAGGCCTCGTAGCAAAAAGCAATAAAAGAGAATATGGCCGGGCCATTCTTACAAAAAAGGGTAACGACGTCCTTCTAAAAGATGTAACAGAACAAAGCCAGGTATGGATGAGTCATAGTGATACTATACAAAAACTTCCTGAAGATTTTGAATTGCTCGCTACTACAGATAGTATTCCTATTGCAGCCTTTAAAAAAGAAGCTTCAGCATCCCATTCTGCTATTTATGGTGTTCAGTTCCATCCCGAAGTATATCATTCCCGCGAAGGTAAAAAGGTCATTAATAATTTTCTTGTTGATATATGCGGATGCGCGCAGGATTGGACACCGGCTCATTTTATTACAGATACAGTAGCAAATCTTAAAAAACAAATTGGTGATCGAAAAGTAGTGATGGCACTTAGTGGTGGCGTTGATTCAACTGTTGCTGCTACATTGATCGCACGTGCAATAGGTTCTAACCTCCATGGAATTTTTGTAGACAATGGCGTGCTGCGTAAGGGTGAATTTGAAAGTGTGATCAAAACCTATAACACAATAGGATTGAATGTAACCGGTATTGATGCCAGACAAAGATTTTATGATGGACTTGCCGGTAAAACAGATCCTGAAGAAAAAAGAAAAGCCATTGGAAGTCTTTTCATTGATATTTTTCAGGAGGAATCTAAGAAGATCGCTGGTGTTGAACTTTTAGGACAGGGTACCATTTACCCCGATGTGATCGAAAGCGTTTCCGTTCATGGTCCTTCAGTTACCATAAAATCTCATCATAATGTAGGTGGGCTTCCTGAACACCTTCACCTCGAATTGGTTGAGCCACTCCGTTATCTTTTTAAAGATGAAGTAAGAAAAGTGGGAAGGGAATTAGGCATTGCTGCTGATTTGATTGATCGTCATCCTTTTCCAGGTCCCGGCCTCGCTATTCGTATTTTAGGTGAGGTAACTGAAGAAAAGGTACAGTTGTTGCAGGAAGCGGATGATGTTTATATACGTTTGCTCAGAGATAACAATTTATATGCAACGATATGGCAGGCGGGAACTATCTTGTTACCAGTCAAATCCGTGGGTGTGATGGGTGATGAGAGAACCTATGAATTTACAATAGCTCTGAGGGCCGTAACAAGTGTAGATGGTATGACCGCAGATTGGGCACATTTGCCCTATGAATTTTTAGCCAATGTTTCAAGCGAAATAATTAACACGGTCAAAGGTGTGAATCGGGTGGTATACGATATCAGTAGTAAACCTCCCGCTACCATCGAGTGGGAGTAGACGGGATAATCTGGATAGCATATATGAAGAAGGTTGTATTATTTTTTCTTGTTCTTATTTCACTGGCTGCAAAAAGTCAGACCATTCCGCGCATAGCAGTATTTGCTCCTTTATATCTTGATTCTGCTTTCAATGACACAACAGGCTATCGCTATGCAAAAAATGTATTCCCGAAATTTATCAATCCAGGTCTTGAATTTTATGAAGGCATTCAATTGGCTATAGATTCAATGAACCGGAGCGGAATACCCATCGAGGTTTACATTTATGACAGTCGTTCTGCGAAAGAAACACTTGAGGATCAATTGGAGAAAGCCCTGCGCGATAGCGTAGGATTGATCATTGCACATTGTAGTTCTCAGGAAATAAAAGTATTGGCAGATGCCGGCGCCAAGGCCAATATTCCTGTGATCAATGTGAATATGCCAAACGACGGGGGAGTAACCGGCAATCCTTTTTATGTTATGCTCAATCCTACCCTCCGAACTCAATGCGAGGGCATATATAAATACGTTCAGAAATATTATTCGCTGGATCCTGTGATCGTATTTACCAAAAAAGGTCAGCTGGAGGACCGGATCAAAAATTATTTTTCGGATGCGGGTAAAGCAACTCGTTCGGTGCCAATAAAAATGAAATATGTTGAACTCAGCGACAGCTTTACAGTTGATCAGCTGAAAAAATATTTAGACACTACCGATAACTCGCTATGTATTGCTGGCACAATGGATGAGAACTTTGGAAAAAGATTGGTTCAGCAATTGGCCTCCCTATCAAAGAATAGGTATAAAGCCACCATTATGGGAATGCCTACCTGGGATGGTCTTCCATTTAATCATGCTGAATTTCGGGGAGTAGATCTCATTTATAGTATGCCCTTTTATAACGCCAAACTGGATAAGGTTAGCGCCGGTATTACTAATTATTTTAAAGAATTTATGTTTGCCAGACCAACTGATATGGTTTTTCGGGGATATGAAGTAATGTGGAGATTCGGTACCATGTTACAAAAATATGGTCCTGATTTTTCTTCGAATCTCTCTATGAAGCAATTCAAAATATTTACTGATTTTGATATCCAGCCAGTCTTGTCAAAACAAAATATGACCCTGGATTATTTTGAGAATAAGAAATTGTATTTCGTGAAATGGCAGGAAGGGGTGATCAAACTTGTAAATTAAAGATTCACCATTCTCACTAATATCTTCACATTCCGGTTTCGGCCTTTATCATCTGTACAGGAAACCTTTATCTGTCCTTCTGTTGGTACAAAAAATTGCTTCTCCCCTGGCGAACAACTTTTATAAAAATGGTCATTGATATACCAGTAAACCCGATCCGCATCATTGGCCGTTTTACATACCAGTTCCAATGGTTCGGGATTCTTTTTGTTGATCAGGTATTCTGTTCCGTTTGAAGGAGATTCTATCACAGGTGCAGATCCCCTGAATATCGCTTCGCAATATGGATTATGCGGCGGAATACGTTCATAACTTATCCGATGATCATCATACCAACTCTGCATATCAGGTCCAGTTAGTTTATACCATTTCTTTTTATATCCGCTGGCAGGTGCGCAACTGCGGCAATAAGACATTTTTTCATCCGGACTTATCATTAATTCTACGAAATTATCGCAAGGCTTGGTTGAAGAGATCAGCGGAATAAAAAGATCTGTGGTCAGATGATCACAATGCGCGGAAGGAACTAAACCGGTTTCACTGCATACCTGTCGTATATCACAATCTGCGGGCTGATTGAACCATCCTTCATCACTATCGTAATCAATGCTGTTAAAGATCTTGAACAATAATGGCGTGGCCACATTGGCGCCACTCAGATCCGGATTTCCAACGCCTGAAAAATTCCCTACCCATACTCCAACAGTAAATCTTTTATTATATCCAATACTCCATGCATCACGTTTCCCATAGCTGGTGCCCGTCTTCCAGGCTATCTTAGGCATATGTTCTGTTGCCGACCAGTTAATTGGAAAATCAGGCCGGTTTACCCGGGAAAGAATATCGTTGACCATATAACAGGCAGCCGGACTTATCAATCGCTGAGCCTTTGGAGAGTTATCAAGATTAGAATAGGATGTAGCGAAAAAATTTCCTTCATTAGCAAAAGAAGAGAACAGGGTCGTTAATTCTTCCAGGCTGGTTCCACAACCACCAAGTATCATAGAAAGTCCGAGTTTCTTTTTATCCTTTTGTATTTGTTTGAACTGACAACTGCTAAGCTTATGAATGAATTGTTCTGTACCCAGCATTTTCAAAGATTTTACTGCGGGGATATTCAACGAATGTTCCAATGCATATTCAATAGTTACATATCCATTGAATTTCTCATCATAATTCACGGGGATAAATCCATTGTAATTGACTGCCACATCTGTGATCACAGTTTTTGGCGTTAGCAACCCTTCATCAAAACAAAGTCCATAGAGTAGCGGTTTTAACGTGCTCCCTGGTTGTCTGATGGCCGCGGCTCCATTAACTTGTCCTCCATCAGTGGTATCTTCAAAACCGGATGACCCTACATAGCTGATCACCTGGTGAGTTACATTGTCAATGATCACCAACGCCGCATTTTGTATATTTTTCAATCGCTGCCCTCTCACATAGTCTTCTACCAGCTTTTCGGCCTTCATCTGTGTATTCAAATCGATATGAGTTTGAATAGTCGATACGCCATTGCCAGCTAGTTTTCGAAGTTTATAGGAAAGATGAGGGATGTATTTGGGCAAGGTTTGCCGGCTGGCACTTAGGGGTTCTGCCAGAGCATCTTCGATCTCTTTTTGGGAAAAAACATTTCTTTCTGCAAAACGGTGCAACCATTTATTTCTTTCCTTCACAATGTGGTCGTTATTCCGCCCTATGACCAGTTGCCCGGGACGATTTGGAATGATACTTAGTGAAGTAATCTCCGCAAGTGAAAGATGATCCGGATTTTTTTTAAAGTATAATAATGAAGCAGCTTTGACCCCTTCAATATTCCCTCCATAGGGCACAAGATTAAGGTAGAGTTGCAGAATTTCCTTTTTGCTATATTTCAACTCCAGCTGAAAGGCACGAAACATTTCTCTGATCTTACTCCATATATTTCTCTTTCCCGGTTCTAATGCTTTTGCCACCTGCATCGTAATAGTGCTGGCTCCGGAAGTACGCCTCATCCTGAAAATATTGTAGAAAAAAGCACGGCTTACCGCCAGTAGATCGACTCCCGGATGAGAATAAAAATGACGGTCCTCCTTGGCTACAATAGTTTTTTGTAAAAGAGGGGAGATCTCACTCAACTCTGTTTTCATTCTCCATTTCTGATCACTGGTCAGAAAAGCATGCACCACTTCTCCCTTATTATCGGTGATCACGGTAGAATATTCTACCCGGTCGGGAAGAGGGAAAATAAAATTCAGCAGAAAAAAAAGCAAAACAAGAACCAGCAACGAGATGCCTGTCCATTTGAACAGCTTTTTAAATCGTATCCTCTTCAATAGTTGCATGCGCTACAAATATCCGTGTTTTATACACCCGGACGTTTCGGCTGCTCCTTGTGATTAACAATAATTTATTTATTTGGATTTGCAATCTGGACGGCGACTGAATTATCTTTCCATTCAATAATTCCTTTTATGGAGCCCGACTCGGCCTGGCATATCCCGGACCTTCCTCCTTAGCTTTTCCCCCTTCTCAGCCTGTGAGTAATAATCACGCATCTAAATTTTTTCTTTTATCAAACTTGCCTAACTTTTGTTCTGTTGCGATCATTCGCAATTACTCTTAACCTTAACTTATGCGCCTTAAACATTACCTGGTTCCGCTTCTTGCCGGAGCTATTTTTTTATCCTCATGTTCACGAAACAGTGCCACCCTCAGTTTTACAAACGCGAAAGGAGAAGTGCCTTTGCTGGGAAACCTGGTCTTTCGATTCAATCATTCGCTTGCAAAGGATTCTATGCTTGACAACTGGGATTCTACAGAATATTTTCGATTCGAGCCGGCCATAAAAGGGAGATTCAGATGGCAGGGTCCGGAGGAACTGATATTTTCCCCATCGGAACCACTGGCGCCAGCCACTAATTATAAGGCAAAAGCGAAAAATGCCCTGCTTAAATACAGTAATTATAATTCTATTAATGGTGGTGACCTCAGTTTCAATACACCAGGACTTACATTAAATGGCGCAGAGGTCAATTGGGTAGGAGAAACAAATACAACTGCCATTCCCGAACTGGATCTTGTTTTTAATTATGCCGTAAACCCGGAGGACCTGCATGACAGAATCAGGCTCGAGGTGGAAGGCAAACCCATTGAATTATCAATTATAACAGCATCAGCTTCTGAGAAAATTTCTATCAAACTGCCATCCATTAAATCAGAGGACCGGTCGATTGATACCCGTCTTGTTATCGACAAAGGACTTAGGCCCCTTAAGGGAAATAAGCCAACCGAAGAAAAGATCATTACTCCGATCACGATCTCGTCTCCCTATGTGCTAAACATTAATTCAGTAGTAGCAGAACACGATGGAGCTGAAGGAGTGGTCCGCGTTTCAACCAGTCAGCTGGTATCAGGTAATATCAGTTCTTTTCTGAAAATTGAACCGGCTATTCCTTTTACAGTTGAGCCAGATGAAAATGGCTTTGTCATTCGCAGCGATAAATTTGATGTAGCAAAGGCTTACTCTTTGTCTATTGGACAGGGCCTTCGTGGTAAGTTAGGTGGAATGATGAAGGAAGAGTATCAGGGAGGCATAGGGTTCGGAGAACTGGAATCCAATATTAAGTTCACCAATAGCAAAGCCATTTATCTCTCTAAAAAAGGAGGGAAAAATATTGAAGTGCAGATCACAAATACTCCCAGAGTTAAGATTATTATTTCAAAAATCTATGAGAACAACCTGCTGATGGCTCATAAATATGGATATACTCCGGCCGACCAGAATGGTGGAGCTGCTGAAAATTATGGAGAAATTGATGGAGAAGGATATAGCTCCGATGAATATGGGGGAGGCGAAGGCGCGCTTGGTGATGTAATTTTTGAAAAAGAAATTGATGTTCAGAGCCTGCCTAAAACAGGGGCAGGTCGTTTGCTTAATATCGGCCAGTTCCAGGATATGCTTCCCGACTTTAAAGGAATTTATCACGTGATCGTTCGTTCAGCGCAGGATTATTGGGTCAAGGACAGCCGATTTCTTTCTGTTTCTGATCTGGGCCTGATCACCAAACAAGCCGATGATAAAATTTATGTGTTTGCTAATTCTCTGAAAACGGCTGACCCGGTAAATGGGGTTACAGTATCTGTTTATTCAGTGAATAATCAGCTTTTAGGAACCGGCACTACCGATAAGGATGGAGTAGCTGCTGTTGATTATATCCGCAATGAGTTCAGTGGATTCAAACCCGCCATGGTAATTGCAAAAACAGCGGATGATTTTAATTATTTGCCTTTTGGTAATTCCCGTGTAAATACTTCCCGTTTCGATGTAGGGGGTAAGCGAAATAATCCTTCCGGATTTGATGCCTATGTGTATGCGGAGCGTGATGTATACCGGCCGGGAGAGAAAATAAACTTTTCAGTGATCCTTCGCGATGAAGAATGGAAATCGGCGGGTGATGTGCCATTAAAATTAAAATTCCTGCTACCAAACGGTAAGGAGTTAAAGACACTTAGAAAAAGTTTAAATGAAGAAGGTTCAATGGAATCATCAATTGATCTATCGGGTTCAGCAATTACCGGAAGTTATACTCTTGAGGTTTATACTTCCAATGATGTGTTGCTTGCTTCTAAAAACTTTTCAGTGGAAGAATTCGTGCCCGACCGTATAAGGGTTAGCACTAAATTAAGCCGTGATTTTCTAAGGAAAGGCGAAAGTGCGCAGCTTTCAATTAATGCAATGAACTTTTTTGGTCCGCCTGCAGCCAACAGAAATTATGAGACAGAGATTCAGACAAAACAGAAAAATTTCAATTCTGAAAAATTCTCTGATTATAATTTTAGCCTGGCCAATCAGACCAGTTTCTTTGATAAGCAGCTCAGCAATGGCGTTACCGACGCCGAAGGCAATGCAAGTTTGAATTATTCAGTGCCAGAGACCTATAATAATATGGGAGCGCTGCAAACAAATTTTTATACCACCGTTTTTGATGAGACAGGCCGCCCGGTAAGCCGATTAACTAAGGTGGATATTTTCACACAGGATATTTTCTATGGCATAAAACAAGACTGGTCCTACTATTTCCCTTTGAATCAGTCCATGAAACTGCAACTGATCGCTGTTAATAAAGATGGTAATTCGGTAAATGGAGCGGCAAGAGTGGTAGTGATCAAACATGAATACCGGACCGTTCTTACCAAAAGCGGAAGTTATTTCCGTTATGAATCTCAGAAGCAAGACAAAACCCTTTCCGATCAACAGATGAATATCGGTTCCAATACGCAATTCAGTTTTGTGCCTCGCACACCGGGTGATTATGAAGTAAGAGTTTATGCTACTGGGGCAAACAGTTATGTAAGTCGGAGTTTTTACAGTTATGGATCCTATGGAATGACCAATAGTTCTTTTGACGTGAGTAAAGAAGGAAATATTGATATCGAGATCGACAAAAAATCATATCAAACAGGTGATAAGTTGAAAGCCCTGTTTAAAACTCCTTTCAGCGGGAAAATGCTTGTGACCCTGGAAACGGACCAATTGCTTTTTCACCAGTACGTAGAAGTGAATAACCGTACAGCCAGTCTTGAATTTACATTGAATGCTGATCATGTGCCCAATGTTTACATCACGGCCACTCTTATAAAACCACATGAGGTCTCTGATATTCCATTGACAGTAGCGCATGGGTTTAAAAATGTAAGCGTGGAAGAAAAATCACGTCGGATAGAAATGAGCCTTGTAGCACAGAAGAATGTCAGATCAAAAACACATCAAAAAATACAGGTGAAGGCTGCAGCCGGATCATATGTAACCCTGGCAGCAGTTGATAATGGTGTATTGCAGATATCCGATTTTAAAACACCAGATCCTTACGATTATTTTTATCAGAAAAAAGCATTGGGCATTACAGACTATGATATGTATCCTTTGTTATTTGATGAGGTTCGTGCCCGACTTAGCAGTACAGGCGGTGATGGAGAAGGGAATATGGATAAACGCGCCAACCCAATGCCGGCCAAAAGGATCAAAGTGGTTAGTTACTGGGGAGGAATAAAAAAAGCGGATGGTAATGGTGTTGCGGAATTTGAATTCGATGTTCCTCAATTCAGTGGTGAACTGCGACTGATGGCTGTATCATACAAAGGAAAAAGCTTTGGTGCAACTGATCAAACCATGACGGTGGCAGATCCGATAGTTATCAGTACAGCATTACCAAGGTTTCTGAGTCCGGGTGATACAGTGAATGTGCCGGTCACTCTCACTAATACTACAGCAAAAGCAGCCAATGTTTCTGCGACAATTAAAGTGGATGGCCCTTTAAAATTAGTTGGCAGCTCTACTCAAACTGTTTTGCTTGCAGCAAAAACAGAGGGCAGGGCAGAATTCAGAATTGTGGCCGATAAAGTTATTAATATCGGTAAGATTACTGTTACTGTAAACGGACTTGGAGAAAAATTTACAGATGCTACTGATATATCAGTTCGTCCTCCTTCTACTTTACAGAAATATACAGGTGCAGGCTCTGTTGCGGGTGGTAGTACCCAAAAACTTAATTTAGGAAACAGCGATCTGCTTCCGGGTTCTGTTAGCTATAGTCTGGTAGTAAGCCGTTCTCCTGTACTCGAATTAGGTTCCTTATTACGCTCATTGGTTCAATATCCTTATGGATGTACAGAGCAAACCGTATCCGCGGCTTTTCCGCAATTATATTATGGAGACCTTGCTGATCTGATGCAATCAAGGAATGCTAATGAAAATAAATTGATTTCGAATGCAAATATTATGGAGGCCATTCGAAAAATTAAAATGCGACAACTATATAATGGAGCGGTTACGCTTTGGGATGGCGAAGGAAAAGAAGATTGGTGGACCACGATCTATGCAGCGCATTTTCTGCTGGAAGCCAGGAAGGCAGGCTTTGATGTCGACAATAGCTTATTGAACACGATGCTGAATTATATCAATAACAAATTGAAAAGCAAACAAACTATTATTTATTATTATAACCGTGATCAGAATAAAAAGATAGCACCAAAAGAGATCGCCTACAGTTTGTATGTTCTTGCTATGGCCGATCGCAGTAATGTGCCATCAATGAATTATTATAAGGCAAATTCTAGTCTGCTTGCTTTAGATAGTCGTTACCTGCTGGCGGCAGCTTATGCAGTGGCCGGAGATAAAAGGTCTTTTTCTTCTATGCTTCCTTCTTCTTTCAGCGGCGAAGAATCTGTGCCTCAATCTGGTGGCAGTTTTTATTCGGATGTAAGAGATGAAGGTATAGCACTGAGTGCACTGCTTGAAGTGGATCCCGGAAACGCACAGGTGCCTCTGATGGCAAAGCATCTTTCTATGAAATTAAAATCGCGCAATTGGTTAAGTACACAGGAAAGAGCGTTTGCATTTCTTGCGCTTGGTAAACAAGCCAGGTCATCTAATGCATCTACTGTAACGGCAGAGGTGAAGGTGAATGGAAAAGTAGTGGGCACTGTTGACGCAGCTCATGGTAGCATTCAGGTTCCTTTAGACAATAAAGGAATGCCTGTTGTGGAAGTTGTAACAAAGGGAACAGGACGTTTGTACTATACATGGGAAACACAGGGTATCAGTGCTACCGGCAGTTATAAAGAAGAAGACAGTTATATCAAAGTGAGAAAACAGTTCTATGATAGGAATGGACATGCCATTAGCAACAATACATTCAAGCAGAATGAACTGATCGTTGTAGGGATTACCCTGGAGCGTTCATTCAATACAGCAATTGAAAATATAGTAATCACTGATATTCTGCCCGCTGGATTCGAAATAGAGAATCCAAGAACAAAAGAAATTCCGGGAATGGATTGGATCAAAGATGCAGCCACTCCAACGGCATTAGATGTAAGAGATGATCGCATTCATTTTTTTGTTGATGCAACTAGTAGCAAACAGACTTATTATTATGCGGTTCGTGCAGTAACTCCCGGAAATTTCAGATTAGGTCCTGTTAATGCGGACGCTATGTACAATGGAGAATACCATTCCTATAATGGTGCAGGAATTGTTCGTGTGATACGGTAATTTTATTACTGGTTAAGGCTGATGCGGAATAAACATCCGCATCAGCCTTTTCTATTTTAAACAGAAAACATGAACCAGTACGAACTACTAAAACTGGTGGAAACTCTTGCGTCTGATTATTTATCAGGCATTTCAGCGCGGGAAGTTTTTCCATCAAAGAAATCATTAGAAAAATTGGAGGATTTAAGATCTGATTTACCGGAGAACCCCGTTGATGCGGAAATGGTGATCAGGCAATTGCATGAGGTTGGTAAGCATACTACGGTTGCAAGTAATGCAGGAAGATATTTTGGATATATATTCGGTGGTGCCCTGCCTGCTTCTCTTGCGGCATCCTGGTTATCTTCCTCATGGGATCAGAATGCTGCCTTCAGAATTTCCTCTCCGATATCTGCGCATTTGGAATCAATCTCGGCGAAATGGCTGCTTCAGCTTTTTAAATTACCCGCGAGTTCTGCAGTAGGATTTGTAACAGGGACTACCATGGGAAATTTCACCGCAGTAATTGCAGCAAGGCATCACTTGCTGAAACAAAAAGGTTGGAACAGTAAATCAAAAGGCTTTAATGGTGCCCCGGAAATTAAAGTGGTAGTGGGTGAAGAAGTACATGCCAGTATGCAAAGAGCATTGATGCTTGCAGGTTTTGGGCTTGATCAGCTTATCAAAGTACCTACTGATGATCAGGGTAGAATGATAGCGGAGCAATTACCGGAACTGGATGTGCTGACGCTGATATGTGTGCAATGTGGAAATGTAAATACCGGGTCTATTGATCCATTACCTAAGATCATACAAAAGGCAAAGAATACCGGAGCCTGGGTACATGTAGATGGAGCCTTTGGTTTATGGTCAAGAGTTTCACCGAGTCGTCAATGGATGGCGGAAGGTATTGAGCAGGCCGATTCGTGGGCTGTTGATCTTCATAAATGGTTGAATGTTCCTTACGATAGTGGACTTGTCATTTGCAAAAATGCGACTGCTTTGCAAGATGCGCTGGCAGTCACCGCAGCTTATCTCCCTGATTCGCCCAATCCTGAACCTTATTTTCATACTCCTGAAATGTCAAGAAAGGCAAGAGGGATTGAGACCTGGGCTGCACTACACTCCTTAGGAAAATCAGGCGTGGCGGATCTTATAGACCGATGCTCTGATCTGGCATTACTATTCGCAGTAAAATTAAAAAAGGCCGGGTTTGAAATTTTAAATGAAGTGGTTCTAAATCAGGTGCTGGTTTCATTTGGGGATGATGAAACAAATGCTATCATGATAAAAAGAATTCAGGAAGATGGTACCTGTTGGGCAGGAGGAACTACATGGAAGGGAAGATCAGCTATGCGAATATCTGTTTCTTCATGGGCCACTACAGCACTTGATATTGATAAAAGTTCAGAAGCGATCATTCGCATTGCAAAACAATTAAGCGAAGAAAAAAAATAGGTCGGAAGGGGAGGTGACGCTCCCCTTAACCGACCGAGACAAGGAAACATAACTGCGAAAACTAAAACATTCTGAGTATTGTGGTGATCAGCGTTGTGAGCCAGGCCGGCCAGTTATTGCCACCACCGCCTGTGATCTCAAATACACAATTGCCATCACCAGAAAAGCAGGGGCATGCCACCACAGCTCCATTTTCTCTCACTCTCCGGCAGCCCCCGCATTCTGTTTTTACTGATGTGCATTTCCAACCTGCTTCTCCTCCAGCCACACTATTTACTGTAGCTGATTCACTTGTCAGTTCGCTAAGACTGGGCATATAAAGCCTGGTCACTTGTTCTGTCATTACATTCTTGATTAGTGTGACGCCAATACTGATCGTTTGGTTATCAGAGCTGGCTTTTAGAACCAGATAGGCATGTGATCCATTATCAGAAGGACTGGGATCATCGATCAGCAGATCTTCAAACAGAAATTTTTCATTTGTTTTTCCATCTCCAATGTATGGCGCAATGTCGCGCGCAAAACGGGTAGCGAAATCTTTTTTTGATATCAGTAATTGATATCCATCTGGTCCGCTGGAAGCAACCAGGAATTGTTGTCCGTATGTACAGTTAGCCAGCGTTAGTCCCATAAGTAGGGAAAAAATCAAATTCCTCATATTCACAATTTAGCTGCCTACTCTTTTCTAACCCGGTTTTCGGCGTACCCGTATCATTCGGCCAATGATTGATCAAAACTAAATCGATTGAAAACTAAGGCAAGGTGAAAATCAACAGATATTGATGCGATTTTCAGGTTGGTCATTGGGGAAAAGACCACTTATAAAGGAGGGAAAATAAAAAAGCCCGGCTCTTTCGAACCAGGCTTTAAAGCTTTATACATCATTACGATATCAATAATCGTTGTTGTAACCGCCGCTACCACCACGATCACGGTTGTAACCGCCACCGCCGCTGCTGCCGCCTTTCTTGTAACCTCCGCCGCCGCCGCCGTTACCGCCGCCGCCGCCGAATGGTCTTTTTTTGAATCCGCCGCCGCTTCCGCCAGTTCCGCCACCTTCCGGTTTAGGACGACTTTCGTTAACGACAATGCTTCTGCCGTCAGCGTCTGATCCGTTCAATGCTGCGATCGCAGCCTGGGCCTGCTCGTCATTAGGCATTTCAACAAAACCAAAGCCTTTGCTGCGGTTAGTGAATTTGTCAGTCACGATTTTGGCTGAAGATACCTCGCCATAAGTGGCGAAGAGATTGGAAAGATCCTGATCCTTCAGGTTCCAACTGATGTTTCCTACGTAAATGTTCATGTTTGTGAAGTTTAAAAAAAATAAAAGTGTCAACAGTATACAGTAACCGATGAACATTCACAAAACATGAGAAACGTTCAGGACTTGAAAAACTGAAAGAGCACCAAATGACGTAACAAATTAAGGATTTTTCCACGACAAATCCCCAAAAAATTGCAAGCTCCCATGGTATTCGAATTTATTTGCTGATTATCAGTATATTACCTAAAGCGTAGGCAATAAAAAAGTCCCTGTTTCCAGGGACTACAATAAGCTTCAATTATGTTTTACTCTGCAACCACTTCAAATTCGAGTTCGGTGCTATGACCGTTTCCGAATTCTATGTTGGCTTTATAAGAACCTAATTCTTTCACTTCGTCTAGGATCTGAATCTTTCTACGGTCGATTTCATATCCTCTTTGCTCACGAATTGCCCTGCTGATTTGTAAAGAAGTAACTGTTCCGAAGATTTTTCCTGAAGTACCGGTCTTAGCGCCGATCTTCAAAGGTCCTTCGTTAAGTTTAGCGATAACACTGTTGATCTCTGCAAGCATTTTTTCTTCTTTCTTATGAACCTGCTTCAGGCGTTCTCCCAGTTGTTTGCTATTGCTATTATTGTTCTCTACAGCCAATTGTCTTGGGAACAGAAAATTACGAGCGTAGCCGTTCTTAACTTTTACCACTTCATTTTTGGCGCCGAGATTATCCACGTCCTGGATCAGAATAACATCCATTTTTTACTTTTTGTCCTTACCCAGCCAATTATTTTCAGGCTGTCCCTTTCGGTTAGAGTAAGGGGTTAATTGAGATAGTTTATTTCAAAAGATCCGTTACATAAGGCAACAATGCCATCTGACGGGCTTTCTTCACCGCATCTGAAACTTTACGCTGATACTTCAGGCTGTTACCAGATAAACGGCGGGGCAATAACTTACCCTGCTCATTCAGAAATTTTTTCAAAAATTCCACATCCTTATAATCAATATAGCGAATGTGATATTTCTTAAAACGACAGAACTTTTTGATGCGTTTGTCGCTTTTAATAGCGGTCAGGTATTTAATTTCGTTCTTTGCCATGGTATTATGCCTCCACTACTTTTTCAGTTGATATTTTTACACCACTTCTCTTTCTGGCATTGTACTCGACGGCGTATTTATCGAGTTTTGTGCAAAGCTGACGAAGCACTGCTTCATCACGCAGCATCTGGATCTTCAATTTTTCATTGAAGTCCGAGTTAGCTGTGTACTCCATTACCCAATACAATCCAGTCGTTTTCTTCTGGATAGGGTAGGCCAGTGATTTCAATCCCCATGGATTCTCAGCAACGACAGATCCACCTTCATCGGCGACCAGCTTCGCATATTTCTTCTGCGCAGCTTTGAACTCGTCATCGCTCAGAACCGGAGTGAAGATCACCATCAGTTCGTAATTGTTCATTTTACTGTTTTTTTAAAATCGTTTACCCAATGGACAATCTCTCATTTTCCTAAAGAGAGAAAGAATCTGCCGACCCCGGTAATATCCCGGGACAGATTTGGGGCGGCAAAGATACGAATTGCCTGCCAGATTCAGGTATTAGCTTCATAGGAAATTTTTAGTGTGCAATCGACTTCTATTACAGCCATAAATCAATAAAAATCAATTAAATACAACCCCAAAGGGCTGGGATCAAAAAAAAGGCCGTTTCGATTTCCCGAAACGGCCTTGATTATCAGAAAGTTTATATCAATGTCTGACAATGATTCTTCTGGTACCGATCAATTCATTCTTACTATTAATTACCTGTACGAGATAGACTCCCGAACCGGTTGTAATATTGAGGTCAATATCAATTCGACTGTAACTGAAAGATGTATTGAATATTTTTTGGTAGATGCGGGCACCGTTCATGTCATACAGATTAACAGTTACCTTTTCATTAGCCAAATTAAAGAATCGTACCTGGAATTTACCTGTATTCGGGTTAGGATATACCCAAACTTTGTTTGATTGTAATCCGGTTACTACTACATCCTGAGAATTGTTTTGGCAACCATTAGCGTCAGTATACATTAATCGGTAAATACCAATTCCATCAACAGTGATGCCTGAAAGAACTGATCCCTGCTGCTGGGGTCCGGTAAGTAATATTCCGTTAAGGAACCAGCGATAGGTACCTCCTGTAGAATTTACACTGGAACTAATGTTAAGGCTTTGTCCAGGCTGCAATGCTGGCGGTATGTTTGTAAAAATAGAAACGGCTGGCAACGGATTAACAAACAAGGTGGCTGGAGCAGATTGTACAGTTGTACAAAGTCCTATCACCGCCACTCGGTAAGTGTTTGTGTTTTGAGTAAAGGCAACATTATTTAAGGTGAGGGTGGCCGTTGTTGCACCAGCGATATTCACCCAGCTATTGCCATTCCACTGCTGCCATTGATAATTGATAGTATTAGAGGAAACCACAGTGAAAGTTGCGTTACCGCCTTCACAAACATAGCGGGTAACCGGCTGAAGAGTGATCAATGGTGGTTGTGCATCATTTACAGTAATTGTGAATGAACAAGTACTGCTGTTTCCACACGCATCTGTTGCAGTATTATTAACGGTGGTAGTTCCGATCGGGAATAAGCTTCCCGAAGCCGGCAGACTAACTATAGTTACAAGGCCGTTACAATTATCCGTTGCTGTGGGAGTAAAGTTCACAACGGCTGTACAGGACCCAACAGTAGTGTTTACTGTAATATTTGCCGGACAAGTTAGTACCGGAGGCGTTTGATCATTTACCGTAATGATTTGCGTACAGGTATTACTGTTACCACAAATATCGGTACCACGATAGGTCCGTATAATAATATAACGGTTTGCGCAGGTTTGGTTACTTATTACGTCGCTAACATGGGAAACAATTACACCACATCCGCTATTTACTATTACGGAGCCGATATTCGGAGTTGGAACCGCTGCTACACAGCTAACGGTAAGAGGTGCAGGGCATGTAATAGTCACAGCAGGAGGATTAGCAACGGTGAAAGTAGCGTTACAGGAAACGGCAGGGCTGCAACTTGCGGTAGTGTACGTAAACGTAACTGTGGTGGATCCACCACATGCAGATGGGGCACCCGTATTATTATTTGAGAACACACCATTACAGCCACCAGAGGCAGATGCGGTTGCCAACCAGTTGGCGAATGCGGTGTTAACAGCAGCCTGTGTTTGACAAGCAGCTGCAGAAGTATTCACCGGGCAACTCAGCACCACTGTTGGCGAAGCAGTAACAGTAAATGTAGCGGTACAGGTAATCGAAGTTGGAATACAATCGTTGGTATAGGTAAACCTAACCGTAGTAAATCCACCGCAAGCAGATGGTGCACCAGTGTTATTGTTTGTCAATACTCCGTTAATACCACCGCTTCCTGAGGCAGTAGCCAACCAGGAGGCAAACTGTGAGTTAACTACAAGCTGTATCTGGCAGGCAGCCACCGTAGTATTTACCGGGCAGGTAATAGTTGGAGTTGGGGTGGAAGGGTAGCTGATATATACGATAGGTGCATCATGATCAGAAATACGTTCTGGCCGGTTAGGATCATTCCTGTAAACTTCAGGGAAATCAGCATCAAGCCTACCAATACTGAAACGGGTTACTTTGCCTAACAGATTTGCATTTACAATAATATGGTCTAGCACCTGTGCATTACCAACAAAACTGTAGGAATATCTTTCTGCTGCATTATAAGTTTCTACCAGATCAGTAAGGTCGGGATTAACCAGGTCGCTGGAGGCAAGCACCACATTAGCGGCCGGAGTTGGGGTGCCTTTTATGGTTCCTATCAGATCTACATAGCCATCGCTGATCTCAAAAGCGTTGTAATCACCAACTGATACAATATTCAATGTGGGATCAGAGGTTTGAAAACCCTGTATCAGATTAGCAAGGTATTCTGCCTGTGCTCTTCTCTTGGTACGAACACGGTTTCCATCAACAGGATCACTAATTCCGTTAAGTGACCGAAGGTGATTTACAATCACCATGATATTGTTATTTGTGATACAGGATACGCCTGTGAAAGTTCCCGTAAGTACCAATGGGGGTCTGTCGTTCAATAATTCAGGAAGTCCGTTATTTGGATTAATATAGGTGGTTGCTCCACCATATTGCGTTACCGACCCTACATTAACGCGGGAAGGTTTAACGAGGAAAGCTACGTCAATTCCACCCGGATCATTTCCTTCGATGAGATAAGCAACATAATTTGGATTAGTTCCACCACCTGCTACCACATCATTATTTACTTTAGTAGCGATGTCCTGTAAAACGGATAGCTTCTCTACTTCTTCCAAACCAATAATGTCAGGGATTCTGAGAACGTTTCGTATAGCAAGGGAAACTTTATTAAGACGATTGGCATAGGCCATTGGGGTAAGTATGGGATCTCCAACACCTGGGTCATCTACCGTATCGAAAAATCTTTCCACATTGAATGAGGCAACGGTCAATTCATTGGTATTCGCAATAGGAACTGCCGTATAGGTAAGATTATTATTAGTTACTATAGGGGAAATAGCCGGATCTATATCGATGCGATAATTACGGCTGGCATAATCTAAAGGCCCGACCACGTTGGTCAATAAGGCTCCGGTAGCAACATCAATGATGGCCCCACCAATCGCATCACTCTCAATAGAAATAAGTTCAGGGTTGGCATCCCATCTTGTTACAGTGGCTGGTGCACCAAGGGGAAGTGGATCTGGCAATTGAATACCTGATTCACGAAAAGGACGCGCAATCCCTGTAATCACACCATAAAAGAATCCATTGGAGGTTGATATGGCTGTTGGCTCATTGAGTGTACCCTCGGTATGTCCCACTACGGTGAGTGAGTTCACCTGAACGCGCATACTTTCAAATTTCTCCAGTTGATATATGCCTCCAACGGGATTGGTATTACCTACTGTCAGCAATATCGCAACAGGTAAAGCATTTCCTGAACTGTTTAGAGTAACAAGAGGTGAGATGAGTTCAGTTTGTGAAGGGCTGTTGGGGTCAGCACTTGGAATGAATTCAGTTACTAAGCCTGTAACATTTACACTGTTACCTACTGCGGCTGCAGCGGGCGGTGCAGATGAGGTGAAGACAAAAATTCCTTCTGATGTATTAGGGTCGCTATCTACATTAGCATCTGGTGTTTGGAGAAAGAAACCATTGCTTCTTCGTCCGGTAACAATACCTGTTGTAGTAACAGTTAATCCTGTTAAAGGTGAACTATTGCCAGTTCCCTGGATTTGTGCGATGGGTACGATGCTTACATCATCATTTATTATCGTTCCCTGCCCCTGCCCATCTGTAACTGTTGCTCCTATTACATTCGTGATATTGACAAAAAAAATTTCATTAGCTTCCACCGTTCCATCGCCGTTCACCAGTACAGTAAATGAATAAGTGCTGCTCCCTGCAGGAATGATTTGCCCGGTCAATATATTTGAAGTATAATCAGTAGGTTGGGTAGCCGTATTATCAGCTGAGGCAATATCAAAGCTTACTCCGCCTGCTCCAGCCGGAGCTGAGAGACTGACAGTAAAAGTAAAATTAGTGGTGCCTGCATTTCCTTCGTTGATCGATACATCATTAATGGAAAGGTTGGTGCCACCGCCACCCGAACTAGTGGGGGTTAAACTAAAATCATCAACAGATAATCCATCATCTGATCCGGCTGCGTTAAAATCAAGCCAGCGAATGAAAAAGCTTGCACCGTTAGGAATACTGAGACCAGTAATTGAAAAGGTGATGACTGTTCGGTTCGGAGAAATATTCCCATTTAACGCGCCAACAGTTCCGGTTGTAACAGGGGCGATAAAGTCCAGGCTGTTCACATCAGTCCAGGTGCCATTAGCAAGAGTAGTTGCGTCAAGACTATATTGAAAGTCCATCCTGTCCTCTCTGGCCAAAGTGCCCAAACGCCATTGTTCGCCGGTATAACTGATTAGCAATTGAGTGATGGTGCCCCCGGTATTATTAGTAAAATTGGCGCCGATCACCGGAATAAGCGTACCCGATTGCAGGCCTCCAAGTGCTCTCTCTGAAGAGGCTGTTGCCCCATAACTATAGGTGTCGCCCGAATTAGAGGCACCATTGTCACCAGCATATAGTTCATTATCTCTGGCACCTCCACCAGTTTCTGTCAATTGCCAACCGGTGATGGTAAGCAAATTTGTAGTACCGGTATTCGCAAGCGTATTAAAATCTTGTGTATAGGCACCACCGGTAAGAGATATTTGGGCAGTTGCTGTTAATACAAAAAAGAAGGAAAGTAAAAAAATGTAGAGCTTTCTCATGAAATGGAGTTTTGAGTGAGCGAAGCTAAATTTTACACTTCATAAACCCTTGAAATGACAAAAAGAAATTATTATATCGGAAAAGTGGATCCAGATGGCCGGAAAAATCGGGGAGGTCAGCTTCCGGAAGGTCGGAGATCAATGATCCTCAACTGCAAGGATTTTTGTCCCTGCCATTCATTTTCATCAATAGTACAGGCGATATCAACAGACTTTTTCTTTTCGAGAAAATGGAATTTACCAGCCATATTAAATCCAATTCCACTGATAGTGGTCTTCTCATCCCTCAATGAAAATTTTACGTGAAGTTCTTTTACGATCTTGCTCCATCCACTGTCCTGCAGATTTCTTATTAAAAAAATAGGCCTTGGGTTTTCCGGACCGAATGGTTCCATCTGACAAAGAATACTGTATAATGTCTGATTAATATCCTCCAGTTTTAATTCAGTATCTAAAAGTATTTCGGGGATCAGTTGTTCCGGTTTTATATTAGCCGTCACCACCGACTCGAATTTTTCACGGAATATTTCTACATTTTCTTTTTCCAGTGTAAGTCCTGCCGCAGCGAAATGACCTCCATAGCCCAATAAATGTTCTCTGCAGGCATGGATAGCTTCATATAAATTAAATCCGGGAACGCTTCGCGCGCTTCCTGCTGCATACTCGCCGGAACTGGTAAGTACAATTGTTGGACGGTGATAATGTTCGATCAATCGGGATGCTACAATTCCCACCACTCCTTTATGCCAGTGTGGTTGAAATACCACGGTGGAGTTGCGATCCTTCCATTGCGTATTTGCTTCCAGTAAGGCAAGCGCCTCTTCTGTGGTTGTGCTATCTGCCTCTCTGCGGTCAGTATTATCACTGTGCAACATTTCTGCGTACAAAAGCGCTTCTTCAAGTGTTGAAGCGATAAACAACTGCACCGCTTTTCTTGCATCATCCATTCTGCCGGCAGCATTAACCCTGGGTGCGATCATGAAAACCAGGTTTTGTATCTGCATCTCGCCTGTCATATTGCTCAGTTTCATCAATGCTTTTATTCCGAGATTGGGTTCCCGGTTCGCTTTGATCAAACCATGAAATGCAAGTATTCTATTTTCTGCTGTAAGCGGAACAATATCAGCCGCAATAGCAGTGGCCACCAGGTCCAGGTAGTGATTGGGCGTTTCCGGATGAAGCTCTAATTTTTCTGTTAATGCGGAAATTAATTTGAATCCAACTCCGCATCCGCAAAGATCTTTATAAGGGTAAGGGCAATCGAATTGTTTCGCATTCAAAATAGCAACAGCCGGTGGCAGAATTTCATCGGGAAGGTGATGGTCACAAATAACAAAATCAATACCCAGAGTTTTTGCATAGGCGATCAGCTCAACTGATTTTATTCCGCAATCCAATGAAATGATCAATGAACATCCGGTTTCTTTCGCATGATCAATACCTGCCTTGCTAACTCCATAACCTTCGCGATAGCGATGTGGGATATAAAAATTTACATCCGTATATATTTTTTGCAAAAAACTATACACTACTGCCACAGAGGTGGTGCCGTCTACATCATAATCACCAAATACAAGGATCTTCTCGTGTGACTGCATCGCAAGTATTATCCTTGCTACGGCTTTGTCCATGTCTTTCATGAGCCATGGACTATGCAGGTCATTTAAGTTGGGACGAAAAAATGCTTTAGCTTCTTCATAACTACGAATGCCTCTGATCACCAGCAACTGGCATAATAAAGAATTGATGCCCAGGGAACGTTGAAGTTCGTTGGCAAGCGCTTTATCGGAATTTACTAAGGTCCATCTCTTGTTCAGCATTCTCAATCACCCATTTTTTGATACCGCATTTAATATTTGCGGTCTGTCACATACAGTACCATATTCTCCATTCCTTGTCGTAAAGGACTTTCGGGAAAACTATGAAGTATCGTCAGTGCTTCCTGCTTGAAAGCATTCATCTTTTCTGTAGCATATAATATTCCTCCCGCTTCATTTACCTGTTGTATCACCCAGTTTACTTTTGCTTTATCCTGGTTTTGATTTTTTACAATATAAATTATCTTTCTTCTGGTGGAACTGTCAACTTTATTAAGTGTATAGATCAGGGGGAGCGTTAATTTTTTTTCTTTGATATCATTTCCTGTAGGCTTGCCGATATTCTCACTGGCATAATCGAAAAGGTCGTCTTTTATCTGGAACGCCATCCCGGTTTTTTCACCAAAAAGCCGCATTTTTTCAGTTATTTCTTCGTTGTTTTCAGCGCTCCAGGCTCCGGCTGCGCAGGCAGAAGCAAGCAGGGAAGCTGTTTTATTCCGGATGATCTCATAATATATTTCTTCGCGAATATTGAGACTTCGGGCTTTTTCGATCTGAAGGAGTTCGCCTTCACTCATTTTTCGGACAGCATCTGAAAGAATATGCAGAATTCGATAATCTTTATTATCCAGGGAAACCAGCAATCCTTTTGCCAGCAGGTAATCACCTATTAATACCGTAGCTTTTGCCTTCCAAAGGGCATAAACAGAAAAAAAGCCTCTTCTTTCCAGAGAATCATCTACCACATCGTCGTGCACAAGTGTCGCAGTATGAAGGAGTTCTACAAGAGAAGCAGCCCGGTAGGATGATTCATTGATACCACCGCTTAGTTTGGCCGAAAGCAGAACAAACATGGGGCGAAGTTGCTTTCCTTTTCTTTTTACAATGTACTGGAGTATGCGATTTAGCACTGGAGCCTGACCTTTAACGGCTTCTTTAAAGACCAGTTCGAACTTTTTCAGCTCCTCTGCGATCAGATCTGTAGGTAATTGTATCAAAACGGGGAATATTTAGGACAAAAAAATCAATGCATAGTTAGGCAAAAATCGGAGTTTTGGTTTAACTAAGTAATTGAAAAATAATATTCAACGTAGCTAAATTATTATCATAAAATTTTGTGAATTGGCTGCCAATTTCTATTTTTGCAACTTATTGGACTTATTGGACATTGTTTTCAAATCTTAATCCTTAGTTATGGCAAGCAAAAAATTACTTATTCTAACGGGCATGTTCTGTCTGTTAGCATCTTACGGTTACTCACAGAGGGTGGGTGCCAGTTATGATGTAAAAGATTCCTCGCTGGTTCCGAGCAAACGAATGCCCCAGCATACTGAGTTCCTAAATGGAACTTACAATTTTCCGGCAAAACCTCGTAACCAGTGGGAGATTGGTATCAAGGCTGGTTTGACGAATATCAGTGGTGATATACCTTCTCAACTCGCTTTTCCAAGTTTGGGACTGCACGTGAGAAAAGCCTTTGGTTATATCTTCTCCGTTCGTGCTGAATACATGTATGGAACAGCAAAAGGCAGAACCTTCAACCCTGCAGAGAATTTCATGTGGAATTCTGCCTGGTCGAAAAATGGTTCACCAGCCACTTCTTATTCTGCGCCTTATCGTATACCAGGTAGCCCTGATATGACGGTATCCACTCAGAATGTATATTATGGACGTCCTGCGAATACGCCGTATGAGACAGTTTATTACAATTACAAAACGAAGATGCATGACCTTTCTCTGGAAGGTGTTGTTACATTAAACAATATTCGTTTCCACAAAGCAAAAACTGGATTTAACTTCTATGGTTTTGCTGGTGTGGGAGGTATGATCTACGATGTAAAGATTAACGCATTAAATGAAGGTGCTACTGGTAGTAAGAAATACAATTTCGCTTCTATCACAACAAACAGTGTTTACAAGAACCGTAAGGATACTTACAAGGCCTTGAAAAACCTGTTGGATGATACTTATGAGACTCCTGCAGAAAATCAGGGTCAGCGTCGTCCTAAACTGTTTGGTAAAACATTCAAACCTTCCGGTACTATCGGTGCTGGTATGGCTTTCAAACTTAGCTCACGTATTAATCTGGCTATTGAAGATCGTCAGACCTTTGTAAAGGATGACCTTCTTGATGGACAGCGCTGGCAGGAACATGCTTATGGAGATGCCGTACTGACCCGTGATTACGATAGTTATAACTATGCTACTATAGGTTTAAACTTTAATATAGGTGCGAAATCAACTGAGCCACTCTGGTGGTTGAATCCTTTGGATTATGCATACAGCGAGATTCGCAATCCTCGCCTGATGCGTCTGCCTAAGCCTGTACTTCCTGATAGCGACGGCGACGGAATCACTGACCAATTCGACCAGGAACAAACTCCTGCAGGTTGCCCTGTAGACAGCCATGGTATCACAAAAGATACTGATGGTGATGGTGTTCCTGATTGTAAGGATAAAGAACTTATTACACCAACTTACTGTCAGCCTGTTAATGCAGATGGTATTGGTAAATGCCCTTGCGATACTACTTGTATGGGTCGTGCTCCTGCCATTGTTGAACAATCTTGTTCTGAGAAAATGGGTGCATTACCTAGCGTATCATTCAAAACAAACAGCAATAAGCTCAGTGATGATGCAAAAGCGGTTCTTTCTACCGTGGCTGCTAAACTGCGCAATACTCCTGGTTGTAAAGTAGTGGTAGTAGGTTATTGCTCTTCAAATAAGAAAGAGCAGCAGCTTAGCTGGGATCATGTGAACGCTGTGATCAACTATATGGTTGACAGCGAAGGAATCAGCTCAGATCGTTTTATCTTCAATTATGGCCAAACTGGTGGCGACTGTAATACAGTTGATCTACGTCCGGCTGGTGAAGGCGAAAATGGTCCAAACACAGTTGAACCTCCACATCCGAACCTGAGAAAGAAATAAGAACATACTAAGGAAAATAGAAAAGGCCTCCCCCGGGAGGCCTTTTCATTTAAGATCCTGGGTCTCAATTGTTTTAGCTTTAGTTTAATCTTAACGGCTCACATTTGGTCAGTTTTAATTTTTATGTAAGTTTTGCCCTTTATCAATTAACTTTGCAGGCCCTGAAGGGCAGAATCACACAATTATGATGAGGTATTCCTGGATCTTACTGTTGACCCTTTTTATGGTATCATGTCATAGTAGCAAGAAAGCTGCTTCGGTCAAAAAACCGAGCAAAAGCAAGAACGTTACCAAGATTCTGAAAAGTCCGGATCCTGAGTATAAACTCAGAATGGCCGAACAGTTCTTTGTCAAGAAAAAATATACAAGGGCCCAGCAGGTCTATGAGGATATCATGCCTTATTTCAAGACCACAATGACCTTCGAGGATATTTATTATAAATACGCTTATTGCGCTTATTACCTGGAAGATTATCTCAATGCGGAAAATCTTTTTAAGACCTTTCTGGAGATCTTTCCCAATAGTAAAAAAGCGGAAGAAGTAGATTATATGAAGGCCTATTGTTTTTATATGCAATCACCCAAACCTGAATTGGATCAAACCAGTACTGTTAGGGCAGTAGGCATGATGCAGATCTTTATTAATTCTCATCCCGGTTCTGCAAGAATAAAGGAAGCGAATGAAATTATAGATATCTGCAGAGGAAAATTAGAGACCAAGGCGCGCAATAGTGCACAATTATATTATGATATGGGCCAGTTTCGTGCGGCCGGTGTTGCTTTTGCCCAGGTATTGGATGCTTACCCTGAATCAACAAAGGCAGATGAATATCAGTTGATGATCATCAAATCATTTTACCGTTACGCTCAATTAAGCGTGGAAGGGAAAAAAGCGGAAAGATTTGAGCAGGTGATAACAGAATGTGATGTGTTTGCTGACCGTTTCCCGGATAGCAAATTGAAAAAAGACGTAGACGATCTCATGTATCAATCTCAAAAAAATATAAAAAATTTAACCAATGAGCAAATTAAGACGGCAGCTTAGTGCAGGTTTTACCAACAACGTTGAAACGCGTAATCTTGACGATATCAAGGCGAAGACTGGTAACCTTTATGAGTCCATTTCTATTGTAGGTAAAAGGGCCAGCCAGATCAATATTTCATTGAAGGAAGAACTCCATAATAAACTGGAGGAATTTGCGAGCCATACAGATAGTCTGGAAGAGATCCATGAGAATAAAGAGCAGATCGAGATCTCCAGAGCCTATGAGCGCATGCCGAACCCGGCTTTGCTTGCTACACAGGAATTTATGGAAGACAAGATCTACCATCGCAAGAACGATACTGACCTGTTTAGCTGATCAGTTAAAATATTAAGCGGAAAGCGGCCGAAGGCCGCTTTTTTCATTTGAAGCAATAGGCAAATTGGTAATTTTGGAATATGCTTAAAGGCAAAAAAATATTATTAGGGATTACAGGCAGCATCGCGGCCTATAAATCCATATTTCTTACCCGCCTGCTGGTAAAAGAAGGCGCGGAAGTAAAAATAATATTGACCCCATCTGCAAAGGATTTTGTTACACCTCTTACACTATCCACACTAAGTAAAAATAAAGTACTCGTGGAACTTTCTGCTAACGATAGCTGGTCGAACCATGTAATGCTGGGCCGGTGGGCCGACCTGATGGTGATCGCACCATTAAGCTGCCATAGCCTATCCAAGATGGCCCTGGGTCATTGTGATAATCTTTTAATGGCCGTATATCTTTCTGCTACCTGTCCTGTGCTGGTGGCTCCGGCCATGGATGAGGATATGTGGAAGCATCCGTCCACAAAAAATAATCTTAAGAAAATCTCCTCTTATGGCAATCATATTCTGCCTGTAAATGAAGGATCACTGGCCAGCGGACTGATCGGTGAAGGACGAATGGCGGAACCCGAGCAGATCATTGAATTTATGAGGCAGCGTTTTTTTTTGACCGGACCACTTAAAGGGAAAAAAGTGCTGGTCACAGCAGGTCCCACATACGAACCATTGGATCCCGTTCGTTTTATAGGCAATCATTCCTCAGGCAAAATGGGAACCGCCATTGCCAGGGAATTAAGAAACAGAGGTGCTATAGTGACACTGGTGGTAGGACCAAATGTTGAAATATCAGATCTGCAGGGAATGAATCTAAAGCAGGTAATCACCACAGAAGAAATGTACCAATGCTGCCTTGAATATTTTACTGATTCTGAAATTACGATCATGGCTGCAGCGGTGGCGGATTATGGACCTCAATTAGTTTCGAAAGAGAAGATCAAAAAAAGTGAAGAAAATTTTTCGATCAATTTGAAAAGAACACCCGATATTCTGAAAGCCCTGGGAGAAAAAAAATCCAGGAATCAGATCCTGGTGGGATTCGCATTGGAAACAGATTGTGAAAAAGATCATGCGAAGGATAAGTTGACCCGCAAGAACGCAGATCTGATCGTGATGAACTCACTTCGTGATGAAGGAGCCGGATTCGGTCATGATACCAATAAGATCACTATTTTCGGTAAGGATGGAGAAGAAATAGCTTTTGATCTCCGCCCTAAAACAGAAGTTGCAAAAGATATTGTAGAAACGATAATCAGGAAATTCTATGCGTAAGAAATTCTCATTTCTCCTCATATTGCTGGCCTTTTGTTTCTATGCGCAGGCGCAGGAATTACAGGCTAGGGTGAATATCATCACCAGCAAAGTGAGCAGTACGGTTGATAAAAAAATATTCACCACATTGCAATCAGGACTTATCAATTTTCTGAATGGCCGCCGCTGGACCAATGATGCATTTCAACCAGCTGAAAAGATCCAGTGCAGTTTTCTGCTTACGATCGATCAGGCATTAGATGGAAATATTTATAAAGGAAAACTGACTATCCAGGCGGCCCGCCCGATTTTCAATACTTCTTATGAATCTCCTATTGTGAATTTTTTGGATGATGATGTATCATTTAAATATATAGAATTCCAACCCATAGAATTTAATGAGAACAGGGTACAGGGTAATGATCCAATCGTATCTAATCTTACTGCGGTATTTGCTTATTATGTAAACATTATTCTGGGCTTCGACTACGCCTCTTTTTCTTCACGTGGTGGGGATCCATATTTTTTAAAAGCGTGGAATATTGTAAATAATGCTCCTGAGAACCGCGATATTCATGGATGGAAATCTTTTGAAAGTCTTCGTAACAGGTATTGGCTGGCAGAGAATCTGAACAATAGCCGGTTTGCACTTTTCCATGACGCAGTCTATGCCTATTATAGAACGGGTATGGATATTTATTATGAGAATGAGGAAGCAGGACGTACCAGTATTTTCAACTGCCTTAATTTCCTTAATTCAATTAATAGCGATAACCCCAATTCTATGATCCTGCAATTTTTTTTCCAGGGGAAAAATACAGAATTGGTAAAAGTTTTTTCAAAGGCAACCCCTGAAATGAAAAACAGGGCAAGGGATATTCTTACCCGATTGGATCTTACACACTCTTCTTCTTATAAAGACATGAAATGAGAAAATTATTTTTCTCAATGTATTTGTCAATGCTGATATTTTTCTCCTGCGGGGAAAGAAGACCAAGTGACGTAATTTCCTTTAATGATATGAGGTCAGTGATCTGGGATATGATGCGTGCAGATCAGTTCATGGGAGATTTTATATTCGCGAAGGATAGCCTGGCGAATAAAACAGCGGTTAGTGCTAAATGGTATGGAGAAGTTTTAGCATTGCATAAGATTAGCCAGGCAGAATTCAAAAAAAGCTATGAGTATTATAGTTCGCATCCTAAACTGATGAAAGATCTGATGGACTCAGTATCAAAACAAGTGGATACCAGTGCAATTTGGTCTCAACCGAGACCAGGGGATAGTCTTCGTAAAAGCATAAAATCTGCAAAATCTCAATAATACGGGCTCCCCTTCAAACTCCTTAAATTTACATTCCAATTCTTTCTAATGAATAAGATCGTCAACAATGCCGACGAGGCCATTCACGATATCCATGATGGGGCAGTTATTATGCTTGGTGGATTTGGTCTATGTGGGATCCCTGAAAATTCCATTACGGCTTTGGTAAAAAAAGGTTCCAGGGACCTCACCTGTATTTCCAATAATGCGGGGGTGGATAATTTCGGCATTGGCCTTTTACTGGCCACCCGTCAGGTCAAAAAAATGATCTCTTCTTATGTAGGAGAAAATGCAGAGTTTGAAAGGCAGCTGCTAAGTGGAGAACTGGAGGTGGAATTGATTCCTCAGGGAACGCTGGCCACAAGATGCCTTGCAGCGGGTTATGGAATGCCTGTAGTTTTTACACCGGCTGGTGTGGGTACTGAAGTAGCAATTGGCAAAGAATCGCGTTTTTTCAATGGCAAAGAATATTTAATGGAAGAAGCTTTTCATGCAGATTTCGCCATAGTGAAAGCATGGAAAGGAGATAGTCATGGCAATTTGATCTTTAAAGAAACTGCCAGGAATTTTAATCCGCTGATGGCTATGGCAGGAAAGGTGACTATTGCCGAAGTAGAAGAACTGGTACCTGCAGGAAGCCTTGATCCCAACCATATTCATACACCCGGGATCTATGTGCACCGGATCTTCCAGGGAAAGGATTATGAAAAAAGGATTGAACAACTAACTGTTCGTAAATCCTAAGTTCCGCTTTATGCAGTTCTCTAAACACTAATCCCTAACCTCTAACCTTCCTGAAGATGTCATTAACCAAAGAGCAAATAGCAAAACGAATAGCCAGAGAATTAAAAGATGGTTATTATGTAAACCTTGGTATTGGTATTCCTACCCTGGTTGCTAATTATATTCCTGCGGGTGTCAATGTTGTATTACAGAGTGAAAATGGATTACTGGGAATGGGTCCTTTTCCTATAGAAGGAGAGGAAGATGCGGATCTGATCAATGCCGGAAAACAAACTATTACTACTGTACCCGGTTCAGCTTTTTTTGATTCGGCGCTAAGCTTTGGAATGATCAGGGCGGGCAAGGTGGATCTCACAGTACTGGGAGCAATGGAAGTAAGTGAAAAGGGAGATATAGCCAACTGGAAGATCCCGGGTAAGATGGTGAAAGGAATGGGAGGGGCCATGGATCTGGTAGCTAGCGCGAGAAATATCATTGTTGCCATGATGCATACCAATCCAAAAGGCGAATCAAAATTGTTACCTGAATGTAGTCTGCCATTAACAGGAGTGAAATGCGTGAAGAAGATCGTTTCCGACCTGGCAGTACTCGATGTAACAAAAGATGGTTTTCGCTTGCTGGAGCGGGCTCCGGGAATCAGTGTGGAGGAAATAATTTCTAAAACAGCTGGTAAACTTATAGTTGAAGGAGAGATACCGGAAATGAAATTTGACTAATCACTCGATAAGGTTATTTTTTACAGCAAAGAATACCAGCCCTGCAGTGTTCTTTGTACCAAATCTTTCCATCAGCCGGTCCTTTATCGCTTCTACTGTACGGGCGCTGATCTCCATTTTTTGTGCGATCTCAGCAGCAGTAAATTCCATACAAATGAATCGAAGCACATCTTTTTCTTTATCTGAAAGTGTGATCTCATTATTAAGAGAAGGAACTACTTTCTGCTTTGCATGTGATTTTTTCAGCAGGATGCGGTTCACGAAATTATTGAGGTAATATCCTTTCTCCTGCACTTCCATGATGGCGCGACGGATCTCCTGTGGTTCTGCATTTTTCAGTAGATAACCACTGGCCCCATTTTCCATTAAATGGTAAACGAAACGTTCATCCTCGTACATACTTAATACGAGTACCTTGATATTTGGAAATTGTTTGGAAACGATCTTGGTGGCTTCAATACCATCTTTACCCGGCATGCGCAGGTCCATTAGTACCACATCAACTTCAGTGATGGCCAATCCCTGGATCAGGTCATTGCCATTTTCTGCTTCCAGCATGAATTTGATATTGCTGTAGGGGCGAAGAGAAAGAATAACCCCTTTTCTAAAGATCTTATGGTCGTCGGCGATTGCTACTCTGATTGAACCCATAGGTAGTACAAAGTTAACTGTTTGGAGGCGCTTGTAGCAGGCTGATCAGGACTTAACTCTGATAGGGTTCATCGGTTGGTAATTCTATGGTCACCTTATAATAGGTTTGAGAAATATCTTTTTCAAAATTGATATTACCCTGAACTACGCGAAGGCGGCTGCTGATATTTTTCAATCCCAGTCCCACATTACTTTTATTCAACTTATCAAAATCCGCCTGCACCAATCCTCTTCCATCATGATGAATGCGTACATAAAACTTGTCGGCATGCACATTTTGCGTGAGATGAATGAAGGAGGCGCTGCTATGTTTAAGTATATTATTGATCAGTTCCTGTACGATACGGAAGATGATCAGTTCTTTTTCTGTGCGTAGCCGTTCCTTATATTCATGAAAACGACTGCTGGCATTGATAGTCCCTGATCCGCTGATCTTTTGAAAAAGGTCGTTGATGGCAGATTCAAGTCCGAAGTTCTTCAGTGTGGGTGGCATAAGGCTATGACTGATATTACGCACCAGTTGGATCGTATCATCAATGATCTGGCGGGCCTGGAAAATAGATTGAAGCTGTGAGGCCTTGTCCATATTTACCAGGTTCTCGTTCAGGTAAAGACGGGCGGTGGCCAAAAGAGGACCGGCATCATCATGAAGGTCGGCTGCCAGTCTTTGTCTTTCTTCTTCCTGAAGTTTGATGGAAGCGCTCAGAAGGATCTTCTGTTGCTCCTGTTCCATCTGGTTGATGCGGTTCTGAAAGCGAAGCACCCTTCGCTGGTGAAGAATGATAAAGATGATCAGCGCCACTGTAAGCACCACCATACCCAGGGTACCAAGGAATAGAACCAGGGATACACCTGATTTGGCCGAAGATTGAAGCAAGAAGATCATTAGTTAAGGTTGGTTGCGGTTAGTTTGTGGTTATACCATATCTAAATAGGGAATAGACTTTTTTGAGGCATCTAACCTTAAAGGGAATTTATAATAGATGATGATAGCTATACTAAAAAGGATATTCTTAATGATTTCGGCAATAAAAGTCATTGTACCAAATGTAGCAACTTCGTCTTTAGGCAAGTCATTGATGAGTATATAAAAGAAAAACGACCCACCTAAATACAGCAAAATACCAATAGATATCCAAAAGCAATGGTGATTATATATATATGAATCTACGGAAGTTTTAAAGGACTCGTAAAAAAAGAATGAAATATAAACGAGAGTTAAAATCGTTTCAATTCCAATAGGGATAGAATCCAAACGAGCTAATTTGGAATTATAGTAGTAAAAAATCAAGAAAACTAGAAAGGCTATTGAAAAAAGGGAAATTAAAGACTTGAATTTTTTGTTTTTAA
>JBKJMI010000092.1:0-3146 GCA_046596515.1 Chitinophagaceae bacterium | reverse complement strand
AATTGCATCACTTAATTATTTATTGGCATCACATGTTTGGCAGCAGGATCATAATGGCTTTACACACCAGGATCCCGGTTTTCTTGATCATGTGATAAATAAAAAAGCAGATGTTGTAAGAGTTTATTTGCCACCGGATGCGAATTGTCTTTTGTCTGTTTTTGATCATTGTTTGCGAAGCAGGCATTATGTAAATGTAGTAGTTGCAGGCAAGCACCCGCTCCCGCAATGGCTTTCGATGGATGCTGCAGTTGTGCATTGTACTGAAGGAATTGGTATCTGGCAATGGGCAAGCAATGATCAGGGATCTGAACCTGATGTTGTGATGGCTTGTTGTGGTGATACGCCAACGCTTGAATTACTGGCCGCTGTTTCAATTTTGAGAGAACACTTGCCCGAAGTTAAAATAAGAGTAGTCAATGTGGTTGATCTCATGAAACTACAACCACACACGGAGCATCCCCATGGATTAAATGAAAAGGATTACGATTCGATATTCACCAAAGACAAGCATATCATTTTTAATTTTCACGGTTATCCATGGTTGGTTCATCGTCTCACTTATCGCCGGACTAACCGCAATCTTCATGTAAGAGGATATAAAGAAGAAGGTACGATCACAACTCCATTTGATTTAAGGGTTCAAAATGAAATTGACCGCTTTCACCTGGTAATAGATGTTATAGACCGACTACCGGATTTGGGCAGCAAAGGCGCTTACCTTAAACAACAACTTAAAGACAAACTCATTGAGCATAAACATTATATTCATAAACATGGCAAAGACTTGCCAGAGATACTTAACTGGAAATGGAAAGCAAATGAATAAACAAAAATTAAAAGATACCATTGAGCAACTGTTTGCAAATGGCAAAGGGTTGCTTGCAATGGATGAAAGTACGGGCACATGTAATAAACGTTTTGCAGCAGCGGGCATTCCGCAAACAGTTGAGATGCGGCGTAAATATCGTGAACTGATCGTTACAACGCCGGGCTTAAATGAAAGTATCGGAGGAGCTATATTATATGATGAAACGATTCATCAGCAAACCAAAGATGGAATTCCTCTTATTGACATTTTAATCAAAGCAGGCATTATCCCGGGAATCAAAGTTGATACAGGAGCTAAAGCAATGGCAGGTTTTCCTAAAGAAAAAGTTACGGAAGGTTTGGATGGGTTGCGTGAACGTTTGGAAGAATATAAAGAATTGGGCGCCCGTTTTGCCAAATGGCGGGGCGTAATCACCATAGGTGATGGTATTCCAACAACAGCATGTATTAAAGCCAATGTGCATGCACTTACAAGATACGCAGCTTTATGTCAGGAGGCAGGCATTGTACCTATTGTAGAACCCGAAGTATTAATGATAGGCAATCACACCATACAGCATTGTTTTGATGTAACAGAGCAGGTTTTGAAAGCATTGTTTTATCAATTGTATCAATATAAAATTGATATAGAAGGCATGATTTTAAAACCAAACATGGTCATTGCCGGGATAGAAAGCGCTAATCAAAACACCATTGATGAAGTCGCTGAAGCTACCGTGAATTGTTTGCTTGCTTCCGTTCCTGCAACTATGCCAGCTATTGCCTTTTTATCCGGCGGACAATCGCCTGAAGATGCGGCTGCACATTTAAATGCAATACACACAAAGTTTAAAGATCGCTTGCCGTGGATCGTTACGTTTTCTTTTGCAAGAGCAATTCAACAACCAGCCTTAGATGTTTGGAAGGGACAGAATGCTAATATAGAAGAAGCACAAAAATTATTGTATCGGCGTGCTAAACTTGATGCTGCTGCAAGGCTTGGCGAATACAATGCAGTATAGGAATAAACATTTGCATAACAATCATTAAAAAAGTAAAAGCTCTTTATTGAAAGAATTGATGATAACCATGCCAATGCAAGAAAAAAACATGGACAGAAATGGGCAGCTTGCCATTTGCAAAATTGCGTCAGCAAGGAAGAACCAAAAATATTCGCACTCATTCGCATCATCAGTATTTTCATGACCATCTTCCTTCCGGAAGTTTTACGGCAACCTGATTGTCAGCATTGGAGTCAGGGTCCGTTCTTACAATAGAGCCTTTCGCAACCAGACAGGGAAAAGGTTCTGTATTTGTTGAGACAACACTACCCCCATAAGGTGTAGCTTATATAAAAGTAGAAATCGAATGAAACAGGCAGCAAAATCTAACGAATTACATTATAAAAATCCACAAGGTCCGGATGATGAAATGCTCGGTGTTCTGCAACGGGAAACTTTTGGCTATTTTTTTAAAGAGGTAAATGACCAAACCGGGCTGATAGCCGATAAAACACAACCGGGATCTCTATCAAGTATCGCAGCAACAGGCATGGGGATTAGCTGTTATATAGCAGGAATTGAACGTGGTTTTATAACACGGGCTGAGGCGATAAAAAGAACGCTTACTGTTTTAAAATTCTTCTACGCCAGCCACCAGGGCACCGAAGCGGATGCAACAGGATATAAAGGATTTTATTATCACTTTCTTGATATGCAAACCGGGAAACGGGCCTGGAAAAGTGAACTATCAACGGTAGATACTGCTATATTATTAGCCGGGATATTGACTGCAAGATATTATTTCACCGGTGAAAATAAATCTGAAATTAGAATAAGAAAGTATGCTGATGAGCTCTATGGAAGGGTAGATTGGCAATGGGCTTTAAACGGGAAAGATTCAATTTCGCATGGTTGGAAACCAGAATCAGGATTCCTTCGTTCCCGTTGGAATAAGAAATATTGCGAAGCGCATATTATCTATATACTTGCGCTTGGCTCACCTACTTTTCCAATTAGTTCTTCCGGGTATAAAAAATGGACATCCACGTTTGAATGGAAAAAACTATACGACATAGAATGCATTTATGCCGGGCCGCTCTTTATTCACCAGATGTCGCAAATATGGTTGGATTGCAAGGGCATCTACGATGATTTGAATAGAAGGATTGGTATTGATTATTTCGAAAACAGTCGGCGGGCCACTCAAATCCAGCAAAAATATGCCATAGAAAATCCAAAGGGTTTTGCCCATTATGGAGAAAACGGATGGGGGTTTACGGCTAGCGATGGTCCTGGTTCCGCTACCCGCACCATTGATGGTGTGAAAAGAAAATT
>JBKJMI010000026.1:0-3172 GCA_046596515.1 Chitinophagaceae bacterium | reverse complement strand
TAACGATTGCTGTGGTTGTATCTGCCGGAGGCAAATCACTAATCAAACCGGTATCCATAGGATTAGTAGTGAAGCCGGCATTTAGGTTCTTATTAAAATCATTAACCGGTGCATTATCATCGATAAGGTCATCAATTACTGTAGGCACCACAAAGCGGTAAGTAGAAGGTAACGTTGCCACCAATTGTTTGGGCATTACAGGTACTGCTTCCGGTGTTTGAATAGGAGGGTCAAGAAAAACAATCACACCCTCATCAGCACCTGTATCTATTTTTTCTTGTGTGATAAATAAATTAATTATAGGTGGTAATAACAGAAGTAAAACAAACGCAGCACAAGTTAATACAAATGCTTTTACAAGCGATTTTTCATAACCTTGCCGTAATACATACGCACCGTATAATTGATTTCGGTTTGCAAAAACAATAGCATTTCGTGTTGCAGAAGTGGGGTTTTCCCAGGATTGGATCATCGTTTTCATCTTTTTTAAATTTAGTGGTTCAATAATTGAACGATGAAAAAACAATACAAATTCCATAACCATGTCAACTAAGCGTAACATGTTAGCAAGAGTTCAAGTCTGGAATAACCCGTGTATTTTTTTCAGTCTGTGTAAAACGTATCTTATAATTTAACTAACTTAGTGTTAACAAAAATCAAATCGTATGAAAAAAAGTTTACTTTGCCTTCTCAGCTTATTTAGTTTATTTACCCTTCCCTCTTCGGCTCAGCGTAATCTCGATTTAGGTGTATCTACCGGCATTACCAATTATTTTGGCGACTTAGGAAACGATGAGTTTTTTCAAGCCAGTTCTACCCGACCCGGCATAGCTATTACTGCACGCAACCTGTTAGCTCCATCCGCGCTTACAGGCAATCTCTACAGCGCAATAAACATCGAAACCCGTTTAAGCTGGCATCGCATCGGCTACGATGAAACACAATCCATCGGACCCCGTTCCGGTTACCAACTTCGCAATTACGGTAGGGGGCTAAGTTTCCGATCCGATGTTATCGGCCTTTCAGGTCATGTAACCTATACTTATTATCCTAACAAACGACTTCCGCTTAATAAGCAACATGCTGCCATTTTTGTATTTACTGGTGCCGGTGTTTTTTATGCCGACCCCAAAGCCGATTTGTTTATGGGTAGCGCAAACCTTTCCAACCGCTATCATTACTGGGCTGATGGCACCACACGCGACCAATCCCAAAGTGCAGGTTTTGGTAATGTGATAGATAAAGATGGTAAATACGAAACCCACTTACGCGACTGGCGCACCGAAGGGCAAGGTACCAGTAACGAAGGCAAGGCCAAAGGAAAATACAGCCCCTTTCACATAGGCATACCCGTGGGCATGGGCTTTCGTTTTGGAGTTACTCCTTTACTTACTTATTCCATTGAGTTTGGCTACTACCACTTTTTATCCGACTACCTCGATGATGTAAGCGACTCCTACGCCACCTACGAAGAAATAGAACAAAACTATGCCGGTGACCCTGAAAAGCAAGCACTCGCACAATACATAAGCGACCCAACCGGAAAAGGAACCAACGGATACGAAGGCCCTGCCACCAGCCAACGAGGCAATCCAAAGTTAAACGACTCCTATACTTTTATAAACATGGAAATTGCCTATCGCATCAAATGGAATCCAAAAAAAGTAAGAAGCGAAATGTTTGGATGGGCGGCTTTTAAATAAAATGACTCGTCCTAAAATAGGTTTACAGTTTAATTGATTAATCCTGCAATAAGTTTACAGTTCATTTTTAGTCCTGCAATTGGTTTACAATAGTAGGAGTTTTTCGATAATAGTTTTTCCATAATTTTTCTGTTTTAATTTTTGTTTTTGAATGATGAATATAATTTGGAACGAAGTTGCTGATGCTCATGTGAGGTCTTTCGCTGTTGTATAAATCCACAACAGCTTTAAGTAATCCCTTTGCATCTTTGATGTTATCAATGTGGTAGGTTTCTAAGTATTCGTCTTTTATAATTCCATTTATTCTTTCTGCTATTGCATTCTCTAATGGGTCGCCATTTTCAGTCATACTGATTTCTATATTATAATCCTGCAATAGCTTTACATACGCATGGCTGCAATACTGAATGCCTCTATCGCTGTGATGGATGAGATTCAAATGGCTCTCTGCCCCCAAGGCAGAGAGCGCCATTTGCAAGGCTTGAATGCTTTCAACAGCTTCCATTGTTTGAGCTACTTGATAGCCAACAATTTTATGTGAGTAAGCATCGGTTATAAAACTGATGTAAAGGTGTTCTCCAGTGCTAATTTTCCAGTATGTAATATCACTCACCCAAAGTTGATTAGGACCAGTAGGGATAAACTCACGAATGAGATTTGGATATTTTCTCAACCAATGATAAGAGTTGGTTGTCTGTATTCTTCGTTTGCGTTTTCTTACTAATAAATGATTTGCTGAAAGCATATTGAACAGTGCATCTCTGCCTATTTTTATTTGATGCTCAAGTATAAATGGCTGAAGCATTTCATAGAGTTTTCGTGTTCCCATTCTGCGATGGTTTTCACGAATTTCTTTTACTCGTTGTATTATCAATTCTTCTTCAAGAGTTGTAGAAACACCCTCCCAATTGTTTTGGTAATAAGCCTGTCTGGTGATACCAAACCATCCACATAACCTGGCTAATCCTATGTGTGCAAAGTTGTTTTTCATTGCTTCTATGGTTTGGTATTGAGCTTTTTTCTTATTGGAATTTTAAACTCCTTTTCTGCAATATCCACCATCGTTGAGAAGGCTATTGCTTTTAGTTCGGCATCTTTTAATTGCTTTTCTAAATCAGCTATTCGCCTTTTTAGTTGCAGGTTTTCAAAAGATTCATCTTCTATTTTAACCGGCTTATCAGGCTTTATTTTCTTCTGTGCCATCGGATATAAATTTGACACAATGTTAGGTCTTCTTGTTTTGATTCCTGTATTGTAGCCCAATAGTCGCATCCATCGCAATATCTGACCATGCTCCTCTTCCTCACCAGTATATTTTTCCCAAAGTTCCACCTTGGTACACTGCGTTTGAATCAGCTCTTGAATGATTTGATGTTTTTCCGTTTCGGTGAAATATTTACCTGCTTTTTTAATGATTTTTTTGTCCATGTTTTACACTTTTTAGTGTAAACCTATTTTAGGACAAGTCA